>NZ_CP157483.1:2403497-3004372 GCF_045348425.1 Pedococcus sp. KACC 23699
CTTCTCGCTCGGGATGCTGCGCGTGGGCAACCACCGTCGACCCGATCTCGGGTTCACGGCCGCCGACGCGATGAGGCTCCCGTTCGCCGACGACAGCTTCGACGCCGTGACGATGTCGTTCGGGCTGCGCAACGTCGCCTCCGTCGACGCCGCCCTCGGGGAGTTCCTGCGGGTGGTCCGACCGGGCGGTCGGCTCGTGGTCTGCGAGTTCAGCCAGCCGGTCAACAAGGCGTTCCGCAAGGTCTACACGGAGTACCTCATGCGCTCGCTGCCGCCGGTGGCGCGCAAGGTCAGCAGCAACCCCGAGTCCTACGTCTACCTGGCCGAGTCGATCCAGGCGTGGCCGGCGCAGCGCGAGCTGGCGACGACGATCGCGGCGGCCGGCTGGTCGCGGGTCGGCTGGCGCAACCTGACCGGCGGCATCGTCGCGCTGCACCGAGCGGTGAAGCCGGCCTGAGGGTGCACCTGGGCGCGATGGTTCAAGGTGCCTTTGCGGGTTAGGGGTGCCTTACTGGGAGTGCTGCGGAGAGCGGGAATAGACTCCGCATTTGAAGTTCGTGAAGTCGTTCACAAGCGGGTGAGGCAGGCGTGACACACACCATCAGCGAGGTCGCCGGAGGCAGTTCGAGCGCCGGCGCACCCACCGAGACCGCCGACGTCATCGTGGTCGGAGCGGGTCCGGCCGGTTCCGCCACGGCGGCCTACCTGGCCATGGCCGGCCTGGACGTCCTCCTGCTGGAGAAGACGACCTTCCCCCGCGAGAAGGTCTGTGGCGACGGCCTGACCCCGCGCGCGGTCAAGGAGCTCATCACCCTCGGCATCCCCACGCCCGAGGAGGACGGCTGGATCAAGAACCACGGCCTGCGGATCATCGGCGGCGGCATGCGCCTGTCCCTGCCGTGGCCCGACCTTGCGAGCTTCCCGCCCTACGGGCTGGTCCGCACCCGACAGGACTTCGACGACATCCTCGCCAAGCACGCCGTCAAGCACGGTGCGCGGCTGCGTGAGGGCACCAACGTCACCGGCCCGATCGTGGACTCCAAGGGTTCGATCGTCGGCGTCACGGCCAAGGCCACCGACGAGAAGGGGCGCGCAACCGGTCCCGAGCTGCGTTACACGGCGCCCCTCGTGGTCGCCGCCGACGGCAACTCCTCGCGCCTGTCCCTGGCCATGGGCCGGGAGAAGCGCGAGGACCGCCCGATGGGCGTCGCCGTGCGCACCTACTACACGAGCCCCCGCCACGACGACGACTACCTCGAGTCCTGGCTCGAGCTGTGGTCGACCGACGCCAACGGCAAGAAGGTGCTCCTGCCCGGCTACGGCTGGATCTTCGGGGTCGGCGACGGCACCTCCAACGTCGGCCTCGGCATCCTCAACACCTCCAGCGCCTTCGGCAAGACGGACTACAAGGACGTCATGCGCCGCTGGGTCGCCACCATGCCGCAGGAGTGGACGTACTCCGACGAAACCATGGTCGGCCCGATCCGCGGCGCTGCGCTCCCCATGGGCTTCAACCGCCAGCCGCACTACGACAAGGGCCTGCTCCTCGTCGGGGACGCCGGTGGCATGGTCAACCCGTTCAACGGCGAGGGCATTGCCTACGCCATGGAGTCCGGGCGCCTCGCCGCCGAGGTCATCGCGCAGGCGTTCGCCCGCAGCGACGACGCGCAGCGCGAGCGGGTCCTGCAGTCCTACCCCGGAGTCATGGCCGACTCCCTCGGCGGCTACTACACGCTCGGTCGCTACTTCGCCAAGATGATCGGCAACCCCGAGATCATGCGCCTGGCCACGAAGTACGGGCTCCCGCGCACCACGCTGATGAAGTTCCTGCTCAAGGTGATGGCCAACCTGGCCGAGCCGCGTGGGGGCGACGCCAGCGACCGCCTCATCACCGCATTGTCGAAGATGGCGCCCGACGCATGACCCGTCGTGCGATCTCCGAGGGCACCCCTAGGATTGGGCGGCGGACGTCGCGGCCCGCCTGCACGTCCCGCACGGCCGCCGCCCCCGGCGCAGGCCGTGACCTCGCAGCAGGCTTCACACCAGACTTCAATGATGACTTCGGAAGGGGAGTGGCACGGCGATGAGCAACCCCTACGTCCCCCTGCTTTTCCTGCTGGCGATCGGTGGCGGCTTCGCCGTCTTCTCGGTCTTCGCCGCGGCGATCTCGGGGCCCAAGCGCTACAACCGGGCCAAGCTCGACGCCTACGAGTGCGGGATCGAGCCGACGCCCCAGGCCGCTGGCGGTGGGCGGGTGCCGATCAAGTACTACCTGACCGCGATGCTCTTCATCATCTTCGACATCGAATCGGTGTTCCTCTACCCGTTCGCCGTCGCGTTCAACCAGCTCGGTCTCTTCGCACTCGTCGAGATGGTGCTGTTCATCCTGACCGTCTTCGTGGCCTACGCATACGTGTGGCGCCGCGGCGGCCTCGAGTGGGACTGACGAGGACTAGGACAAGCAATGGGAATCGAAGAGAAGCTGCCCGCAGGCTTCCTGCTCAGCACGGTCGAGCAGGTCGCGGGCTACATGCGCAAGAGCTCGGTCTGGCCCGCGACGTTCGGCCTGGCCTGCTGCGCCATCGAGATGATGGCCGTCGGCACGCCTGACTACGACATCGCGCGCTTCGGCATGGAGCGGTTCTCCGCCACGCCGCGCCAGGCCGACCTGATGATCGTCGCCGGCCGCGTGAGCCAGAAGATGGCCCCCGTCGTGCGCCAGGTCTACGACCAGATGCCCGAGCCCAAGTGGGTCATCTCGATGGGTGTCTGCGCCAGCTCCGGCGGCATGTTCAACAACTACGCCATCGTGCAGGGGGTCGACCACATCATCCCGGTCGACGTCTACCTGCCGGGCTGCCCGCCCCGTCCCGAGATGCTGCTCAACGCGATCCTCACGCTCCACGAGCAGATCCAGAACAGCAAGCTCGGCGTCAACCGCGTCGCCGCGGCGCGTGCCGCCGAGGCAGCTGCGCTGTCCGCGACGCCGACGCACCAGATGACCGGCCTGCTGGCCCAGGGCGCGGGCACGGCACTGCCGCTCGCCGCTGCCGGTCACTCGCACAGCCACTCGCACAGCCACGGCATCGACCAGCAGCACGGTCAGGAGCGCAGCGCGCACGGAGGTGTCGCGTGAGCGACAAGAAGGCCACGAAGAAGGACGGCGCCAAGGACCCCGCCAAGGACCCCGCCAAGGCGACCGCCAACAGCGACGTCCTCGGCAACAAGGCCGCTGACGCCGCAGCCGACAAGGGCGCCGGGCCCGACCAGCCCGCCCCCGTCGTCGCCGGTGCCACCGTCGGCGCCGAGGCCGGCGCCGTCGTCGACCGCGAGAGCGGCGACCGGCTCCCCGCAGCTCCGGGCACCACGCCCGAGCCCGTGCAGGTGGGCGAGCGCCACGGCATGTTCGGCGCCCGGGACACCGGTGACACCACCGGGTACGGCGGCATGGTCAGCCCGATCCTGTTCCCCGCCGCCGCGGTCCGCCCCTACGGCAGCTACTACGACGAGATCGCCGACCGCCTCGAGAAGACCCTCGTGGGCGGCTCCGCCTCCTACTCCGAGGCGATCGAGCGCGTGGTCGTCGACCGCGGCGAGATGACCTTCTTCGTGCGCCGCGAGCACCTGCGTGCCGTGGCCCGCGCGCTGCGCGACGACGCGGCGCTGCGCTTCGAGATGTGCACCGGTGTCTCCGGTGTCCACTACCCGCAGGAGGAGGGCCGCGAGCTCCACGCGGTCTACCACTTCCTGTCGATCACCCACGGCGGACGCCGCGTCCGCGTCGAGGTCACCGCACCCGACGCAGACCCGCACATCCCGTCGATCGTCGAGATCTACCCGGCGAACGACTGGCACGAGCGCGAGACGTGGGACATGTTCGGGATCCAGTTCGACGGGCACCCCGCGCTGACCCGGATCCTCATGCCCGACGACTGGCCGGGCCACCCCCAGCGCAAGGACTACCCCCTCGGCGGCATCCCCGTCGAGTACAAGGGGGCCACGGTCCCGCCGCCGGACCAGCGGAGGTCTTACAACTGATGAGCACCGACACCACCGACATCTACGCAACCTCCGGCGCCGACACGGCCGCCGCCGAGGGCGCGCACATCTTCAACGCCACCGGCGGCGACTGGGACCAGCTCGTCGACGAGGCCGCTGCCCTCCACGAGGAGCGGATCGTCGTCAACATGGGTCCGCAGCACCCGTCGACGCACGGCGTGCTCCGCCTCATCCTCGAGCTCGACGGCGAGACGGTGACCGAGACCCGCGCGGGAATCGGCTACCTGCACACCGGCATCGAGAAGAACATGGAGTTCCGCACCTGGACCCAGGGCGTGACGTTCTGCACCCGCATGGACTACCTCACCCCGTTCTTCAACGAGGCCGTGTACTGCCTGTCCGTCGAGAAGCTGCTCGGCATCACCGACCAGATCCCGGAGCGCGCCAACACGATCCGTGTCCTCCTGATGGAGCTCAACCGCATCACCTCCCACCTCGTCGCCCTCGCGACCGGTGGCATGGAGATGGGCGCGACCACCGTCATGACGGTCGGCTTCCGTGAGCGCGAGCGCATCCTGGCCATCTTCGAGATGGTCACGGGCCTGCGGATGAACAACGCGTTCATCCGCCCCGGGGGTGTCGCCCAGGACCTGCCCCCGGGCGCCATCGACAAGGTGCGCGACACCATCCCGTTGGTGCGCAAGGGACTCGGCGAGCTCGAGCTCCTCCTCAACGAGAACCCCATCCTCAAGGGCCGCACGGTCGACGTCGGCTACCTCGACCTGTCGGGCTGCATGGCCCTGGGCATCACCGGCCCGGTGCTGCGCTCGACCGGGCTGCCGCACGACCTGCGCAAGCTCGACCCCTACTGCGGCTACGAGACCTACGACTTCGAGGTCATCACGCGCACCGAGGCCGACGCCTACTCCCGCCTGCGGATCCGCATCGACGAGATGTACGAGTCGCTCAAGATCGCCGAGCAGGCCATCGACCGCCTGCAGTCGAACCCCGGCCCGGTCATGGTCGCCGACAAGAAGATCGCCTGGCCGGCGCAGCTGGCCATCGGCGGCGACGGCATGGGCAACAGCCTCGACCACATCCGCGAGATCATGGGCACCTCCATGGAGTCGCTCATCCACCACTTCAAGCTGGTCACTGAGGGCTTCCGGGTCCCGCCCGGCCAGGCGTATGCCGCCGTGGAGAGCCCCAAGGGCGAGCTCGGCTGCCACGTGGTGTCCGACGGCGGGACGCGCCCCTACCGCGCGCACTTCCGCGACCCGTCCTTCAACAACCTGCAGGCCACGGCTGCGATGTGCGAGGGCAGCCAGATCGCCGACGTCATCGTCGCCGTTGCCTCGATCGACCCCGTCATGGGAGGCGTGGACCGCTGATGGAGCACTACGGACTGCAGACGGCGGCCGGACACCTGACGGTGGCGGCCGAGTCCAAGGAGCCCTACGCCGACGACGTGCTCGCCCAGCTGCACGTCGACGCGGCGCAGGTCGTGGCCCGCTACCCGCAGGCGCGTTCGGCGCTGCTGCCGCTGCTGCACCTCGTGCAGAGCGTCGACGGCTACGTCACCGGTCGCGGGATCGACTTCTGCGCCGAGGTCCTGGACCTGACCACCGCCGAGGTGTCGGGCGTCGCGACCTTCTACACGCAGTACAAGCGCCACCCCAACGGTGAGTTCACCGTCGGCGTCTGCACCAACACGCTCTGCGCGATCATGGGCGGCGACCAGATCTGGGACGAGGTCTCCGAGCACCTCGGCATGGGCCACGACGAGACGACGGCCGACGGCAAGATCACCCTCGAGCGCGTCGAGTGCAACGCGGCGTGCGACTACGCGCCCGTGGTCATGGCCAACTGGGAGTTCTTCGACAACCAGACGCCCGAGTCGACCAAGCAGCTCGTCGACGACCTGCGCTCCGGCAAGGACGTCGCTCCCACCCGCGGTCCGGCCAGGGTCTGCAGCTTCAAGCAGGTCTCGCGCGTGCTCGCGGGGTTCCACGACGGCCTCGCCGACGAGGGTGTGGGCGCAGGCCCGTCCTCGCTCGAGGGCCTCAAGGTCGCCAAGGACCACAACTGGACGGCACCGAACGGCAAGCACGCCAGCCGCACCGCGGACACCGCGGACGGCGCCGGCCACCCTGCCGACCTCGCGCCGGGACGGCACTCGTCCACCGACACGCCCTCCAACGCCGCCGACGAGCAGGCGGGCGACAAGCCCGCCGAGGGGAAGTGACAGCCGTGGCCACCACGCTCACCCCGATCCTCACCAAGTTCTGGGACGACCCGCAGTCCTGGACCCTGGAGACGTACGAGAAGAACGAGGGCTACCAGGCGCTGAAGAAGGCGCTGTCGATGGCCCCCGCCGACCTCGTGCAGATGACCAAGGACTCGGGTCTGCGCGGCCGTGGCGGCGCCGGCTTCCCGACCGGCATGAAGTGGGGCTTCCTGCCCCCGCCGGACGGCGGCCCCCGCTACCTCGTCGTCAACGCCGACGAGTCCGAGCCCGGCACCTGCAAGGACATCCCGCTGATGATGGCGGCGCCGCAGTTCCTCATCGAGGGCTGCGTCATCACCTCCTACGCCATCGGCTGCAACCACGCCTTCATCTACCTGCGCGGCGAGGTCGTGCACGTCTACCGCCGCCTGCTGCGCGCGGTGGAGGAGGCGTATGCCGCGGGCCACCTGGGCAAGAACATCCACGGCTCCGGGTTCGACCTCGACATCACCGTGCACGCGGGCGCCGGCGCCTACATCTGTGGTGAGGAGACCGCGCTGCTCGACAGCCTCGAGGGCCGTCGCGGACAGCCGCGCCTCAAGCCGCCGTTCCCGGCGGTCGCGGGCCTCTACGCGCGCCCGACCGTGGTCAACAACGTCGAGTCGATCGCGTCGGTCCCGCCGATCCTGCTGCACGGCGCGGACTGGTTCTCCGACATGGGCACCGCGAAGTCCCAGGGCTTCGGCATCTTCAGCCTCTCGGGCCACGTGAAGCGTCCCGGCCAGTACGAGGCACCGCTCGGCATCACGCTGCGCGAGCTGCTCGACATGGCCGGTGGCATGCGCGACCCCAACAAGAAGCTCAAGTTCTGGACTCCAGGCGGCTCGTCCACCCCGCTGTTCACCGACGAGCACCTCGACACCCCGCTCGACTTCGAGTCGGTGGCTGCTGCGGGGTCGATGCTCGGCACCCGCGCGCTGCAGATCTTCGACGAGACCACCTGCGTCGTGCGGGCCGTCGACCGCTGGACCGACTTCTACAAGCACGAGTCCTGCGGCAAGTGCACCCCGTGCCGCGAGGGCACCTGGTGGCTCAAGCAGATCCTCGGCCGGCTCGAGCACGGCGAGGGGTCCGAGGAGGACCTCGACAAGCTGCTCGACATCTGTGACAACATCCTCGGCCGCAGCTTCTGCGCGCTGGGTGACGGTGCCACGTCGCCGATCACCAGCAGCATCCAGTACTTCCGCGAGGAGTACCTCGCACACCTCACCAACGGTGGCTGCCCCTTCGATCCGAGGGAGTCGTCGCTGTTCGCGAAGGAGAAGGCCACCGCATGACGGTCCAGACCAGTCCCAGCGCCGGCGGCAACGCCGTCAGCAACGGCGACGCCACGCCGCCCGCCACCGTCGACCAGGTCTCGCTGACCATTGACGGCGTGGAGGTGTCGGTCCCCAAGAACACCCTGGTGATCCGCGCCGCCGAAGAGGTCGGCGTCCAGATCCCGCGCTTCTGCGACCACCCGCTCCTCGAGCCCGTGGGCGCCTGCCGCCAGTGCCTCGTGGACATCGCGACGCCGGGCCCCGACGGCAGCATGCGGGCGATGCCCAAGCCGCAGGCCTCCTGCACGATCACCGTGACCGAGGGCATGCAGGTCAAGACGCAGCAGACCTCCCCGGTCGCCGACAAGGCGCAGCAGGGTGTCATGGAGCTGCTGCTCATCAACCACCCGCTCGACTGCCCGGTCTGCGACAAGGGCGGCGAGTGCCCCCTGCAGAACCAGGCCATGAGCAACGGCCGCGCGGTGTCCCGCTTCGAGGACGTCAAGCGCACCTACCCCAAGCCCATCAACATCTCCTCGCAGGTGCTGCTCGACCGTGAGCGCTGCGTCCTGTGCGCCCGGTGCACCCGCTTCTCGGACCAGATCGCCGGTGACCCGTTCATCGCGCTGGTCGAGCGCGGCGCCCTCCAGCAGGTCGGCATCTACGAGGACCAGCCGTTCGAGTCCTACTTCTCGGGCAACACCGTGCAGATCTGCCCCGTGGGCGCGCTGACCGGTGCGGCCTACCGCTTCCGCAGCCGCCCGTTCGACCTCATGTCGACCAGCAGCGTCTGCGAGCACTGCGCCTCGGGCTGCTCGATCCGCACCGACCACCGCCGCGGGGTCGTGCTGCGCCGCATGGCGATCAACGACCCGGCGGTCAACGAGGAGTGGAACTGCGACAAGGGTCGCTGGGCCTTCCAATACGCCACCACCGGCGACCGCTTCCAGTTCCCCATGGTCCGTGACGAGTTCGGCGAGCTCCAGGTCGCGTCCTGGCCGGAGGCCCTCGAGGTCGCCGCCAAGGGCCTGCGCGCAGCGAAGGGTGTCGGGGTGCTCGTCGGTGGCCGCGTGTCCACCGAGGACGCCTACGCCTACTCCAAGTTCGCCCGCACCGTGGTCGACACCAACGACATCGACTTCCGGGCTCGTCCGCACTCGCAGGAGGAGGCCGAGTTCCTCGCCTCCACCGTCGTGGCCACCGGCCCGAACGGTGCGGCGGTGACCTACGCCGAGCTCGAGACGGCCAGGACCGTCGTCCTCGTCGGCTTCGAGCCGGAGGAGGAGAGCCCGATCGTCTTCCTGCGGCTGCGCAAGGCGCACCGCAAGCACAAGACGGCCGTGTATGCCGTCGCGCCGTTCGCGACGCGCGGCCTCACCAAGCTCGGCGGCACGCTCATCCCCGCCGCGCCCGGTACCGAGGCCGAGGTGCTCCGCGCGCTCGGCGACGGTGTCACCGGTGACGGCGCCGCCGCCAAGGCCGCCCAAGCCCTGGGGGAGCCCGGCACGATCGTGCTCGTCGGCGAGCGCCTCGCGACCGTCCCCGGTGCGCTGTCCGCCGCCGCTGCCCTCACCTCCTCGGTCAACGCCCGCCTCGCGTGGGTGCCCCGTCGTGCCGGTGAGCGCGGTGCGCTCGAGGCCGGCGCACTGCCGACCCTGCTGCCCGGCGGTCGCCCGGTGTCCGACCCCGCCGCCCGCCAGCAGGTCGCCGAGGCCTGGGACGTGGTCGGCCTGCCCGACACGCCCGGCCGTGACACCGCCGGCATCCTGGCTGCGGCGACCACGGGCGAGGTCAACGCGCTCGTCGTCGGTGGCGTCGACGCCCACGACCTGGCGGACGCGCACGCCGAGGAAGCCCTCGCCAAGACGTTCGTCGTCTCGCTGGAGGTGCGCCCCTCGTCGGTGACCGAGGTCGCCGACGTCGTGCTCCCCGTAGCCGCCCACGCGGAGAAGGGCGGCACGTTCGTCGACTGGGAGGGTCGCCCGCGGCCCTTCGCCACGGCGATCGACACGGCGTTCAACTCCGACTACCGCGTCCTGGACATGCTGGCCAGCGAGCTCGGCGCCTTCCTCGGTGCCCGCACGCTCAGCGAGATCCGGGCCGACATGACCGCCCTCGGCCCGTGGCAGGGGGAGCGTCCCGCCGCCCCGACCGCCCCGGTGGGTGACGTGCCCAGCCTGCCCGAGGGGAAGGTCGTCCTGGCCACCTGGCACCACCTGCTGGACCAGGGCTCGCTGCAGGACGGCGAGCCGTTCCTGGCCGGCACCGCGCACGCGACCCGTGCCCGCGTGTCCGCCGCCACCGCCGAGGCCTTCGGGCTCGTCGACGGTGACGGCGTCCGCGTGGCCGCCGGCCGGGGTGAGGTCACCGCCCCCGTCGAGGTCGTCCCGGGCATGGTCGACCACGTGGTGTGGCTGCCCACCAACTCCGAGGGCAGCCGCGTCCGTGCCACGCTGGGCGCCGACGCGGGAGCCCTCGTCACGCTGACGAAGGTCGCGAGCACCGTGGACAGGAAGGTCACCCAGTGAGCACCGTGACGTATGCCGCGCAGGCAGTCACCGCCCTGCCGCACCTCCCGGCCGGGCTGGCGAACGTGCCGTTCGCCGACAACCCCCGCGCCGACTTCAGTGACACCCCGTGGTGGCTGCACCTGGTCAAGGCCCTGCTGGTCTTCGTCTTCCTGCTGGTCAACACCCTGATCGTCATCTGGTTCGAGCGTCGCGTGATCGGCCGGATGCAGCAGCGCCCGGGCCCCAACCGCACCGGCCCCTTCGGTCTGCTCCAGACCCTGGCCGACGGCGTCAAGCTGGCCCTCAAGGAGGACCTGACGCCCAAGAACGCCGACAAGGTCGTCTTCGCGCTGGCCCCGGTCATCGCCGGTGCCATGGCGTTCGTGTCGTTCGCGATCATCCCGCTCGGCCCGACGGTGTCGATGTTCGGCCACCGCACGCCGCTGCAGCTGACCGACATCCCCGTCGCGGTGCTGCTCGTGCTGGCCGTCGCCGGTGTCGGCGTCTACGGCATCGTCCTGGCCGGCTGGTCCTCGGGCTCGACCTACCCGCTGCTCGGTGGGCTGCGCTCGACCGCCCAGGTCATCTCCTACGAGATCGCCATGGGCCTGTCGCTCGTCGCCGTGTTCCTCTACTCCGGCTCGATGTCGACCTCGCAGATCGTCGCGTCGCAGAAGGACCTCTGGTACATCATCCCGGCGTTCTTCAGCTTCTTCGTCTACGTCATCACCATGGTGGGGGAGACCAACCGACTGCCGTTCGACCTCGCCGAGGGCGAGGGCGAGCTCACCGGTGGCTTCCACACCGAGTACTCCTCGCTGAAGTTCGCGATGTTCTTCCTCGGCGAGTACGTCAACATGTTCACCGTCGCGGCGCTGGCCACGACGATGTTCCTCGGTGGCTGGCAGGCACCTCCCGGCATCGCCGCCATCAACGACGGCATGTTCAACCACGGGTGGTGGGGCCTGCTGTGGTTCGTCATCAAGCTCTGGCTGTTCATGTTCTTCTTCGTCTGGCTGCGAGGCTCGCTGCCCCGCGTCCGCTACGACCAGTTCATGCGCTTCGGCTGGAAGTTCCTCATCCCCGTCACCCTTGCCTGGGTCGTGGTCGTCGCCTTCATCCGCGGCAGCCAGCTCGGCTACTTCGGGGATGCGGCCCTGACCTTGGGCAACCGGAAGTTCCCGGTGTTCAGCATCGTCTTCGTCGTCATCGTCTCCCTCGTGGCGCTGCTCGCGGTGTGGCTGTGGGACAACAAGAAGATCGAGCGCGAGGCTGCCCGTTCCGCCCCCGCGCCGGAGGAGATCGACCCGTTCGCGGGTGGGTACCCGGTGCCGCCCCTGCCCGGACAGCGCCTGAAGGAGCCGACCATGGCCATCAGCGGCCGCACGGACGCAACCGACAAGGAGGCCGCTCGTGGCTGACCGAGCAGCTGATCGCCCAGCGGACGACACGAAGGGCGGGTTCTTCGCCGACCTCTTCGCACCGGTCGGTGGGTTCGGCGTCACGTTCGCCACCATGTTCCGCAAGCTGGAGACCGAGGAGTACCCCGAGGAGAAGCGTCCGACGCAGCCCCGGTACCACGGTCGCCACCAGCTCAACCGGCACCCGGACGGCCTGGAGAAGTGCGTCGGCTGCGAGCTGTGCGCGTGGGCCTGCCCGGCGGACGCGATCCTCGTCGAGGGTGCGCAGAACGACGACACCGAGGGTGGCCTGGGCCGGTTCTCGCCCGGCGAGCGCTACGGCCGCGTCTACCAGATCAACTACCTGCGCTGCATCTTCTGCGGCCTGTGCATCGAGGCCTGCCCGACGCGCGCCCTGACGATGACCAACTTCTACGAGCTCGCCGACAACAACCGGGGCGACCTCATCTTCACCAAGGAGCAGCTGCTCGGCCCACTTTCGGAGGGCATGCTGCCGGCGCCGCACCCGATGGTCGAGGGCCTCGAGGAGCGCGACTACTACCAGGGCAAGGTCGCTCGGGCGACGCCCGAGCAGGAGGCATGGGTGAAGGAGCACGACGCGGCGTCGCAGGACGGGGTCGCCGCCACCGGTGACCCGGTCGAGGGCGTCGACACGGTGCGCACCGGCCAGGCCACGCGCGACAGCAGCGGAGAGGCGGTGCGCCGATGACCGGTCTCGGTGAGCAAGTGCTCTTCTGGGTTCTGGCCCCCGTCTCCGTGATCGCCGCCCTCGGGCTGCTGTTCGCGAAGAAGGCGGTCCACGCCGCCATCGCCATGGCCCTGGTCATGATCAACCTCGGCATCTTCTACATCGCGGAGCAGGCGGACTTCCTGGGCATCATCCAGATCTTCGTCTACACCGGCGCGGTGATGATGCTGTTCCTCTTCGTCCTCATGCTCGTGGGTGTCGACTCCTCCGACTCCCTGGTCGAGACGCTCAAGGGCCAGAAGTGGGCCTCGCTCGTGCTGGCCCTCGGCCTCGGCACGCTGGTCTTCACGGCCGTCGGTCGCGTGCAGTTCGGCCCGATGAAGGGGCTGACGAGCGTCAACGAGAGCCCGGGCAACATCACCGGGGTCGCCGAGCTGATCTTCGGCAAGTACGTCTGGACCTTCGAGGTCACCTCGGCCCTGCTCATCACCGCTGCGCTCGGCGCGATGGTGCTGGCCCACCGCGAGCGGATCGGTGCCAAGCCGAGCCAGCGGCTGTGGTCCGAGCGGCGCATCCGCGACAACCGCAACGTGGCCGGCCTGCCGGCGCCCGGTGTCTACGCCCGCAGCAACGCGGTCGACACCCCGGCGCTGCTGCCCGACGGCACGCCCAGCCAGCTGTCCGTGTCGCGTGTGCTGACCGCCCGCGAGCAGATCGTCACCCCCGTCCGCCACATCGAGTCCGAGCAGGACATCGAGCACGAGATCGAGGAGGGCTCGCAGCGATGAACCTCGTCAACTACATCTACTTCTCGACCATCCTGTTCGCGATCGGTGGCGCCACCGTCCTCATGCGTCGCAACGCCATCATCGTGTTCATGGGCGTCGAGCTCATGCTCAACGCGACCAACCTGATGTTCGTGACGTTCGCGCGCATGCACGGCTCCCTCGACGGCCAGGTGATCGCCCTGTTCGTCATGGTCGTGGCCGCCGCCGAGGTCGTGGTCGGCCTCGCGATCATCATGGCCATCTTCCGTGCCCGCAGGTCGGCTTCTGTCGACGACGCCAACCTCCTGAAGCTGTAGAAGGGGCCTCGAAGGTGACTTCCCTCGCAACTCTCGCCGCTGCCACCACGGCCTCCGCACCCGCGGCGGCCACCGGCATCACGGCATACGCGTGGCTCCTGGTGGCTCTCCCGCTGCTCGGTGCCGCCGTCCTCCTCCTCGGCGGACGCGCCACCGACAAGTGGGGGCCGCTGTTCGCGACCGCCATGTCGTGGGCCGCGTTCCTCGTCGGCGCGATCATCTGGATCGCGATGATCAGCCGCGCCCCCGAGTCGCGCGCCGCCTCGCTGCACCTGTACAGCTGGGTGACGGCCGGGTCGTTCAAGGTCGACGCGGGCATGCTCATCGACCAGCTGTCGGTCGTGTTCGTGCTTCTCGTGACGTTCGTCGGCTCGCTGATCCACGTCTACTCGCTGGGGTACATGGAGCACGACCCGGACAAGCGCCGGTTCTTCGCCTACCTCAACCTGTTCGTGGCGGCGATGCTGCTGCTGGTGCTGTCCGACTCCTACCTGCTGCTCTACGTCGGCTGGGAGGGTGTGGGCCTCGCGTCCTACCTGCTCATCGGGTTCTGGAACCACAACCCCGCGTATGCGACCGCCGCCAACAAGGCGTTCGTCGTCAACCGCGTCGGTGACGTCGGCCTGTCCATCGCGATCATGATCATGTTCGCCGCCTTCGGCACCGTGACCTTCGCCGGTGTCGAACAGGCCGCGAAGGGCAGCGCGGGCCAAGGCGTCCTCACGGCCATCGGCCTGATGCTGCTCCTGGGTGCCTGCGGCAAGTCCGCCCAGTTCCCCCTGCAGAGCTGGCTCGGCGACGCCATGGCCGGCCCGACGCCCGTCTCGGCGCTGATCCACGCGGCGACCATGGTCACCGCCGGCGTCTACCTCGTGGTGCGCAGCGGCTTCATCTTCGACAACGCCCCGAACGCGCAGCTCGTCGTCGTCATCGTCGGTGCGATCACGCTGCTCTTCGGTGCGGTCGTCGGCTGCGCCAAGGACGACATCAAGAAGGCCCTCGCCGCGTCGACCATGAGCCAGATCGGCTACATGATGCTCGCCGCCGGCCTCGGCCCGGTCGGTGCCGCGTTCGCGATCTTCCACCTGCTCACGCACGGTTTCTTCAAGGCCGGGATGTTCCTCGGCGCCGGCTCGGTCATGCACGGCATGGACAACCAGGTCGACATGCGCCGCTTCGGTGGGCTGTCGGGTGCCATGAAGATCACCTGGGCGACGTTCGGCCTCGGCTGGCTCGCGATCCTGGGTGTCCCGCCGTTCTCCGGCTTCTGGTCCAAGGACAAGATCATCGAGGCCGCGTTCATCGGCGAGGGCTGGCGCCCGTGGGTCTTCGGCCTCACCGCGCTCATCGGCGCCGGCATCACCGCCTTCTACATGTCGCGCCTGTTCTTCATGACCTTCCACGGCAAGAAGCGCTGGACCGAGGACGTGCACCCGCACGAGTCCCCGCTGACCATGACCGTCCCGATGATGGTGCTGGCCGTCGGCTCCGCGCTGCTCGGCCTGGTGCTGTCCATCGGTGGCACCTTCACGAACTGGCTCGAGCCGGTCGTGGGGGCGCACGGCGAGGAGCACCCGGTGCTGTCCGTCCCGCTGATCACCGGCCTGACCCTGCTGCTGGTGATCGGGGGCATCGGCCTCGCGTGGATGCGCTACTGGCGTGACGAGGTGCCGCAGGCCCAGCCGGCCGGCTCCCTCGCCACGCGGGCCGCTCGCCGTGACCTCTACCAGGACGACGTCAACGAAGGTGTCTTCATGCGCCCCGGCCTGCACCTGACCCGTGCCCTCGTGTTCGCGGACAACCGCGGCATCGACGGCGGGTTCGGCGGCCTGGCCGCCCTCGTCGGTGGCACGTCCAGCCGCCTGCGTCGCCTCCAGAACGGCTTCGCACGTTCCTATGCCCTGACGATGCTTGCCGGCGTCGTCGTGATTCTCGGTGCTCTGTGGGTGATCCAGTGATGACGAACTTCCCCTGGCTGACCGTGATCGGGTTGATCCCGCTCATTGGTGCTGCCGTCGTGGCCGCCCTCCCGGCAGGGGTGACCGACCGTGCCAAGCACGTCGCGCTGGGCTTCTCGCTGGTGACGTTGGTGATGGGAGTCGCTGCCGCGCTGCAGTTCTCCACCTCGTCCAAGACGCAGTTCCAGCTCACCGAGCAGCACGAGTGGATCCCGCAGTTCGGCGTCTCCTACGCCCTCGGCGTCGACGGCACCGCCCTGGTCATGATCCTGCTGGCCGTCATCCTCACGCCGGTGTGCGTCCTCGCGGCGTGGAACGACGTGCCCGAGGGTGGCAAGCGCGAGAAGAACTACTTCGCGCTGATGCTGGTGCTGGAGACGTTCATGGTCGGCGTCTTCGCCGCCACCGACGTGTTCCTGTTCTACGTCTTCTTCGAGGCCATGCTCATCCCGGTCTACTTCCTCATCGGCTCCTACGGTGGCGCCCGTCGCCAGTACGCCGCGGTGAAGTTCCTGCTGTTCTCCCTCGCGGGTGGGCTCGTGATGCTCGTGGGCGTCCTGGCGCTCTACCACTACGGTCCCGGCGGTGCGGACGGCTTCCTCGTCACCAAGCTCACCGGGCTGAACCTCGGCACCACGCCCGAGCGCCTGATGTTCGTCGCGTTCTTCTTCGCCTTCGCCGTCAAGGCGCCGATGTGGCCGGTGCACACCTGGCTGCCCGACGCCGCGACCGAGGCCCGCCCTGCCACCGCGGTGCTCCTCGTGGGTGTGCTCGACAAGGTCGGCACCTACGGCATGATCCGCTTCTGCCTCCAGCTCTTCCCGGAGGCCAGCCGGTGGGCGACGCCCGTCGTGCTCACCCTCGCCGTCATCTCGATCCTGTACGGCGCGCTGCTGGCGATCGGCCAGACCGACATGATGCGCCTGATCGCCTACACCTCGGTCAGCCACTTCGGCTTCATCGTGCTGGGCATCTTCGCGGTCACCACGACCGGTGGTGCGGGGTCGACGCTCTACATGCTCAACCACGGGTTCTCCACCGCAGCGCTGTTCCTCATCGCCGCGATGCTGATCGCCCGACGGGGCAGCAAGCGCATCCCCGACTTCGGTGGCTGGCAGCGCGTGACGCCCGGACTCGCCGGGGTGTTCCTCGTCGCGGGCCTGTCGGGTCTGGCACTGCCGGGTCTGAGCTCGTTCGTGTCGGAGTTCCTCGTGCTCGTGGGGACGTTCCAGCGCTACAAGTTCGCGGCGGTCGTCGCGACGACAGGCATCGTCCTCGCGGCCCTCTACATCCTGCTGATGTACAAGCGGATGATGACCGGCCCCAAGCCTGAGCTGGCTGCACCCGTCCGCGACATCACGCTCCGCGAGAAGTTCGTCGTGGCCCCGCTGATCGCCGCGTTCCTCGTGCTGGGCTTCTACCCCAACCTGGCCCTGGACGTCCTCAACCCGGCAGTCACCAAGACCCTGAGCTACGTCGGTGTCGCCGACCCGGCCCCCACCTCCGCTGACGGGAGCACGAAGTAATGCCCGCCGTGACCGTCCTGTCCACGCCGATGCTGGCGACCGCCTTCCAGGCCGCCGACGTCAACTACGGCGCCATCGCCCCGATGCTCATCGTCATCGCCGGCTCGCTCGTGGGGGTGCTCGTCGAGGCGTTCGCGCCGCGGCGGGTCCGCCACACGACCCAGGTGGCGTTGACGTTGGTGACCCTCGTGGCCGCCTTGGTCGTCCTCGTGACGGTCTCCACCAAGGCCACGAACCGTGGAGGAACCCTCGCGCAGGCCGTCATCATCGACGGGCCGTCGTTGTTCCTGCAGGGCGCGATCCTCGCGATGTCGATCCTCGGCGTCCTCACCATGGCCGAGAAGTTCGGCGGACAGGGCGCAGACGCCTTCACCCCCATGGGTGCAGCGGTCCCCGGGTCCCCGCACGAGGCTGCTGCCCTGCGCGCCGGCCTGGCCACCAGCGAGGTCTTCCCGCTGACGCTGTTCGCGGTCCTCGGCATGATGCTCTTCCCCGCGGCCGGTGACCTGCTGACGATGTTCGTCGCGCTCGAGGTCCTGTCGCTGCCGCTCTACCTGCTCAGCGGGTTGGCTCGTCGACGCCGTCTGCTGTCGCAGGAGGCCTCGCTGAAGTACTTCCTGCTCGGCGCGTTCAGCTCCGCGTTCTTCCTCTTCGGTGCCGCCCTGCTCTACGGCTACGCCGGCTCCATCTACATCGCCGACATCGCCAAGGCGGTCACGGCGGCCCCTGGCCAGCTCGAGGGCCTGCTCCTGCCCGGTGTGGTGTTCGTGCTCGTCGGCCTGCTGTTCAAGGTCGGTGCCGTGCCCTTCCACTCCTGGACGCCCGACGTCTACCAGGGTGCCCCGACCCCCGTCACCGGTTTCATGGCGGCCTGCACCAAGGTCGCCGCGTTCGGCGCGATCCTGCGGATCGTCTACGTCGGCATCGACGCCAACCGCTGGGACTGGCGCGGTGGGGTCATCGCCGTCGCGGCCCTGACGATGATCGTCGGCGCGGTCCTGTCGGTCACGCAGACCGACGTGAAGCGACTGCTTGCCTACTCCTCGATCGCGCACGCCGGGTTCATCCTCGTCGCGGTGCTGTCCTTCGACCGCACCGGCGTCTCGGGCACGATGTTCTACCTGGTCGCCTACGGCTTCATGACGATCGCCGCCTTCGCCATCGTCTCGATGGTGCGCCAGGGCGGGTCCGAGGCCTCGCACCTGTCGCAGTGGGCCGGCCTGGGCCGCAACCACCCGGTCGTCGCGGGCGTCTTCGCGTTCCTCCTGCTCGCCTTCGCCGGCATCCCGCTGACGTCGGGCTTCACCGCGAAGTTCGCGGCGTTCTCGCCCGCGGTCGCCTTCGGTGGCAAGGCTGGCGTGTGGCTGGTCGTCATCGGTGTGCTCTGCAGCGTCATCACGGCGTTCGTCTACGTCCGGCTCATCGTGCTCATGTACTTCACCGAGCCGCCGGCCGGCGAAGCCGTCGTCGCGCAGACCGCGTCGCCCTACCTGACCGTGGCGATCACCATCGGGACGCTCGTCACGCTCGTCCTCGGCGTGCTGCCGGCACAGGTCCTCGACCTCGCCGAGCGGTCGTCGCAGTTCCTGGTGCGATGACCCCTTCCGCTCACACGGGCTCCACGCCGCCGGTCCTGGCCCTCCCCGCCACGTCCGACGCGCTGAACGAGCGGCTCGTCGAGGGCCTCGCGGCCGTCGACGCGCTCCTGCGTCGCGAGGTCGACCACGACGACGAGTTCATCGCCGGTGCCAACATCCACCTCGCCGAGGCCGGCGGCAAGCGGTTCCGGCCGCTGCTGACCCTGTTGGCGTCCGAGGTGGGCTCCGGGATCAACGACGACGTCATCGCGGCGGCCACGGGGGTGGAGCTGACGCACCTCGCCTCGCTGTACCACGACGACGTCATGGACGAGGCGGACATGCGCCGCGGCGCCCCCAGCGCCAACGCGAAGTACGACAACTCCACGGCCATCCTCGTCGGTGACCTGCTCTTCGGCACCGCGTCCTCGATCATCGCCGACCTCGGTCCCGAGGCCGTGAAGATCCAGGCCCGCACCTTCATCCGGCTCTGCTCGGGCCAGATCCGCGACACCCGCCGCGCCCCCGACGGTGTCGACGCCACCGACTACTACCTCCAGGTGCTCGCCGACAAGACCGGCGTCCTCATCGCCACCGCAGCCCGCTACGGCGCGATGTTCAGCGGGTGCGACGCCGAGACCACCGAGACGCTGCGGGAGTATGGCGAGCGGCTCGGTATGGCGTTCCAGCTCGCCGACGACCTCATCGACATCGCCTCGGACCCCGAGGAGACCGGCAAGACGCCGGGCACCGACCTGCGCGAGGGCAAGCAGACCCTGCCGGTCCTCTACGCCCTGGCCTCGACCGACCCGGCCGACGCGCGGCTGCAGGAGCTGCTGAGGTCCGAGCTCAAGGACGACGCGTCGCTCGCCGAGGCACTGGCCCTGCTGCGCGTGCACCCCGCGATGGACCGCGCGCAGGAGAGGACCAATGCCGTGGCCGCCGAGGCGACCGCCGCGCTGGATGCCCTGCCCAGCAGCGAGGCCAAGTCCGCCCTGGCCGCGCTGGCGACGAGCGTCGTCACCCGCGTCGGCTGACCCACCCGCCCACGCACGGGTTGGCCGATAGGGTCGGCTCGTGAGCTCGCGCCGGGACGTCCAGCAGGATGTCGATCCCGCTGAGATCACCGCCGCGTGGGGCGCGGCCACAGCCGGGCTCCCCGCACCGCTGGCCGTGGTCGACCTCGATGCCTTCGACGCCAACGCCGACGACCTCGTGCGTCGGGCGCGCGGAGTGCCCATCCGCGTCGCGTCCAAGTCGGTGCGGTGCCGGCCGCTGCTGCAACGGGCCCTGGCGCGGCCCGGCTTCGCCGGGGTGATGGCCTACTCCGTCCGAGAGGCGTGCTGGCTGGTCGGCTCCGGGCTGGAGGACGTCTTCGTCGCCTACCCGAGCGTCGACGTGCTCGCGCTGGCCGAGCTGGCCCGGGACGGCTGGGCCGCCAGCCAGGTGACGCTGACCGTCGACTCGCTCGACCACGTGCGGATGCTCGCCGCCCTTGAGCGGCCGCACGGGCTGCGCGTCGCCATCGACGTCGACGCCTCGCTGCGGGTCGGGCCGGTCCACATCGGCGTGCGGCGTTCCCCCGTGCGCAGTCCCGAGGACGCTGTGGTCGTCGCGCGGGCCGCTGCTGCAGCGGGTCTGTCCGTGGTGGGGCTGATGTTCTACGACGCGCAGATCGCGGGCCTCCCCGACAGCTCGCCGGCGGTGCGGTTCGTCAAGGCCCGCTCGTCCGAGTCCCTCCTGACCCGCCGCCGGGCCGTCGTCGCCGCGGTCAGGGAGGTGGCCCCGCTGGAGTTCGTCAACGGCGGCGGCACGGGCTCGGTCCACCTGACCGCGCTCGACCCGGCCGTCACCGAGGTCGCTGCCGGGTCCGGGCTCTACGGGCCGACCCTGTTCGACGGCTACGACGCCTTCAGCCCCAGACCTGCGGCGGCCTTCGCCCTGGCAGTCACGCGGCGGCCGGGACCGGGGTTCGTCACCGTGTCCGGGGGAGGGTTCATCGCGTCGGGGCCGCCCGGGTGGGAGCGGCTGCCTGCCCTGTTCGGTCACCGTGACCTGCGGCTGGTCAAGCGCGAGGGTGCAGGCGAGGTGCAGACCCCCTTGCGGGGCAGGGGCGCCCGAGCCCTGCAGGTCGGTGACCGCGTGTGGTTCCGGCACGCCAAGGCCGGAGAGCTGTGCGAACGCTTCAACGCCCTGCACCTCGTCAGCGGCACCGACCTCGTGGAGACGGTGCCGACCTACCGCGGCGAGGGACGGAACTTCGGGTGAGCCCCACCGAGACCACGTGGACCAACTGGGGCCGCAACCAGACCTGCCGCCCGGCCGAGGTCGCCCTGCCCCGCGACGTCGACGAGCTCCGGGCGACGTTGGCGCGCAGCCGCGCCCGCGGCATACCGGTCAGGGCGGTGGGCTCGGGGCACTCCTTCACGCCCGTCGCGGTCACCGACGGCGTGCAGCTGCGCCTGGACCACCTCACGGGGATCACGGCCTTCGACGCCGCCACGGGCCGGGTCACGGTGGGAGCGGGCACCCCGCTGCACGTGCTCAACCCCGCCCTGCAGGCGCTCGGCCTCGCGCTGCCCAACCTCGGTGACATCGACCGGCAGACGATCAGCGGGGCCATCGCCACGGGCACCCACGGCTCCGGTCTGCGCCGGCAGGGGATCGCCTCGGCGGTGTCGGGGCTGACGCTCGCGCTGGCCGACGGGTCGCTGCTGCGGTGTTCTGCCGACACCGAGCCCGAGGTCTTCGGCGCGGCCCGGGTCGGCCTCGGGGCGCTCGGCGTGGTGACCGAGGTGGAGCTGCAGTGCGTGCCGGCCTTCCGGATCCGGGCCCGGGAGTTCAGCGCCGACCTCACGCACGTGCTGTCGACGGTCGCCGAGGACGTCGAGGCCCACGACCACGTGGACATGCACTGGTTCCCCCACACCTCACGGGTCCTGGTCAAGCACAACGACGACGTGGGGCCCGACGACCCGGGGCGGCCGCTGCCGCGGTGGCGAGCGGCACTGGACGACGACGTCCTGGCCAACGGGTTCTTCGAGCTCGTCAACCGGGTCGGCACCCGGTGGCCGCGCAGCGTCCCGGGGACCGCCCAGGTGGCGGCCCGCGCGCTGTCGGCCCGCGAGTTCACCGACGACTCCTGGAAGGTGTTCTGCTCACCGCGCCGGGTCCGGTTCCGCGAGTCGGAGTACGCCGTGCCGCTGGCCTCCGTCGGCCCCGTCGTCGCCGCCCTGCGCGCCTGGATCGACCGCCACGATGTCGCGCTGCCGTTCCCCGTCGAGCTGCGGTTCACCGGGGCCGACGACATCTGGCTCTCGACGGCCCACGAGCGCGACAACGCCTACGTCGCCGTGCACCAGTACCACCGCATGGACGACGGGGGAGTGTTCGCGGCCTTCGAGGCGATCGTCGCCGAGCACGCCGGCCGCCCGCACTGGGGCAAGCTGCACACCCTGGGTGCCGACCGCCTGCGCCCGCTCTACCCCCGCTTCGACGACTTCCGTATGGTGCGTGACCGGCTCGACCCCGACCGCACCTTCACCAACGCCCACGTGCGCCACCTCCTGGGCGACTAGCCTGCGGTCGTGGCAAGCGACGAACCGCGCACCGGTGACGAGACGACGATCCTGCTGGCGGCGCTGCAGAGCCACCGCGACGTCATGCTCTGGAAGCTCGAAGGCCTGACCGACGAGGAGCAACGGCGAGCGCTGGTGCCCAGCGGCACGACCCTCGTCGGTCTGGTCAAGCACCTGGCCAACTCCGAGTACGGCTGGTTCTGCGAGACCTTCGGCCGGCCCCACGAGCCCCTGACCGACCTCTCCCAGGACCTCGAGGCCGACATGCGCGCCGCGCCGGGGGAGACGACCCAAGGGATCGTCGACTTCTACCGGCGGTCGTGGGCCGCGGCAGATGCCGCCGTCCGCGAGCTCGGGCTCGAGGCCGTCGGCACGTCATACGCCGGCACCACGGTCAGCATGCGCTGGGTCCTGGTCCACATGATCGAGGACACCGTCCGCCATGCCGGGCACGCCGACATCATCCGCGAGCTCATCGACGGTGGCACCGGCCACCACGTCCCGAAGGCCTAGGAGGGCACAGCGACCGGTGTGGGCGCCCGGCGAGGGAGGTGGCGCAGCGAGTCGACCGTGAGCACGGCGAGGGCGACCCAGACGATCCCGAACCCGACCCACCGGCTCGGCGTCATGTGCTCGTGCAGGAGCAGCACGCCGCACAGCAGCTGCAGCACCGGGGTGATGAACTGCAGCAGACCGATCGTCACCAGCGGCACCCGGCGGGCGGCGCCGGCGAACAGCAGCAGCGGCGCGGCGGTCGCGGCTCCGGCAGCCACGAGCAGGGTGGTGTGTACGGCGCCCTCGGTGGTGAACGTGGTCTCGCCCCGGAGCGTGAGGACGACGAGCATCACCGCAGCGATGGGCGCGAGGACGGCTGTCTCGGCCGTCAGGGAGTGCATGGCCTGCAGCGACACCCCGACCTTCTTCTTCACCAGGCCGTAGAGCCCGAACGACAGCGCCAGGGTGATGGCGATCACCGGAGGGGATCCGGCCGCCACCGACAGGAAGACGAACGCGGCGGCACCGATGCCGACGGCCACCCACTGCAGGGGGCGCAGCCGCTCCTTCAGGACGAAGACACCGAGGGCCACCGTGACCAACGGGTTGAGGAAGTACCCGAGCGCGGCCTCGGTCGTGTGTCCACCCAGCACCGCAGCGACGTACACGACCCAGTTGACGGCGATGAGCAGCGCTGCGGCAGTGACGCCGAGGCCCAGACGTGGCCGCTGCCAGAGCTGGCGCATCCACGCGAGGTCGCGGCGCACGAGCAGGATGGCCGCGCACAGCAGCAGCGTCCACAGGATGCGGTGGGCGAGGATCTCCCACGCGCCGGCGGGTTTGAGCGCTGCGAAGTAGAGGGGGAACAGGCCCCAGACGGCGTAGGCGAGCAATCCTTGGATCGAGCCACGCCGGGTCTCGTCGTGGTCGGGGGTGGGAGCTGCCCCGGCCCTGGTCAGGCCACGGTCCAGGTGTCGCGTCCCTGGATGAGGGCATCGAGGTCGGCGTCGGTCGCCGGGCCACCGGCGGTGTCGACGGCGGCATCCACCTGGGCGCGCACCAGGTCGTCGTAGGTCGGGCGGACGACGTTGCGGAAGATGCCCATGGGGACGTGCGTCATCTGCGGCGAGTCCAGGCGTGAGAGCGCGAACGCCTGGGTCGGGTCGCCCGCGGTGGCGTCGTGCACCACGATCTCGCGGTCGCCGGCCTCGGACTCGGGGACGAACTGCATCGAGCCGGCCGCGCCACGGACGAGCACCTGACGGTCGCCCTCGGGGCCGACCTGCACCTGCTCGCCGTCGGCGAGGTGCACGATCCGCGCCTCCTGCTGGCTGCGGTCCTTGATGAGGTCGAAGGCGCCGTCGTTGAAGATCGGGCAGTTCTGGTAGATCTCCACGAGCGCGGTGCCGCGGTGGGCGGCAGCAGCCTTGAGGATGCCCGTGAGGTGCTTGCGGTCGGAGTCCATCGTCCGCGCCACGAACGTCGCCTCGGCGCCGAGCGCCAGCGAGACCGGGTTGAACGGGTGATCGACCGAGCCCATCGGCGTCGACTTGGTGACCTTGCCGACCTCCGACGTCGGCGAGTACTGGCCCTTGGTCAGGCCGTAGATCTGGTTGTTGAACAACAGGATCGTCATGTTGACGTTGCGGCGCAGCGCGTGGATCAGGTGGTTGCCCCCGATCGACAGGGCGTCACCGTCGCCGGTGACGACCCACACCGACAGGTCCCGGCGGCTGGTCGCGAGGCCGGTCGCGATCGCGGGCGCACGCCCGTGGATCGAGTGCATGCCGTAGGTGTCGAGGTAGTAGGGGAACCGCGACGAGCAGCCGATGCCGGAGACAAAGACGATGTTCTCCCGCTTGAGGCCGAGCTCGGGCAGGAACCCCTGCACGGCGGCGAGGATCGCGTAGTCGCCGCAGCCGGGGCACCAGCGCACCTCCTGGTCGGAGGTGAACTCCTTCTTGGTCTGGGCGGTCGCGTCCTCGGCGAGGCGCGGGACGCCGGCGGTCCCGTGCGGGACTCCCGTGGACGGCATACCGAGGTCGGTGCTCATGCGGGGCCTCTCTGGCTGGTGACGGTCTCGGGGGCGGTCTGCGCGTCGTCGTCCGCGCCGAGGCCGACGATGGCGTCGGCGAGCTCGACCGTCGTGAAGGGCAGGCCGCGCACCTGGGTGAACGAGTGCACGTCGACGAGGTACTTGGCGCGCAGCAGCATCGCGAGCTGGCCCATGTTCATCTCGGGCACGAGCACGCGGTCGTACCGGCGCAGCACCTCGCCGGTGTTGGCGGGGAAGGGGTTGAGGTGGCGCAGGTGCGCCCGGGCGACCTTCGCACCGGTGTTGCGCACGCTGCGTACCGCCGCCGCGATCGGGCCGTAGGTCGACCCCCAGCCGAGCACGAGGACCGACGCGTCACCGCCCGGGTCGTCGACCTCGAGGTCACCGATGGTGTCGGCGATGCGCTCGACCTTGCCGGCGCGCAGCCGGGTCATGAGGTCGTGGTTGTCGGGGTCGTAGGAGATGTTGCCGGTGACGTCGGCCTTCTCGATGCCGCCGATGCGGTGCTCGAGGCCGGCGGTGCCGGGGACCGCCCACGGGCGGGCCAGGGTCGCCGGGTCGCGCAGGAACGGGTGGAAGACCGGCTCGCCCTTGTCGTCCACGGCGTTCGGCTCGGACGCGAACTCGACGGTGAGGTCGGGCAGCTCGGCGACGCTCGGCAGCGACCACGGCTCGGAACCGTTGGCGAGGTAGCCGTCGGAGAGGATGAACACGGGAGTGCGGTATGCGGTGGCGATCCGCACCGCCTCGAGCGCGGCGTCGAAGCAGTCGGCGGGGGACTGGGGCGCGATGACCGGGACAGGCGACTCGCCGTTGCGGCCGAACATGACCTGCAGCAGGTCGGACTGCTCGGTCTTGGTCGGCAGGCCGGTCGAGGGGCCGCCACGCTGCACGTCGACGATGACCAGGGGCAGCTCGAGCGACACGGCGAGGCCGATCGTCTCGGACTTCAGGGCGACGCCGGGGCCGGACGTGGTCGTCACGCCGATCGCTCCACCGAACGAGGCACCCAGTGCCGCACCGATGCCCGCGATCTCGTCCTCGGCCTGCAGGGTCGTCACGCCGTAGCGCTTGAGCCCCGAGAGGGTGTGCAGGATGTCGGAGGCCGGCGTGATCGGGTAGGACCCGAGCAGCAACGGCACCTTGGCGCGGTGGGAGGCGGTGACCAGCCCGTAGGCGAGGGCGATGTTGCCCGTGATGTTGCGGTAGGTCCCGGGGGCCATCGGCGCGGGGGCGATCTCGTAGGAGACCGCGAAGTCCTCGGTCGTCTCGCCGTAGTTCAGCCCGGCCTTGAGAGCGGCGAGGTTGGCGGCGAGGATGTCGGGCTTCGCGCCGAACTTCTTGGTCAGGAAGTTCTCGGTGCCGCTGGTCGGGCGGTGGTACATCCAGGACAGCAGCCCGAGCGCGAACATGTTCTTCGCACGCTCCTTGTCCTTGCGGGACAGGGAGTCGAACTCGGCCAGGGCCTCGACGGTGATCGACGTCAGGGCCACCTGGTGGACGTGCCACGACTCGAGCGAGCCGTCCTCGAGCGGGTTGGTGGTGTAGCCGACCTTGCCGAGGTTGCGCTTGGAGAACTCGTCGGTGTTGGCGATGATCGTCGCGCCGCGCGGCAGGTCGCGCAGGTTGGCCTTGAGGGCGGCAGGGTTCATCGCGACGAGGACGTCGGGGGCGTCGCCGGGAGTGAGCACGTCGTGGTCGGCGAAGTGCAGCTGGAAGCTCGAGACGCCCGGCAGCGTCCCCTGGGGCGCGCGGATCTCGGCGGGGAAGTTGGGCAGCGTGGACAGGTCGTTGCCCAGCGCCGCGGTCTCGGACGTGAAGCGGTCACCGGTCAGCTGCATGCCGTCGCCGGAGTCCCCGGCGAAGCGGATGACGACGCGGTCCAGCTTCTCGACGGTCTTGCTGCTCATACGGTCCTGACGGTCGTGGACGAACAGTTCTGGAGGACTGTCGCCGCGGCCGGTCCGGCGCCGGTGGGCTCACGGACGACGCGAAGCGCAGCCTGTCAATCCATCGTACGTCGGCACAGGTCAGGGCAACCCGCCCACCCTGCTTTTGAGACGGGTAACACGCAGTTATGGGTGGAGCTTGGCTCAGGCGGTGACGGTGATCTCGTGGATCTCGTCGTAGGGGTGCCCGGCCCGCTCGTGGATGCGTTGGACGGCTTCACGGTCCGGGCCCTCCGACAGGCAGAAGACGTGGCCCGTCTTCGGATCGGCCCAGGCCTGCTTGAAGTCCACGGACTCCTCGCCCTGGATCGCGAGGTCGGCCCGGTGCGCCTCGAGCAGCGCCTCTGGCGTGACCCCGGGCATGTTGGTGTGGACATCCATGAACTGGGCCATGGTGACTCCCTTCGGCTGGTGGTCTCGCCACGCTACGCGGGGCGCCGAGGCTGCTCCTCCGTCAAAGGGACGGCAGTTCCGCGGTCCATCGGGCCCAGGTGTGTGGGAGCGCCGAGGCGTGCGCGTCCGTCACCACCTGCCGGGCGAGTGCCCCCGGCTCGTGGAGGGTGAACACCGCGGCGCCGCGGCGTCCCGCGCCATCGGCGCGGGCGTACGGCGCGGTGCCGGGTTCGCTGTCCGCCGCCCGCGTGTCTGCGGGCCGCCAGCCGAGGGCGGTGACCGAGTCGACGACCCGGGCGCCACCGAGGACGCCCGCCCCGGTCCGCGACCGGGCGCCCAGGGTGAGCTCCTCGACGAGGGCCGGACGCGCGCCGTACGTCATGGTCGTTCGACAGGTGAGGTCGCCGCCGGCCTGGCCGGTGCGGCCGAGAGCGACCCGGTCCCGCAACAGGAGCCGCCCCGCGTCGGCCACCTCGACGTCGAGGGTGCGGACCACCTGCGCGCCGTCACACACGACGAGGGGCTCGCCGGACCAGACGAGGACGGCGCCGGGGTGGACGGTCAGGGACACCGCGACCAGGCAGCCCTGTCCGCGGCCGTGGTAGGCCACGGTGCCGGCGACGTCGCGCAGGTCCAGCCGCAGGCCGGGGCCCACCTCGACCGACAGCCGCAGCTCGTCCCCACCGAGCAGGGTCGCGGTGGTGGCGATGAGCGCGACCTCGGCGCTCGCCGCGCCCTGGCGCACCACGCGGGGGCTGACCAGTCCGCCGCGCAGGTCGAGCCGGGCCTGCCCACCGGCGTCGGGGAGGAGGGCTACCCGGGCGGTGCGGACCTCAGTGCGTGTGGGCACCCTCACCACCGGCGTGCGCGTGCTGGGCGTCGGGCTCCGCGTGCGAGTGCGGCGCCATGGGGCCGGGATCGACCGGGGTGTGCCCACCGCTGCGGTGCTGCTCCAGGACGCCGAGCACCCAGGTCCGCAGCGCGGCGATCGAGTCGGGGTCGGTGCGCGACAGCGCGATCACGGGACGACCGTCGCGCGCCTCGCGACCCTCACGCGCCATGAGCTCGGCGTCGACCCCGACATGGGGCGCGAGGTCGGTCTTGTTGACCACGAGCAGGTCGGCGCGGGAGATGCCGGGGCCGCCCTTGCGCACGACGTCACCGCCACCGGCGACGTCGAGCACGAACAGCTGCGCGTCGACCAGCGCCGGCGAGAACGTCGCGGTGAGGTTGTCGCCACCGGACTCCACGAGCACGAGGTCCAGCGGCGCGAAGTCGGCCTCGAGGTCCTCGACGGCCAGCAGGTTGGCGCTGACGTCGTCACGGATCGCGGTGTGCGGGCACGCGCCGGTCTCGACTGCACGGATCCGCTCGGGGTCGAGCACCCCGGCGGCGCGCAGCATCCGGGCGTCCTCGTCGGTGTAGATGTCGTTGGTGATGACGCCGAGCTCGAGGGTGTCGCCGAGCTCGCGGCACAGCATCCCGATGAGCGAGGACTTGCCGGTGCCGACGGGCCCGGCGACGCCGAGGCGCAGGGCGCGGGGGGTGGACGGGCTGACCTCAGGCACTGAACAACCTCCGGGAGTGGGTCGGGTGGTGGTGCGCCCACTGCTCGAGCAGCGGCGCAGCCGGAGCGGGTATGCCGCTGGGCTCGGTCAGGTGTGCGACCGCACCGACGACCTCCTCGACGGCAGAGCCCGCGTCGAGCAGCCACGCCGTGGCGTCGGCGGGGTCGAGCGGGCAGAGCTTGAGGGCGGCGGCGCACAGCGTCTGCACGTCGTCGTAGGCCACGAGTCGCGCTGTGCGGGCGGCGTCCAGGCCAGCCGCTGCGGCCATCGCCCCGACGGCGACGGGGCGGGCCGGGGTGCCGAGGGCGTCGAGCGACGTTGCCGCTCCCGAACCGGGCCACAGCCGCAACGTCAGCCTTCGCTGGCCCCGGCCCACGGCGACCGACGCCGCGCGGGCGACCTCGCTCGGCGTCCTTGCGGCCCAGGCGTCCTGGACGGGCTCGAGCGGGAGACCGGCGAGGACGTGGTGCCGGGAGACCACCGCGACCGCCGCCTCGACCCGCACCACCGTGCGGAGGCGGGTCTGCACCAGCGCCGGGATGTCGCCCTCGGCCAGCCCACCCAGCAGTGCCGGCTCGAGACCGGAGGACTGGGTGTGGCCGCCCACCGGCAGGCGGCCGTCAGCCAGCAGCATCGAGGCGAACTCGGGGTGGATCTCGGGTGGCATATCGGGCGTCATCAGAACAGCGAATACCGTTGGGCCAAGGGCAGTTCCGTAGCCGGCGAGGGCGTGACGACCTCGCCCTCGACGCGGATCTCGAACGACTCGGGGTCGACCTCGATCGCCGGGGTGGCGCTGTTGTTGACCATGTGGGCCTTGGTGACGTCGCGGGTCGGGCGCACACCCACGAGGGTGCTCCGGAGGCCGAGCGTCTCGGCCAGCCCGGCGTCGAGCGCGGCCGGGGCCACGAACGTCAGCGAGCGGTCGGCCCCCGCACCACCCTCACCCACGAGCGCTGGTCGCATGAGCACCGGCTGCGGGGTGGGGATCGATGCGTTCGGGTCGCCCAGGGCGGCATACACGATCGCGCCCGCCTTGATGACGAGGTCGGGGCGCCACCCGAAGAACTTCGGGTCCCACAGCACGAGGTCCGCGAGCTTGCCGGGCTCGACCGAGCCGACCTCGTGGTCGATGCCGTGCGCGATGGCGGGGTTGATCGTGTACTTGGCGACGTAGCGGCGGGCCCGCTCGTTGTCGGCGGGCAGGCTCGCGCCGAGCGCGCCATACCTCGCCTTCATCACGTGCGCCACCTGCCAGGTGCGGGTGACGACCTCGCCGATGCGGCCCATCGCCTGCGCGTCCGAGCTCGTCATCGACAGCGCCCCGAGGTCGTGCAGCAGATCCTCGGCGGCGATGGTCGTCGCGCGGATCCTGCTCTCGGCAAAGGCCAGGTCCTCGGGCACGGCCGGGTTGAGGTGGTGGCAGACCATGAGCATGTCGAGGTGCTCGGCGACGGTGTTGACCGTGTGGGGCAGCGTCGGGTTGGTCGAGCCGGGCAGGACGTTGGCGTGGCTCGCGATGGTGATGATGTCGGGCGCGTGCCCGCCGCCGGCGCCCTCGGTGTGGAACGCGTGGATGCTCCGCCCGCCGATCGCCCGCAGCGTCGAGTCGACGTAGCCGGCCTCGTTGAGGCTGTCGCTGTGCAACGTCACCTGCAGCCCGAACTCGTCGGCGGCCCGCAGTGCCGCGTCGATGGCCCCCGGGGTGCTGCCCCAGTCCTCGTGCACCTTGTATGTCGCCGCGCCGGCCAGCGCCTGCTCGCGCAGCCCGGCCGCGCTCACGGTGTTGCCCTTGCCCATGAGGAGCACGTTGACGGGCAGGTGGTCGAGCCCGCGCAGCACCGACTGCAGGTGCCACGGGCCGGGGGTGACCGTGGTGGCCTTGGAGCCCTCCGACGGACCGGTGCCGCCGCCGCCGAGGGTTGTCAGACCGGCGGCCAGTGCCTCGTGGACCTGGCTGGTGGACAGGAAGTGGACGTGCAGGTCGATGCCGCCGGCGGTGAGGATGCGGCCCTCGCCGGAGATGACGTCGGTGCCCGGGCCGATCTCGAGGTCGGGGTGGACGCCGTCGGCGATGTCGGGGTTGCCGCTGCGACCCAGGGCCACGATCCGCCCGCCCCTGATGCCGACGTCGGCCCGCACGACGCCCCAGTGGTCGAGCACGATCGCGTTGGTGATGACGGTGTCCAGCGCCCCGTCGGCGTTGGTGCGCAGGCCCTGTGCCATCGACTCGCGGATCGACTTCCCGCCGCCGAAGACGGCCTCCTCACCGCCGAAGGTGAGGTCGTCCTCGATCTCGACCCACAGGTCGGTGTCGCCGAGGCGGACCTGGTCGCCGGTCGTGGGGCCGTACAGCGCGGCGTACCGCTCGCGGTCAAGGTCAGCCATCGAGGGCACCTCCCTCGCCGGCCGAGTCGAGCCGACCGTCGGTGCGGCCGTCCACCTGCAGGCCCGGCACCCGTCGGCGGCCCTTCAGCGCCACCGCGGCGACCTCGCGGCTGACGCCCGGCTCGAACCGCACCGAGGTCCCGCTGGGGATGTCGAGGCGGAACCCGTGGGCGGCGCTGCGGTCGAAGTCGAGGGCCGCGTTGCCGTCGGGCAGGTGCAGGTGCGACCCGATCTGTACCGGCCGGTCTCCGGTGTTGACGATGACGAGCGTGAGGCGTTCGGTGTCGGTGCGGTCGGCGTTGATGGTCACCGTCCCCGGCTTCACCCGGATGGCGCCCGGACCGGAAGTGTTGCTGCTCAACGGAACTCCTGCTCTCGGCGAATGGCTCAGGGGGTCTTGGGGTTCACGGCCCGCGACGTGCTCAGGCGATCGGGTGGTGCAGGGTGACGAGCTTGCGGCCGTCGGGGAAGGTCGCTTCGACCTGCACGTCGGCGATCATCTCCGGCACGCCCTCCATGACCTGTTCGCGGCGCAGGACGTCGCGACCCTGCTCCATCAGGTCGGCGACGAGGGCTCCCTCCCGCGCACGCTCGATCACCCAGGTCGACAGCAGGGCCACCGACTCGGGGTGGTTGAGGAGCACGCCACGGGCGAGCCGGTCCCGGGCGACCATGCCAGCGACGGACAGCAGCAGCTTCTCGGTGTCCGCGGGGGACAGGTGCACGGCAGCCTCCTGGTCGGGTGCTGGGTTGGGACTCGGCTGTGGGCGCTGGGCCCGTCGGGAGTCAGTAGACCAAGCAAGTGTTTCAAGCGGGTTTCGCCAGGGCTACCCAGCAGGGCGCTGATGGTTGACCTCGGCCCACACGGCGTCGAGCGACAGGCCGACCACCCCGGCGATCGCGGCGACGGTGGGGAACGCAGGAGTCGCGACGCGCCCGGTCTCGATCTTGCGGAGCGTCTCGGGCGAGACCCCGGCCTCGAGCGCGGTCTCGAGCATCGACCGCTGGCCCCTCGCGCGGCGCAGCAGCGCGCCGAGCCGCTGTCCACGCTCGACATCTTCGGCAGTGAGCGGCAACCTGACCATGTCCGGGATTGTAGTACCGGGATACCATTGCCGGGATAGTTATCGCACGATCCGAGAGAGGCGTCGCATGATCGAGATCATGACCCCGGCCGAGCTGTCCCGGGCGAGGCAGGCAGGGTCCCTCGTCGCCGACATCCTGCAGGCGCTCAAGGGCCGCACCACGGTGGGCGCCAACCTGCTCGACATCGACCGGTGGGCCAAGGCGATGATCCTGCAGGCCGGGGCGGTCTCCTGCTACGTCGACTACGAGCCGTCCTTCGGGCGCGGCCCGTTCGGCCACTACATCTGCACGTCGGTCAACGACGCGGTGCTCCATGGGCTGCCCCGCGACCACCGGCTCGCCGAGGGCGACCTGCTCTCCCTCGACCTCGCCGTGTCCAAGGACGGGGTCGTCGCCGACTCCGCCATCAGCTTCGTCGTCGGCAGCTCGAGGCCCACCGAGAGCGTCGCCATGATCGATGCCACCGAACGCGCCCTGGCCGCAGGGATCGCTGCAGCCGGACCAGGCGCCCGCGTCGGCGACATCTCCCACGCCATCGGCTCGAGCCTGCGCGAGGCGGGCTATCTCATCAACACCGAGTTCGGTGGCCACGGCGTCGGGTCGACGATGCACCAGGACCCGCACGTGTCCAACACCGGCCGGCCCGGCCGGGGCTACGTGCTGCGCCCCGGGCTGCTGCTGGCCCTGGAGCCCTGGGTCATGGCCGACACCGCCGACCTCGTCACCGATGACGACGGCTGGACGCTGCGCAGCGCCACCGGGTGCCGGACGGCCCACAGCGAGCACACCATCGCCATCACCGACGACGGCGCCGAGATCCTCACCGCCGCGAGGTAGCCACCGCCTCCGTCCCGCCGCGGCTAACGTGCCGGTCGTGCCCTCCGACGCCCTGGTGCTGCCGAGTCCGCTGCTCGGCCCCGCTGCCTACCTCCCGCTCGCGGCGGCGTTGGACGAGCACGGCGTGCGGGCGCGCGTGGCCGAGCTCCCCGACGGCCCGCTGAGCCCGGCGGTGGTGCTGTCGGCGTTCGTCGACCAGCTGCACGCCAGCGGTGCCACGACGCTGGTCGCGCACAGCAACGCCGGTTACCTCGTGCCCGCGCTGTGCGCCGAGGTCCCGGTGCCGGTGGTCCTCGTCGATGCCGCGCTGCCGCTGGAGCGCGCATCCACCACCCTCCTCGCGCCACCGCAGTTCGGTGAGCTCCTGGCCGGCCTGCCACAGGAGGACGGTCTCCTGCCGCCCTGGCCGCTGTGGTGGGACCCCGCCGACATCGGCCCGATGTTTCCCTCCGTCGACTGGCAGAGGCGCGTGACCGCCGCCGCGCCCCGTCTCCCCGCCGCCTACTTCACGACCCCCGTGCAGGTGCCCGCGCGCTGGGAGGAGCGGCCCGCGGCATACCTCGGGTTCGGTGGGACGTATGCAGCGGAGCTCACCTTCGCCCGCGCCGCCGGGTGGCCGGTCCACGTCCTCGACGGCCACCACCTGCACCTGCTCGCCGAGCCGGTCGCCACGGCACAGGCGGTGCTGGCGCTGCGCGAACGCCTCGCGTGACTTCTTCCTAGAGTGGTGGGCATGGACCGGCCAGCCCTGCAGGACGCCCTTGCGCATCGTGACGCCGTGCTGCGCGCCTTCGTCCGCGAGGACGGCAGCCTCGTGTCGATCCCGACGAAGATCACCAAGCGGCTCGTGGTGCTCGACCTCATCGCGCAGGAGTTCGCCGTCGGCGAGGTGTACGAGGAGACCGACGTCAACGCCCGGCTCCGTCCCTTCCACGCCGACGTCGCCGCGTTGCGTCGGTACCTCGTGGAAGAGGGGTTCATGGACCGGCGCGACGGCCGGTACTGGCGAGCCGGCGGGACGGTCGACGGGATCTGACCGACCTGCGGTCAGGTCTGACCGACCTACGGTCAAGGCCGTGCCAGGGCGCCGCAGGACTGCCACACTCGGCGCATGCTGCGGCTCGAAGACCACTGGGTCTGGGACTCCTGGATCGCCGACGACGGCGAGCTCTACCACCTCTTCTTCCTCCAGGCGCCGAGGTCGCTGGTGGACCCGGGCAAGCGGCACACCGCCGCCACCGTGGGCCACGCGACCTCGCTCGACCTGGTGACCTGGGACTACCTGGGCGAGTGCTTCGGGCCGGCGCAGGCAGGGTTCGACGACCTGGCCATCTGGACCGGCTCGGTCGTCCGCGACGGCGACCGCTGGCGGATGTTCTACACCGCCGTGTCGACCGCCGGACACCACGTCTACGACCAGCGGGTGGGGTCGGCCGTCTCCGACGACCTTTACCACTGGGAACGGGTGTCCTCCGAGCCCGCGGTGCGCGTCGACGGGCGCTGGTACAAGAACCTCGCCAACACCCCGGCGCCGACCCAGGGTCCCGACCTCGAGGGCTCGAGCGAGACCTGGCGCGACCCCCTCGTCTTCGCCGATGCCCGGGGCGACGGCTGGCACCTGCTGCTCTCCGCCCGGGCCCGGGAGGCTGCCAGGAACGACGACGGCGTCGTCGCCCACGCCACGAGCCCCGACCTCGAGACGTGGACGCTGCAGCCGCCCCTGTGCGAGCCGGGCGCCGGGTTCGGGCAGCTGGAGGTGTTGCAGGACAAGCAGGTCGACGGTCGCTGGGTGCTGGTGTTCACCTGCCACCCACAGGAGATGACCGCCGAGCGCAAGGCCCGCAGCGGGGAGTACTGCACGTGGTCGGTGCCCGGCCCGGGTCCACTCGGTCCCTGGGACGTCGATGCCGCCCGACCCTTCGTGGTAGAGCCGGACCTGTTCGCCGCGCCGCTGGTGCAGCGCCGGGACGGGTCGTGGGCCATGGTCGGCTTCCGCAACGTCGAGCCGCGGGGCCTGGACGGTTTCGAGATCACCGACCCCATCCCGGTGACCCTGGACGCCGACGGCTACCTCGTCGCCGCCGAGGGTTACGAGTCCGCTCCGCCGGCCTTCGAGCCCCTCCCCACCGCCGCCGACGCTTCCTGACCACCCTCACCGAGCCGCCGCCTGTGGGACGGGCTGGAAAGCTTCGTGCGACCGGCGTATGGCGTGACGGGGAAATCGGGAGGCAGCAGGGGCGGGCGCGTGGCTAGGGTCGGCCGCATGCTGATCCGCCGTGAGCTGCCCACCGACGCCGACGCGATCCGCACGGTCCACCTCGCAGCCTTCGCGAAGCCGGCCACCGCGGGCGCCCCAGCGCGTCAGGGCGTCCTCGAGGCGGACCTCGTCGACGGCCTGCGCGCCGACGGCGACCTCGTGCTCGAGTGCTGCCTCGTGGCGGAGGTCGACGGCATGGTCGCCGGGCACGTGGCGATCAGCCGGGCGTTCGTCGACGGGGAGCCGGTTCTGGTCGGCCTCGGCCCGCTCGGGGTGCTGCCGGCCGTGCAGCAGGCGGGGATCGGGTCGGCGCTCATGCATGCGACGCTGGCCGCCGCCGACGCCCTGGGTGAGCGCGGGGTCGTGCTGCTCGGCCACCCCACGTACTACCCGCGGTTCGGGTTCGGCCCCGCCGTCGACCACGGCATCACCCCGCCGCAGAACTGGGGCCCGCAGTACTTCATGCTCCGCCGGCTGCACGCCTGGGGCGAGGGCCTGGCCGGGGCCTTCCGGTACGCCCCCGCCTTCGACCGCCTCGACGACTGACCGTCGGCCCGGCGGTCAGTCGCCGGTCCGGCCGTCGGCGAGCTCGCGGAGCAGGTCGAGGTGGCCGTTGTGCCGGGCGTTCTCCTCGATGAGGTGCAGGACCACCCAGCGCAACGTCGGGTGCTCGCCGCCCCGGAACGGGGTCGCCGAGCGGTCGTCGAGGTCGAGGCCCGCGATGATGGCGTCGGTGCGCACGGCCTGCGCGGCATACTCCTCGAGCGTCTGGGCCAGGGACGTCTCGGCGCCGACGCTGAACTCCTTGTCGGGCTCGGTCGCCGTCCATGGTCCGAGGTCCGGACCGCCGACGAACCGGTTCTCGATCCACGAGTGCTCGACCCAGCGCAGGTGGTTGAGCACCCCGCCCATGGTCATCAGCGGCGAACCGGGGAGCGGGGCCGCGCCGACGTGGTGGGCGGCGAGGTCGCGGCACTTCCCGGCGGCGACGTCGCGGGTGTACTGCAGCATCGTGAGCAGCGTCGTGCGCTCGTCCCAGGCGCTCGGGGTGTCATCGGGTGTCATGCCCCGACCCTGTCGCACGCGTCGGACACCCGCCACCGGATATCCGGGTATCCGGGTAACCGGTTATCGGGGTCAGTTCGGGTTCCAGGGGTGGTCCGGGGGTGGCGGCACGACGCCCAGGGTCCGGGCGAGGGCCTGCTCCCGGCGCACCATCCGCAGGCCGAGGCGCAGGCGTGTCTCGGTGTCCGGGGCTGCGAGCAGCTGCTGCCGCTCGCCGAGGTCGAGCCCCACCGAGGCGCCGACGGCGTAGGACAGCTCGTCCGCGTCGTCGGGCCACTGCGGCTGCTCGGCGCCCAGGGTCTCGGCGTACCGGTGGAGGGCCTCGCGGAGCCGGGTGGCGAGGTCGGCCACCTCCTGCTCGTCGCCGCGACGCTCCTCGAGGACGGTCACCTCGGCCGTGAGGTAGGCCGTGCCGGCGTCGGCCATCGCGTCGAGGTGGAACCGCCGCGTGCCCGTGCTGACGACGAGATAGCGGCCGTCGCCGACCGAGGCGGCCTGGACGACCCGGGCGAGGCAGCCGACCTCGTGCAGGTCGTGGGCGGAGTCGGCACCCACCTCGTGACCCTGCCGGATGGCCACCACCCCGAACTCGGGCACGTCCGTCGCGTTGACGAGGTCGCTGAGCATCTCGATGTACCGCGGCTCGAAGATCTGCAGCGGCAAGGAGGCACCCGGCACGAGGACGGTGCCGAGGGGGAACAGCGGGACCTGCGCCATACCGTCCACGGTAGGTCTCCTCCGGCCTTCCCGACACTCCACGGTGAGGTGTGCGCACGGGCCCCGTCGGGGGAGGGGCCACTAGGCTGCCAATCGTGTCGCCCTACGTCGTCGTCGCCGCAGTGGTCGTGGTCGGCCTGCTGCTGTTCGGCGCTGCCATGGGAGCCCGGAGGCTGCTCGCGCCGAGCGCCCCGACGCGCGCGAAGCTGACGACCTACGAGTCCGGTGTGGACCCCGTGGGGCGGGACTGGGCGCAGACCCAGATCCGCTACTTCGTCTACGCGTTCCTCTACGTCATCTTCGCCGTCGATGCGGTCTACCTCTTCCCGTGGGCGCTCGTGGTGCGGTCGGCCGACCTCGGGGCAGCCTCCCTGGTCGAGATCGCGGTGTTCATCGGCGTGCTGCTCGTCGGCCTCGCCCACGCTGCCCGTCGTGGCCTGCTGCGGTGGCTGTGATGTCTCGCGTCGACCTGCCCATGCCGAGAGTCGGTGCCGCGACCGACCTCGCGCCGCAGCCGATCCGTGTGGTCCTCAACTGGGGCCGGCGCTACTCCCTGTGGGTCTTCAACTTCGGGCTGGCCTGCTGTGCCATCGAGTTCATCGCCGCGTCGATGGCCCGCCACGACTTCATCCGCCTCGGGGTCATCCCGTTCGCGCCGGGACCGCGGCAGGCCGACCTCATGGTCGTGTCAGGCACCGTGACCGACAAGATGGCGCCGGCCGTGCGCCGCCTCTACGACCAGATGCCTGAGCCGAAGTACGTGATCTCGTTCGGCGCCTGCTCCAACTCGGGCGGTCCCTACTGGGACTCGTACAGCGTCACCAAGGGTGTCGACACGATCATCCCCGTCGACGTCTACGTGCCCGGCTGCCCGCCCCGCCCCGAGTCGCTGCTCCAGGGCATCCTCAAGCTGCAGGAGAAGATCGCGGCGGAGACGTTGTCCACCAAGGGAATCCGCGCCAAGTATGCAGGGCATCGCACCGCCTCGGCCGGTGAGGTGACACGCGGACTCGTCGCACCCCCGACCGGCTCGCCGGCCAGGAACCCGTCGTGAACGACCCGGCAGCCGTGCAGCGGCGCGAGGTGTCACCGCAGGAGTGGGTGGCCTCGGTCGAGGGTGCCCGCACCGAGGGGTTCACCTTCTTCGACTGGCTGACAGCCGTCGACCAGACCGACGTGGAGGACGCCCCCGGGTTCGACGTCGTCTGCCACCTCATGGACGGCTCGACGCCGAAGTCGTTGCGCCGCCTCATGATCCGGACACGTGTGCCTGACGGCGGGACCCTCGGCTCCATCACCCCGGTGTTCCGTGGTGCCGCCTGGCACGAGCGTGAGACCCACGAGATGTTCGGGCTCGGGTTCGACGGGTTCGACGACGGCACCGGCCAGGACCTGCGTCCGCTGCTGCTGCCCGACGGCTTCGAGGGCACCCCGCTGCGCAAGTCCTTCGTCCTCGCGGCCCGCGCTTCCAAGGCCTGGCCCGGCGCGAAGGAACCCGGCGAGAGCGAGCACAGCAAGCCCACCGGTCGCCGAAGGGTGTCCGCCCCCGGTGTGCCGGACGCCGACTGGGGTCCGCGATGACCGGGGTCGAGGTCCTCGAGGTCGTCCTGCGCTCGGTCGCCGTGCTGGCTGCCTTCCTGGTGCTCCCGCTGCTCGTCGGCCAGACCGAGCACAAGGTCATGGCGCACATGCAGGGCCGGCTCGGACCGATGTACGCCGGTGGGTTCCACGGCTGGGCCCAGCTGGTCGCCGACGGGGTCAAGTTCGTGCAGAAGGAGGACATCACCCCGGCAGCCGCCGACAAGGCCGTCTTCCGGTTCGCCCCCGCGGTCGCGCTCATCCCGTACCTCGTGGCGATGGCGGTCATCCCGCTGTCACCCGACGTCGTGGCCGCCGACGCCCCCGCGAGCGCGGTCCTCGTCCTGGCGGTCACCGCCGTCGGCATCCTCGGCACCCTGATGGCCGGCTGGGCCAGCGCCAACAAGTACTCCCTGCTCGGCGCGATGCGGGCCGCCGCCCAGCTGCTGTCCTACGAGCTGCCGCTGGTCCTCGCCGTGGCCTCGGTCTGTCTCGCGGCGGGATCGCTGTCCTTGTCCGGCATCGCGGCTGCCTGGTCTCCGTGGTGGTTGCTGTGGCAGCTCCCCGGTGCGGTCGTCTTCCTCGTCGCCGCTGTCGCCGAGCTGCAGCGCCCCCCCTTCGACATGCCAGTCGCCGACAGCGAGATCGTGTTCGGCGCCTACACCGAGTACACCGGGCTGCGGTTCGCGTTCTTCCTGCTGAGCGAGTACGCCGGGATCGTCGTCATGTCGCTGCTGTTCGCCGTGCTCTACCTCGGCGGCTGGCAGGGGCCGTTCAGCGACCAGCTCGGCTGGCTCTGGACGGTGCTCAAGGGGTTCGTGATCGCCGTCGTGGTCATCTGGCTGCGCGTCTCGTGGCCGAGGCTGCGCGAGGACCAGCTCCAGCGCCTGGCCTGGCTCGTCCTCGTGCCGCTCGCCCTCGCGCAGCTGGCCCTCACCGGCGCCTGGGTGGTGCTGAGCGCATGAGCGAACCGACGAAGCCCCAGCAGAACAAGCCTCAGCAGAAGCCTCAGGCGACGACGTCCCAGCCGGCGAAGCGCAGCAGCGGCGGCGCCATACCGGGGATCCTCAAGGGACTGGCCACGACCGCGCGCACCATGGTGAAGCCGTCGCACACCGCTGAGTACCCGGACGTCCAGCCGCACCTTCCCCCGCGCAGCCGCGGGGTGATCGCCCTGCTCGAGGAGAACTGCACCTCCTGCATGCTCTGCGCCCGCGAGTGCCCGGACTGGTGCATCTACATCGACTCCCACAAGGAGACGATCCCCGCGACGACGCCGGGCGGGCGCGACCGGCAGCGCAACGTGCTCGACCGGTTCGCCATCGACTTCAGCCTCTGCATGTACTGCGGCATCTGCATCGAGGTCTGCCCGTTCGACGCGCTGCACTGGAGCCCCGAGTTCGAGTACTCCGAGCTCGACATCCGCGACCTGCTGCACGAGAAGGACCGGCTCGGCCAGTGGATGCCCACGGTCCCGCCACCGCCCGCCCTCGACGAGCGCTCCGCGGAGCCGGCAGAGATCGCCGCCGCCAACAAGCCGCCCCGGACGGTCCGGACCCCGGCGGCCCGTCCCGCCCGCGTCCGCCCCGGGGCGGCCGCACCCGAGGCGGCGACGACCGAGCTGCCCGCTCCCGAGGCGGACGCGTGACCGGGCTCGACATCGCCTTCGCCGGCGTCGGGCTCATCGCGGCGGCCAGCGGGCTGCTCGCGGTGACCACCCGGCACGTCGTGCACGCCGCGCTCTGGCTGGTGGTGTGCCTGGGCTCGATCGCCGGGTGCTACCTCGTGCTGGGTGCCGAGTTCGTCGCGCTGGTGCAGGTCCTCGTCTACGTCGGCGCCGTCGTCGTCCTGGTGCTGTTCGCGCTGATGCTCACCCGCGCCCCGATCGGCCCGCACGCGCAGATCGCGACCAGCCGCCTGCACCGGGTCCTCGCAGCGGTGCTCGGGGCAGCCGTCACCGCGGTGCTGGCCTCCGTCCTGCTCCCGCTCGCCGCGCCCGTCCCGCGCAAGACGACCGCCACGAGCGAGCTGGCGAGCGAGCTGTTCGGCACGTGGGTGTGGCCGTTCGAGCTCTTGTCCGTCCTGCTGCTCGTCGCCCTGGTCGCCGCGCTCGCCGTCTCCCGCGTCGCCGGCCGGGTGCCCGCGCCGGACCACGCCGCCGCACCGGAGCGCGTCCCGGCACCGGACCGCGCGCCGGCAGCGGACTCCACGCCGACCCGGGGGAGCCAGCCGTGATCCACCTCGCCGGCCCCTACCTCCTCGCCGCCGTGCTCGCCGGCCTCGGCACGTATGGCGTGCTGGCCCGCCGCAACGCCGTGCTCGTCCTGATCGGGGTGGAGCTGGTCCTCAACGCGGCGACCCTGCTGCTCGTCTCGGTCGGGGCCTCGGGTGGGGACCGGTGGGCGGCGGGCAACATCCTCACCCTCTTCGTCATCACCATCGCGGCCGCAGAGGTCTGCGTGGCCCTCGCGGTGGTGCTGGCCGTCTACCGCCTGCGCGGCGACATCGACCTCGACCGGACCCGCCCGTGAGCGCCACTGCGGCCCGCCTGGTCGTCCTCGTCCCGCTCGCTGCCGCCGTCCTCGGGCTGCTCCTGGCCCGACGGCACGACGCGAGCGACGGTCGCGGCGGGCTCGACCCGCGCGCCGCACGAGGCCTCGCGGTCACCGCCTCGCTCGTCACCCTCGGCGCCGCGCTGGTGCAGCTCGTGGGGGTGCACACGTCCGGGCAGTCCCGCGCGGTCGACACGTTCGCGCCGCTGGCCGCCGGTGAGCTGCGCATCCCGCTCCAGCTCCAGGCCACGACCGCCACCGCGCTGATCGCGCTCGTCGTCGCCGTCGTCGGCTGGGCCGTCCAGGCGTTCGCCGGCTGGTACCTGCGCGAGGACGACCGCTACGGCATCTTCGCCGCCACGGTCTCCCTGTTCACCGCCGCCATGCTGCTCGTCGTCGAGTCCGCCGACCTCGTGCTGACCCTGGTCGGCTGGGAGGTGATGGGCTGGTGCTCCTACCTGCTCATCGGGCACTGGAGCCGCAAGGAGTCCGCGCGACGGGCGGCGCTCAAGGCCTTCCTCGTCACCCGGCTGGCCGACGTCGGGTTCGTCCTCGGGGTGGTGGTCCTCGCCACGGAAGCCGGCTCCACGGCATACCGGTCGGTGATCGCCTCGTATGCGGGGGAGTCGGCGACGCTGCCCATGGTGCTGCTGGTCATCGGTGTGCTCGGCAAGTCGGGCATGGTGCCGTTCCACGACTGGCTGCCCGACGCGATGGAGGGCCCGACGCCGGCGTCCGCCCTCATCCACGCGGCGACCATGGTGGCCGCGGGGACGTTCGTGCTGGCCCAGCTGTTCGACCTGCTGGCCTCGAGCGACGGCGCCCGGTGGGTCCTCGCCCTGAGCACCGCCGTGACGATGGTCTGGGCGGCACTGCTCGCCTTCGGGCAGAGCGACCTGAAGCGCCTGCTCGCCTACTCCACCCTCAGTCAGGTCGCCCTCATGCTGTCGGCCCTCGCGGTCGCCCAGGCCGACGAGGGGCCGGGGGCGGGGGTCCTGCACCTGTACTCCCACGCGTTCTTCAAGGCGTTGCTGTTCCTCGCGATCGGCTGGCTCAGCGTCACCGTCGGCGGCACGGCGGCCGCCACGATGCGCGGCGGGCTCCGCGGCCACCTCGTCCTGCGCCCGGCGATGTTCGTCGGCCTGCTCTCGCTCGCCGGGGTGCCCCCGCTAGTGGGGTTCGTGTCGAAGGAGCACGTCCTGTCGGCCGCGGAGGCAGGCATCGCGGTCGCACCGGCCCGGTCCTGGCTGGTCCTGCTCGCAGGCCTGGTCACCGTGGTCCTCACCGCGGCCTACTGCATGCGCGCCTGGCTCGTCCTGGACGACCTCACCGCCGCCGACATCGACCGGCACGAGAGCGACACGGCCACACGTCCGGTGCAGACGGCCGTCGTCGTCCTCACCGTCCTCACCGTCATCGGCGGGCTCGTCGTCCTCAGCCCGCTGGTCGACCTCGGGGGCCACATCGGATGGTTCGTCGCCCTGCTGAGCGTCCTGCTCGTCGTGGGTGCCGGTCTCGCGGTCGTGCGGGTCACGACGAGCCGGCTCGGCGCGGGGGAGGACCCCGCCCTCCTCGTCGGTGCCCGCCAGCGGGCCTTCGACTCCGGGTTCGGGGTCGACCGCCTGTACGTCGCGCTGGTGGCCACGCCCGTCCTGGCCGCGGCCCGGCTCGTCGTCTTCCTCGACCGCGAGGTCGTCGACGCCTACGTGCGGGGTGCCGCCGTCGGCGCGGTCCTCGCGGGGCGCGGCGGTGACCGCGCCCACCGGACCGAACGGGCCGCGACAGGCCTGGCCTGGGTGGTGGCGGGCGCCGTGGCCGTGACGCTCGTGGGGGTGGCGCTGCTGTGATCCTCACCGCCCTCGTCCTGCCCGCAGCGGTCGCTGCCTGGCTGCTCACGGCCGGTCGTGGTCTGACCCACCGCGCGGCCAACCTCACCGCGGCTGCCACCAGCGTCCTGACGCTCGTCGCGGTGGCGGTCGCCGTCGTGCTCCGCCCCGAGGTCGACCGCTCATGGGTGCCCTCCCTCGGACTGCGCTGGCACCTCGGTGTCGACGGCATCAGCGCGCCGCTGCTCCTGCTCACCGCCCTGCTCGGGGTCGCCGTCGTGCTGCACACCCGCGAACGCCCGCCCGTCGGCGGCACCAGCGCGGCGTTCCACGCGTGCCTGCTGCTCGTCGAGCTGGGTGCACTCGCGACGTTCTTCGCCCGTGACGCCGTGCTGTTCTTCGTCGCGTTCGAGGTGGTGCTCGTGCCGATGTGGGTGCTCATCACGCGGTTCGGCGACGCCCACCGGCCCGCGGCCCGCGCCGACGCGGGGGCCCGCTTCGTCCTCTACACCGCGTTCGGCTCGACGCTGATGCTCGTCGGCATCCTGGCCCTGGTGACGAGGTCGGGCACCGCCGACCTCGGGGTCCTCGCCCAGGACGCCGGCCGTGGGTTGTCGCCCACGACCCAGCTGGTCGTGGCCGCCCTGCTCGTGACCGGCCTGGCCGTCAAGGTGCCGGTCTTCCCCCTGCACACGTGGCTGCCCGCTGCGCACACGACGGCCCCCACCGCGGGCTCGGTCCTGCTTGCCGCGGTCCTGCTCAAGATGGGCACCTACGGCCTGGTCCGACTGCCGCTCGCCACCGTGCCCGACGGGTTCGCGCGGGTCGCTCCGGTGCTCGCGGTCCTCGGGGCCGTCGGGATCATCTGGGGAGGCCTGTGCTGCCTCGTCGAGCGCGACCTCAAGCGCCTGGTCGCCTACTCCTCGGTGGCGCACATGGGCTTCGTCGCGATCGGGCTGGCCAGCGGCACCCGCACCGGTCTGCAGGCCGCGCTGTTCGCCAACGTCGCCCACGGTGTCGTCTCCGCCCTGCTGTTCGTCGTCGTCGGCGGCCTGAAGGAACGCTGGGGCAGCGCCGACCTCGACACCGCCCGCGCAGCCCTGCGTGAGGTCGCGCCGCGGCTCGGCTTCGCCCTGATCACCGGCCTCGCCGCCTCCCTCGGGCTGCCCGGCCTCGCCGGGTTCTGGGGCGAGTTCCTGTCCGTGTATGCCGCGTGGAGACCGGCGGGTGACCGGCCGGTGACCCTGTTCCACGGGGTCGCCGTGGTCGCCGCCCTCGGCACCGTGCTCGCTGCCGCCTACGCCTTGCGGGTGGCCCGCACCGTGTGGGCGGGTGAGCGCACGTCTCCGCCGATCCAGGACAGCCGCGGCAGCGAGTGGGACGTCGTCGTGGTCCTGGTCCTCGCGACCCTGCTGCTCGGGGTGCTCCCCGGGCCGCTGTTGGCGCTGACCCGGGACACGGTCAGCATGCTGGTCGGAGCAGCGCCGTGAACGCCGTCGCCACGCTCGACTGGCTCGTGCTCGGTCCCGTGGTGGCACCGGCGGCAGGTGCCGTGGTGGTGCTCGTCGTCGACGCCTTCGCCCCACGCCTGTCCCGGCTGCACGCCATGCTGGGGGTGGTCGCCCTGGTCCTCGGCGCAGCGCTCGCGCTCCCCACGGCCCTCGGGTCGGCTGCGACCCCACGGCGCTCGCTGTGCCTGCCCGCCCCCGACGGTGCCTGCCTGTACGAAGCCGGGCCGGTCGCCGGGGCCCTGCAGGTCGGTGCGCTGCTGGCCGCCCTGGTGGTCCTGCTCCTCGCGTGGCCGGATAGGGCGTCGCAGGAGCGGCTCTCGACCGTGGGTGCGCCGGGCGGCGACACCGCACCCCTGCGAGGAGGCCCCGCCGTCCTCGTGTCGCTGGTCCTCGCGGCCACCGCCGGTGCGGCCGGGGTGGCCGCCGCCCACGACCTCGGCTCGTGGCTGGTCAGCCTCGAGCTGGCCACCCTGCCGGCGATCGCGCTCGTCGCGTTGCGAGCCACCCCGGACGCCGGTCGTGGCGCGCTCGCCCTGCTGACGACCTCGTTGGTGTCCTTCGCGTTCGTCGTCATGGGCGCCGCCCTCTGGCTGCTGGCGACCGCCCAACCGGTTTTCTCCGGCACGGCCGCCGCAGCGGCACTGGCCGATCCCGAGCGTCGTGCCGTCCTGGTCCTCGGCCTGCTCCTGCTGGTGGGCGGGGTCGGCTTCAAGCTGTCGCTCGTGCCGTTCCACGTGTGGACGCCGCAGGCCTACTCCGGCGGCACCGAACCCGTCGCGACGTTCCTCGCGGCGACTTCCAAGGTCGCCGCCCTGGCTGCCCTCCTCGTCGTCCTCGGCCCGCTCGCGGCTGCGGGAGCGGTCGGTGCCCACGCAGCGACGCCGGTCCTCGTCGTCGTCGGCATCCTGGCCGCCGTGTCGATGACGGTCGGCAACCTCGTCGCCCTCGTCCAGGACGACCCGGTCCGACTGCTGGCCTGGTCGACGGTGGCGCAGGCCGGCTGGGTGGTGCTGCCGCTGTCCGTCGCCACGACGCAGGCCGGGCAGGCCTCGTCCGGGTACCTGCTCGCCTACGTCGTCGCCACCCTCGTCGCCTTCACCGTCGTGCACCTCGTCACCCGCACCGGTGCAGGCGCGGGTGGGACGGGGGCAGCCGGCACGCCTGCGGGTGGGGCGGGGCGAGGTCGGACGCTGGCGGCATACACGGGGCTGCTGCGGCGGCGCCCGGTCCTGGGCGGTGCGCTGGGCCTGGCCCTGCTCTCCCTCGCGGGGCTGCCGCCGGGAGTTCTCGGGCTCGTGGCCAAGGTGCTCGCGCTGCGGCCCGTGGTGGGTGACGGGCAGTGGGTCCTCGCCCTGGTCGCCGTGGCCAACGCGGTCCTCGGCATCGCCGTCTACCTTCGCTGGTTCACCGTCCTGCTGCGCGACCCGGAGCCCGGGGCGGACGCCGTCCCCACGGCCGAGGGCGCGGGTGGCGGTGCGGGCGAAGGGTGGCCCGAGGAGCTGTTCGGCGGGCGCGTCCCACGGCCGGCGCTGGTGGCCCTGCTGCTGTCCGGTGGCGTCCTCGTGATCGCCAGCGTCCTGCCGCAGCTCGTGCTCGGCCTGCTCGGCTGACGGGGAACGCCCGCGCGAAACGCAGCGTTGTGGCAGACATGCACAACCACTTCAACGGACTCAAGACCGCTGCGCTGTTCGGTGGCATCTTCGCCGTGCTCCTGGCGCTGGGTTCGGTCATCGGCGGGGGCCAGTACCTGTGGCTCTTCGCGCTCTTCGGTGTCGGCATGACGTTCTACGGCTACTGGAACTCCGACAAGCTGGCGATCAAGGCCATGCACGCCTACCCCGTCAGCGAGGCCCAGGCACCCGCGATGTACCGGATCGTCCGGGAGCTCTCGACCGCCGCAGGCAAGCCGATGCCGCGCCTGTTCATCAGCCCGACCCCGGCGCCGAACGCCTTCGCGACCGGCCGCAACCCCGACCACGCCGCCGTGTGCTGCACCGAGGGCATCCTCGGCCTGCTCGACGAGCGTGAGCTGCGCGGCGTCCTCGGCCACGAGCTGATGCACGTCTACAACCGCGACATCCTCACCGGCTCGGTCGCTGCGGCGGTGGCGGGGGTCATCACCTCGGTCGCCCAGATGCTCATGTTCACCAGCATGTTCGGTGGTGGCGGCAGCGACGAGGACCGGCCCAACCCGTTCGCCCTGCTGGCGATGGCGCTGCTGGCGCCGGTCGCCGCGATGATCATCCAGATGGCGATCAGCCGCACCCGCGAGTACGACGCGGACGAGGACGGCGCCCGCCTCACCGGTGACCCGCTCGCCCTCGCCTCGGCCCTGCGCAAGCTCGAGACCGGTGTCGCCCGCGCTCCGCTGCAGCCCACGCCGGCCCTGCAGAACTCCAGCCACATGATGATCGCCAACCCGTTCCGGCCCCAGGACGTCTCGCGGTTCTTCTCTACCCACCCCCCGATGACCGAGCGCATCGCCCGCCTCGAGCAGCAGGCCTACGGGTTCCGCCAGCGCTGACGCGCCGTCGCTGCGACCCGTGACGCCCCCCTTGACGCCCCCCTTGACGCGCCTTGTCGCGAGCCCGTCGGACGCATCCGCTGGTGCGTCCGACAGGCCGTGGGGGAGCGATGTCGGCAAACGGGCTCGGACACGCTATGGTTGTCCGCAGTTGCAGTTGCAGTTCCTCGTCTGAGTGGGCCCGCCAATGTGCGGGCCTTTTTTCTTCAGCGGTTTGGTCCGTGTCGTGGTGGTGTGCGCAGCTGGTGGATCGCGTCCGCGACCACCTCGGCCAACAGGAACGAGAAATCCCATGGCACAGGGAACTGTCAAGTGGTTCAACGCTGAAAAGGGCTTCGGCTTCGTGGAGCAGGACGGCGGCGGCCCCGACGTCTTCGTTCACTACAGCGCGATCGAGTCCAGCGGCTACCGCTCGCTCGACGAGGCACAGCGCGTGGAGTTCGACATCACGCAGGGCCCCAAGGGCCCGCAGGCCGAGAAGGTCCGCGTCATCTGAGACCACCGCAACCGGTGATTTCGCCGAAGCCCCCGACCACCTGTGGTCGGGGGCTTCGGTCTGTCCGGGACCGGCGACTGGTTGAATCGCTGGCATGCCGTCCCTGACCCGGTCCGAAGCCCGCGAACGTTCAGCCCTGCTGGAGGTGACGCGGATGGAGGTCGACCTCGACCTCGACCAGGGAGACCAGCACTTCGGGTCCAGGACGAGGATCTCGTTCTCCTGCACCGATCCCGGCGCCGCGACGTTCGTCGACGTCAAGCCCGTCCAGCTGCACTCGATGGTCCTCAACGGCGAGCCGGTCGACGTGTCGACCCTGAGCGACGGGCGCGTCGCGCTCCGCGGCCTCGCTGCCGACAACGTCCTCGAGGTGGAGGCGTCGATGGCGTTCAGCCGCGACGGCCAGGGCCTGCACCGCGCGGTCGACCCCGCCGACGGTGAGCACTACGTCTACGGCCACCTCTTCCTCGACGCCGGACCGCGGGTGTTCGCGTGCTTCGACCAGCCCGACCTCAAGGCCCCGTACGCCGTGACGGTCACCGCCCCGCAGGCGTGGACCGTCCTGGGCAACGGCGCGGCCACCAGGACCGCCCCGGGTCGCTGGGAGCTGGCCGAGACCAAGCCGCTGGCGACCTACTTCGTCACGGTCTGCGCGGGTCCCTATGCCTCCGTGCGGGACGAGCACGACGGCATACCGCTGGGCATCCACGCCCGCGCCTCGCTCAGGGAGGCCCTCGAACGCGGGGCCCCGCAGATGCTCGAGGTCACCAAGGCGAGCTTCGACTACTACCACCAGCTGTTCGGCATCAGGTACCCGTTCGGGGAGTACCACCAGGTCTTCGTGCCGGAGTTCAACGCCGGCGCGATGGAGAACCCCGGTTGCGTGACCTTCCGCGACGTCTACGTCTTCCGCGGTGCGGCGGCTCGCGACGAGATCCTCACCCGCTCCAACACGATCGCCCACGAGATGGCGCACATGTGGTTCGGCGACCTGGTGACGATGCAGTGGTGGGACGACCTGTGGCTCAACGAGTCGTTCGCCGAGTACATGTCGCACCGCACGGTCGGCGCCGCGACGGAGTTCGGCACCGAGGCGTGGGTGGACTCCACCATGGCCCGCAAGGCCTGGGGGTATGCAGCGGAGCGCACCCCCTCGACCCACCCTGTCGCCGGCTCGGCCGCGCTCGACGCGCAGTCGGCGCTGCAGGACTTCGACGGCATCTCCTACGCGAAGGGCGCGGCGACGCTGCGCCAGCTCATCGCCCACATCGGTGACGACGCCTTCATCGCCGGCGTCTCGGCCTACCTGCGCGAGCACTCGTTCGGCAACGGCACGCTGGCCGACTTCATGGGGTTCATGGAGCGGGCCAGCGGCAAGGACCTCGGGCAGTGGACGCAGGCCTGGCTGCTGACCGCCGGCGTCGACGTGATCTCCCTCGACCGCGCCAGCGGCTCCGTGCACCGCACCGTGCCGGAAGCCTTCCCCGCCGACCGCCCGCACACGTTCGACGTCGCGGGGTTCAGCGGGGGTGCCGAGACCTTCCGGGTGCCGGTGACGACGTCCGGGGACTCGACCGTCGTGCCCGAGCTCGCGTCGGCGCCCGCCGCCGACCTCGTCGTGCCCAACGCCGGCGACCTCACCTGGGCGACGGTGACCCTGGACCCCGCGTCGATCGATGCGGTGCCCGAGCAGCTCGCGCTGGTGCCGGACCCGCAGGCCCGGGCCGTCGTGTGGGTGTCGCTCGTGGACGGGGTCTGCCTCGGCACGGTGGACCCGCGCGTCCTGGTCCGCACCGTGGGCGAGGCGTGGCCGCACGAGGACAACGCCTCGATCCTCAACCGGGTCGCCGGCAACGTGCTCGCTCGCATCATCCCCACCTTCCTGCCCGAGGACGAGCAGCACGAGGCCGAGCAGGTGGTGGCCCGTGCGGCCGCCAAGGTGCTCGAGACCGCGACGCCCGGCTCGACCCGTGCCCTCGTCGCGGCTCGCACCGTGGCCCGGACGTCGGCGGACGAAGAGCTCCTGCGCGCCTGGGCCGCCGGGCAGCGTCGCCCCGAGGGGCTCGAGGGCGACTCCGACTTCGGGTGGATCGTGGTCCGCAACCTCGCCGCGCACGGGCTCGCCGGACGCGAGCTCATCGAGGCGACCCGCGAGCGCGACGACACCCTCCAGGGCCGGCTCAGCGCCCTCATGGCCGGCGCGGCCATGCCTGACGCGGACGCGAAGGCGTGGGCGTGGGGCGAGATCACGACGAACCGGGAGCGGTCCAACTACGAGCTCAACGCGCTGGCGCAGGGTTTCTGGTCCTCCGGTGGCGTCGAGGTGCTGCGGCCGTATGCCGCGCGCTACTTCGGCGACGTGCCGGCCATGACGGCATGGGTCGGCGACGACGCGCTCGCCCGGGTCGCCCAGCTCGCCTACCCCTCCAGGGTCGTCGAGCAGGCGACGGCCGAGCTGAGCGCCGCCGCCCTGGGACGTGCTGACCTCACCCCCGCTGTGCGGCGCGCGATCGTCGACGCCGAGTCCGAGCTGGGGGAGGCCCTGCGCTCGCGCACGACCTTCGGCTGAGGCGCCTCCTCGAGCGTTCGACCCGGTCCTGACGGGGTCGAAACGCCCAGGGGTCGCAGGAGGGTGGATCTGGCGTCGTCGCAGGTCAGGTCGATGGCGGGCGGTCGCCTCGGCGCGCGGTTTGCCCCCTTCGGCCCTACCATGGCCGTTGCGAGGTTCTTGAGATGTCAATCGACGTACACCTCGGTTGATGGAGGTCGCCTCGTGGAGCGCGCAGCGTGAACCGGTTGTCCGAGGGGTTCGTCCTCGGGGGCCGCTATGTCCTGGGGGCCCGCATCGCCTCCGGTGGCATGGCCGACGTCTGGGCCGGCACCGACCAGGTGCTCCAGCGCGCCGTGGCCGTCAAGGTCATGCGCCCGGACACGGGCAACGAAGAGCTGTTCGCCAAGCGTTTCCGGGACGAGGCGGTCCACTCCGCGGCCCTGCTGCACACCAACATCGCCACGCTCTTCGACTACGGCGAGGACGACAGCCTGGCCTTTCTCGTCATGGAGCTCGTCAAGGGCGAGCCGCTGTCCCTGCTGCTGCGTCGTCGCGGCGCGCTGCCCGCCCCGGAGGTGCGGTCCCTGCTGGGTCAGGCCGCGCTCGCCCTCGGAGTCGCCCACGAGGCCCGCGTCGTCCACCGCGACATCAAGCCCGCCAACATCCTCGTCCGCCCCGACGGGCTCGTGAAGCTCACCGACTTCGGCATCGCCCGCGCGCTCGACGCCGCGGGTCACACCCGCGCCGGCGAGATGCTCGGCACTCCGCACTACATCAGCCCCGAGCAGGCCATGGGTGAGGCGGCCACGGGGGCCAGCGACCTCTACGCCCTGGGCGTCGTGGCGCACGAGATGCTCACGGGGCAGCGGCCGTTCGACCGTGGCACCCCGGTCGCGACGGCGCTCAGCCACGTCAACGAGCCGCCCCCGGCGCTGCCGAGTGACGTCCCCCAGGACCTGGCCGACCTCGTCAACGACTGCCTCTCCAAGGATCCAGCGGGCCGCCCGTCCAACGCCCGCGAGGTCGCCAGCCGGGTCGGCATCGGCGACCACGAGATGGCCGGTCTGGCTCTCGGCCTCGCGATCGCCCTGGACGGGTGGAGCGACGACTCCCCGGATACCGACTCCGACGGCTCGGTGCTGCGATTCCCCGACCTGGGCGGTCCGACCATGGCCCTGGAGGCCTGACCGGACCCGCTGCAGGTCGAGCGCCTTCGTGGTGCCCCCGGACAGACGTGTGCCGCCGTGCCCGAGTCGGGCACGGCGGCATACGTGTGTGGTGCGGTGGGTCAGCGGTAGTTGGTGAACTGGATCGCGAAGTCCAGGTCGTCCTTGCCCTTGAGCAGGGCCTGGACGGCCTGCAGGTCGTCGCGGGACTTGCTCGTCACGCGCAGCTCGTCGCCCTGGATCTGGCTCTTGACCGTCTTGGGACCCTCGTCGCGGATGATCTTGCCGATCTTCTTGGCGTTCTCCTGGGAGATGCCCTCCTGGAGGCCGAGCTCGAGGCGGTACTCCTTGCCGGAGAGCTGTGGTCCGCGCTCGGGCACGTCGAGGTGCTTGAGGGAGACCTTGCGCTTGACCAGCCAGGTCTGGAAGACGTCGAGGACGGCGTTGGCGCGCTCCTCGGTGTTGGCCCTGATGACGACCTTGTCCTCGCCGCTGGCCTCGATGGAGGCGCCGACGTTCTTGAAGTCGTAGCGCGTGGCCACCTCGCGGGCGGCGCTGTTGAGCGCGTTGGCGACCTCCTGGTGGTCGATCTTGCTGACGATGTCGAACGAGCTGTCGGCCATGTGGGCGTGTCCTTCCTGGGCGTCGCGGAGTGCAACGGACGCCGGTTTCAGCAATCGCGGTTGTCCTTGCTATTCTTCCACGCGCACCACGGCAGGTTGCCCGAGCGGCCAATGGGAGTGGACTGTAAATCCATCGCGAAAGCTTCGAAGGTTCGAATCCTTCACCTGCCACCAGTGCCACGAAGGGCCCCCGACCAACAGGTCGGGGGCCCTTCGCCATGCGGGTTGCAGGCCCTACGCGGCGGGCGCCGTGACGGCCCGGTCGGCCCGCGGGGTGCGGTGCAGCTGTGACACGACGACGACGGTGAGCAGCAGCAGCCCGGCGGCGACGGTCAGGGCGGTCGACGCCCCGGCGACGAAGACGTGCTGGGACTGCTCCACGGCAGAACGGCCGTGCGACGGCTCGCTGGCGGCGTGCCGGGTGGCACTGCCGAACACGGTGACGAGCAGGGCCAGGCCCAGCGACCCGCCGACCTGCTGGGTGACGTTGACCAGCCCGGAGGCGGCACCCGCGTGCTGCGGCTCCACCTCGTGCAGGGAGGCACCGGTCAGGGGCACGAACGCCGTGCCGTTGCCGAGCCCGAGCAGGACGAGCGGCACGAGGATCGCCCAGTAGCTGCTCGTCTCGGACATCCGGCTGAGCAGGGCCAGGGCTGTCGTCGACAGGAGCGTCCCCACGACCATGACGCGACGCGGACCGAACTGCTCGACGAACCGTCGGGCGCTCAGCTGCGAGGCGAGGAACAGCGCCGCGGTCAGGGGCAGGAAGCCCAAGCCTGTCTGCAGCGGGCTGTAGTGGAGCACGTCCTGCAGGAACAACGTGGTGAAGAAGAACGTCCCCATGATCCCGGCCACGAGCAGCAACCGGCCCACGTAGGAGCCCGCGCGCGTGCGGTTGGAGAACAGCTCCAGCGGCACGATCGGGTGCTGGGCCCGTCGTTCGACGACGACGAACAGCGCGAGCAGCACCACGGCGGAGACGAACGATGCGATCGTCTCGGCATCGCTCCAGCCGGCCTCCGCGGCGCGGACGAACCCGTAGACCAGGGCCGTCATGCCCAGGCTCGAGCTCAGGGCGCCTGCGACGTCGATCCGCCCGGTCGACCGCGGGGTCTCGGGCACCACGAGCAGGGCGGCGGCGATGACCGCGAGGCCGATCGGGACGTTGACGAACATCACCCAGCGCCACGAGAACCACTGCGTGAGCAGGCCGCCCGCGATGAGACCGATCGCGGCACCACCGATGGAGACACCGGTGAACAGGCCCAGGGCGCGGGTGCGCTCGCGGGCGTCGGGGAAGGTCGACATGAGCAGGGCGAGGACGGCGGGTGCGGCGAGAGCGGCGCCGACGCCCTGGGCCGCGCGGGAGGCGACCAGCCAGGTCGAGGTCGTGGCGAACCCGCCGGCGAACGAGGCTGCCGCGAACAGCGCCATACCGGTGAGGAAGACCCGGCGCCGACCGAAGAGGTCGCCGGCGCGGGCGCCGAACAGCAGGAGCCCACCGAAGGCGAGCGTGTAGGCGGACAGCACCCACGACAGACCGGTCGGGGTGAAGTGCAACGCCGTCTGCATCCGGGGCAGGGCGACGTTCACGATGGTCGCGTCGAGCACGACCATGAGCTGGGCGGTGAGGATGACGCCGAGGACGACGGCGGGGGAGACGCGCAGGCGCGGCCCGCGCGAGGCGGACGACGCGGGGGTGGCCGCCGGAGCGGCGATGGTCTGGGCAGACACGAGGCCTTGCTCCTTCGAGTACAGTAGGTGGATAAGTGGAAGGACCCTCCGCATATGACAATACGGAGGCGGCCTCCGCTTTGCAAGTGTCATCGTGTCGATGGAGGTAACCCAGGTGGTCCCGACGCCCGCCACCGGCCAGGTCGAGGCCGAGCGGTCCAACGCCGAGCGGCCGATGCGCGCCGACGCGCAGCGCAACCACGAGCGGCTGGTCCTCGCCGCCCGTGAGGTGCTGCGCGAGTCCGGCACCGAGGCCTCGCTCGAGGAGATCGCCCGCCGCGCGGGGGTCGGCATCGGCACGCTCTACCGCCGCTTTCCCACCCGGTTGTCGCTGCTCGAAGCGGTCTACCGCGAGGACGTCGACGCCTTGGGCCAGCAGACCGAGCGGCTCGTCGAGACGCAGGAGCCGTGGGCCGCTCTCGAGCAGTGGGTCTGGGTGCTGCTCGACTACGCCGCGACCAAGCGGGCGCTGTTCCAGGAGCTGGTCGACGCCGTCGGCCGCGACTCCGAGATGCTCACCCACTCGCGCCAGGCGGTCAACGACGCGGCGACGGCCGTGCTCTCCAACGCGCAAAGGGCGGGCCTGGCCCGCAAGGACGTCGAGCCCTCAGACCTGCTCCGCCTCGTGGGCGGCTGCACCATGATGGGCGAGCTCGAGCCCGCGCAGCAGCAGCGGGTCGTGAGCATCGTCCTCGCAGGCATCCGCACCTCCTGACCCTCCCCCCACCCCGGGAGGCCGACCACTCTCCGCGGCGGTAGGTTCGCAGGAGTGCGGTGCCGTCGGTGCCGACCGGTCTGGAGGTGTTCGTGCGCGTCGTCGTCACCGGAGCGGGCGGTTACATCGGCAGTCGTCTCGTGCCGGCGCTGCTGGCGGCGGGGCACGACGTCACCGCGACGTTCACCCGCGCCGCGTCGGCGCAGCGCTTCTGGTGGGCGGATCAGGTTCGTGTCGTGGAGATGGACGTCCTCGACCGGGCCTCCGCGCGGGCTGCTTTCGCCGACGCGCAGGCCCTCTACTACCTGATCCACGGCCTCGGTGGCGACGACTTCGCCACCACCGACCGTGAGGGTGCCTACAACGCCGCCCACGCCGCCGTCCGCGCCGGGATCGAACGGATCGTCTACCTCGGCGGCCTGGTCCCTGACCTGCCCGACGGCGACCTCTCGCCGCACCTGCGCTCGCGCCTCGAGGTCGAGGGCGTCCTCACCGACTCGGGGGTGCCGACCGTCGCCCTGCGCGCCGCGATGGTCGTCGGCAGCGGCTCGACGTCGTTCGAGGTGATGCGCCAGATCAGCGAACGCCTTCCGGTGCAGGTGCTGCCCACGTGGATGCGCACCAGCCGCGTCGAGCCGATCGCCGTCACCGACGTCGTGGCGGCCCTCGTGGGCGCCCTGGACGCACCCGCGTCCAGCCGGGCCTACGACGTGGGCAGCGGCGAGCCCTTGGCGTATGCCGCGTTGCTACGCCGCTACGCGAAGCTCGCCGGCCTCACCCGGGTCCAGGTCAGCGTGCCGTTGCTGCCGACCGCGCTGGTCGCACGGCTGGCGCCGGTCCTGACCGCTGCACCACCGTCGACGGTGCAGACGCTGGTCGAGAGCCTGCACCACGACATGGTCTGCCGGGAGGACGACTTCCGCCGTGACCTGCTGCCGACCGGGCACCGGCTGATCTCGGTGGGACAGGCCCTCGAGCGGGCGCTGCACGTGCCCGGCGCCGGGGTGCCCGACGTGCGCCGCGACGTCATGGGACCGTTGCACTCCGACGCCGACTGGGCCGGCGGTCAGGTCTCTCGCACCGACGGCCGGCCGGTGCACCGACGGCTGGGCGGGTGGCGCGGGCTGCTCCTCGGACCGCCTCCACCGGGCTGAGGGTCGCGGTCGGTCGGTCGGTCGCGGTCAGCGTCGCGACTTCAGGTGGCGGTCGAGGTTGTGGGCGAAGCCGGCACCCATGGCCGCGATGACTCCCTGCATGGTGGTCTGCACCGCCGGCTTGGCGATCTTCGGGAACGGCAGGTCGACGTGCACGCCGAGGTCGATGGCGAGGTGGGTGCCGCTGCTCTTGTCGGACAAGGTGTAGGTGCCCTCGACGCCGGCGCGCTCGTCGCCCGCCGGTGTGTGGGTGAACTCGATCCGCTCCTGCGGCCGCAGGTCCATCCGCTCGGTGAAGGACAAGCCGATGCTCTTGCCGAGCACCTCGATGGGCGCGAGCTTCCACAGCCACGTGCCGCCGTGGTCCTCGATCGACCGCACCATCGGTGTCAGCTTCGCGACGAGGCCGGCGTCGCTGAGGACGGACCACACGGCGTCGCGGGTGAACGGCACCACGGCCGTGGAGCGCTTGGAAGCCGAGAAGACCGTCATGGCTCGAGTCTGGTGCATCGGCGAACAGGTCGCGTCCCGAGGGTCGATGTGCAGACTGGCCTCATGCTCGAACGCAACTGGGCCGGCAACCACACGTATGGCGCGCTGCGCCTTGCCCGTCCGCGTTCGGTGCCGGAGCTTCAGGAGCTCGTGGCCGGGGCCGACCACGTCCGGGCGCTGGGCTCCCGGCACTCCTTCACCGCGCTGGCCGACACCGACGGCGTCCTGGTCTCCGTCGCCGACCTCGCGGACCCGGCATGCTCGGACCCGGCAGGGTCGGGCGCGGTCGAGGTCGACGCACGGGCCAGGACCGCGACGGTTCCGGGCGGGGCGTCATACGGGTTGGTCGCCGCCGAGCTCGAGCGGCAGGGGTGGGCGCTCGCGTCCCTCGCCTCGCTCCCGCACATCAGCGTTGCGGGAGCCGTCGCCACGGGCACGCACGGGTCGGGTGATGGCACCGGGTCGTTGTCGGCTGCCGTCGCCGGGCTCGAGATGGTGGGCGCCGACGGGTGGCTCGTCCGTCTGCAGCGGGGAGCCGAGGGGTTCGACGGGAGCGTGGTGGCCTTGGGTGCCCTGGGGATCGTCACCCGCGTGACGCTCGACGTCGAGCCGACCTACGCCGTCCGCCAGGACGTCTTCACCGGGCTGCCGTGGTCGGTCGTGGAGTCCCACCTCGACGCGATCACCGGTGCCGCCGACAGCGTGAGCCTCTTCACGCGGTTCGACGACACCGGGGTCCGGCAGGTCTGGTGCAAGAGCCGCGGTGCCGAGTCGCCGTCCGACTTCTTCGGCGCCCCGCGGGCCACCCGGGTCCTGCACATGCTCGACGGCGCACCGGCCGAGTCGGTGACGGACCAGTCCGGCACCCCGGGTCCCTGGCTCGAACGGCTTCCGCACTTCCGGCTCGAGTTCACCCCGAGTCGCGGTGCGGAGCTGCAGAGCGAGTACCTCCTGCCGCGACGGCACGCGATCGAGGCGCTCGCCGTGCTGCGGCGGCTCCAGCCCGTGTTCGCACCGGTCCTGCAGAACGCCGAGATCCGCACGGTTGCAGCGGACCCGTTGTGGCTCAGCGGTTCCCACGACGAGGACGTGGTCGGGATCCACTTCACGTGGGAGCTCGACGAGCCGGCCGTGTATGCCGTCCTGCCGCACATCGAGGCCCTCCTGCTGCCGCTGGGTGGTCGCCCGCACTGGGGCAAGTGCTTCGTCGCCGCTGCCACCGAGCTGGCACCGCTGTACCCGAGGTGGGACGACTTCCGGCGGCTGCGCGAGTCGCGCGACCCGGAACGCAAGTTCGGCGGAGCGTTCCTCGACCGGGTCCTGGGCTGAGCGGTGGCACCGGCCTCGGGTGGCGAGCCGCCTGTGAGAGTGTGGCCGCGTGACTGACGCAGCGGCTGGTGTGCCTCGACGGGGGCGGCCCGGGTACGACCAGGAGACCGTGTTGCGCCGGGCCATCGAGCTCTTCAACGAGCAGGGCTACGACGGCACGAGCATGGGTGACCTCGCCCGCGAGCTGGGGTTCAGCAAGTCCGCCATCTACCACCACGTCCCGAGCAAGACCCACCTGTTGTCGCAGGCCCTCGACGAGGCCCTCGACGGGCTGACCGAGGTGCTCGACCAGGCGAGCCGCGAGGTCGCCGGCGCCACGGCATACGACCGGCTGAGGCGGGCTGTGCGGCTCAGTGTCGCGGTGCTGGTCGACCACCAGCCGGCGGTGACGCTCCTGCTGCGGGTGCGGGGCAACAGCGAGGTGGAGGTGGCCGCGCTGCGGCGGCGACGTGACCTGGACGCGAGGTTCGCCGCGCTGGTGCGCGAGGCCGTCGAGGAGGGCTCGCTGCGCTCGGACGTCCCGCCGGCGCTCGTGAGCCGGCTGCTCTTCGGCATGGTCAACTCACTGGTCGAGTGGCACCGCCCAGGGGGAGCGGTCGACGCCGAGCAGCTGTCCGATGCCATCACGACGATCGCCTTCGACGGTCTGGCCCTCAGGCCGCCCACCGCGTAGGCCGCCCACTTCCCTGGCCACCCCTCGTCGGCGTCACCAGTCGTAGAAGCCGCGGCCGGTCTTGCGACCCAGCTCGCCGGCGGCGACCTTGTCGCGCAGCACCTGCGGCGGCTCGAACCTCGGGCCCAGCTCACGCGTCAGGTGCTCGGCGATGGCGAGCCGCACGTCCAGCCCGACGATGTCGGTCGTCCGCAACGGGCCGACGGGGTGGCGGTAGCCGAGCGTCATGGCGGTGTCGATGTCGGCGGCCGAGGCCACGCCCTCCTGCACCATCCGCATCGCCTCGAGCGCGATGGCGACACCGAGGCGGCTGCTGGCGAACCCGGGGGAGTCCTGCACGGTGATGCCCGTCTTGCCCAGGGCGTCGACCCACCCGCGGGCCTGCTCGACGAGGGCCGGGGCGGTCTGCTCACCGACGACGACCTCGACGAGGTCGCTGGCCGGGACGGGGTTGAAGAAGTGCAGGCCGATGAAGCGCTCGGGGGCCTTGAGCCCGGCGGCGAGAGCGCTGACCGACAACGAGCTGGTGTTGGTGGCCAGCACCGCGTCCGGAGCCACCTGCTCGGCCCGGCGCAGCACTGCGAGCTTGAGCTCGGTGTCCTCCGGGACCGCTTCGACGACGAGACCGCAACCGGTGAGGTCGTCCGGGGTCGTGGTGACGCTGAGTGCGGTCAGCACCTCCTCGACGGTCGCCGGGAGCAGGCCCCGCTCGGCTGCCTTCCCGACGCTGGTGACCACCCGTCCGCGGGCAGCCTCGGCGAGGGCGTCGTCGCCCTCCACGACGACGACCCGTGATCCCGACACCAGGAACGCGTGCGCGATGCCCGCGCCCATGCGGCCACCGCCGTAGACGCCGACCGTCGAGGGGAGGGTGGGCGTGGTCACCGGCTGCTCCTCACCCATCTCAGACCCGCTCCACCAGGAGGGCGGCGCCCTGGCCGACGCCGACGCAGAGGGTGGCCAGGCCGCGGCGGGCCTGCGCCCGCTCCAGGCGGCCGACGAGCGTCAGCAGTATGCGGGTGCCCGAGGCCCCCAGCGGGTGCCCGAGGGCGATGGCGCCGCCGTCGGCGTTGACGATCTCCTCGTCCAGACCCAGGTCGCGCATGCACGCCAGCGACTGTGAGGCGAACGCCTCGTTGAGCTCGACGGCGTCGAGGTCGCCGACCGACCAGCCGGCGCGGTCGAGCGCCTTGTGGGTGGCCGGGACCGGGCCGATGCCCATCACCTCGGGCGCGACCCCGGCGCTGGCCGAGGCGACGAGTCGAGCCCGCGGCTGCAGGCCGTGGCGCGCGACGAACGCCTCGCTGGCGACGACGACCGCGGCGGCCCCGTCGTTGAGGGAGCTGGAGTTGCCTGCGGTCACGAGCCCGCCGGGGTGGTTGACCGGGCGCAGCTTCGCGAGCCGCTCGAGCGAGGTGTGGGCGCGCGGCCCCTCGTCGACGGCGAACTCACCGTCGCCCACCGGCACGGCCACGATCTCGTCGGCGAACCGCCCCGCCTCGATCGCTGCGACGGCCCGCTGGTGCGACCGCAGCGCGAACTCGTCGAGCTCCTCACGGGTCAGCCCCCAGCGCTCGGCGACCCGCTCTGCGGTCTGCGGCATCGACAGCGTGGTGTCGGCGTCGAAGCGCGGGTTGGTGAACCGCCAACCGATCGAGGTGTCGAACGTCGCCCCCGGCCGGGCGAACGCCTTGCCCGGCTTCTCCATCACCCACGGCGCGCGCGTCATCGACTCGACCCCACCGGCCACGACGAGGTCGGCGTCTCCCGAGGCGACCATCTGCCGCGCGGTCGCGACAGCGGTCAGGCCCGAGGCGCACAACCGGTTGACGGTGAACCCGGGCACCGACTGCGGCAGTCCCGCGAGCAGGGTCGCCATCCGCGCGACGTTGCGGTTGTCCTCGCCGGCCTGGTTCGCGGCACCGAGGACGACCTCGTCGACGAGCTCGGGGTCGATGCCGGCGCGCTCGACCGCCTCACGGACGACGAGCGCCGCGAGGTCGTCGGGGCGCACGGTGGCCAGCCCGCCGGCATACCGGCCGATCGGGGTCCGGGCTCCGTCGAGGAGGAAGGCCTCGGTCACGGTGGTGCTCCTTCGTGGGTTCAGGGCGGAGGGCTTCGGTATGGCGCGAAGCCGCGTTGAGCGGCGACGTCTCGCAGGCGCGCGGGGTCGCCGGTGTGCCGGGTCAGGCGTCGAAGTCGACGGTGACGGTGTCGCTGACGGGGTGGCTCTGGCAGGTGAGGACGAAGCCCTCCTCGACCTCGCGCTGCTCGAGGGCGTAGTTGCGGCGCATGTCGACCTCGCCCTCGCGGACCAGCGCACGGCAGGTGCCGCAGACGCCGCCCTTGCAGGCGAACGGCAGGTCGGTGCGGGATGCCTGCGCGGAGTCCAGGATCGACTGGCTGCGAGGCATCGGCGTGGTGGAGCTGAGGCCGTCGAGGATGACGGTGACGTCGCTCGTCTCACCCTCGACGACGGCGTCGGCACGGTGCAGCTCGGGCGGGGGCTCGTCGACGTAGAACAGCTCGAAGTGCACCTTGTCGGCCGGGACGTCGAGCTCGCTGAGGACCTCGCGCGCCGACTCGATCATGGCCAGCGGCCCGCAGAGCCAGACGTGGTCGACGTCGTGCACGGGGACGAGCACCTCGAACAGCCGACGCAGCCGGTCGGCGTCGAGGCGACCCGAGAACAGCTCGACGTCGCGTGGTTCCCGGGAGAGGACGTGCACGAGCTGGAAGCGGGACCCGTGGCGGTTCTTCAGGTCGGCGAGCTCCTCGGCGAACATCACCGACCCGGTGGTGCGGTTGCCGTAGAGGAGGGCGACCTCCGCCTCCGGGTTGGCCAGGACGGTGCTGGCGATCGACAGCATGGGCGTGATGCCCGAGCCGGCTGCGATGCACAGGTGGCGGCCTCCCTCGGCGGGGTCGGCGCGGAACGTGCCGTGCGGGGTCTGCACCTCGACCTCGTCACCCGCGCGGAGCTCGTGCAGCAGCCACTGGGAGAACAGGCCGCCGGGGATCTCGCGCACCCCGACGCGGGGACGGTCGCCGACCGCGGCGCAGATGGAGTAGGTGCGGCGGTGCTCGACGCCGTCGATGAAGCGGCGCAGCGTCAGCGACTGGCCGGCGGCGAACGCGTAGGCGTCGGCGAGCTCCTCCGGCACGTCGAAGCTCACGGCGGCGGCGTCGTCGGTCAGCTGTTCGATGCTGTGCACCGTCAGGGTGTGGAACGTGGGGGCGGGGCGTCGGGGCTTCTTCAGCAGCAGCGACGGGGCGGCCGAGGTCAACTCAGATCTCCTTGACGTGCTCGAACGGCTCGAGGCAGCTGGTGCAACGGTAGAGCGCCTTGCAGGCGGTGGGGCCGAACTCCGAGGTCAGCTCGGTCTGCGCCGATCCACAACGGGGACAGGCGATCTCGCGACGCGCCGGCAGGAGCGACAGGGGCACGGGACCGCTGCGCGCGGGGACCCGTCCCGGGGCGGACAGGCCGTGGTCGACCAGGGCCTGGCGGCCGCGCTCGGTGATCCAGTCGCTCGACCACGCCGGGGTGAGGGAGACGCGCACCCGGGCGTCCGGCATACCCGCCTCCTGCAGGGACCGCACGAGGTCGTCACGCATCGTGGCCATGGCGGGGCAGCCGGAGTAGGTCGGGGTGATCGCGACCACGACGTGGCCGTCCTGGTCGACCTCGACCTCACGCAGGACACCGAGGTCCTCCAGGGTCAGCATCGGCATCTCCGGGTCGGTGACGGTCCGCGCCACCTCGATCGCCTTGTCCCGCAGGGCAGCTCGCACCCCCTCCTGCTCGGTCGATGTGAACGCGCCCGGGTTTCCGAGCGTGTTGACATCGACCCGGGGAGAGGTTGAGGGAGCCACCGTCACCACGGTCACCACTTCCCCAGGGGATGCGCGCGGGCCACCACCTGCATCTCGGCGAGCAGCAGGCTGAGCGCCTCGGTGTGGAGGCCATCGCGTCCCTGCCGGCCCTGGACCGTGGCGAGCGCGCCTCCGGTCGGCTGGTCGACACCACTGACGGCGAACACCTGCGCCAGCACCACGGCGACGTCGTCGGCGGTGCTGGCCGGGTCGACGCCGACACCGGCGGCTGCCACCCGGGCCTCGACCTCGTGCGTCGCGAACAGCTCGGCCTGGAACGGCCAGACCAGCGCGAGGGCGGCGTCGAGCCGGCGACGCGACTCCTGCGTGCCCTGGGCCAAGGTGAGGAACCACCGGCCGGCGTAGTCGCGGGTGTAGGTCAGCTCCTTGACGCCCTTGGCAGCCACGGCGGCCAGCACGTGGTCGCGGCTGGAGGCGAGGCGCTCGAGCAGGGCCAGACGGGCGGTGGCGAACACCAGCAGCTTGACGATGGTCACGGCGAAGTCACCGTTGTCGGTCTCGACGAGCCGCACGTTGCGGAACTGCCCGGCCTCACGGAAGAACGCCAGCGCGTCCTCGGGCGGGACCGGCGAGCCTCCGGGGAGTGCCGGCACGAGCGACGGATCGGCGGCCGCGGCGCGGGCGAGCAGCAGCCTGGCCTGGCCGAGGAGGTCGAGCGCGATGTTGGCCAGTGCGATGTCCTCCTCGAGGTCCGGTGCCCGGCTGGTCCACTGCGAGAGCCGCTGCGAGGCGATGAGCGCGTCGTCGGCGAGCATGAGGCAGTAGGTGCCGAGGTCGTGGGCGTCGACGCCGTCGGGGACGGTCGTGTCGACGCCGGCGAGAGGGTCCTCGAAGTCGGTGCCGAAGGCCCAGTGCGACGGGTCGCCGCCCAGCAGGCCGTCGTAGACGGACCCGTGGGCGTCGGCAGGGTCGGGAGCGGGGTGCGAGGGGGCCTCGGCAGCGGGGTGCGAGGGGGCTTCGGCAGCGGGGTGCGAGGCGGGCTCGACGTGGTCGGTCATCGCAGGCCTCACATGTGGGGGACGTTGTCGGGGATCTCGTAGAACGTCGGGTGCCGGTAGACCTTGTCGTTGCTCGGCGCGAACATCGGGTCCTTCTCGTCCGGGCTCGACGCGGCGATCTCCTTGGACTGCACCACCCAGATGCTCACGCCCTCGTTGCGCCGTGTGTAGACGTCCCGGGCATGACGCAGCGCCATGTCGTCGTCGGCAGCGTGCAGCGAGCCGACGTGCACGTGGTTGAGACCTCGCTTGCCGCGGACGAACACCTCGTACAACGGCCACTCCGCCTTCACGCCACCGGTGGGGGTGGCTGCGTTCTCCGGCGTGCTCATGCGGCACCCCCGGCGGCGGACGCGACCGAAGCCTGCTTCGCGGCATACGCCGTCGCAGCCTCACGCACCCAGGCTCCGTCCTCGTGGGCCTTGCGGCGGTGGGCGATCCGCTGCGCGTTGCACGGGCCGTTGCCCTTGACCACCTGCATGAACTCGTCCCAGTCGGGCTGGCCGAAGTCGTGGTGGCCGCGCTCGGCGTTCCAGCGCAGCTCCGGGTCGGGGAAGGTCACGCCCAGGGCGGCCGCCTGTGGCATCGACATGTCGACGAACCGCTGGCGCAGGTCGTCGTTGCTGTTGCGCTTGATGCCCCACGCCATCGACTGCGCCGAGTTGGGCGACTCGTCGTCGGGCGGGCCGAACATCATCAGCGCCGGCCACCAGAACCGGTTGACCGACTCCTGCACCATGGCCCGCTGCTCGTCGGTGCCCTGCATCATCGTCATCAGCAGCTCGTAGCCCTGCCGCTGGTGGAAGGACTCCTCCTTGCAGATGCGGATCATCGCGCGCCCGTACGGCCCGAACGACGTGCGGCACAGCGGCACCTGGTTGCAGATGGCGGCGCCGTCGACGAGCCAGCCGATGGTGCCCACGTCGGCGTAGGACAGGGTCGGGTAGTTGAAGATCGAGGAGTACTTCTGCGCGCCCGAGATGAGCTTCTCGGTGAGCTCACCGCGGCTGACCCCGAGGGTCTCGCAGGCGGAGTAGAGGTAGAGCCCGTGGCCGGCCTCGTCCTGCACCTTGGCCAGCAGGATCGCCTTGCGCCGCAACGACGGGGCGCGGCCGATCCAGGCGCCCTCGGGCTGCATGCCGATGATCTCGGAGTGCGCGTGCTGGGCGACCTGGCGGATCAGGGTCTTCCGGTAGCCGTCGGGCATCCAGTCGCGCGGCTCGATCCGGTCGCCGTGCCCGATGGTCGTGTCGAAGCCCGCCTGCAGCGGGTCGGCGCCTGTGGTGTCGGTGGCGGTGTCGGTCATGGGTCCTCCACGAGTTGAAGACACGGGTCGGTGGCACGGGGGAGTCGGCGCGGTCAATTACTGACCGAACGGTCTGTAATAGTTTCGCAGGTGCCTGCTCCCGAGGCAACCACCGTATGCCGCCGCGCGACCGCTGAGCGTGGCGGTTCCCTCAGCGCAGGAAGCCGCGGCGCCTGCGGTTGCGGTGCGCGATCGTCCCGGACAGCACGGTCGCGAACCCGCACCACGCCGCATACGCCCCGATCGCCACGGCCTTGCCCCGGCCGGCGGCACCGGCACGACGGGCGAGGTCGGCCGAGGACAGGGTGAGCACCGCGCACTCGGCGGTGGCCAGCCACGGTCGCTTGGCGCGGAAGAACAGGCCGGTCCAGGCGGCGTTGAGCGCCATGTTGAGCCCGAGCGCCTGCTCGAGCTCGCGGGCCTCGTCCCCACGACCGGCCTCGGCGAGGTAGGACGAGGAGACCGCGCTGACCAGGGCGACGTCGGCGTAGAGCCCGGTCCAGACGACGGGGAACGCCGCCGGCGGCGGCTCCCACGACGGGCGGTCCAGCGTGCGGTACCAGCGCGACCCGGGGTCGGTGAGCAGCGAACCGGTGACCGCAGCCGCCCCGACCACGGCGCTCGTGCGGGCGAGGGTACGGCGCCAGCGGAAGGGGTCGATGCCACGGTTGGCCGCGCGGATCGCGTCCTCGAAGCCGGTGCGTCCACCGGGCGGCGGCCCGGTGACGTCGAGGATGTCCTGCTCGTCGCAGACCGCCTCGTGGACCAGGCTGCCGATGAGGGGCCGCCCGATGCCGCGGGAGATGGGCGTGACGATGTCGATCCACAGGCCCGCGAGCTTGGGCGTGAGGACCGGGACGGTGGTGATGAAGCGGCGACCCAGGCCGACGATCTCGGCGTAGCGCTGCATCATCTCGGCGTAGGTCAGGACCTCCGGGCCGCCGATGTCGAAGGTGCGGTTGACCTCGGGGCCCATCAGCGCCGAGCCGGCCAGGTAGTGCATGACGTCGTCGACGGCGACCGGCTGGATCCGGTTGCGCAACCAGCGGGGTGCGACCACGGCCGGCAGCCGCTCGGTGAGGTGGCGCAGCATGTCGAACGACGCCGAGCCGTCACCCAGGACGATGCCGGCCTGCAGCACCGTCGCGGGCACCGGGCCCTCGAGGAAGATGTCACCGACCTCGACGCGCGAGGCGAGGTGGTCGGACAGCCGACCCTTCGGGTGCAGCCCACTGAGATAGACGATTCGCTCCACACCGCGGTCCTTCGCCGCGTCGGAGAAGGTGTGCGCCATCTCGCGGTCCCGGGCCATGAAGTCGCCCTTGCCGTCCATCGAGTGCAGCAGGTAGTAGGCGACGTCGACGTCCGCGAGGGCCCTGCGGCAGTCGTCGGCCGAGGTGGCGTTGCCCTCGACGACCTCCACCCGGTCGGCCCATTCGCGGCCCTCGAGGCCTCGACGGCTGCGGGTCAGGACCCGGACGGTCCAGCCGCGGTCGAGCAGGACGGGGACGAGCGCCCCACCCACGTAGCCGGTGGCACCGGTGACCAGCACCCGGCGGGGGGCGTGGGAGGAGTCAGACCGCGAAGGCATGGGTTCAGCTTCCTGAGGAGAGGACGGTGGGCAGGAGGAAGAGCATCCCGAGCGACCACGTGAGGTGGGTGATCACCGGGCCGAGGATGCCACCGGTCACCCGGCGCTGCAGGCCGGTCAGCAGCCCGAGGAGACCGGCCGCGAGGACCAGCAGGGGGATGCCGGACCCGACGGTGGTCAGGGCGTAGACGACGGTGGTGACGAGCACCGCGTGCCGTCGACCGATGGCGGAGTAGAGGGCGCCGCGGAAGTAGAGCTCCTCGGAGACGCCGTTGACCGCGGTGATCAGGGCGACGACCGGCAGCGAGCCGAGGCGGGCGTGGTCGAGCAGGTTGGTCACGGGGTCGCGCAGGAGCGGGATGCGGGCGATGACGAGCCCGCCGAGCAGGAAGATGGCGAGCAGCAGCGCCCCGAGCGCCAAGGACTGCACGATGGGCCGGGCGTCGCCGCCCGACCGGGTCCGGGCCCGCCCGAGGTGCAGCGGACCGGAGACGAACGCGCCGATCGTCCAGACGAGGGCCAGCCCCACGGTCGCGAGGTAGAAGGCAGGGTCGCCCGGCGGGATGCGCAGGGCCAGCGTGAGCACCGCGGTGCCGACCAGCAGCGTGACGACGGCGACGAGGCGGCGGCGCCGGAACGCGGCGTCGGACTCGGTGTGGTCGCGAGGGACCGGCGTGACGAGGGCAGCACGGACGAAGGAGCGCACCTCGTGCACAGGGTTGATCACGACGACGCCCCTCCCGAGCCCCGAGCCGCCTCGTACCGTCGCAGCGCCTCGCGTCGTTCCTCGGCGTGGTCGACGACCGGCTTCGGGTAGTCGTGGTCGTAGCCCCCGTCGTGCTTCCACGGCTCGTGCACTGCCTTGCCCGGGATGTGGGCGAGCTCAGGGACGTAGCGGCGGACGTAGTCGCCTTGGGGGTCGAAGCGCTGCCCCTGCGTGATGGGGTTGAAGACGCGGAAGTACGGGGAGGCGTCGGTGCCGGTGCCGGCCACCCACTGCCAGCCGTGGTTGTTGGACGCGATGTCGCCGTCGAGGAGGTGGTCGAGGAAGTGCCGCGCGCCGACCGGCCACCACACGTGCAGGTCCTTGGTGAGGAAGCTCGCCGTCACCATCCGCATCCGGTTGTGCATCCACCCCTCGGTGAGCAGCTGGCGCATCGCCGCGTCCACGACGGGGTAGCCGGTGCGCCCTTCCTTCCACGCCTCGACGAGGTCGGTGTTGTCCTCGTAGGTGATCCCGGAGAGCGCGGGGCGCAGGTCGTGCCAGGAGGAGCGCGGGTTGTGCCACAGGACGTCGGCGTAGAACTCGCGCCAGCACAGCTCGGTCTCGAACGTCTGCGCGCCCTGTCCCGTGCGACCGCTCAGCTCCGCGAGCAGGGTGCGCGGGTGCACCGCACCGATCTTGAGGTAGGGGGAGAGCCGGGAGGTCCCCGGACGGTCGGCCCGGTCGCGGTCGTCCTTGTATGCCGTCAGCGCGTCGTCGAGGAACTCGCGCCACCGCGCGAGCGCGGCCTCCTCACCGGCGGGCGGCAGCTCGGGCAGGCCCTCGACGGACTGGGCCCCGCGCAGGGTCTTCCAGCCGTCGTCGTCCGAGGCGACCCGGGCAAGGGTGAGGTCGGCGGGCTCCGTCGCCGGTGCGGGCCAGCCGTGGTCGCGCCAGGCGCGGCTGAACGGGGTGAAGACCTTGTAGGGGTCGCCGCTGCCGTTGGTGATCGAACCCGGCCCGACGGCATACGGGGTGCCGGTCTCGACCCAGTCCACCCCGGACTCGGCGAGGGCTGCGGCGACCGCGCGGTCACGGCGCACCCCGGCCGGAGTGGTCTCCCGGGAGACGTGCACGGACCTCGCGCCGACCTCCTCCACCACGGCGGGCACGACCTGCGCGGGGTCGCCGGCCCGCAGGCAGAGCCGGCCGTCGTACGCCTCGCGGGCTGCGTCCAGGGTCGCGGCGAGCCACGCCCGGCGCACGGGACCGGCTCCGTCCCACAGCGCCGGGTCGAGGACGAAGAGCACGAGCACCGAGCCGCCGTCGGCGGCCGCCGCTGCCGCACCCAGCGCAGGGAGGTCGCCCCGGCGCAGGTCGCGGCGGAGCCAGAGGATGGAGGCGGCGCGTGACATGTCCTCAACCCTAGGTGGGCTCAGCCGAGCCCGCAGGGGGCGAGGTGTGGGGCTCCTCGGAGCTCCCCGTCGGGTCGCGGCCACCCGACGCGGACAGGCCGGATCGGGCATTACTCGCGAGTCACCGTCCATCGGTGGCAGGCTCGGGACCCGGCGGCGTGCGGTCTGCGCCGCAAGCCGTCGTCCGTCCGTGCTGGGAGGCCCACTCGATGTTCTCGCGCATCGCCATCGTCAACCGGGGAGAGGCCGCGATGCGGCTCATCCACGCCGTGCGCGACCTCAACGCGCAGGCAGGAGCTGGCGGGCACCGCATCGAGACGGTCGCCCTGCACACGGAGGGCGAGAAGCGCGCGATGTTCGTGCGCGAGGCGGACCTGGCCTACAACCTCGGCCCGGCGGCGAACCGCCCCTACCTCGACTACGCGGTGCTCGAGAAGGCCTTGCGCGAGACCGGGGCGGACGCCGCCTGGGTCGGCTGGGGCTTCGTCGCCGAGGACCCGAGCTTCGCCGAGCTGTGCGCCCGGATCGGCGTCACGTTCATCGGCCCGAGCCCCGAGGCGATGCGCAAGCTGGGCGACAAGATCGGCTCCAAGCTCATCGCCGAGGAGGTCGGCGTGCCCGTCGCGCCGTGGAGCGGTGGCGGGGTCGACACCCTCGAGGACGCCAAGGCCGCGGCGGCCAGGATCGGCTACCCGCTCATGCTCAAGGCCACCGCCGGTGGTGGTGGCCGAGGCATCCGCATGGTCGCCTCCGACGCCGACCTCACCGACGCCTACGAGCGGACCCGCGACGAGGCGCAGCGCGCGTTCGGCTCCGGGGTCGTCTTCCTCGAGCGCCTGGTCACCGGTGCCCGCCACGTCGAGGTGCAGGTCATCGCCGACGGGCAGGGCACCGCGTGGGCCATCGGCGTCCGCGACTGCTCGATCCAGCGACGCAACCAGAAGGTCATCGAGGAGTCCGCCTCGCCCGTCCTCGGCCCGGAGCAGACCGCCGAGGTCAAGGCCAGTGCCGAGCGGCTCGCCATCGCGGTGGGGTATGCCGGTGCCGGCACCGTGGAGTTCCTGTACCACCCGGGCGACAAGTTCTTCGCGTTCCTCGAGGTCAACACCCGCCTGCAGGTCGAGCACCCCATCACCGAGTCGACGACCGGCACCGACCTCGTCAAGCTCCAGATCCACGTCGCCAGTGGTGGTCGGCTCGAGGGGGAGCGGCCGGTCGAGGAGGGTCACGCCGTCGAGGCCCGGCTCAACGCCGAGGACCCCGACCGCGACTTCGCTCCCTCGCCGGGACGGATCGCGTTGCTGCAGCTGCCGTCCGGCCCCGGCATCCGCGTCGACACCGGCGTCGGCGAGGGCGACTCGATCCCGGCCGACTTCGACTCGATGATCGCCAAGATCATCGCCGTCGGCAGCGACCGCGACGAGGCGCTCGCGCGCCTGCGACGGGCGATGTCCGAGACCACCGTCGTCATCGAGGGCGGCTCCACCAACAAGAGCTTCATCATCGACCTGCTCGACCAGCCCGAGGTCATCGACGGCAGCGCTGACACCGGCTGGATCGACCGGGTCCGCGGCGAGGGCCGGCTCGTCTCCCACCGGCACTCCGGGATCGCCCTCGTGGCGGCCGGCATCGAGGCCTACGAGGACGAGGAGGAGGTCGAGCGCACCCGCCTGCTGGAGACCTCGCGCGGTGGTCGCCCGCAGGTGCAGCACCGCACCGGCCGGGCCATCGACCTCAAGCTGCGCGGCAGGGCGTACAAGGTCACGGTGTGGCGGATCGGCCCGCACCTGTTCCGCGCGACGGTCGCCAACGGCGCCACCGAGCAGACGGTCGACGCAGAGCTCGACCGGCTCGACGAGTACACCAGCCGCCTCACCACCGGCGGCCGCACCCACCGGCTCATCACCGCCGCCCACGGACCGGTGCAGCTCGTCGAGGTGGACGGGGTGACGCACCGGGTCAGCCGGGACGAGGGTGGGGTGCTGCGTTCTCCCGCACCGGCGCTCGTCGTCGCGACCCCCGCCCCGGTGGGCGCCGAGGTCGCCGCGGGGGCACCCGTGCTGGTGCTCGAGTCGATGAAGATGGAGACCGTCCTGCCGGCGCCGTTCGCGGCCCGGGTCAAGGAGCTCCTCGTCTCCACCGGCAGCCAGGTCGAGACCGGCGCGCCGCTGGTGCGCCTCGAGCCCCTGGGCGATGCCGACGCGGTGGCCGACGAGGCTCCGACCGACGCCGTCGACCTCGACCTGCCCGCGCTCGACCTCAGTGGTGCCGTGGCCCAGGAGGTCGTCGAGCGCTCCCGGGCGTCGCTGTGCGCCATGCTGCTCGGCTACGACGTCGACCCCCGCGACAACGGCGGCCCGCTGCGGTCCTACCTCGCCGCGCGGGACGAGCTCGTGGCCGCTGGCCACCCCCAGATCGGTGACGAGGTCGCCGTGCTCGAGGTGTTCGCCGACTTCGCCGAGCTGAGCCGCAACCGGCCGGCCGGTGAGGAGGACCACGTCGAGAACCGCGTGCACAGCCCGCGCGAGCACTTCCACACCTACCTGCAGAGCCTCGACGTCGAGCGCGGCGCGCTGCCCGAGCAGTTCCGCAGCAAGCTCTCGCAGGTGCTGCGGCACTACGGCCTGGACAGCCTGGACCGCACGCCCCAGCTCGAGGAGGCGGTGTTCCGCGTCTTCCTCAGCCAGCAGCGCTCCGCGCCGGAGGTCGCGCTCGCCACAGCCCTGCTCCAGCACTGGATCGTCGAGCCGCGGCCGGAGCCCCCGCTGGACGCCAGCGCGCGCGACGTCCTCGACCGGCTGGTCGTGGCCACCCAGCTGCGCTACCCCGTCATCGGTGACCTCGCGCGCAGCGTCCGGTTCCGCTGGTTCGACCAGCCGCTCGTCGACGCGGACCGGGCGACGGTGCTCGGTGGTGTCCGGGACGAGCTCGCCGCCCTCGAGGGGGTGCCCGGCGGCGACGAGCGCGCCGTGCGCATCGACGCGCTGGCGGCGATCCCCGAGCAGATCGTGCAGTTCCTCGCCGAGCGCCTCGAGTCCGGCGTGCCCACCCGCGAGCCGATGCTCGCGGTCCTGATCAAGCGCCACTACCGCGACCACGACCTCACCGGGCTGCGCGAGCTGCAGGTCGAGTCGCGCCCGTTCGCCGTGGCCGACTACACCCTCGACGGGCGCGCGACCCATCTCGTGACCTCCGTGGGGTCCGTCGACGAGCTGACCCCGGACTCCGCCCTGGTCGCGGCCGTCGCCGAGCAGCTGGCCCAGCGCGCGGACGGTGACGAGGCCGTGGTCGACCTCTATCTGTCCTGGCCCGACGAGCCGTCGTCCGCCGAGCAGGCCTCCGCCCACGTGGCCTCGGCGCTCGCCGCGGTGCCGTTCGCCCCGCAGGTGCGCCGGATCGCCGTCGCGGTCTGCCCGGGCGGCGGGCGGCCCGTCAGCTACTTCACGTTCCGTCCCGAGGACGGCTCGATGGTCGAGGACCGTCTCGTCCGCGGGGTCCACCCGATGGTCGGACGCCGACTCAACCTGTGGCGGCTGCGCGACTTCGACATCACCAGGCTCGAGGCACCCGAGGACGTGCTGCTCTACCGCTGTGTCGCCCCCGGCAACGAGTCCGACCAGCGACTCGTCGCCCTCGCCCAGGTGCGCCAGCTCGCGGTCGTCCGGGACGAGGCCGGCCGCGTCACCGCCCTGCCGCACGCGGAGCGCGCCATCGCCAACTGCCTCGAGGCGATCCGTCGGGCCCGCGCCGCCAGCGGCGCCGCCGGTGCCCGGCTCGACATGAACCACGTGTGGGTGCACATCTGGCCGCCCATCGAGGCCGACCTCGACCAGCTCACCGCGCTCCAGGCGAAGATCTCCCCGCTGACGGCCGGTGCCGGCATCGAGGAGGTCCTCGTGCAGGGCCGGATCGCCACCCCGGACGGCGCCAGCGCGCCGCTCGCCGCCCGGTTCCACTACCAGCCCGGCTCGGGCGTCGTCACCTCAGTCGAGGAGCCGCCCACCGAGCGGCTCCTGCCCCTCGACGACTACGCGCAGAAGGTCGTCCGCGCCCGGCGCCGTGGGGTCGTCTACCCCTACGAGCTCCAGGCGATGATCGCCGGGCACGGCGGCACCGCCACCGAGTACGACCTCGACGACCGCGGCAGCCTCGTGCCCGTCGACCGCCCCTACGGCCTCAACAAGGCCGGCATCATCGCCGGGGTCATCACGACGCCGACCGAGCGCTACCCCGAGGGCATCACCCGCGTGCTGCTGTGCGGCGACCCGCTCAAGGCCCTGGGTGCCGTGTCGGAGGCCGAGTGCATGCGGGTCATCGCTGCCCTCGACCTCGCCCAGGAGATGGGTGTGCCCGTCGAGTGGTTCGCGCTGTCCGCCGGCGCCAGGATCTCGATGGACTCCGGCACCGAGAACATGGATTGGGTCGCCCGAGCCCTCAAGCGCATCATCGAGTTCACCCAGGACGGCGGCGAGATCAACATCGTCGTCGCCGGGATCAACGTCGGCGCCCAGCCCTACTGGAACGCCGAGGCGACGATGCTCATGCACACCAAGGGCATCCTGGTGATGACCCCGGACAGTGCGATGGTCCTCACCGGCAAGCAGTCGCTCGACTTCTCCGGTGGGGTCTCGGCCGAGGACAACTTCGGCATCGGCGGCTACGACCGGGTCATGGGCCCGAACGGCCAGGCGCAGTACTGGGCGCCCGACCTCGCCGGCGCCCGTGACGTCCTCATGGCCCACTACGACCACACCTACGTCCACCCGGGCGAGGACGGGCCGCGCCGCGCCCGGACCACCGACCCGGTCGACCGTGACGTCACGTCGTTCCCGCACACGCTGGCGGACTCGGGCTTCACGACGGTGGGCGACATCTTCTCGTCGGCGACCAACCCCGACCGCAAGAAGCCCTTCGACATCCGCACCCTGATGGCCGCGGTGGCCGACCAGGACCACGAGACGCTCGAGCGCTGGGCCGGCATGGCCGACGCCGAGACGGCGGTCGTGCAGGACGCCCACCTCGGCGGGATCCCGGTGTGCCTGTTGGGAATCGAGTCCAAGACCGTCGCGCGCCGAGGGTTCCCGCCCACGGACGGCCCGGACACCTACACCGCCGGCACGCTCTTCCCGCGGTCGTCCAAGAAGGCCGCCCGCGCCATCAACGCCGCCAGCGGCAACCGCCCGGTGGTGGTCCTCGCCAACCTGTCCGGGTTCGACGGCTCACCCGAGTCGATGCGCAGCCTGCAGCTCGAGTACGGCGCCGAGATCGGCCGCGCGATCGTCAACTTCGACGGGCCGATCGTCTTCACGGTGGTCTCGCGCTACCACGGTGGAGCGTTCGTGGTCTTCTCCAAGGTGCTCAACCCGCGGATGACCGTGCTCGCCGTCGAGGGCTCGTTCGCCTCGGTCCTCGGTGGGGCCCCGGCGGCAGCGGTCGTGTTCTCCCGCGACGTTGACGCCCGTACGGCGTCCGACCCGCGGGTGCGCGACCTCGAGGCCGCGATGGGGGAGGCCGGCCAGGCCCGCCGGGCCGAGCTGGCGACCGAGCTCGCGGAGGTGCGCAGCGCGGTCCGCTCCGAGAAGCTCGGCGAGGTGGCCTCGGAGTTCGACAAGGTGCACAGCATCCACCGCGCGGTCAGCGTGGGCTCGGTTGACGCCGTCATCTCGGCGAATGAGCTGAGGCCGCGGATCATCGCCGCGATCGAGGCCGGGCTCAAGGGCTGACCGTGGTGGCGCCGCAGGAGCAGCCCCACAGGGTGGCGGGGCTGCTCCTCGCTGCCGGGGGAGGGCGGCGGATGGGCCGACCCAAGGCGCTGGTCCCCGATCCGGGCGGCGGCACCTTCCTCGAGCGCGGCCTGCGCGTCCTCCGGGAGGCCGGGTGTGCCCCGGTGGTCGTCGTCCTCGGCGCGGGTGCCGACCTGGCCCGCCCGCTGGCGACGGCTGACGCGACGGCGACGCATGACGCGACGGCGACGGGTGGCGCGGCCGCGGCCGATGTCGTCGTCGAGGCCGCCGACTGGGCCGACGGCCAGAGCGCCTCGCTGCGGGCGGGGTTGGCGGCGGTCGCCGACACGGACGCCGAGTCCGCCCTGGTCATGCTGGTCGACCTCCCGGACGTCGGTGCCGCCGTCCTCGAGCGGCTCATCGCCGCCACGGCGGGCGGGGGGCCCGCGGTCCTCGCGCGGGCGGCATACGAGGGGGTGCCCGGTCATCCGGTCCTGCTCGGGCGCGAGCACTGGACGGCCATCCGCGAGGGGGCCCGCGGCGACCGCGGCGCACGCGACCACCTCGCGACCCACCCCCACGTCGTCGTCGAGTGCGGCGACCTCGCGACCGGCCGCGACGCCGACACCCCGGCCGACCTGGCCTGAACCTCCTCCGCGGCCGTCCATCCTGCGGATGGTGCCCGCCGTCCACAGGCCGTTGACCGCGGCGAAGGCGCCTCTCAACGTTCACACATCTGCGATCCCCTTTCGGTTCCGGCCCGCGTGGGTGATGATCGGGACATGGAGCCACGGGAGGCCTTTGCGTCGGCCGGAGAGCTGACGCGGGGCCTTGGCGAGACCGGGTACCTCGCCGATGCCTCCCTCGCCACGGTCGCGTGGCTCGCGCTGCGCCTTCAGCGTCCGTTGCTGCTCGAGGGGGAGCCGGGCACCGGCAAGACGGCCCTCGCCGAGGCCCTGGCAGAGACGCTCGACCTGCCGTTGATCCGCCTCCAGTGCTACGAGGGCATCGACGCGACGCAGGCCCTCTACGACTGGGACTTCCCGCGCCAGATCCTTCACCTCCGGGCCGTCGAAGCGGTGACGGCCGACCAGGCGCGCGACGTGGCCGAGATCGAGGACCAGCTCTTCGACCAGCGCTTCCTGCTCGCCCGTCCGGTGCTGCGCGCCCTGCGCGAGGCCCCCGCGGTGCTGCTCGTCGACGAGATCGACCGGGCCGACGACGAGTTCGAGGCGTTCCTGCTCGAGGTCCTCTCGACCTGGCAGGTCACCATCCCCGAGCTCGGCACCGTCGTCGCGGCCACCCCGCCGGTGGTCATCCTCACGTCCAACCGCACCCGTGAGCTGCACGACGCGCTCAAGCGCCGGTGCCTCTACCACTGGATCGACCACCCGGGCCTCCAGCGCGAGCTCGAGATCGTCCGCAGCCGCGCACCGGAGGTGTCCGAATCCCTTGCCGCGCAAGTGGTTTCGACGGTGCAGGTGCTGCGTCAGGACCACGACCTCATCAAGCCGCCGGGAGTGGCCGAGACCCTGGACTGGGCGCGCGCCCTGCACGAGCTGGGCAGCACCAGCCTCGACCTCGAGACCGCGTCGGCCACCCTGGGCGTCGCCGTGAAGTACCGCGAGGACTCCGAGCGCGTCCGTGCCGCGCTCGACCGGATCCTCACCTCATGACCGTTGCCGCGGCCGTGCCCGCCACCCCGAGCCACGCACCCGACGCCGTGCTGCTGGGCTTTGCCCGCGCTCTGCGATCCGCAGGGGTCGCCGTGACCGCCGACCGCGAGCGCACCTACCTCGAGGCCGTTGCCGCGGTGGGCCTGATGAACCCCTCGGGGGTCTACTGGGCCGGGCAGGCGACGTTGTGCTCGTCACCGGCCGATCTCGAGCGCTACGACCAGGTGTATGCCGCGTGGTTCGGTCTCGAGCGAGCAGGAACCCGTCCGCGCCAGGAGGCCTCACCCACCCTGACCATGGCTCCGTTGGACGCCGACAGCGGGTCGGGGCAGGCGCAGGAGGAGGAAGCGGACGCGATCCACGCGCAGGCGAGCGCGGCGGAGGTGCTGCGGCACCGGGACATCGCGACCCTGGGCAGCGCCGAGCGGGCCCGCCTGGCGGCGCTCTTCGCGACCTTGCGCCCTCGCGCCCCCCGACGCCCGGCGCACCGCCCCACGCCGGCAGCCCGCGGCATCGTCGACGCCCGGCGCACCCTGCGTGACCAGCTCCGCAGGATGGGGGAGCCCGGACCGATCGCGTGGCGGCGCCGCGGCACGCGCCCGCGTCGGGTCGTGCTCCTCATCGACGTGTCGGGGTCGATGAGCCCCTACGCCGACGCGCTGCTGCGGTTGGCGCACACCTACGCCGCCACCGGCCTGCCCGTCGAGGTCTTCACGCTCGGCACGCGGCTGACCCACGTCACGCGACCACTGCGGCAACGGGACCCCGAACGCGCCCTGGTGGCCTGCGGCAGCACCGTCCCCGACTGGTCCGGCGGCACCCGCCTCGCCCAGGGGGTCAAGGCGTTCCTCGACCGCTGGGGTCGTCGGGGCATGGCCCGCGGGGCCGTCGTCGTGGTCTTCAGCGACGGCTGGGAGCGCGAGGCGCCCGAGGCCCTGGGCGAGCAGATGCGCCGCCTGCGGGTGCTCGCGCACCGGGTCGTCTGGGTCAACCCCCACCGTGGCAAGGAGGGGTACCAGCCGGTGCAGCAGGGGATCGTGGCGGCGCTCCCGCACATCGACGACTTCGTCGCCGGCCACTCCATGGCGGCGTTCGAGGAGCTGGTGGAGGTGGTGGCCCGTGCGTGAGGTGATGCCGGAGCTCATCAAGTGGTGGCGGGCAGGAGCCACGACCGGGGTCTCGACGGTCGTGGCGACCTGGCGTTCGGCGCCCCGTCCCGCGGGTGCATCGATGCTCGTCGGCCCCGGTGGCGAGGCCGTCGGGTCGGTCTCGGGCGGTTGCGTCGAGGGCGCCGTCTACGAGCTCGCTTCCGAGGTGGTCGCCGACGGCACCCCGGTGCTGCAGCGTTACGGCGTCAGCGACGACGACGCCTACTCCGTCGGGCTCACGTGCGGCGGGATCCTCGACGTGTTCGTGGAGTCGGTGAGCAAGGAGTCCTTCCCCGAGCTGGGCGACATCGCCACCGACGTGGAGGCAGGGCGACCGGTCGCCGTGGCCACGGTCATCGAGCACCCCGACCCCGCGTGGCTGGGCAAGCGCCTCGTCGTCCGACCCGAGGGGTCGGACGCCGGCGACTCCGGTTCGCTCGGCTCGGCCCGCGCCGACGACGCCGTCACCGATGACGTCCGCGGGCTGCTCGCGTCGGGGCGCACCGAGACGCTGACCTACGGGCCAGACGGTGAGCGGCGCGGCGAGGGACTGCGGGTCTTCGTGTCGTCGTTCGCCCCACGCCCCCGCATGCTCGTCTTCGGCGCCATCGACTTCGCCGCCGCCGTGGCGCACATGGGCCACTTCCTCGGGTACGAGGTGACCGTCGTCGACGCACGACCCGTGTTCGCCACCCACAGCCGCTTCCCCTCCGCGGACGAGGTCGTCGTCCAGTGGCCGCACCGCTACCTCGAGGCTGAGCGCGACGCGGGTCGCCTCGACGGGCGCACGGTGATCTGCGTCCTCACGCACGACCCGAAGTTCGACGTCCCGGTCCTGGAGATCGCGCTGCGGCTCCCGCAGGCGGCGTTCGTCGGGGCGATGGGCTCGCGCCGTACGCACGAGGACCGGATGGCCCGCCTGCGGGAAGCCGGACTCACCGAGGTCGAGCTGGACCGGCTCTCCAGCCCCATCGGGCTGGACCTCGGCGCCCGTACGCCGGAGGAAACGGCCGTGAGCATCGCCGCGGAGATCGTGGCCCTCCAGTGGGGTGGCCGCGGCGACCGGCTGGCCCGCCGGGACGGCCCCATCCACCACCACGGACTGACCCCGCACGACGTGCCGCAAGCACCAGAGAGCGTCCAGGCGCATGCGGGAGGTGGGGCCGGGACCTAGTCGGGTTGACGGTTGTCAGCGCAGGGCAGTGCAGCAAGGATCCGAAGAGGCACCGGTAGGTGCAGCTCGAACACAAAGGAGTGTTTGGATGACCCGCATCAACGTCACGGTCGACGGAGTCGGCTACGAGGACGAGGTGGAGCCGCGCACGTTGCTGGTCCACTACCTGAGGGAGAGCCTGGGCAAGACCGGCACCGTGATCGGCTGCGACACGAGCAACTGCGGGGCGTGCACCGTGCACCTCGACGGGCGCAGCGTGAAGTCGTGCAACGTGCTCGCGGTCCAGGCCGACGGCCACGAGGTGACCACCATCGAGGGCCTCGCCCAGGACGGCGAGCTGCACCCGATGCAGAAGGCCTTCCACAACTGCCACGCACTCCAGTGCGGCTACTGCACCCCAGGCATGATCATGCAGGCGATCGACGTGCTCAACGACAACCCCGACCCCTCCGAGGAGCAGATCCGCGTCGGGCTCGAGGGCAACCTCTGCCGATGCACCGGCTACCACAACATCGTCAAGGCGGTGCAGGAGGCAGCCGGCTCCGGCGCCAAGGAAGGTGCCCAGTCATGACCGCCGTCGACGACCGCCCCACGACCGAGATCGGGTCCGCACGCAGGCGCAAGGAGGACCAGCGCCTCATCACCGGGCGCACCAAGTGGACCGACAACATCCAGCTGCAGGGCATGCAGCACCTCGCCATGGTGCGCAGCCCCTTCGCCCACGCGATGATCACCGCCATCGACACCTCGGCGGCGAAGGCGTCGCCCGGTGTGGTCGCCGTGCTCACCGGCGACGACGTCAAGGACATCCAGGGTTCGCTGCCCAACGCCTGGCCGATCACGCCGGACCAGAAGGCGCCACCGCACCCGTCCATCGCCGTGGACCGGGTCGCCTTCGCCGGCGAGATCGTCGCCGTCGTCGTGGCGCGATCCGCTCGTGCTGCGCGTGACGCCGCCGAGCTCGTCGACGTGGACTACGACGAGCTGCCCGCCGCCCTCGACCTCAAGGAGTCGGCCGATGACACCGTCCTGGCCCACCCCGACCTCGGCACGAACAAGAGCGCGTTCTGGCAGTTCGACTCGGCGGGAGCCGGCACCGGCACCTCGGTGGACGACGCGATCGCGGCGGCCCGGGAGGGCGGCATCCTCATCGAGCGCGAGTACCGCCAGCAGCGCCTCATCCCGGCGTTCATGGAGCCGCGCTCGTTCGTCTGCGACCCCACGGGAGAGCAGCTGACGATCTGGTCCTCCACGCAGGTGCCCCACTTCGTGCGCATCTTCACGGCCGCGACCCTGGGCATCCCCGAGGGCAAGGTCCGCGTCATCGCCCCGGACGTGGGCGGTGGCTTCGGCGGCAAGCTCCAGTACACGCCGGAGGAGGTCATCGTCGTCCTGGCGGCCCGCAAGACGGGCAAGCCGTGCAAGTACACCGAGACCCGCAGCGAGTCGCTCCTGTCGGCCCACCACGGCCGCGACCAGTGGCAGCGCCTCACCCTGGCAGCCACCAAGGACGGCACCGTCACCGGGCTCAAGGTGGACCTGCTCGCCGACATGGGTGCCTACCTCGGCCTCGTGACGAGCGGTGTGCCGATCCTCGGTGCGTTCATGTTCAACGCGATCTACAAGTTCCCGGCCTACCAGTTCAACTGCACCAACGTCTTCACCAACAAGACGTGGACCGACGCCTACCGCGGGGCCGGTCGTCCCGAGGCCACGTTCGCCATCGAGCGGCTAATGGACGAGCTGGCGGCGGAGGTCGGTGTCGACCCGCTGGAGATCCGGGAGAAGAACTGGATCAAGCACGAGGAGTTCCCGTTCACCTCGGTGTGCGGGCTCGAGTACGACTCCGGCAACTACGAGGCCGCCACGGCCCGCGCGAAGGAGCTTTTCGACTACGACGGTCTGCGGCGCGAGCAGCAGGAGCGTCGCGACCGCAAGGACCCCGTCCAGCTCGGGATCGGGGTCTCGACCTTCACCGAGATGTGCGGCCTCGCACCGTCCCGGGTCCTCGGCAGCCTCTCGTATGCCGCGGGCGGCTGGGAGCACGCCGAGGTGCGGATGCTCCCGACCGGCAAGGTGGAGGTCGTCACCGGTGCCAGCGCCCACGGCCAGGGTCACGAGACGGCCTGGAGCCAGATCGTCGCCGACCGCCTGGGCATCCCGTTCGACGACATCGAGGTCCTGCACGGTGACACCCAGGTCGCTCCACGCGGCCTGGACACCTACGGCTCGCGCTCGCTGGTCGTCGGTGGCCAAGCGCTCGTCATGGCGGCCGACCGGGTGATCGAGAAGGCCAAGCCGATCGCGGCCCACATGCTCGAGGCGTCCGTCGACGACATCGAGTTCAGCGGCGGCACCTTCAAGGTCAAGGGCACCGACAACGGCAAGGCCATGGCCGAGGTGGTCTGGGCAGCGTTCACCGCGCACGACCTCCCCGAGGGCACCGAGCCCACGCTCGACGCCGAGGCGACGTTCGACCCGTCGAACTTCTCCTTCCCCCACGGCACCCACCTGTGCGCCACGGAGGTCGACACCGAGACCGGTGCGGTGAAGATTCGCAGCTACGTCTCTGTCGACGACATCGGCAACATCATCAACCCGCTGATCGTCGAGGGCCAGATGCACGGCGGCATCGTCCAGGGCATCGCCCAGGCGCTGTGGGAGGAGGCGGTCTACGACGACCAGGGCACCCTGGTGTCGGGGTCGTTCGTCGACTACACGCTGCCGACGTCGGCCGACACGATCTCGTTCGTCACCGACAACACCGTGTCGCCGTCGACGTCCAACGACCTCGGCGCCAAGGGGGTCGGGGAGGCGGGCTGCATCGCCTCGACACCGGCGGTGGTCAACTCCATCGTCGATGCCGTCCGGCCGTTGGGAATCAACGACATCCAGATGCCGTGCACCCCTGAGCGGGTGTGGCGCGCCATCCAGTCGGCGGGGGCCAACCAGGCCGACGCCACGACGGGTGACGCGCAGCCGCACTTCGACGCGGGAGCGCCCAACCAGGACGCGCCCGATACCGGTTCGACGGAGAACGGAGCCGGCCAGTGATCCCCGCACAGTTCGACTACCTCGCGCCCACCTCCGTGGCCGACGCGCTGAGCGCGCTGGCCGAGGCCGGCGACGACGCCAAGGTGATGGGCGGCGGCCAGAGCCTGCTCCCCATCCTGCGGATGCGGCTCAACGCGCCGGACAAGGTCATCGACCTCGGCCGGATCGAGGAGCTGCGTGGGATCCGCGATGACGGCGACCACGTCGTCATCGGTGCCATGACCACGTATGCCGACGTGCTGGCGAGCGACCTCGTCCGCCAGCACGCAGGGGTGCTCACCGATGCCATCACCGAGGTGGCGGACCCCCAGATCCGGCACCGCGGCACGGTCGGCGGAGCGCTCGTGCACGCCGACCCGGCCGGCGACGTGGGCGCCCCGGCGCTCGCGCTCGACACCGAGTTCGTCATCACCGGACCCGGGGGCGACCGCACCGTGGCGGCCGGCGACTTCTTCGTCGACCTGTTCGAGACCGCCGTCGGTGAGGGTGAGCTGCTCACCTCCATCCGCATCCCCAAGCACACGGGCTGGGGGAGCCGCTACGAGAAGTTCGTGCGGGTCGCGCACCAGTGGTCGATCGTCGCGGTCGCCGCGACGGTGCGGGTGGAGGGCGGCGCCATCGCCGAGGCCAGGATCGGGCTGACCAACATGGGCTCCACCCCGTTGCGGGCGACCGCCGTGGAGCAGGCCCTGGTCGGCAGGCAGGCCACGGACGAGGCGGTGCGCGAGGCCTGCGCGGCAGCAGCCGACGGCACCAACCCGCCCTCGGACCTCAACGGTGACGCCGACTACCGCAAGCACCTCGCCACGGTCCTCACCCGGCGCGCTGTGCTCGCCGCGGCAGGGGCGTGAGCCCGTGGAGCTGAGCCACTCGTTCACGGTCCCCGCCTCCGTCGACACCACGTGGGACACCTTCATGGACCTGCAGGAGGTGGGCAGCTGCTTCCCCGGGGCGCAGGTGACCGAGGTGACCGACGACGGGTTCTCGGGCACGGTCAAGGTCAAGCTCGGGCCGATCGCGCTGGTCTACTCCGGCACCGGCTCGTTCATCGAGCGTGACGACACGGCCCACCGCGCCGTCATCGAGGCCAAGGGCAAGGACAAACGGGGCAACGGCACCGCCGGCGCCACCGTGACGATCCAGCTGTCCGACGCCGGCGACGGCCAGACCAAGGCCGACGTCCAGACCGACCTCAACGTCACCGGCAAGCCGGCGCAGTTCGGCCGCGGTGTCATGCAGGACGTGTCCGACAAGCTGCTCGGCCAGTTCGTCGCGTGCATCGAGGGCAAGGTCGGCGCGCCGGCCGAGCCCGCGGTGTCCGGCGAACCGGCCGGGGCCGTCGCCGGCGCGGCCATCAGCACGGCGTCGACCGCACCCCCGGGGGTGGGCGGCCCCGCTCCGGTGTCCGTGACGCCCGCGGCAGCGCGAACGCCCACCCCGACGCGGGAGCCGGAGGCGCTCGACCTCGGCACCGCGGTCCTGCCGGTGGTGCTCAAGTCGTACGCCAAGCAGATCGTCGCCGCCGTCGTCGTCCTGCTCGTCGGGATCGGGCTGCTGCGGCGACGCCGCAAGGGCTGACCGCGCCATACCCAGCTCTGGAGGGGCTCCGCCGGGAGGTGGGGCCCCTCCAGCACGTCGCGGTCTTCGAGCGCGGGAATGGCGCCTGCTCACCTACGCTGGGCCCCATGACCGGCCCGAGCGAGCCCACCGTCGTCGTCCTCAACGGCCCCAACCTCAACCTGCTCGGCGAGCGGGAGCCGCAGATCTACGGCCACGAGACCCTCGCCGACGTGGAGGCGCTGTGCCGCGAGGCGGCTGGCAGGGCCGGGCTCGTCGTCGACTTCCGCCAGAGCAACCACGAGGGCGTGCTCATCGACGCCGTCCACGAGACGCGCACGTCGGCCGTGGGGTTCGTCGTCAACGCCGGTGCCCTGACCCACACCTCGATCGCGCTGCGTGACGCGCTCGCCACGGTGGCCGGACCGGTCATCGAGGTGCACCTGTCCAACGTCCACGCCCGCGAGGAGTTCAGGCACCACTCCTACCTCTCGGCCGTCGCCTCCGGCGTCATCGTGGGTTGTGGACCGAGCGGGTACGCGTATGCCGTGGCCCGGGTCGCCGAGCTCGTGAAGCAGCGCGCGTGACGCACCCGACGCCGACCTGACCCTGGGGGACCTGCCCTCGCCGGCCCCGGCGGGGCAGGATGGGCCCATGGCCACCTCACCCCGCCGCCCGCTCGACCCGATGGACCTCGCCGGGATCGACGACCTGCTCAGCGACGAGGAGAAGGCGGTCCGCAGCACCGTGCGGACCTTCCTCGACCAGCGGGTCGAACCCTTCGTCGCCGACTGGTTCGAGCGTGGCGAGGTCGACGACATCCGCGGGCTGACCAAGGAGCTCGGCGCCCTGGGCCTGCTGGGCATGCACCTCGAGGGCTACGGCTGCGCCGGCATGAGCGCGGTCGACTACGGGCTGGCCTGCATCGAGCTCGAGGCCACCGACTCCGGGATCCGCAGCCTCGTCTCGGTCCAGGGGTCGCTGGCGATGTTCGCCATCCACCGCTGGGGCAGCGAGGAGCAGAAGCAGCGGTGGTTGCCCGCCATGGCGACGGGGGAGGCGATCGGATGCTTCGGCCTCACCGAGCCCGACCACGGCAGCGACCCCGCGTCGATGCGCACCCGGGCCCGCCGTGACGGCGACGACTGGGTGCTCGACGGCTCGAAGATGTGGATCACCAACGGCTCCATCGCCGACGTGGCCGTGGTCTGGGCTCAGGTCGACGAGGCCGGCGACGGCACCAGCACGATCAGGGGCTTCGTCGTGCCCACGGACAGCCCCGGCTTCTCGGCGCCCCAGATCAAGCACAAGATGAGCCTGCGCGCGTCGGTCACCAGTGAGCTCGTCCTGGACGGTGTCCGCCTGCCGGGCGACGCGGTCCTCCCGGAGGTGCGCGGGCTCAAGGGCCCGCTGTCGTGCCTGTCCGAGGCCCGGTACGGCATCGTCTGGGGCTCTTTGGGGGCGGCCCGGTCCAGCCTCGACACCGCCCGGCGCTACTCGATGGAGCGTGAGCAGTTCGGTCGCCCGCTCGCCGGCTTCCAGCTCACCCAGCAGAAGCTGGCCGACATGGCCCTGGAGCTGGTCAAGGGGCAGCTGCTCGCCCTGCACCTCGGCCGCCGCAAGGACGCCGGCACGCTGCGACCCGAGCAGGTCAGCCTCGGCAAGCTCAACAACATCCGCGAGGCGCTGGACATCTGCCGCACCTCGCGAACCATCCTCGGTGCCAACGGGATCAGCCTCGAGTACCCCGTCATCCGGCACATGAACAACCTCGAGTCGGTGCTCACCTACGAGGGCACCGTGGAGATGCACACGCTGGTGATCGGGCAGGCGATGACCGGCGAACAGGCCTTCCGCTAGGCCTGCGAACAGCCGATTTTCGGTCCGGGCACCGGAGCGTGTAGTCTCACCGACGCACTTCCGCGCGGCTCCCAGAGCCCCGGTGTGCAGGCCCCCTTAGCTCAGTCGGCAGAGCGTTTCCATGGTAAGGAAAAGGTCGTCGGTTCGATTCCGACAGGGGGCTCTGGGAGAGGCACCGCGAGGTGCTGCACCCCATGGCGGGGTAGCTCAGCTGGTTAGAGCGCACGACTCATAATCGTGAGGTCGCGGGATCGAGCCCCGCTCCCGCTACGGCTGCGATTTCAGGAATCAGCCTGGATTCGCGTACTCTGATGTGTCGCCGCCCGTCGTCGTCCGATGTCGTGGCGCGGCACACAGACCTCACCACCGTCAGTTCCGAGAGCAGGTTGCCCCGTGGCTAGCAAGAGCGCAGACGTCCGCCCCAAGATCACCTTGGCGTGCGTGGATTGCAAGGAGCGCAACTACATCACCAAGAAGAACCGTCGGAACAACCCCGACCGTCTCGAGATGAAGAAGTTCTGCCCCCGCGACAAGAAGCACACGGTCCACCGCGAGACCCGCTGACCCACCGCGCTTCGACAGCCGCCCCGGACGAGAAGTCCACGGGGCGGCTTTGTCGTGTGCCGGCCGGGCAGCCCCACCACGGCGCACCATAGGGTGGTGCCATGGCTGTCAACGCAGACTTCGTGGGGCGCACCTACCCGCCCAGTGGCCCGTATGCCGTGAGCGCAGAGGGCCTTGCGGCCTTCGCCTCCGCCGTGGGTTCGACCGACCCGGTGCACACCTCGAGCGAGGCGGCGCGGGCCGCCGGCTACGCCGACGTGATCGCCCCGCCGACCTTCGCCGTGACGATCGCCCAACAGTGTGACGCGGTGTTCGTCCAGGACCCCGAGGCCGGCATCGACTACAGCCGGGTCGTCCACGGCGAGCAGCGGTTCGTCCACCACCGCCCGATCGCCGCGGGCGACGAGGTGCTCGGCACCCTCACCGTCGACTCGGTCCGGGCGGCCGGCGGCCACTCGATGGTCACCACCCGCACCGAGCTCACCACCACCGACGGTGAGGCGCTGTGCACCTCGACGTCCACCATCGTCATCAGGGGAGGGGAGTGAGCATGGCCGTGCGCACCCTGGCCGAGACCTCGGTCGGCGACACCATCGAGTCCCGCTCCGTCACGGTGGGCCGTGACAGCCTCGTGGCCTACGCCAACGCCTCGGGCGACCAGAACCCCATCCACCAGGACGAGGCCTTCGCCACGTCGGTGGGCCTGCCGGACGTCATCGCCCACGGCATGTGGACGATGGGCGCTGCCGGGTCGGTCGTCGAGGAGTGGGCCGGTGACGGCGGCCGCGTCGTCGAGTTCGGCACCCGATTCACCAAGCCGGTCGTCGTCCCGAAGGACGGCGGGGCGATCGAGGTCGGCGGCGTCGTGAAGTCCGTCGACGAGCAGACCCGCCGGGCGACCGTCGAGATGACCGTGACCAGCGGTGGCGACAGGGTGCTGGGTCGCTGCCTGGCCGTCGTCCAGCTGGACTGACGCCCACCCATGCGCGAGGAGCACGACGTCCCGCTGGCGGACCTGACCACGATGCGCGTCGGTGGGCCGGCTGCCCGCCTGGTCACCGCCACGACCACCGACGAGGTGGTCGACGCCGTCCGTGAGGTCGACGACGCCGACGAGCCGCTGCTCGTCATCTCCGGTGGCAGCAACGTCGTCGTCACCGACGCAGGGTTCCCCGGCACGGTCGTGCGGGTCGCCTCGGACGGGATCGAGGTCGAGTCCTCGGACCTGTGCGGCGGCGTCATGGTCCGCGTCTCTGCCGGCGTGCCGTGGGACGACCTCGTGGCCCGGGCGGTCGTCGAGGGCTGGTCAGGCATCGAGGCGCTGTCCGGGATCCCCGGTGGCACGGGTGCGACCCCGGTGCAGAACGTCGGGGCCTACGGCCAGGAGGTCGCCCAGACGATCGCCTCGGTGCGCGTCTGGGACCGCCACGAGCAGCGCGTCCGCACGTTCGCCTCGCTCGAGTGCGCCTTCACCTACCGCCACTCGATCTTCAAGGCCACCAGCCGTTTCGTCGTCCTCGACGTGCTGTTCCAGCTCTTCCCGACCGAGCTGAGCCAGCCGGTGGGGTATGCCGACCTCGCCCGCCAGCTCGACGTCGCCGTGGGCGACCGCGTGCCGCTGGCCGCGGCGCGTGAGGCGGTCCTGAACCAGCGCCGTCGCCGCGGCATGGTGCTCGACGCAGGCGACCACGACACCTGGTCCTGCGGTTCGTTCTTCACCAACCCGATCCTGTCGGTGCCGCACTTCGCCGACCTCGAGTCGCGTGCCACGGCCCGCCTCGGCGCCGACGGTCCGCGGCCGCCGCGGTTCGCCGACCCCGACGGCAACGTCAAGACGAGCGCGGCCTGGCTGATCGAGCAGGCCGGCTTCGACAAGGGGTTCAGCCTGCCCGGCAGCTCGGCCGCCATCTCGAGCAAGCACACCCTGGCGCTGACCAACCGTGGCGGCGCGACGGCCACGGAGGTCGCCGCCCTGGCACGCGCGGTCCGGGACGGGGTGCACGAGGCGTTCGGCGTGGTCCTGGTCAACGAGCCCGTCCTCGTCGGCCACGGGCTCTAGACCCTGAGCCGAGGGAGCCCGCGCGGCCCCCGGGCCCGTCCAGGGCGGCTCAGGCCGGCGCGGCCAGCCAGGCGTCGATGTCCGCCAGGGCGGCAGCACGGGTGGGTGCCGGTGCCCGACTCGCCCGCAGCGACCCGCGGGCCAGCTCGGCGAGCTCCTCGTCGCAGAAGCCCAGCACGTCCCGGGCCGTGTCGTACTGCGCGGCCAGCCGCGACCCGAACAGCAGTGGGTCGTCGGCCCCCAGGGCCACCGGTATGCCGTGCTCGACGATCGTGCGCAGCGGCACGTCTTCCGGGGAGGCGTAGACGCCGAGCGCCACGTTGCTGCGGGGGCACACCTCGAGGGCGATGCCCGACTCGGCCACGCGCTCGAGCACCCGGGGCTCCTCGACGCACCGCACGCCGTGGCCGATCCGGTCGGGCTCGACGGCGTCGAGGGTGGCCTCGACGGCGGCCGGGCCGAGCAGCTCGCCTGCGTGCGGCACCAGGGCCAGGCCGGCCCGTCGGGCGATGGCGAAGGCCGCAGCGAACTCGGCCGTGACCCCACGACGTTCGTCGTTGCTCAGCCCGAACCCCACGACGGTGCCGGGCCCGTCACCGGCGTGCTGCACCGCCAGCCGGGCGAGCGTGCGGGCGTCGAGCGGGTGCCGGATGCGGCTGGCCGCCACGACGACGGCGACCTGCGTGTGCTCCTCGCGGGAGGCCGCGGCGGCCTCGTCGAGCACGATCTCCAGGGCAGGGGTGATGCCGCCGACGAACGGCGCGTACGAGGTGGGGTCGACCTGGATCTCGAGCCACCTGGATCCCTCGGCCGCGTCGTCCTGCGCCGCCTCGCGGACGATCCGTCGCAGGTCCGCCTCGTCGCGCACGCAGGCGCGGGCGGCGTCATACAGGCGCTGGAAGCGGAACCAGCCACGCTCGTCCCTGGCGCTGAGCTGCGGCGGCCACCCGGTCGTGAGGGCGTCCGGCAGGTGCAGGCGGTGCTTGACGGCGAGGTCACGGACGGTCTCGACCCGCATCGAGCCGGTGAAGTGCAGGTGCAGGTGCGCCTTCGGGAGGGACTCGACCGGGCGGGGCATGCGGAGCAGTCTGGCACCGCCGCGGACGACCAGAGGCGCCGACCCACGGGGTCGGCGCCTCTGGTCGGGGAGGTCGAGGGTCAGCTGCCGTCGACCACGTGCATGGCCTGCTCCTCGGGGCTGAGGTCGCCCGTGCCGGCGCTCTCGTCGCCGAGCAGCTCGGCCTCGACGTCCTCGCGGGCACCCTCGTCGGGGTCGGTCAGGCTCCCGGCCAGCGCGTCGCCCACCTCGGCGTCGCCCAGGAAGTCCTGATCGGGGTCGATGCTGTCCGGGTCGTCACCGCCGACGCGGGGCGGGCCGTCCAGGCCGCTCTCGTTGTCCGGGGCGCCGTACGCGGAGTCCGGGTCCGGGACCTCCTGCATGATCCGCTGGTCGATGCTCTCCTCGAGCCCCTGCTCGTGGGCCGTCGTGCCCCACTCGGTGTTGCGGGGCTGCTGGTCGGGCGGGGACCAGGGCTCGTTGTCGCCCTCGCTGGAGTCCAGGAGGCCCTCCTGGCCGCTGCCGGCGTCGACGGAGTCGTCCACGCTGTAGCTGCCGAGGTCGTCCTCGATGCTTTCGGTGCCGGGCTGATCGCTCATGTCCCCACCCTGCGGCAGGGCGGGTGGCGCCGCAAGGCCAAGGGTCCCGCCGCTCCCGGCTGCGCCGTACCGCCGCAGGTATGGCGCGCGCCCGCCTCAGGCGGTGCGGGCGGCCGTCGCCTGCTCGGCGGCGGCGAGCAGGACGCAGGTGGCGACGGCCTCCATCGCCTCGGTGACCTGGCCCAGCGGCGGGAAGGTCGGCGCGAGGCGGATGTTGCGGTCACGGGGGTCGTCCCCGAGGGGGAACGAGGATCCTGCCGGCGTCAGGGCGATCCCCGCCTCCTTGGCCAGGGCGACCACGCGGGAGGCGGTGCCGTCGAGCACGTCGAGGCTGACGAAGTACCCACCGGTCGGGCGGGTCCAGGTGGCGACCCCCAGGCCGTCCAGGCGCTCGGTGAGGATGCGCTCCACCTCGGCGAACTTCGGCGCGATGATCTCGCGGTGCTTGACCATGTGGTCGCGCACGCCCTGCGCCGAGCCGAAGAACTGCGCGTGCCGCAGCTGGTTGACCTTGTCGGGGCCGATCGAGCCCTTGCCGAGGTGGCCGAGGTACCACTTCACGTTCTCGACCGAGGCGGCGAGGAACGCGACGCCGGCGCCGGCCCAGGTGATCTTGGACGTCGAGGCGAACATGATCGGGCGGTGCGGGTGCCCGGCCGCCGCGGCGAGGCTGAGGATGTCGGCGCTCTTGGCCTCGACCTCGGTGAGGTGGTGCAACGCGTAGGCGTTGTCCCAAAAGATCTTGAAGTCGGGCGCCGCGGCCTCCATCGAGGCCAGCCGGGCGGCCACCTCCTGGGTGACGACCGAGCCGGACGGGTTGGCGTAGGTCGGCACGATCCACATGCCCTTGATGCTGGGGTCGTTCGCGACGAGCGCGGCGACGGCCTCGGCGTCCGGGCCGTCGTCGTGCATCGGCACGGTCACCATCTCGATGCCGAACGACTGCAGCAGGGTGAAGTGGCGGTCGTACCCGGGGACGGGGCAGATGAAGGTGACCTTCTCCTCCTGGCTCCACGGACGGGGGGAGTCGACCCCGCCGTGCAGCAGCAGGTCGACGAGGGTGTCCTTCATCATCGTGAGGCTGGAGTTGCCGCCGGCCACGACCTGCTCGGGCTCGACCCACAGCAGCTCGGCGAACATCTCGCGCAGCTCCTTGATCCCGTCGAGGCCGCCGTAGTTGCGGGTGTCCGTGCCGCTCGCGTCGGTGAAGCCGCGGGGGAGGGTGAGCAGGTCGTTCGCCAGGTCGAGCTGCTCGCTGGCCGGCTTGCCGCGTGTGAGGTCGAGCTTCAGCCCTCGCTCCTTGAGGGCGGCATACGCCTCCTGCTGCTTGGCGGCGAACGACGCGAGGTCGTCGGCCGTGCGCTCGGCGAGGGGGACGGGACGGCTGGTGGCGGTCTGCTCGGTCACCCGGCCATCGTCCCAGAGCCGCGCGGTGCCGCGCAGCCGCCGTCCGCATGGTGCACGACCGCCTCGGGGGACGGCCGCCCGCGCCGGTGCAGTGCGGGCCGGGGGTGGGGGAGTGTGGGCCGAGCGGGGCGAGTTCGCGTTCGGGACCGCGGCTCACGTATGCTTGCTCCTCGGTTGACTTCGACCATGCTTCCGACGTGCCCTCGGGCCGTCCTCGGTGTGGTGGAACCAGCCACCGGAACTCCCCGCTCCCCGCGAGGCGTTCCGTAGGGCAGTGGCTCAATTGGTAGAGCACCGGTCTCCAAAACCGGCGGTTGGGGGTTCGAGTCCCTCCTGCCCTGCGTTGCAGGACCTGCGGCCGACCCGGCAGCACGGCACACATCAGTGAGAAGAGGCACCGTGACGGACGTGAGCGCGCAGACCCGCGGCTCTGGTCGCACCAGCCGCAAGGGCGGGAAGGGTGGCAACCCCATCTCGCGGTTCTTCCGCTCGGTGTCGCTGTTCGTCAGCCAGATCCTCGACGAGCTGCGCAAGGTCGTCCGGCCGACGCGCTCCGAGCTGATCAACTACACGATCGTCGTGATCGTGTTCGTCGTGTTCGTCATGGCGCTCGTCTCCTCCGTGGACTTCGCCTTCACCAAGCTCGTCCTGTGGGTTTTCGGCGGCTAGTTGCCGCCGCGCCGCACTGACCCGGGGTTCACCCGGTGAACACCAGAAGGAAGTAGGTCATCAGCGTGTCCGAACAGTGGACCACCGACAACGCGGAGCCGCAGACCGACGAGGTCACCGCGAGCACCGACGCCGCCGAGCTCGAGCAGCCCGGGACGGACTCTGTCGACGACTCCGTGGACACCGACGCCAGCGCAGCCTCCGACGCCGACGTCACCGAGGGTGACGACGTCAAGGGTGACGACGCCCCGGCCGGCGACACCGAGGGCGACGACACGACGGACGCCGCGGAGGCGACCGAGGTCTCCTTCAGCGACGAGGACGCCGACGGGGCGGACGAGGTCGACATCGACGCTCCTCCGGCCGACCCGGTCAAGGAGTTCAAGGACGCCCTCGCCAGCAAGTTCGGCGACTGGTACGTCGTGCACTCCTACGCCGGCTACGAGAACCGCGTGAAGGCGAACCTCGAGAACCGCACGACCTCCCTCAACATGGAGGACTTCATCTTCGAGGCCCAGGTCCCGATGGAAGAGGTCACCGAGATCAAGAACGGCCAGAAGAAGCTGGTCAAGCGCGTCCGGATGCCCGGGTACGTGCTGGTCCGCATGGACCTCACCGACGAGTCGTGGGGCGCCGTGCGCCACACCCCCGGTGTGACCGGCTTCGTCGGCAACGCGCACCAGCCGGTGCCGCTGAGCCTCGACGAGGTCTACACGATGCTGGCTCCCGCCGACCTCGAGCACCAGGCTGCTGCCGGTGCCGCGGGCGGTGCAGGTGGCGGCAAGCCCCGCGAGGTCGCGGTCGTCGACTTCGAGGTCGGCGAGTCCGTCACCGTCATGGAAGGGCCGTTCGAGACCCTTCCCGCCACGATCTCCGAGATCAACCCCGACACCCAGAAGCTCAAGGTGCTGGTCTCGATCTTCGGCCGGGAGACCCCGGTCGAGCTGTCGTTCAACCAGGTCGCCAAGATCTGAGGGTTCGACACCCTGCCCCCGGTCCTCGGGGGTACTGCAACCGGGTCATCGCCCACGGCGTAGGCCCAGCAACCACAGAAGGAACACCAGGACATGCCTCCCAAGAAGAAGCAGATCACCGGCTTCATCAAGCTCCAGATCCAGGCCGGCGCCGCGACGCCCGCCCCTCCCGTCGGCCCGGCCCTCGGTCAGCACGGCGTCAACATCATGGAGTTCGTCAAGGCGTACAACGCTGCGACGGAGTCCCAGCGCGGCAACGTCATCCCCGTGGAGATCACGGTCTACGCAGACCGTTCCTTCACCTTCATCACCAAGACCCCTCCGGCCGCCGAGCTGATCAAGAAGGCTGCCGGCGTCGCCAAGGGCTCGGGTGAGCCGCACAAGACCAAGGTCGCCAAGCTGTCGACCGACCAGGTCCGCGAGATCGCCACGATGAAGATGGAGGACCTCAACGCCAACGACGTCGAGCAGGCCATGAAGATCATCGCCGGCACCGCGCGTTCCATGGGCGTCGACACCGACCTCAAGTAACACCCCGATCTCCTCCGGTGTGCCGCTGGTGCGGCACACCGGAGACCGTGGCAGGACCGCGCTGGTCCGTAACGACCACAACTCCACCGAAACACCCGAAATCAGGAGCAGAACATGAAGCGCAGCAAGGCATACCGCGAGGCCGCCGAGAAGATCGACCCCACCAAGGTCTACGCACCCCTCGAGGCCGTCCGTCTCGCGAAGACCGCCGCCAAGGCCAAGTACGACGAGACCGTCGAGGTCGCCATGCGCCTCGGTGTCGACCCGCGCAAGGCCGACCAGATGGTCCGCGGCACCGTGAACCTTCCCCACGGCACGGGCAAGACCGCCCGCGTCCTGGTGTTCGCCAACGGTGACAAGGCCGAGGCCGCCCGTGAGGCCGGCGCCGACTTCGTCGGCTCCGACGACCTGCTCGAGAAGGTGGCCGGCGGCTGGCTCGACTTCGACTCCGTCGTCGCGACCCCCGACATGATGGGCAAGGTCGGCCGTCTCGGAAAGGTCCTGGGCCCGCGTGGTCTCATGCCCAACCCGAAGACCGGCACCGTCACCATGGACACCGCCAAGGCAGTGACCGACATCAAGGGCGGCAAGATCGAGTTCCGCGTCGACAAGCACGCGAACCTCCACTTCATCATCGGCAAGGCCTCCTTCGACGAGAAGTCGCTCGTGGAGAACTACGGCACCGCCCTGGAGGAGATCCTGCGTCTCAAGCCGTCGGCGTCCAAGGGTCGCTACATCCTCAAGGCCACGATGACCACGACGATGGGCCCCGGCATCCCGCTGGACTACAACCGCACCCGCAACCTGCTGGTCGAGGACGAGGCCACCGCCTGAGTCCCGCCGCACCGCGCAGAGCCCGTCACCCCGCTGGGGGTGGCGGGCTCTGCCGCGTGCTCCCACTGCGCAGCCGGTTATGGTGGACGGGTCATCGAGAACGCGAACATCCGCACCACATCTCCTGGGGGACCTGCATGAAGACCACCTCGATCGCCGCCGTGGCGCTGGCGACCGCACTGGGCCTGAGCGCCTGCGGCAGCTCGGACTCCTCGTCCCCAGCAGCGGCCAAGACGTCGTCGAGCAGCAGCAGCAGCCCGACCGCAACCGCAAAGACCGGCGACTCCGTCGACGGAGCCGCCCTGGCCACGCGCATGACCGACGCCATGGTCAAGGCCGGGTCGGGGACGGTGACCATGGACCTCGGTGGGCAGGGGAGCGCCAAGGGCTCGTTCACCATGAAGAACGGCAAGATGGAGCAGTCGATGGAGATGGGGATCCAGGGCCAGACCCTGCAGATCGTCTCCGCGGGCGGTCTTCTCTACATGAAGGGTCTCCCGGGCTCCTCGAAGCCGTGGGTGAAGATCGACCCCAAGGGCACCGACCCCATGAGCAAGATGTTCGCCGGGCTCACCGGGGACATGGGCGACCCGCGTCAGCTCGCCGGTGCCCTCAAGGGCAGCAAGGCCGTCCTGGTCAGCAGCACCGGCGGCGAGAGCGTCTACGACGTCACCATCGACCCGTCGACGCTGATGGGTGGCAGCACCGCCACGGCATCGCCGTCGGCGCAGCCGGTCAAGGCGCGCTACACCCTCGACGCCCAGGACCGTCCGACGAAGATGACCGTCGACTCCCAGGGCCAGACCATCAACATCGTCTTCGCCGACTGGGGCAAGCCCGTCACGATCACGGTGCCCCCGGCCGACCAGGTGGGGACGCTGCAGCTGCCCAGCAGCTGAGGCCGCCGCCGGCCCACGGGGGCGCAGTCCGCTCCCGCCGCCGACTCCGATCGCGCCACCGTCCCCACCGGACGGTGGCGCGATTTGGTCCCGGGTGCGCCAGCGCCTACTCTGGTCCCTGACCACAGACCGCTTGGTTGTCGCGTGCCACCGCAAGAGGCAGCACGTGACCGAAGGTCCCACCGAGGTGGGCATCCAGCGCAGGCCACGACTTCACCCGCAGGACCCGCTCCCGAGCTGGCCCGCGTGCGAGCCCCGTGCCTGTGCACGGGGCTCTTCTCATGCCGGGCCTCCACCTCCGAACGGTCGAATACACGGAAGGGAGGCCCCATGGCCAAGGCTGACAAGGCTGCCGCCATCGCCGAGCTGTCGGACAAGTTCCGCACCTCCGGCGCGGCCGTGCTGACCGAGTACCGCGGGCTCACGGTGAAGCAGATCACCGACCTGCGCAACTCGCTGCGCGGAAACGCCACCTTCGCCGTCGTGAAGAACACGCTGACCGAACTTGCTGCCAAGGATGCCGGAGTCACGGCATTCGACGGCCAGCTCGTCGGCCCGTCCGCCATCGCCTTCGTTGACGGTGACCCGGTCGAGGCTGCCAAGGGCCTGCGTGACTTCGCCAAGGCGAACCCCCTCCTCGTGATCAAGGGCGGCGTCCTCGACGGCAAGGCCCTCACCCCCGAGGAGATCACGAAGCTTGCGGACCTCGAGTCCCGCGAGGTTCTCCTGGCCAAGCTGGCCGGTGCCCTTCAGGCGTCGCTCAGCCAGGCTGTCTACCTCTTCGCTGCACCGCTGTCGCAGACCGCTCGGGTCGTCGACGCGCTGCGTGCCAAGGTCGAGGCCGAGGGGCCGGTGGCTGACGCCGCTGCTCCCGCTGCCGAGGCTGACGCCGCGGAGACCCCCGCCGAGGCCCCCGCGGCCGAGGCCACCGACGTCGCCGAGGGTGGCGACGAGAGCTGACCCGGTTCGGGGGTGACCCCGCGCTGAGCAGCTCGCACCACCAAACCGCCACTCACGGCATACAGAACACACGAAAGGACGCCCATCATGGCGAAGCTCTCCACCGACGAGCTCCTTGAGGCCTTCAAGGAAATGACCCTCATCGAGCTCTCTGAGTTCGTGAAGCAGTTCGAGGACACCTTCAACGTCACCGCTGCTGCCCCCGTGGCCGTTGCCGCGGCCGGCGCCCCGGCCGGTGGCGACGCCGCCGCTGCCGAGGAGCAGGACGAGTTCGACGTCATCCTCGAGGCTGCTGGTGACAAGAAGATCCAGGTCATCAAGGAGGTCCGCGCGCTGACCTCCCTCGGCCTGAAGGAGGCCAAGGACCTCGTCGACGGCGCCCCCAAGCCCGTCCTCGAGAAGGTCGACAAGGCTGCCGCGGACAAGGCCAAGGACGCCCTCGAGGGCGCCGGGGCCACCGTCTCCGTCAAGTGATCTGACGCTTCCCTGCTTCGGCGGGGGAGCACTGCACCACCGCGAAGGCGGGTCCGACTCCGGTCGGGCCCGCCTTCTCGCGTACCCACGTCCTTCCGGACGTGGGGATGCCAAGGGCGGGGTATGCCGCGCTCCTGGCATCCCCGGGACGCCGCCTCACGCTGCGGCTGACCTCAGCCGAGTGTGGGCACGCACCACCTGATCGAGGAAGCGCTCGGGACTGAGCCTCAACCCGATGACGGGGACCCGTAGAACCGTCGCTCCCTCGATGACCACGTCGTTCTGGCGCAGTGCGTCGTCCAGCGGAGCGAGGGCGGCTGCATGGTGCCCTCCGTCGACCTCGACCACGAGGCCGACGTCCTCCCAGGCGACATCGAGGTAGACCCGGCCGGCCGCGGTCGTCCGCACCACCTGGCGGCTGGGTTCGGGCAGTCCCCGACGACGACACCACCGGGCGAAGTCCAGCTCGCCGAGCGAGTGCACCCCGTCGCACAGGTCCGCAACGACTGCGGTGATGAACGCCCGTCGGCGGCTGCGGCCGACCCGGGCCCACGCGCTCGCGAGGTCGGCCGGCCTGACCAGTCGCTGCTGGACCACCAGGCACAGCACCAGTGCTGCCTGGGGGTCGCTTGCCGCCCACTGCGCCGCGTGGATCGACGCCTCGGCAGGCCGCACCCTGCGTACCCCCGCGCCCACGGTCGGCGGCATCACCCGTCGTCGGTGCGGTGTCACGCCGGCGACGTCGTGGTGGCGGTTGCGGTGGGGCAGGCTCACGTCGAGACGGTCGGTGCGGAACCCCGTGAGCCCAGACGCGAGCAACGCCACCGCGCCGTCGAGGGCAGCAGCGGCGCCGGTCTCCCAGATCGCCTGCCAGCGAGCAGCATCCGGGGACAACGGACCGGGGCCGACGACGATGGTGTGGCGACCCGCCGCGCGCCACCGACCGGCTCGCACCTCGGCGCGTACGTCATCTCGTCCGACGCCGCAGGACCTCAGCTGTTGCCGGTGCACGGCGCCACCCTGGTGCGCGGCGAACTGCGCGGCCGCGGACGCACGCTCCTGCCGTGACCTCAGCCGACGACTCCCGCCCATGGCGCCAGCGTGCCGCACTGTGCTCGCGCCTCGCCGGACGCCTGTGGACAACCGAGACAAGGGATGCCAAGGGCGGGGTATGTCGCGCTCCTGGCATCCCCGGAACCCTCGCCGCCGGCCGGAGTCCCCTGCCGGGAATGCGGTTTTCGGGCGGACATGGTGAGGTAGGCTCCGGCCGCTCCCCGACGACGTACTGGGGCGTAACTTCGGGGTCCCGACCTCGTTGAGCCATGAGAACCGGGACCGGCCGTGGATGGCGGGTTCGCATTACCCCAACCACGACGAGGTGAGCAGTGGGCGTTGAGATCAAGGTCGAGGGACTGACCAAGCGATTCGGATCCCAGGTGATCTGGAACGACGTCACGCTGACCCTGCCGGCCGGTGAGATCTCGGTGATGCTCGGCCCTTCGGGCACGGGCAAGTCGGTGTTCCTCAAGACCCTCGTCGGCCTGCTCAAGCCCGATGCCGGCTCGATCATGATCTCCGGCAGCGACCTCACGCGGCTGCGCGAGCACGACCTCTACGAGATCCGCAAGCTCTTCGGCGTCCTCTTCCAGGACGGCGCGTTGTTCGGCTCGATGAACCTCTACGACAACGTCGCCTTCCCCTTGCGTGAGCACACCCGCAAGAGCGAGTCCGAGGTCCGCAACATCGTCATGGAGAAGATGGACCTCGTCGGCCTCACCGGCGCCGAGACCAAGCTGCCCGGCGAGATCTCCGGCGGCATGCGCAAGCGTGCCGGCCTGGCCCGCGCCCTGGTCCTCGACCCCGAGATCCTGCTCATCGACGAGCCCGACTCGGGTCTGGACCCGGTACGCACCTCCTACATCAACCAGCTCTTCATCGACCTGAACGCCCAGATCGACGCGACGTTCCTCATCGTCACCCACGACATCAACACCGCGCGCACGGTGCCGGACAACATCGGCCTGCTCTACCACAAGCACCTCGCCATGTTCGGTCCGCGCGAGATGCTGCTGAGCTCCGAGGAGCCGGTGGTCCGCCAGTTCCTCAACGCGCAGACGATCGGCCCGATCGGCATGTCCGAGGAGAAGGACGCCGAGGAGCTCGCCTCCGAGGAGGGCCAGGAGCTGCCGCCACTGCCCCCGATCCCGTTGCAGCTGCGCACGAGCAACGGCACGACCCGGCACGCGGAGCGTCCCGCCGGTCAGTGGTGCCGCGACAACGGCATCACCCCGCCGCCCGGGTCGTTCGAGTCCGGCAACGCCGGGGTCCCGGGGGTGCGTTCCGGCACCACGTCGGTGGCCGCGCCCGCCTCCGCACCGACAGAGGCGACGGCTCCCGCACCGGTGCAGGAGTCCGTCTGATGGCGAACCCGGTGACCGGGGCACTGCGACAGAGCGGCTCGCTCTTCGCCCTGGTGCTCGACGTGGTGCGGTCGCTGCCGAAGCGACCGTTCCAGACCAAGGAGTTCATCCAGCAGTGCTGGTTCATCGCCTCGGTGACCATCGTCCCCACGGCGCTGGTGTCGATCCCGTTCGGTGCCGTCATCGCCCTCCAGCTCGGCACCCTGACCCGCCAGCTCGGCGCCCAGTCGTTCACCGGTGCGGCCTCGGTCCTGGCCGTCATCCGTGAGGCCTCACCCATCGTCACCGCGCTGCTCATCGCCGGAGCGGGGGGCTCGGCCATCTGCGCCGACCTCGGCTCGCGCAAGATCCGCGAGGAGATCGACGCCATGGAGGTGCTCGGGATCAGCCCGATCCAGCGCCTCGTCGTGCCGCGCGTCCTCGCCGCCATGCTCGTCGCCGTGCTGCTCAACGGTCTGGTGTCGGTCGTCGGCGTCGCGGGTGGCTACTTCTTCAACGTCATCATCCAGGGCGGCACGCCGGGCGCGTACATCGCCTCGTTCACGGCGCTGGCCCAGCTCGCCGACCTGTGGACCAGCGAGATCAAGGCCCTGATCTTCGGGTTCATCGCCGCGGTCGTCGCGTCATACAAGGGGCTCACCGCCGGCGGCGGACCCAAGGGGGTCGGCGACGCCGTGAACCAGAGCGTGGTCATCACGTTCATGTTCCTGTTCGTCGTCAACTTCGTCGCCAGCGCCATCTACTTCCAAGTCGTCCCCCAGAAGATCTGAAGGAGGTGTCATGAGCAAGGTCCAAGAGCTCGTCGGTCGTCCCGGCCAGGCCCTCGACAGCCTCGGCGAGCAGATGCGGTTCTACGTCCGGTCGCTGGCCTGGAGCCCGCGCACGATCCGCCGCTACAAGAAGGAGGTGCTGCGCCTCCTCGCGGAGGTGTCCCTCGGCTCCGGTGCGCTGTCGGTCATCGGCGGCACCGTCGGCGTCATCGCCTTCCTCGCCTTCTTCACCGGCAGCCAGGTCGGCCTGCAGGGCTACTCCTCGCTCAACCAGCTCGGCACCGGTGCCTTCACCGGCTTCGTCTCGGCCTACCTCAACACCCGCGAGATCGCCCCCCTCGTCGCCGGGCTCGCGCTCGCGGCGACCGTCGGCTGTGGGTTCACCGCCCAGCTCGGGGCGATGCGGATCTCCGAGGAGGTCGACGCCCTCGAGGTGATGGGCGTGCCGTCCCTGCCGTTCCTCGTGACCACCCGCATGATCGCCGGCTTCGTCGCGGTCGTGCCCCTCTACGTCCTGGGCCTGCTCTCCTCGTACGGCGCGACGAGGTTCATCGTCACCGAGTACTTCGGGCAGTCCAAGGGCACGTACGACCACTACTTCCACCTGTTCCTGCCGCCGATCGACGTGCTGTTCTCCTTCCTGAAGGTGATGGTCTTCGCGGTCGTCATCATCTTGATCCACTGCTACTACGGCTACAACGCCTCCGGGGGCCCGGCCGGCGTGGGCGTGGCCGTGGGCAAGGCCGTGCGCACCTCGATCGTCGCCATCAACATCGTCGACTTCTTCTTCTCCCTGGCCGTGTGGGGCGCCACCACGACCGTGCGGATCGCGGGTTAGCGCATGGCTGACACCACCGCTGTCGGACCCGCCAAGGGAGTGCTCTCGCGCCTGGGCAACAAGGCGTATGGCGTGGGCTTCATCGCCGTCGTCGCCCTTCTGGTCGGCCTGAGCATCGCGTCGTTCCAGAAGCGGTTCACCCCGGTGGTCACCGTCACCCTGCTCACCGACCGCATCGGGTCGCAGCTGCAGACGTCCTCGGACGTGAAGCTGCGCGGCCTGATCGTGGGGGAGGTGCGGTCCATCCGCACGACCGGTGACGGTGCGAGCCTGCAGCTGGCCCTGCAGCCCGAGATGGCCCGGCTCATCCCGGCGAACGTGCACGCCCGGCTGCTGCCGAAGACGCTGTTCGGTGAGCGCTTCGTCGACCTCGTCTCGCCGGACGCGGGCGGCTCCGGCCGCACGATCGCCGAGGGCGACACGATCGGCCAGGACCGGTCGAGTGTGGCGATCGAGCTGGAGAAGGTGTTTGCGGACCTGTTGCCGTTGTTGCGGGCGGTGAAGCCGGAGCGGTTGTCGGCGACGTTGAACGCGTTGGCGTCGGCGTTGGAGGGTCGGGGGACGCGGTTGGGTCAGAACTTGGTGTTGGTGGATTCGTATTTCAAGGAGATCAACCCGAAGATGCCGGTGATCCAGGCGGACATCTCGGGGTTGGCGGATCTGGCGAGCACGTATGCGGTGGCGGCGCCGGATCTGGTGCGGGCGGCGTCGACGTTGGCGACGACGAACACGACGATCGTGCAGAAGAAGGATGTGTTGGCGGGGTTCTTGGCGGGGACTGCGGGGTTTGCGAACGAGGCGTCGGGGTTCCTGGAGGCCAATGGGGAGCGGATCATCCGGGTGGGTCAGGTGCAGCGTCCGACGGTGGCGGTGCTGGCGAGGTACTCGCCGCAGTACCCGTGCTTCACGCAGGCCCTGGTGAATTGGCAGCCTCGGATCGACGAGGCGTTCCGTGACCGGCAGTTCCACATCACGGTGGAGGTGGCGCCGCAGCGTCCGGGGTACACCCCGGGGGAGGAACCCCGCTGGGGCGAGACGCGAGGCCCCAACTGCCTCGGCCTGCCCAACCCGGGCGGGAGCCAGGCCAACCCCCACCAGGGACCGCACTTCAACGACGGCACGAACGCCGGCGGCTCGAGCGCCGGGAGCGCACTGCCCTCGGCCTTCGCGGGCGCGTCGGGCTCCGCCATCGTCGGGGTCGACTCCGGTCTCGCCGGCACCGAGGAGGAGCAGCGCGTGGTCGCGGCCCTGCTGTCCGCTGACGGCTCGGCCAAGCCGTCAGCCATCACGACCCTCCTGGCAGGGCCGATGCTGCGCGGCTCGGTGGTGAGCCAACAGTGAGCATCACCCCACAGAGCCCTGCGCTCCTTCGTCGCTCCGATACCTCGCGGGGGCCCCGATGAACACTCGTTCCAGCCTCGTGAAGTTCATCGTCTTCGTCGTCGCCACCCTGCTGGCGACGGGCACGCTGGCCGCGACCATCGCCAACATCCAGTTCGGCGACAAGGCCACCTACACCGCCGTGTTCCAGGACGTCACCGGCCTCGCCGCCGGGCAGGAGGTCCGCATCGCGGGCGTCCGGGTCGGGGAGGTCAAGGCCATCAGCGTCGCCAAGGACCGGGTCCACGCGGACGTGCAGTTCAAGGTCCTCAAGACCAGCGTCCTCACGCAGGGCACCAAGGCGACCATCAAGTACCGCAACCTCGTCGGCGAGCGCTACATCGCCCTCACCCAGGAGGTCGGGGGAGCCACCCCGCTCAAGGACGGCGCCACCATCGGGCTCGACCACACGCAGTCCGCGCTCGACCTCACGGTGCTCTTCAACGGGTTCAAGCCCTTGTTCGCGGCCCTGTCGCCCAAGGACGTCAACGAGCTCTCGGGCAACATCATCAGCGTGCTGCAGGGTGAGGGCGGCAACATCAACTCGCTGCTGGCCAAGACCGCGTCGCTGACCTCGACCCTGGCCGACCGTGACGAGGTCATCGGGCGCACGATCAGCAACCTCAACACCGTCCTCGGCACCGTCGACGAACGCGACGCGGCGCTCAAGGAGCTCATCGACCAGCTCCAGCGTTTCGTCTCGGGCCTGGCCGCCGACCGCAAGACCATCGGTGCCTCGCTGACGAACATCAACTCGCTCACGGAGCAGACCGCCGACCTGCTCAAGGTCACGCGGCCCTCGATCAAGGCCGACATCGGCAACCTGCGGGACCTGACGACCAACCTCAACAAGCCGGGCAACACGGCGACCTTCGAGAAGTTCCTCTCGACGTCACCGGGCAAGATCTCGACTATCACCCGCACCGCGACGTACGGCTCGTGGTTCAACTTCTACCTGTGCGACTTCAGCGGCACCATCAAGCTGCCGGCCGGGCCCGCGGTCCAGCTCGGCAAACCTGACCAGCTGTCGGAAGCGAGGTGCTCCTGATGGCCATCCCGTTCCGCGAGCGCAACCCCGTCCCCATCGGGGCCGCCGGCCTGCTCGCCATCGCCGTGCTGCTGTTCCTGGCCTTCAACATCCAGAGCATCCCGTTCATCGGCGGTGGCGACTCCTACCGCGCCGCCTTCAGCGAGGCCGGCGGTCTCCTCAAGGGCGACGACGTGCGCATCGCCGGCGTCAAGGTCGGCAAGGTCGAGGGGGTCGACCTCGCCGGGGACCACGTCGTCGTGGACTTCAAGGTCACCGAGCCGGCGGCCTTCGGCACCCAGACCGCCGCGTCGGTGCGGATGAAGACGCTGCTGGGCCAGAAGTACCTCGCGCTCGAGCCCGCCGGCCCCGGCCAGCTCAAGGCGGACAGCGAGATCCCGATCGACCGCACGGTGTCCTCCTACGACATCGTCAACGCCTTCAGCGACCTCACGACGACGACCGAGCGCATCGACACGGGCGAGCTCGCCAAGTCGCTGACCACCCTGGCGACGGAGTTCAAGGACAGCCCGGCGGAGGTCAAGGCGGCCCTCGACGGGCTCGGCCGCCTGTCGCGGACCATCGCCTCACGCGACGCCGAGCTCAAGCGGCTGCTCGCCTCGGCCAACAGCGTCTCGGGCACCGTCGCCGAGCGCAACAAGGCGATCGAGTCGATCATCAAGAACGCCGACCTCCTCCTCGTCGAGCTCGAGGCCCGCCGCGAGGACATCCACACCCTGTTCGTCAACACCTCGACGATGGCCCAGCAGATCACCGGGCTGGTCCGGGACAACCGGGCGCAGCTCAAGCCGGCCCTGGACCAGCTGACCAAGGTCCTCGCGGTGCTGCAGAAGCACGAGAAGGACCTCGGCGACACCATCGCGGCCATGGCGCCGTTCACCCGACTGTTCGCCAACGTGCTGGGCAACGGCCGGTGGTTCGACACCTACATCGAGAACCTCACGACGCCCGTCAAGCTGGGAGGCCAGTGATGGCACGCCCGTCCCTCGGCGCCTTCGGGGGCTTCATCCCCAAGGCCGTCGCCGCCCTGACCGTGGTGGCGCTGGTGGCCGGCGCCTACGCGTTCTGGCCGCGGCACCAGACCATCCGGGTCACCGGGGAGTTCACCCGGGCGGTCGGCCTGTTCCCGGGCTCCGACGTCCGCATCCTCGGTGTGCAGGTGGGCCAGGTCAGCGAGGTCACCCCCAAGGGCGACAAGGTCGAGGTCGTCTTCGAGTACGACGCGAAGTACAAGGTCCCGGCGAACGCCCAGGCCGCGGTGGTCGCGCCCTCGCTGGTCAGCGACCGCTACGTGCAGCTGTTCCCCGCCTACACCGGCGGCGCCGTGATGCGTGACCACGCGAAGATCGGGCTGGACCGCACCGCCGTTCCGGTGGAGCTGGACCGCATCTCCTCCAGCCTCGACGACCTGCTCGTCGCGCTGGGCCCGACGGGCGCCAACAAGGACGGGTCCCTCTCCGCAGCCCTCGACACCGGCGCCAAGAACCTCGGGGGCCAGGGCCAGAAGCTGCACGACACCAACCACGACCTCAGCCTGGCGCTGCAGACCCTGTCCGGTGGGCGCAACGACCTGTTCGGCACCGTGAAGAACCTGCAGGCCTTCACGTCCATGCTCGCCACCAACGACGGCCAGGTGCGCCGCCTCAACGCCGACCTCGCCAGCGTGTCCACGCAGCTCGACGCCGAGCGCGACGACCTCGCGGCCGCCCTGAAGAACCTCGCGGTGGCGTTGAGCGAGGTCAGCTCCTTCGTCCACGACAACCGCGCCTCGCTGACGACGAACATCGGCCAGCTCGCCTCCGTGACGGGGACCGTGGCCAAGCAGCGCGACGCCCTCGCCGAGACGCTGACGAACGCACCGGTGGCGATCAGCAACCTCCAGAACGCCTACAACCCCAAGAGCGGCACCCTCGACACCCGGGCCAACGTCGCGGAGAACCTCAAGCTGCAGAACCTCCTGTGCAGCCTCATCAGCGAGAGCGGCCTGCCGAAGTCGACCTGCACCACCGTCACCGGTGTCCTCAAGCCGGTCACCGACCTGCTCGACACCCTCAAGGGCGCCGGGGTGAAGCTCCCGCTGAACCTGCTCAGCGCCATACCGAGGTCGCAGGGTGGCACGGGGCCCGAGACGGGCACCGGCGACGCGACCGCGACCCCCGCCGTGCAGCTGCGCGGCGCCGACCCCACCCTCGGTGGACTCCTGGAGGGGAACCGGTGAAGACCCTGAGCAGCTCACTCCCACGGACCGGTATGCGGCGTGGCCGCCTCCTCGTCGTCGGCCTCGCCGTCGGCGCGGTGGTGACCACCAGCGGGTGCCAGGGGGCGTTCGACCTGCCGCTGCCCGGCGGGGCCGCCCAGGGTGGCGACGTCATCCGGGTCACGGCCGAGTTCGCCGACGTCCTCGACCTCGTGCCGCAGTCCTCGGTCAAGGTGGACCAGGTCACCGTGGGGTCGGTCGAGAAGATCGAGCTCAACGGCTGGACCGCCCGGGTCACCCTGCGCCTGCCCAAGAACGTCAAGCTCCCCGACAACGCCGTGGCGGAGCTCAAGCAGACCTCGCTGCTGGGCGAGAAGTACGTCGAGCTAGGACCGCCGACGACCGGCAAGCCCGAGGGCAGCCTCGGCGACGGCGACAACATCCCCCTGGACCGCACGGGCCGCAACCCCGAGGTCGAAGAGGTCCTGAGCGCGATGTCGTTGCTGCTCAACGGTGGTGGCGTCGCCCAGCTGAAGATCATCGAGACCGAGCTCAACAACGCCCTGAGCGGCAACCAGGGCCAGATCAAGGACCTCATCAAGCAGCTCGACACGTTCGTCGGCGGCCTGGACCAGCAGAAGAGCGAGATCGTCAGGGCCATCGACAACATCGACAAGCTCGCCGCCCGCCTCGCCGCGCAGAAGGACGACATCGACCGGGCCCTGAAGACGATGCCGGGCGGCCTCAAGGTGCTCGCCGACCAGCGCAAGCAGCTCGTGCAGCTGCTGTCGGCCCTCAGCCGGCTCGGTGCCGTGGGCACGGACGTCATCCGCCAGAGCAAGGACGACACGGCAGCCAACCTCAAGGCGCTCGAGCCGATCCTGGCCCAGCTCACCAAGGCCGGCGACAACCTGCCCAAGTCGCTGCAGCTGTTCCTCACCTACCCCTTCCCCGACAGTGCGACCGGGGCGATCAAGGGTGACTACACCAACCTGTCCGCCGACCTCGACCTCAACCTGCAGAACCTCGCCGGCAACCTCGGGCTGCCCACAGGGCTGCCGACCGGCGGGCTGCCCACCGGCCTGCCGACCGGCCTGCCCTCCCTGCCCTCGGTGCCCGGGGTGCCGCTGCCCTCGGTCTCGGTCCCCAGCATCCCCGGGGTGCCCAGCGTCCCCGGGGTCCCGCTGCCGAAGCGCCCGCCCTCGAGCAGCAGCACCACCTCAGGGGGCCTGGGCTGTCCGCCGCTGTGCCTCAGCGGGCAGCAGTCGCAGTCGAGCTCGGGCTCGGACGGCTCCTGGCGCTCGCTCTACGGAGGTGACGCATGATCCGCCGTTCGGTGAAGGTCCAGCTCTTCGCCTTCCTCCTCATCACGCTTCTGACGGTGTCGGTGCTGTCGGCCCGCTACGTCGGGCTCTGGGACCGAGTCGTCGGCGGCCAGTACCACGTGGCGGCGGACTTCGAGCAGTCCGGCGGCATCTTCGTCGGCTCCGAGGTCTCCTACCGCGGTGTCACCGTCGGCCGCGTCGACAACCTGCGCCTGTCCAAGGACGGCGTCGTCGTCGAGGCCAACATCCAGCGGGGCGTCAAGATCCCCAAGGACACCAAGGTCGTCGTCGAGAACCGCTCGGCGGTGGGGGAGCAGTACCTCGACTTCCAGCCCCGCAGCGAGGGCGGCGCGGTGCTCGCCGACGGCGACGTGATCCCGCGCAGGGACACGCAGTACCCCCTGCGCGTCGACACCCTCCTGCTCGACCTCGACCGCACCGTCAACTCCGTCGACCGCAAGGACCTGTCGACCGTGGTCGACGAGCTCGGCTACGGCTTCGCCGACGGGGGCCAGGACCTCCAGCGGCTCATCGACAGCGGTGACGCGCTCACCAAGGCCGCCACAGAGGCGCTCCCGCAGACCAAGAAGCTGCTCGACGACGGTCGGATCGTCCTGGGCACGCAACGTGACACCTCGGGCCAGATCAAGACCTTCGCCTCGAACTTCGCGGATCTCGCCGACACGCTCAAGTCCTCCGACGGCGACCTGCGCCTGGTCCTGGACCGCGGGGTCGTCGCCTCCAAGGAGCTCGAGGCCCTGATCCGCGACAACCAGGGCAACCTCGCCGCCCTGCTGGCGAACCTCATCACCGTCGGACAGGTGACGACCTCGCACGTCGACGGCATCCAGCAGCTGCTCGTCACCTACCCCGACGTGGTGGCCGGTGGTTACACCGTCGTCCCCGGCGACGGGACGGCCCACTTCGGCCTCGCGCTCGCCCAGAGCCCACCGGTCTGCACCCAGGGCTACGGAGGCACCAAGCGGACCGATGCGGCCAGACCCCCGGCGAAGCTGCCGCCGGTCAACACCAGTGCCCGGTGCACCGCACCGCGAGGGTCGGGCACCACCGTCCGCGGTGCCCAGAACGCGCCCGGCCCCGGACCCGCAGGAGCCAACGCCACCGTGCCCCTCGCTTTCGGCGACCAGCCCGTATCCCCGGGCATGGCGGCGTCGTTGGGCATGTCGACGCCACAGGTGAGCGTGCCCGTGCCCCCCTCGGGGGGTGGGAGCAGCGATCCTTCGTGGTTGTGGATCATGAAGGAGGCCGCTCGATGAGCACCATCACCACGCCCGCCACAATGGCGGTCATGCCGGACGAAGACGAGATGCCCGGGTCGCCCGCCGACCGCCAGGACGGACCCCGACCCACGGTCGGCGTCGCACGGATCACCCCGCGGCTGGTGTGGGTGCTGGTCGTCCTCGCCCTCGTGGCATCCCTCGCCCTTGGGGCCACCCGCGGTCGTGACTGGTATGCCGCCCGGCAGACGACCGCCGCCAACGCGGCCGCGACGGCGGCAGCCAAGCAGCTCGCCATCAACTTCGTCAGCGTCGACTACACCAAGGTCGACGCCGACACGGCCCGGGTCCGGGCCGGGGCCACCGGGGAGTTCCTCAAGAGCTACTCGACCTCGGTCGACCAGCTCAAGAAGGTGCTGGTCGCCAACAAGACCGTCTCCACCGTCCAGCGCTCCGAGGCGGCCCTGGTCTCCGGGGACCTCGACTCGGCCGTGGCGCTCGTCGGGGTCGTCGCCCCGACGAAGAACACCGCCGTCCCGGCGGGAGAGACCAAGACCTACCGGATGCGGCTGGAGCTGCGGAAGGTCGGCGCGGCATGGAAGGTGGAGAATCTTGAGTTCGTCGGCTGACACCCCACGTCCCCGCCCCAAGGTCGCCGGGCACCGGGCCCGGGCACGTGCCACGCCCCCGGGGACCGTCACGGCACCCGTCCCGCCGGGCACCGCCCCCGAGGTCGAGCCTGCCGCGCGGGTCGAGCGCACCGCGCCGCCGGTCGAGGACGTGACCCCACAGGCCGGGGGCGCCACCGCGACGTCGGCGACCACCGCGGCCGGGGGAGCGACGGCGACCACGGCGATCGGTGCGGGGGAGGCCCCGGTCGGGCGCCGGCGGTGGATCGTCCCCGCGGTCGCCCTCGTGGCGAGCCTCGCCCTGCTCGGCACGGTCGGCGGCATCAGCCTCCAGGACCAGGGCGCAGACGCCCGGACCGGGCGCGTCGCGGCCAACCAGGCCCGGACCTCGATCGAGCAGATGCTCAGCTACAACTACAAGACCATCGACGCCCAGTCGGCCCAGATCGAGGGGTTGCTGACCGGGTCGTTCAAGACCGAGTTCTCCACGGCGATGGACAAGCAGATCAAGCCGCTGGCGGTCAAGAACCAGACCGTTGTGCAGGCCCGGGTGTCCGACGTCGGCGTGATGAGCGCCAGCCCGACGACGGTGAAGGTGCTGGCCTTCGTCAACCAGGCCCGGGTCGGCGCGGACCAGAAGTCGCCGGTCGTCGACCAGAACCGCGTCCTGGCGACCCTGTCCAAGGTCGGCGACCGCTGGCTCATCAGCCGCGTGGACGCGTTCTGAGCCTGTCGACCCACCGACGCTGACCTGCGGCGACGCCCTCTGGGGGGCGTCGCCGCAGCTGTTCGGGGTGCCGTTCGGCGCCCCGCCGGGGTGGCACCCTTGACGTCGGGGCGCTGGCGCGTCATCCTCGTCTGCGTCGAACCCGCCCCTTGTGGGGGCGTGACCCCCGTCATGGCTGGGCCTGTGCCCGCTGGACACGGTTGGACGAGGCTGCCCTCCACGTGTATGCTCATCCTTTGCGCTGCCCTCTTTCGCGACCTCGCCCAGACCAATGCCCTTCGCTGTGCCCTCCGGCACGGATCGGGACGGTCCTCGGTTCGGCTGTGATGGCGGTCGGCGCCAATTCGGTTTCGAACCATCAGTTTTAAGACAGGCCCGTGGAAGGACCCCTCCTTGGCTGCCTCGCGCAACGCGACTCAGACTGTGTCCACCGCACGGACGGCTTCTGGCCGTCTGTCGTTCGCGAAGATCCGCGAACCCCTCGAGGTCCCCGACCTCCTGGCGCTGCAAACGGAAAGCTTCGACTGGCTGCTCGGTAACGAGCGCTGGCAGGCCCGTGTCGCAGAGGCCAAGGCCGAAGGCCGTGGGGATGTGCCGGATCGCTCCGGCCTCGAGGAGATCTTCGAGGAAATCTCTCCCATCGAGGACTTCAGCGGCTCCATGTCGCTGTCGTTCCGCGACCACCGCTTCGAAGAGGTCAAGTACTCCATCGAGGACTGCAAGGAGCGCGACCAGACCTACTCCGCGCCCCTGTTCGTCACCGCGGAGTTCATGAACACCACCACTGGCGAGATCAAGAGCCAGACGGTGTTCATGGGTGACTTCCCGCTCATGACCGAGCGCGGCACCTTCGTCATCAACGGCACCGAGCGTGTCGTCGTGTCCCAGCTGGTCCGCAGCCCGGGCGTCTACTTCGAGCGCACGCCCGACAAGACGTCCGACAAGGACATCTACACCACCAAGGTCATCCCGAGCCGCGGTGCTTGGCTCGAGTTCGAGATCGACAAGCGCGACATGGTCGGCGTCCGCGTCGACCGCAAGCGCAAGCAGTCGGTCACGGTGCTCCTCAAGGCCCTCGGCATGACCGAGGCCGACATCCTCGAGGAGTTCGGCGACTACGAGTCGATGCGGCTCACCCTGGAGAAGGACCACACGGCCGGCCAGGACGACGCGCTGCTCGACATCTACCGCAAGCTGCGTCCGGGCGAACCGCCCACCCGTGAGGCCGCCCAGACCCTCCTGGACAACCTCTACTTCAACCCGAAGCGCTACGACCTCGCCAAGGTCGGCCGCTACAAGATCGACCGCAAGCTCGGCGTCGCCGCCGAGCTGGGCGACTCGGTCCTGTCGGTGGACGACATCGTCGCCACGATCAAGTACATCGTCGCGCTGCACGCCGGCGAGACGACCCTGACCGGGAAGAACGGTGAGGAGGTCGTCGTCGAGGTCGATGACATCGACCACTTCGGCAACCGTCGCCTGCGCAACGTCGGCGAGCTCATCCAGAACCAGGTCCGCACCGGCCTGTCCCGCATGGAGCGCGTCGTCCGCGAGCGCATGACCACGCAGGACGTCGAGGCAATCACGCCGCAGACCCTGATCAACATCCGCCCCGTGGTGGCCTCGATCAAGGAGTTCTTCGGCACCTCGCAGCTGTCGCAGTTCATGGACCAGAACAACCCGCTCGCGGGCCTGACGCACAAGCGGCGTCTGTCGGCCCTCGGCCCGGGTGGTCTGTCCCGTGACCGCGCCGGCATGGAGGTCCGTGACGTCCACCCGTCGCACTACGGCCGCATGTGCCCGATCGAGACCCCGGAAGGCCCGAACATCGGCCTCATCGGCTCGCTGGCCTCCTACGGGCGGATCAACGCGTTCGGCTTCATCGAGACCCCCTACCGCAAGGTCGTCAAGGGTCGCGTCACCGATGACATCCAGTACCTCTCCGCCGACGAGGAGGACCGCCACGTCATCGCGCAGGCCAACGCCGTCATCGACGCCGAGGGCAACTTCACCGACGAGCGCGTCCTGGTCCGCACCAAGGGCGGCGAGGTCGACTACATCCCGGGTGAGGACGTCGACTTCATCGACGTCTCGGCCCGCCAGATGGTGTCTGCCGCGACCGCGCTGATCCCGTTCCTCGAGCACGACGACGCCAACCGTGCGCTCATGGGCTCCAACATGCAGCGTCAGGCGGTGCCGCTCGTCAAGTCCGAGGCGCCGCTGGTCGGCACCGGCATGGAGTACCGCGCCGCGCTCGACTCGGGCGACGTCGTCCGCGCCGAGGCCGCTGGTGTGGTCACCGAGGTCTCCGCCGACCTCGTCACCGTCGCCGGTGACGACGGCTCGACGCGCACCTACCGCATCACGAAGTTCGGCCGCTCCAACCAGGGCACGTCCTACAACCAGGTCGTCGTCGTCAACGAGGGCGACCGGGTCGAGACCGGCGGCGTCATCGCCGACGGTCCCGCGACCGAGGGCGGCGAGATGGCCCTGGGCCGCAACCTGCTCGTGGCGTTCATGCCGTGGGAGGGCCACAACTACGAGGACGCGATCATCCTCAGCCAGCGCCTGGTGCAGGACGACGTCCTCTCCTCGATCCACATCGAGGAGCACGAGGTCGACGCCCGTGACACCAAGCTCGGGCCGGAGGAGATCACCCGCGACATCCCGAACGTCTCCGAGGAGGTCCTGGCGGACCTCGACGAGCGCGGCATCATCCGCATCGGTGCCGAGGTCCGCGACGGCGACCTGCTCGTCGGCAAGGTCACGCCCAAGGGTGAGACCGAGCTGACGCCGGAGGAGCGCCTGCTGCGCGCCATCTTCGGTGAGAAGGCCCGCGAGGTCCGCGACACGTCCCTGAAGGTGCCCCACGGCGAGACCGGCACGGTCATCGGCGTGAAGGTGTTCGACAAGGACGAGGGCGACGACCTGCCCCCGGGTGTCAACCAGCTGGTGCGCGTCTACGTCGCCAACAAGCGCAAGATCACCGATGGTGACAAGCTCGCCGGCCGTCACGGCAACAAGGGCGTCATCTCCAAGATCCTGCCCGTCGAGGACATGCCGTTCCTCGAGGACGGCACCCCGGTGGACGTCGTGCTCAACCCGCTCGGTGTCCCCGGCCGCATGAACGTCGGCCAGATCCTCGAGCTGCACCTCGGCTGGGCCGCCTCGCGCGGCTGGGAGATCGCCGGCAACCCGGACTGGGCCAAGCTGATCCCGGAGGACGCCCGCAAGGCGCCCGCCGGCACCCGCGTCGCCTCGCCGGTGTTCGACGGTGTGCGTGAGGACGAGATCGTGGGTCTGCTGGACTCCACGACCAAGACCCGCGACGACGTGCGGCTCATCGACGGCTCCGGCAAGTCCCGGCTCTTCGACGGTCGCTCCGGCGAGCCGTTCCCCGAGCCGGTCTCCGTGGGCTACATGTACATCCTCAAGCTCCACCACCTCGTGGACGACAAGATCCACGCCCGCAGCACCGGCCCGTACTCCATGATCACGCAGCAGCCGCTGGGTGGTAAGGCGCAGTTCGGTGGCCAGCGCTTCGGTGAGATGGAGGTGTGGGCCCTGGAGGCGTACGGCGCGGCCTACGCGCTGCAGGAGCTCCTGACGATCAAGTCCGACGACGTGCAGGGTCGCGTCAAGGTCTACGAGGCGATCGTCAAGGGCGACAACATCCCGGAGCCCGGCATCCCCGAGTCCTTCAAGGTGCTCATCAAGGAGATGCAGTCGCTGTGCCTGAACGTCGAGGTGCTCAACAGCGAAGGCACCTCCATCGAGCTGAAGGAGTCCGACGAGGACGTCTTCCGCGCGGCGGAGGAGCTCGGCATCGACCTGTCCCGGCGCGAGCCCAGTTCGGTCGAAGAGGTCTGAGGTGCAGGCCGCGTGGTCACCGCGACGGTGACCACGCGGCACACCCCCCCCTCACGACCAACCCCCAGTTTTAAGCTAGAGACACGGAAGAAGGAACCACGTGCTCGACGTCAACTTCTTTGACGAACTGCGCATCGGCCTGGCCACTGCTGACGACATCCGTCAGTGGAGCCACGGTGAGGTGAAGAAGCCGGAAACCATCAACTACCGCACGCTCAAGCCCGAGAAGGAGGGCCTGTTCTGCGAGCGCATCTTCGGCCCGACCCGGGACTGGGAGTGCAACTGCGGCAAGTACAAGCGGGTCCGCTTCAAGGGCATCATCTGTGAGCGCTGTGGCGTCGAGGTCACCCGCGCCAAGGTGCGTCGTGAGCGGATGGGCCACATCGAGCTCGCCGCCCCCGTCACCCACATCTGGTACTTCAAGGGCGTCCCGTCGCGCCTGGGCTACCTGCTCGACCTGGCACCGAAGGACCTCGAGAAGGTCATCTACTTCGCGGCCTACATGATCACGTCCGTCGATGTCGACCAGCGTCACAAGGACCTGCCGTCGCTCGAGGCCCAGATCGAGGTCGAGAAGAAGGAGTTCTCCAACAAGCGTGACTCCGAGGTCGAGGCCCGCGCCAAGCGCCTCGAGTCCGACATCGCCGAGCTCGAGGCCGAGGGTGCCAAGGCCGACGCGCGCCGCAAGGTCCGCGAGTCCGCCGAGCGCGAGATGAACCAGATCCGCAAGCGCGCGGACCAGCAGATCGAGCGCCTCGAGCAGGTCTGGGACCGGTTCAAGAACCTCAAGGTCCAGGACCTCGAGGGCGACGAGATCCTCTACCGCGAGATGCGTGACCGGTTCGGCCTCTACTTCGAGGGCGGCATGGGCGCGGCAGCGATCCAGAAGCGCCTGCAGACCTTCGACCTCGAGGCCGAGGCGGAGCTGCTGCGCGAGATCATCGCCACCGGCAAGGGCCAGAAGAAGACCCGTGCCCTCAAGCGGCTCAAGGTCGTCACGGCCTTCCAGGTCACGACCAACAAGCCCGACGGCATGGTGCTCGACGCCGTCCCGGTCATCCCCCCGGACCTGCGTCCGATGGTGCAGCTCGACGGTGGCCGCTTCGCGACCTCCGACCTCAACGACCTGTACCGCCGCGTCATCAACCGCAACAACCGCCTCAAGCGGCTGCTCGACCTCGGTGCGCCCGAGATCATCGTCAACAACGAGAAGCGGATGCTCCAGGAGGCTGTCGACAGCCTCTTCGACAACGGCCGTCGCGGTCGCCCGGTCACGGGCCCCGGCAACCGTCCGCTCAAGTCGCTGTCCGACATGCTCAAGGGCAAGCAGGGTCGGTTCCGCCAGAACCTCCTCGGCAAGCGCGTCGACTACTCCGGCCGTTCGGTCATCGTCGTCGGCCCGCAGCTCAAGCTGCACCAGTGCGGTCTGCCCAAGCAGATGGCCCTGGAGCTCTTCAAGCCGTTCGTGATGAAGCGCCTGGTCGACCTCGACCACGCGCAGAACATCAAGTCGGCCAAGCGCATGGTCGAGCGCGCCCGTCCGGTCGTGTGGGACGTCCTCGAAGAGGTCATCACCGAGCACCCCGTGCTGCTCAACCGTGCACCCACGCTGCACCGCCTCGGCATCCAGGCCTTCGAGCCGCAGCTCGTCGAGGGCAAGGCCATCCAGATCCACCCGCTCGTCTGCTCGGCCTTCAACGCCGACTTCGACGGTGACCAGATGGCTGTCCACGTGCCCCTGAGCACCGAGGCCCAGGCCGAGGCCCGCATCCTCATGCTCTCGAGCAACAACATCCTCAAGCCGGCCGACGGTCGTCCGGTGACCATGCCCACCCAGGACATGATCATCGGCCTCTACCACCTCACCTCCGAGGTGCCCGAGGGCCGCGGTACGGGTCGGGCGTTCTCCTCGGTCTCCGAGGCCCGCATGGCCTTCGACGCCGGCCAGCTCGAGCTCGGCAGCAAGATCAAGATCCGCCTGCTCGACGTCGTGCCGATCCCCGGCACGGAGCTCCCCGAGGGTGTCGAGGCCAACGAGCAGGGGCAGGTGTCCTCGCTCACGGTCGAGACCAGCCTCGGTCGCGCCCTGTTCAACCAGACGCTGCCGGTGGACTACCCGTTCGTCGACGCCGTCGTGGACAAGAAGCGCCTGTCGACCATCGTCAACGACCTCGCCGAGCGTTACAGCAAGGTGCAGGTCGCGGCGAGCCTCGACGCGCTCAAGGAGTACGGCTTCCACTGGGCGACCCGCTCGGGCACCACGGTCGCCATCTCCGACGTCGTGACCCCGCCGCGCAAGCTCGAGATCCTCGAGGCGTACGAGACCAAGGCCACCAAGGTCCAGGTCCAGTACGAGCGCGGTCTGATCACCGACGACGAGCGTCGCCAGGAGCTCATCGAGATCTGGACCCAGGCCACCAACGAGGTCGCCAAGGAGATGGAGGCCAACCTCCCGAAGACCAACACCATCTACAAGATGGTGTCCTCGGGTGCGCGTGGTAACTGGATGCAGCTGCGTCAGATCGCCGGTATGCGTGGTCTGGTGTCCAACCCGAAGGGCGACATCATTCCCCGCCCGATCCGCGCGAACTTCCGCGAGGGTCTGTCGGTGCTCGAGTTCTTCATCTCCACGCACGGTTCGCGTAAGGGTCTTGCCGACACCGCGCTGCGTACCGCCGACTCGGGTTACCTGACCCGTCGTCTGGTGGACGTCTCGCAGGACGTCATCATCCGCGAGGACGACTGCGGCACCGACCGCGGCCTGACCATGCCGATCGCGCAGAAGAACGCTTCGGGCGCCCTGGTCGAGCACGACGACGTGGAGACCTCGGTCTACGCCCGCACGCTCGCCGCCGACGTCGAGAAGGACGGTGCCGTCCTCGCCGAGTCCGGCATCGACCTCGGTGACGTGGTCATCGACGCCCTCGTCGCCGCTGGCGTCGAGGAGGTCAAGGTCCGCTCGGTCCTCACGTGTGAGTCCCACGTCGGCACCTGCGCCGCCTGCTACGGCCGCTCGCTGGCCACCGGCAAGCTCGTCGACATCGGTGAGGCGGTCGGCATCATCGCCGCGCAGTCCATCGGTGAGCCCGGCACGCAGCTGACGATGCGTACCTTCCACACCGGTGGTGTGGCTGGTGACGACATCACGCAGGGTCTGCCGCGTGTGGTCGAGCTCTTCGAGGCCCGTACCCCCAAGGGTGTCTCCCCGATCGCCGAGGCCTCCGGCCGCGTCACGATCGAGGACACGGACAAGACGCGCCGCCTGATGCTGACGCCGGACGACGGCTCCGAGGAGCACGCCTACCCGGTGAGCAAGCGCGCGCGCCTGCTCGTCCAGGACGGCCAGCACGTCGAGGTCGGTCACCAGCTGACGGTCGGTTCCATCGACCCGAAGCAGGTCCTGCGCATCCTCGGTCCGCGTGCGGTCCAGATGCACCTGGTCGACGAGGTCCAGCACGTCTACCGCCAGCAGGGTGTGTCGATCCACGACAAGCACATCGAGGTCATCGTGCGGCAGATGCTGCGCCGGATCACGATCATCGAGTCCGGTGACGCCGACCTGCTCCCCGGTGAGCTGGCCGAGCGTGGTCGCTTCGAGAACGAGAACCGTCGCGTCGTCGCCGAGAGTGGCCGCCCGGCCTCGGGTCGCCCCGAGCTCATGGGTATCACCAAGGCCTCGCTCGCCACCGACTCGTGGTTGTCGGCCGCCTCCTTCCAGGAGACGACCCGCGTCCTCACCGAAGCGGCGATGAACGGCAAGTCGGACCCGCTGCTGGGTCTGAAGGAGAACGTCATCCTCGGAAAGCTCATCCCGGCCGGCACGGGTCTCCCGCGCTACCGGAACATCAAGGTCGAGGCCACGGAAGAGGCCAAGGCTGCGATGTACTCGATGCCGAGCTACGAGTACGACTACCCGGTCTTCGGCCCGGGCTCCGGCGAGGCCATCCGCCTCGACGACGCCGAGCTGGGTCTGGACTGACCCCACTCGCACAGCGTGACCCGAGGGGGTCGGTCCGGTTCGCCGGGCCGGCCCCCTCGGTCGTCGGGTGCGGGGGAGCGGGGGCACACCGATTTGGTGGGCCACACCGCAGGCGGTATCTTTGAACACTGTGTCTGAGGTCCACCTCTGGACACGCCGCTGGAGCCGCCGCCGAGTCAGGCCGGTGGGCCAGCACCACCTCTCGCCGGGCAATCCGCACCAGATCCGCATGGGTCCGTCGTGGAAAGTGCAGGGGGGAGCGCCGAGCGCGACACACCCGAGTGCGGGGGTCGGGCGAGGCACCACACCAAGGAGTGCCCGAGGACCGCTGGCGCGGACCGACGGCGCAGAACATCAACTACGTACGGAGAACAGGTTGCCTACGATCAACCAGCTTGTGCGCAAGGGGCGTCAGGACAAGGTCACCAAGACCAAGACCCCTGCCCTCAAGGGCTCGCCCCAGCGCCGTGGCGTGTGCACGCGTGTGTACACCACCACCCCCAAGAAGCCGAACTCTGCCCTGCGCAAGGTCGCCCGTGTGCGCCTCACCAGCGGCATCGAGGTCACGGCCTACATCCCCGGCGTCGGCCACAACCTGCAGGAGCACTCGATCGTGCTCGTGCGTGGCGGTCGTGTGAAGGACCTTCCCGGCGTGCGCTACAAGATCGTCCGCGGTTCGCTCGACACCCAGGGTGTCAAGAACCGCAAGCAGGCCCGCTCCCTTTACGGCGCGAAGAAGGAGAAGAAGTAATGCCTCGTAAGGGACCCGCGCCCAAGCGCCCCCTCGTCGTCGACCCGGTCCACAACTCTCCGTTGGTGACCCAGCTGGTCAACAAGATCCTCCTCGATGGCAAGAAGTCCATCGCCGAGACCATCGTCTACGGCGCCCTCGAGGGCTGCCGCGAGAAGACCGGCACCGACCCCGTGGTCACGCTCAAGCGTGCCCTCGACAACATCCGCCCCACGCTGGAGGTCAAGTCCCGCCGTGTCGGTGGAGCCACCTACCAGGTGCCGATCGAGGTCAAGCCCAACCGCGCGACCACGCTGGCGCTGCGCTGGATGGTCGGCTACTCGCGTCAGCGTCGTGAGAAGACGATGACCGAGCGCCTCATGAACGAGATCCTCGACGCGTCCAACGGCCTCGGCGCCGCGGTGAAGCGTCGCGAGGACACCCACAAGATGGCCGAGTCCAACAAGGCCTTCGCGCACTACCGCTGGTAACAGCGACCGGTATGCCGCGTGCCGCACCCGCACGCGGCATACCGGAGGTGCGTGGTGCTCACGCGCCACTGCACAGCATTTTTCGTAACGAATGAGATGAGACGATCACATTGGCACTCGACGTCCTGACGGACCTGACCAAGGTCCGCAACATCGGGATCATGGCGCACATCGACGCCGGCAAGACGACGACGACTGAGCGCATCCTCTTCTACACCGGGGTCAACCACAAGATCGGTGAGACCCACGACGGCGCCTCCACCACCGACTGGATGGAGCAGGAGAAGGAGCGCGGCATCACGATCACGTCTGCCGCCGTGACCTCCTTCTGGGAGGGCACCCAGATCAACATCATCGACACCCCCGGGCACGTCGACTTCACCGTCGAGGTGGAGCGTTCGCTGCGCGTCCTCGATGGTGCCGTTGCCGTGTTCGACGGCAAGGAGGGTGTCGAGCCCCAGTCCGAGACCGTGTGGCGCCAGGCCGACAAGTACGACGTCCCCCGCATCGCGTTCGTCAACAAGATGGACAAGCTCGGCGCGGACTTCTACTTCACCGTCGACACCATCAAGGAGCGCCTCGGCGCGGAGCCCCTCGTGCTCCAGCTGCCGATCGGCGCCGAGAACGACTTCGTCGGTGTGGTCGACCTCATCTACCGTCGCGCGCTCGTGTGGCCCGGTGACGCCAAGGGTGACGTCACCATGGGTGCCAAGTACGAGATCCAGGAGATCCCGGCCGACATGCTCGAGAAGGTGGAGGAGTACCGCCACGCCCTCGTCGAGCGCGTCGCCGAGTCCGACGACGTCCTCATGGAGAAGTACCTCGGTGGCGAGGAGCTGACGCCCGAGGAGATCAAGGGCGCGATCCGCAAGCTCACGGTCAACTCCGAGCTCTACCCGATCCTGTGCGGCTCTGCCTTCAAGAACCGCGGTGTGCAGCCGATGCTCGACGCCGTCGTCGACTACCTGCCGTCCCCGCTCGACGTCCCCCCGATGGTCGGCCACAAGCCGAACCACGAGGAGGTCGAGATGACGCGCAAGCCCGACACCAGCGAGCCGTTCTCGGCGCTGGCGTTCAAGGTCGCGACGCACCCGTTCTTCGGCACGCTGACCTTCATCCGCGTCTACTCCGGCCAGATCTCCAGTGGCTCCGCGGTCGTCAACACGACCAAGGGCCGCAAGGAGCGCATCGGGAAGCTCTTCCAGATGCACGCCAACAAGGAGAACCCCGTGGACGAGGCCCTCGCGGGTCACATCTACGCGGCGATCGGCCTGAAGGACACCACGACCGGTGACACCCTGAGCGACCCGAACGAGCAGATCGTGCTCGAGTCGATGACGTTCCCGGACCCGGTCATCCAGGTGGCCATCGAGCCGAAGACCAAGGGTGACCAGGAGAAGCTCTCCACGGCCATCCAGAAGCTCTCCGCCGAGGACCCGACCTTCCAGGTCCACCACGACGAGGAGACCGGCCAGACCATCATCGCCGGCATGGGCGAGCTCCACCTCGACATCCTCGTGGACCGCATGAAGCGCGAGTTCAAGGTCGAGGCCAACGTCGGCAAGCCGCAGGTGGCCTACCGCGAGACGATCCGTCGCACCGTGGAGAAGCTCGACTTCACCCACAAGAAGCAGACGGGTGGCTCCGGCCAGTTCGCCAAGATCCAGATCTCGATCGAGCCGCTGGACACCGGTGAGGGTGAGCTCTACGAGTTCGCCAACAAGGTCACCGGTGGCCGCGTCCCGCGTGAGTACATCCCGTCCGTCGACGCCGGTATCCAGGACGCCATGCAGTACGGCGTGCTCGCCGGCTACCCGCTCGTCGGGATCAAGGCGACCCTGCTCGACGGCGCCTACCACGACGTCGACTCCTCGGAGATGGCGTTCAAGATCGCCGGTTCCATGGCGCTGAAGGAGGCCGTCCGCAAGGCCGACCCCGTGCTCCTCGAGCCGATGATGGCCGTCGAGGTGCGTACGCCCGAGGACTACATGGGCGACGTCATCGGTGACATCAACTCCCGCCGTGGCCAGATCCAGGCCATGGAGGACATCAGTGGTGCCAAGGTCGTTCGTGGCCTCGTCCCGCTGTCGGAGATGTTCGGCTACGTCGGGGACCTGCGGTCCAAGACCCAGGGTCGCGCGAGCTACTCGATGGAGTTTGACTCCTATGCCGAGGTCCCCAAGGCTGTTGCCGAGGAGATCATCAAGAAGACCCGGGGCGAGTGACCGGTAGCATTACCGGTCGCACCCTGGTCATCAGACCACCCCAGCTCCACCCCACAATCCGCGCCATGTCCTGCCAAGGTCGTACGGCGTATCACCAAGAGTCCTGAGGAGGACACCACAGTGGCGAAGGCAAAGTTCGAGCGGACCAAGCCGCACGTCAACATCGGCACCATCGGTCACATCGACCACGGTAAGACGACGCTGACGGCTGCGATTTCCAAGGTCCTGCACGACAAGTACCCGGACCTGAACCCGCAGTTCGCGTTCGACGACATCGACAAGGCGCCGGAAGAGAAGCAGCGCGGCATCACGATCTCGATCGCGCACATCGAGTACCAGACGGAGGGTCGTCACTACGCCCACGTCGACTGCCCCGGTCACGCGGACTACGTGAAGAACATGATCACGGGTGCGGCGCAGATGGACGGCGCGATCCTCGTGGTCGCGGCGACCGACGGCCCGATGCCGCAGACCAAGGAGCACGTCCTGCTGGCCAAGCAGGTCGGCGTCCCCTACATCGTCGTGGCGCTCAACAAGGCTGACATGGTCGACGACGAGGAGATCATGGAGCTCGTCGAGATGGAGGTCCGCGAGCTGCTGTCCTCCTACGAGTTCCCCGGCGACGACCTCCCGGTCGTCAAGGTCTCGGCGCTCAAGGCGCTCGAGGGTGACGCCGAGTGGGGCCAGTCGGTCCTGGACCTCATGGACGCCGTGGACAACTACATCCCGGAGCCGGAGCGCGAGATCGACAAGCCGTTCCTCATGCCCGTCGAGGACGTCTTCACGATCACCGGTCGTGGCACCGTCGTCACCGGTCGTATCGAGCGCGGCATCCTCAAGGTCAACGAGGAGATCGAGATCGTCGGCATCCACACCGGTCCGCCGACCAAGACCACGGTCACCGGCGTCGAGATGTTCCGCAAGCTGCTCGACGAGGGTCGTGCGGGCGAGAACGTCGGCCTGCTCCTTCGTGGCACCAAGCGCGAGGACGTCGAGCGCGGGCAGGTCATCTGCAAGCCGGGCTCGATCACCCCGCACACGGACTTCGAGGCCAACGTCTACATCCTGTCCAAGGATGAGGGCGGCCGTCACACGCCGTTCTACGACAACTACCGCCCGCAGTTCTACTTCCGCACCACCGACGTGACCGGCGTCGTGCACCTCCCCGAGGGCACCGAGATGGTCATGCCCGGTGACAACACCGAGATGAACGTCGAGCTCATCCAGCCGATCGCCATGGAGGACGGCCTCAAGTTCGCCATCCGCGAAGGTGGCCGCACTGTCGGCGCCGGCCGCGTCACCAAGATCACCAAGTAACATTCACGACTTCGTCGTGGTGATCTGACCACAGCGCCACCAGCACCACAAAGGGCCCCGCAGCTTCGGCTGCGGGGCCCTTTGCCGTCCGGGACGTCCGTGACATTTGACATGGGCGAAGGCCGCGAAGCGGATGAGACTGCGCTGGGGGGGTCGTCAACCGGTCGACCCGGCTCACGACCTCGGAGGTCACATCTGATGAGAAGTCCCAGCAGGAGTCAGACAGGGTTGGCGCTCACCGGCGCCCTGGCCCTGGCCATGGCGGTCCCGACGATCGCGCAGGCCTCGGGGAGCACCGGGCGCCACGTCGTCGGCAGTGCGCCGTCGTGGACCGCCCACGCCCGTCGGGTCGCTGCGGTGCCGTCCTCGGCCACCCAGCACCTCACCTTCGTCCTCGCCCTGCGTGACCCCGCGGGTGCCCAGGCCCTCGCGGACGCGGTCTCCACGCCGGGTTCGGCGCAGTACGGCCACTTCGTCTCGGCCGCCTCGTGGCGCGCCCGCTTCGCCCCGACGTCCGACCAGGTCGCGACCGTCTCGAAGTGGCTGCGGTCGCAGGGCCTGACGATCGGCGCCGTGCCGGCCAACCACCGCTACATCGAGGTCACGGCCCCTGCCGCGGCGACCCAGAAGGCGTTGTCGACGAAGCTGTCCTCGTTCACCAAGGACGGGCAGACGGTGACCGCGCCGACCACGGCATACTCCGTCCCCGCTTCGCTCGCGGGGTTGGTCGTCGGGGTCTCGGGGCTCGACACCTCGGCCCGCAAGACCCCGCTCCGGTCGGTCCCGGACACCCCCGCCCAGCAGGTCTCGGCCGCCTCGAAGAGCGCGGTCGCGCGGTCCCGCCCGGATGACGTGCTGCCGCCGCCGGATGCGGTGTTCCGCAACGGCCGCCCCTGCTCGACCTACTACGGGCAGAAGATGGCGACGAACCTGCCACAGCTCGTGGCGAACCCGCAGCCCTACGCACCCTGCGGCTACAAGCCGGCGCAGGTGCGGGGCGCCTACGGCACCAGCGCAGCCCAGTCGCAGGGCTATGACGGCCGTGGCACCACCGTGGCCGTCGTCGACGCCTACGCCTCGCAGTACATCCTCGGGGATGCCATGCGCTACGCCCAGCGCAACGACCCGAGCCACCCGCTGCGCAGCTACCAGCTCGACCAGAACCTGCCCACGACGTTCACCCACACCGACGAGTGCGGGGCCAGCGGCTGGTACGGCGAGGAGACCCTCGACGTCGAGGCGGTCCACGCCACGGCGCCCGGCGCCAAGATCCTCTACGTGGGGGCCGAGAGCTGCTACGACGACGACATCAACGCCGCCGTCAACACGGTCGTGGACAACCAGCTCGCCCAGGTGATCACGAACTCCTACGGCGAGCCCGATGACGTCGTGGCGCCGGCCGACCTGGCGAACAGCCACCAGACGGCGATCCAGGCTGCGGCGGAGGGCATCTCGATGATCTTCTCCAGCGGCGACGACGGCGACGAGATCGCCAACACCGGGCACCGCCAGACCGACTTCCAGGCCTCCGACCCCATGGTCACCGCGGTCGGCGGCACCGCCCTGGCCGTGACCAAGTCCAACGGCTACGGCTTCGAGCAGGGCTGGGGGACCGGCAAGTCCACGCTGGTCGACGGCAAGTGGTCGCCGTCCACCCCGGCGTACCTCTACGGCGGCGGCGGTGGCACCACGCACCTCTTCGCCGAACCGGCCTACCAGAAGGGGGTCGTCCCCTCGTCGCTGGCGAACTACTTCGGCGAGGGCCCGCACCGCGTCGTCCCCGACGTCGCGATGGTCGGTGACCCGAACACCGGGTTCCTCGTCGGCCAGAGCCAGACGTTCCCCGACGGCTCCGTCAAGTACTCGGAGTACCGCATCGGTGGCACGTCGCTGTCCTCCCCGCTCTTCGCCGGGGTGGTGGCGGTGGCCGACCAGGTGCACCGCGGGTCGCTGGGGTTCCTCAACCCCAAGCTGTACTCGCTGGCCGGCAGCGCGGCCTTCCGCGATGTCAACCACGGCCGCAAGGTCACCGACGCGGTGGTCCGCGTCGACTACGCGAACGGGTTCGACGACAGCGACGGGGTGGTCACGTCGCTGCGCACCCTGAACCAGACCGGGACGATCTTCACCCGCAAGGGTTACGACGACGTCACCGGCGTGGGGAGCCCGAACGGCCTGGCGTTCCTCGCCTACGTGGCTCGGCGGCGGTGACCGGCCTGTTCGGCTCGGTCGGACCGGTCTGGCCGGCCTGACCGACTGCACGACGACGCGGCGTCCACTCAGGTGGGCGCCGCGTCGCCGTGTGGACCCAGGGCCGCCGTCCCGAGCGACCTCAGCTCGGCGACCGACCCGAGACCACACAGGCCGAGCGTCAGGTCCAGCTCGGCGAGGACGTTGTCGATGACGTCCCGCACCCCGTCCTCGCCGGCCAGGGCGAGGCCGTACACGTAGGGCCGTCCCAGTGCCACGGCGTCCGCTCCGCAGGCAAGTGCCTTGACCACGTCGGAACCGCTCCGCACGCCGCTGTCGAGCACGAGCGGCAGGCCGGGTCCGACGGCGTCGCGGATCGGGCCGAGCGCGTCGAGGGAGGCGATGGCGCCGTCGACCTGGCGGCCACCGTGGTTGCTCACCACGATCCCGCTCACCCCCAGCTCGACGGCACGGCGTGCGTCGTCGGGGTGCAGCACCCCCTTGAGCAGGACGGGCAGGTGCGTGCGGTGGGGCAAGGTGGCCAGGAGGTCCCACGACAGGCCGGGGTTGGAATAGATGTCGAGGAATGCCTCGACGGACGCACGCGGCGTGGGGGAGCGCAGGTTCTCGCGCAGCGACCCCGGGTGCTCCCGGCTGATCGACAGCAGCGACCGTATGGCGCCGAGGGTCACCCTCGTCCTGTCGGTCCCACCGGCCGGCTGGGCGGCCAGCCGTTCCCGGACGATCTCCTGGAACCTCGCATCCGAGGTGTACTGCGCGATGCCGATCCCCTGGGAGAACGGCAGCGACCCGAGGTTGAGGTCCTGTGGACGCCACCCCAGCATCGTCGTGTCGAGCGTGACGACGACCGCGCTCGCACCGGCCTCCTCGGCGCGACGCAGGAGGCTGTCGACGAGCGGCTCGTCGGTCGACCAGTAGAGCTGGAACCACCACGGGGTGTCGCCGAGTGCTGCTGCGACCTCCTCCATGGGACTGCAGCCCTGGTTGGACACGATGTAGGGGACCCCGGTCGCGGCGGCAGCCCGGGCGACCTGCAGGTCGCTGCCACGGGAGACGATGCCGGCGGCGCCGATGGGTGCGAGCAGCAGGGGAGTGGACCGCTCCTGGCCGAGCAGCGAGGTGGTGAGGTCGCGGCCGGCGTGCCCCGTCGCCATGCGTGGGACGAGCCGACGTCGTTCGAAGGCCTCCCGGTTGGCGCGCATCGTGGCGCCGGCGCCGGCGCCTCCCCCGACATAGGCCCAGGCGCGCGGGGTCATCGCCGTGGCTGCGCTGCGCTCGAGCTCAGCCGCATCCGCAGGAACCGTCGGGCGGCGGCCCAGGACCCCGTCGCGGTAGATGACCCCCTGCCGCCGGCGGCCGGGACCCACCTGCACGTCGCTCGTCGTCGTCATGGGTCCTGATCCTTCCACCGCCCGGACGCAGCGACCCGCAGAGCCGGCTGACAGGTTCTTGACAGGTGGGGCACGGGGAGCCTGCAGGACCAGCGCGCACCGTGGGGACACCGCGGGGGCGTTGCAGAGGCCGTCCCCACCCACGAGAGGACCCACGCATGTCTCCTGTCCGCAGATCCGTGAAGGTCGCAGGCGCGGCCGGTGTCGCTGCCATCGCCGCAGGCATCGGGGCCACCCAGGCCCTTGCCGACAACGCGACCCCGACCCCGAGCGGCACGACCAGCTCGGCTCCGTCGGGCACCCGGCCGCAGGGGCCGGCCGGGTGGGGTGGCCCCGGCGGGCCCGGCCGCGGCCACGGTCCGGCCGGGATGGAGGCCGCCGCCCTGGCCAAGCAGCTCGGAGTGAGCGAGGCGAAGGTGAGGGCTGCCCTGGAGGCCGTGCGTGAGGCGAACCGTCCACAGCGCCCGGCCAAGCCGGCCGACGGCGCCAAGCCGACGCCGCCCTCCGAGGCCGAGCGCACCGCCCGCGAGAAGGCCCGGGTCGCAGCCCTGGCCAAGCAGCTCGGGCTGTCCGAGGCCAAGGTGCAGGCCGCCATCGACGCGCTGCGTGCCGAGCACCGCACCGAGCGCCGTACCGAGCTGTCCACCCGGCTCGATGCCGCGGTGAAGGCCGGCAAGCTCACCGCGGCCGACCGGGCCTCGGTGCTCAAGGCGTTCGACGCCGGGGTCCTGGGTGTCCCTCGTCCCTGACCCTGACTCGCGCTCTCGACGCCCACCGTCCACCGTGGACGGTGGGCGTCGTCCGTCGCCGTGGCTGGCGCCCGAAGCCGTTCACGGTGAGCACCGGCAGTCGAGGACGTGGCGCGACGCGCCACGAGGAGAGGATTGCCGAGCGGCCCGACCTCGATTTGGTAGGTCGAGGGGGGCTCTGGCACACTGGACCGGTTGCTTGACGCGCGCCGTTGACCCATGTCGACGCCGCCACCCCCGGTGACACACCTCGAACCACGTGCCTACGCGCTTGGGGCGACACACCAGGGAAGCGCAAGCCCCGGCTCTGCCGGAATTTTCCGATCTGCGTGACCACTGCGTGCAAACGCATGTCGCCGGACCGCGAAGCGGGTGCGACACACCCGACCGCGGGGGTCGGACAAGACCACAGGGCCGGTTAGATGTTCGGCGAGAGAGAGACGTAACGGAGATGGCGGGACAGAAGATCCGCATCCGCTTGAAGTCGTATGACCACGAGGTCATCGACAACTCGGCGCGCAAGATTGTCGACACGGTGACCCGTGCTGGCGCGACGGTGGTCGGCCCTGTGCCGCTGCCCACGGAGAAGAACGTCTTCGTGGTCATCCGTTCGCCCCACAAGTACAAGGACAGCCGCGAGCACTTCGAGATGCGCACCCACAAGCGCTTGATCGACATCATCGACCCGACGCCGAAGGCCGTCGACTCGCTGATGCGACTCGACCTGCCGGCTGACGTCAACATCGAGATCAAGCTCTGAGGCTGGCGACAATGACCGACACTGCTACCAAGACCGTGAAGGGTGTGCTGGGCAAGAAGCTCGGCATGACCCAGGTGTGGGATGCCGAGAACCGGCTCATCCCCGTCACCGTCATCGAGGCTGGCCCTTGCGTCGTCACGCAGGTGCGCGACGCCGCCACCGACGGCTATGCCGCCGTCCAGATCGCGTTCGGCGCGATCGACCCCCGCAAGGTGACCAAGCCCCTCACCGGACACTTCGAGAAGGCCGGCGTGACCCCGCGTCGCCACCTTGTGGAGCTCCGCACCGCTGACGCCGCCGAGTACTCGCTCGGTCAGGAAGTCACGGTCGAGACCTTCGAGGCCGGCCAGGACATCGACGTCACCGGCACCACCAAGGGCAAGGGCTTCGCCGGTGTCATGAAGCGTCACGGCTTCCACGGCGTCAGCTCCTCCCACGGTGCGCACAAGAACCACCGCAAGCCTGGCTCGATCGGTGGCTGCGCCACCCCGGGTCGCGTCTTCAAGGGCATGCGCATGGCCGGCCGTATGGGCGGCGTGCGTCAGACCACCCAGAACCTCACGATCCACGCCGTGGACGTCGAGCGCGGCCTGCTGCTCGTCAAGGGTGCCGTTCCCGGCCCCCGTGGCGGCACCGTCCTCGTCCGCACGGCCGCGAAGGGAGCCTGATCACCATGGCTACCAAGACTGTCGCTGCTGACCTGCCCGCCGAGATCTTCGACGTCCAGGTCAACGTGCCGCTCATCCACCAGGTCGTCGTGGCCCAGATGGCTGCCGCTCGTCAGGGCACCCACTCGACCAAGACCCGCGGCGAGGTCCGCGGCGGTGGGCGCAAGCCCTACCGCCAGAAGGGCACCGGCCGCGCCCGTCAGGGCTCGACCCGCGCGCCGCAGTTCGCCGGCGGTGGCATCGTCCACGGCCCGCAGCCGCGTGACTACTCGCAGCGGACCCCCAAGAAGATGAAGGCTGCCGCCCTGCGCGGCGCCCTGTCCGACCGGGCCCGCAATGGTCGCGTCCACGTGGTCGACTCGTTGGTGACCGCCGACGCTCCGTCCACCAAGGACGCAGCCGGCCTGCTGGCTGGCCTGACCACCCGGACCAACGTGCTCGTGGTGCTCGACCGCAGCGACCTCGTGTCGCTGAAGTCGGTGCGCAACCTCGAGGGCGTCCACGTCCTGGCGGCCGACCAGCTCAACACGTACGACGTGCTGATGTCGGACGACGTGGTCTTCACCACGGCAGCCCTGGAGGCCTTCGTCTCCGGTGCGCAGCCGGTGGGTGGCGTCATCGAGATCGAGGTCGAGGCTGCAGAGCCCGCCGCGGCCGAGAAGCCCGCCACGAAGACCGAGAAGAAGGCCGACAAGCCCGCAAAGGCCGACAAGCCCGCGAAGGCTGAGAAGCCGGCGAAGGCTGAGAAGGCCGACAAGCCCGCGAAGACGACGAAGGCTGCCAAGGCCGCCGAGTCTGCGGATGAGGAGGAGGGCAAGTGAGCTCGCTCATTGCAGGCAAGGACCCCCGCGACATCCTGATCGCTCCGGTGGTCTCCGAGAAGTCGTACTCGCTGCTCGACCAGGGCAAGTACACCTTCATCGTCGACCCGCGGGCCAACAAGACCGAGATCAAGATCGCCGTTGAGCGTGTCTTCGGTGTCAAGGTCGACTCCGTTCACACCCTCAACCGTGTCGGCAAGACCCGTCGCACGCGGTTCGGCATCGGCAAGCGCAAGGACACCAAGCGTGCGATCGTCACCCTCCGCGAGGGCTCGATCGACATCTTCGGTGCCGGCGCCTGACCAGGACGCTGAAGAGACGTTAGGGACTTACAAACATGGGTATCCGCAAGTACAAGCCGACGACGCCTGGCCGTCGAGGCTCCAGCGTTGCCGACTTCGTCGAGGTCACGCGTTCCACTCCGGAGAAGTCACTGGTTCGTCCACTGACCAAGTCCGGTGGACGTAACAGCAACGGCCGCATCACGACCCGTCACATCGGTGGAGGTCACAAGCGCGCCTACCGCGTCATCGACTTCCGTCGCCACGACAAGGACGGCGTGCCGGCGAAGGTCGCTCACATCGAGTACGACCCCAACCGCACCGCACGCATCGCCCTGCTGCACTACGCAGACGGTGAGAAGCGCTACATCCTGGCCCCCAAGGGTCTTGAGCAGGGCGCCAACATCGAGAACGGCCCCGGCGCCGACATCAAGCCCGGCAACACGCTGCCGCTGCGCAACATCCCGACCGGTACGGTCATCCACGCCGTCGAGCTCCGGCCCGGTGGCGGCGCGAAGATCGCCCGTTCTGCTGGTGTGCGTGTGCAGCTCGTCGCCAAGGACGGCCCCTACGCCCAGCTGCGCATGCCGTCCGGCGAGATCCGCAACGTCGACCTGCGCTGCCGCGCCACGGTCGGCGAGGTGGGCAACGCCGAGCAGTCCAACATCAACTGGGGCAAGGCCGGCCGCATGCGGTGGAAGGGCAAGCGCCCGACCGTCCGTGGTGTCGCCATGAACCCGGTCGACCACCCGCACGGTGGTGGAGAGGGCAAGACCTCTGGTGGACGCCACCCGGTCAGCCCCTGGGGACAGGCCGAAGGCCGCACCCGCCGTCCTGGCAAGCCGAGCGACAAGATGATCGTTCGCCGCCGTCGTAAGAAGCGCTGAGAAGGAGCCTGAGAAACCATGCCTCGTAGCTTGAAGAAGGGCCCCTTCATCGACGGCCACCTTCAGAAGAAGGTCGACGTCCAGAACGAAGCGGGCACCAAGACAGTCATCAAGACCTGGTCACGTCGGTCGGTCATCAGCCCCGACATGCTCGGTCACACCTTCGCCGTCCACGACGGCCGCAAGCACGTCCCGGTGTTCGTCACCGAGTCGATGGTCGGCCACAAGCTCGGCGAGTTCGCGCCGACCCGCACGTTCAAGGGTCACGTGAAGGAAGACAAGAAGGGGCGTCGTCGCTGATGGCCGCCCCCACCGAGAACAAGGACAACGTGATGGAAGCCAAGGCGAGCGCGCGGCACGTCCGCGTCACGCCCCAGAAGGCGCGTCGCATCGTGGACCTCATCCGCGGCAAGCAGGCCGTCGAGGCCGTCGCCGTGCTGAAGTTCGCGCCGCAGTCCGCGTCGGACCCGATCCAGAAGGTGCTCGAGAGCGCCATCGCCAACGCCCGGGTCAAGGCGGACAAGGCGTCGGAGGCCTTTGACGAGCGCAACCTCGTCATCAGCGCCGCCTACGTCGACGAGGGCCCGACGATGAAGCGGTTCCGCCCGCGTGCCCAGGGCCGCGCGGCCCGCATCAACAAGCGGACCAGCCACATCACCGTGGTCGTCACGCCGAAGACCACCAAGGGAGGCACCCGCTAATGGGCCAGAAGGTCAACCCGCACGGCTTCCGCCTCGGTATCACCACCGAGCACAAGAGCCGCTGGTTCGCTGACTCCACCAAGGAGGGTCAGCGGTACCGCGACTACGTGAAGGAAGACGTCGCCATCCGCAAGCTCATGTCCGAGGGCATGGAGCGGGCCGGCATCTCCCGCGTCGAGATCGAGCGCACCCGTGACCGCGTCCGTGTGGACATCCACACCGCGCGTCCCGGCATCGTCATCGGTCGTCGCGGCGCAGAGGCCGACCGCATCCGTGGCGAGCTCGAGAAGCTCACGGGCAAGCAGGTCCAGCTGAACATCCTCGAGGTCAAGAACCCCGAGGTCGACTCCCAGCTCGTCGCGCAGGGCATCGCCGAGCAGCTCTCTGCTCGTGTGTCGTTCCGTCGTGCGATGCGCAAGGGCATGCAGTCCGCCACCCGCGCCGGCGCCAAGGGCATCCGTGTCCAGGTCTCCGGTCGCCTCGGCGGCGCCGAGATGTCCCGCACGGAGTTCTACCGCGAGGGTCGCGTCCCGCTGCACACCCTGCGTGCGCAGATCGACTACGGCTTCTACGAGGCCCGCACCACCTTCGGTCGCATCGGCGTCAAGGTGTGGATCTACAAGGGCGACGTCACCGCTCGCGAGCTGGCCCAGCAGCAGGCTGCTGCGCCGCGCCCGAGCCGTGGCCCGCGTCGCGACGGCGCAGACCGTCCGGCCCGCGCTCGTCGCGAGCGTCCGGAGGGCACCGCCACCGAGACCGCTGCCGCAGCACCCGCCACCGAGGCCCCGGCCCCGGCAGCCGCTGCCAGCACTGAGGGAGAGCAGTCCTGACATGTTGATTCCTCGTCGAGTCAAGCACCGCAAGCAGCACCACCCGGGTCGCTCGGGCGCTGCGAAGGGTGGCACGAAGATCGCGTTCGGCGACTACGGCATCCAGGCCCTCGAGCCCGCCTACGTCACCAACCGTCAGATCGAGTCCGCTCGTATCGCGATGACGCGTTACATGAAGCGTGGTGGAAAGGTGTGGATCAACATCTACCCCGACCGCCCGCTGACCAAGAAGCCCGCCGAGACCCGCATGGGTTCCGGTAAGGGTTCCCCCGAGTGGTGGATCGCCAACGTCAAGCCTGGTCGCGTGATGTTCGAGATCTCCGGTGTGTCCGAGGACGTCGCCCGTGAGGCGATGCGTCTGGCGATGCACAAGCTCCCCATGAAGTGCCGCTTCGTTCGGCGTGAGGGTGGTGACATCTGATGGCAGTCGGATCCAAGGACCTGACGTCCGAGAACATGCGTGGTCTCGATGACGAGCGCCTGGTTGACGAGCTCCGCAAGGCCAAGGAGGAGCTGTTCAACCTCCGGTTCCAGTCGGCCACGGGCCAGCTGGACAACCACGGTCGCCTGCGTGCCGTCCGCAAGGACATCGCTCGCATCTACACCGAGCTGCGCGAGCGCGAGCTCGGCATCGGTGGGGCCACCCCGCAGAGCACGGAGAAGTCAGCATGAGCAAGAACGTGAAGGATGAGGCCGTGACGGCTGCAGACCGCAACTACCGCAAGACCCGTCAGGGTTACGTGGTCAGCGACAAGATGGACAAGACCGTCGTGGTCGAGGTCGAGGACCGCGTCAAGCACGCGCTCTACGGCAAGGTCCTGCGTCGCTCGAGCAAGGTCAAGGCCCATGACGAGCAGAACGCCGCCGGTATCGGCGACCGCGTCTCGATCATGGAGACCCGGCCGCTGTCGGCCACCAAGCGCTGGCGCGTGGTGGAGATCCTCGAGAAGGCCAAGTAGTTCCAGACATGCCGATGCCACCGCGGCGCCCGACCACCAGGTCGGGGGCCGCGGGGCGCGGAAACAAGACCACCCACAGTTCGGCAAGGCTCACCGCGAGTGAGAACCAGCTCGACGACAGGAGTTAGACAGTGATCCAGCAGGAGTCGCGACTGCGTGTCGCCGACAACACTGGTGCCAAGGAGATCCTTTGCATCCGTGTTCTCGGTGGTTCCGGTCGTCGTTACGCCGGCATCGGTGACGTGATCGTCGCCGCCGTCAAGGACGCCATTCCCGGCGGCAACGTCAAGAAGGGCGACGTCGTCAAGGCAGTCATCGTTCGCACCACGAAGGAGCGTCGCCGCTCCGACGGCAGCTACATCAAGTTCGATGAGAACGCTGCCGTCATCCTCAAGGGCGACGGTGACCCCCGTGGCACCCGCATCTTCGGCCCGGTGGGCCGCGAGCTGCGCGAGAAGAAGTTCATGAAGATCATTTCGCTGGCGCCGGAGGTGCTCTGAGCCATGGCAGCCGCCAAGAAGATGAAGATCAAGAAGGGCGATCTCGTCCAGGTCCTCACGGGCAAGGACAAGACCAAGCAGGGCAAGGTCATCGCCGTGTACCCCGAGACCGAGCGTGTGCTCGTCGAGGGCGTCAACCGGGTGACCCGCCACACCAAGGCCGGACAGTCGGCCCGTGGCACCCGCACCGGTGGCCTGGTCGTCCAGGAGGCCGCGATCCACGTGAGCAACGTGGCCATCGTCGACCCGACCGAGAAGAAGCCGACCCGCGTCAAGACGCGCGTCGAGACCGTCGAGCGCAACGGCCGTGAGAAGACCGTGCGTACTCGCGTCGCGGTGCGCTCGGGCAAGGACCTGTGAGAGACATGACTGAGACTGCAACCACGCCGGCGCCGCGTCTGAAGACGCGCTACGCCGAGGAGATCAAGGGTCAGCTGCAGCAGCAGTTCGGCCACGCCAACGTCATGCAGGTGCCCGGCGTCGTCAAGGTCGTCGTGAACATGGGTGTCGGTGACGCCGCCAAGGACGCCAAGCTCATCGAGGGCGCCATCCGCGACCTCTCGGCGATCACCGGCCAGAAGCCGCTCGTCACCAAGGCCCGCAAGTCCATCGCGCAGTTCAAGCTTCGTGAGGGCATGCCGATCGGCGCGCACACCACGCTGCGCGGCGACCGCATGTGGGAGTTCCTCGACCGCCTCGTGTCGACGGCGCTGCCCCGCATCCGTGACTTCCGTGGTCTGTCGCCGAAGCAGTTCGACGGCAACGGCAACTACACCTTCGGTCTGACCGAGCAGTCGATGTTCCACGAGATCGACCAGGACCGGATCGACCGCGTGCGTGGCATGGACATCACCGTGGTGACCACCGCCACCAACGACGACGAGGGCCGCGCTCTGCTCAAGGCGCTCGGCTTCCCCTTCAAGGAGAACTGACATGGCGAAGACCGCCCTGGTCAACAAGGCCAACAAGAAGCCGAAGTTCAAGGTGCGTGGCTACACCCGTTGCCAGCGCTGCGGCCGACCGCACTCGGTCTACCGCAAGTTCGGGCTCTGCCGCATCTGCCTTCGCGAGATGGCACACCGCGGTGAGCTGCCCGGCGTCACCAAGAGCTCCTGGTAAAGAAGCTCAGCACCACCCACCCATTGTTTTCGTTCTACATCGCAGGTCGCAGCGCGCAGCGCAGTGAAACCGCGGTGAGAGAGGGCCGGAGAAGCCCATGACCATGACTGACCCGATTGCGGACATGTTGACGCGCGTCCGGAACGCCAACTCGGCGCACCACGACGCAGTCTCCATGCCGTTTTCCAAGCTGAAGTCCCACGTTGCCGAGATCCTCCAGGCGGAGGGCTACATCGCCTCCTGGAAGGTCGAGGATGCCGAGGTCGGCAAGACGCTGACGATCGAGCTGAAGTACGGACCCAACCGCGAGCGTTCCATCGCTGGCGTGCGCCGTGTCTCCAAGCCCGGTCTGCGCGTCTACGCCAAGTCGACGAACCTTCCCAAGGTTCTCGGCGGTCTCGGTGTGGCCATCATTTCCACCTCGTCTGGCCTCCTCACGGATCGTCAGGCGGCTTCCAAGGGTGTGGGCGGGGAAGTCCTCGCCTACGTCTGGTAAGGGGTATTCGACATGTCGCGTATTGGACGACTCCCGGTCTCCATCCCCAGCGGTGTCGACATCACCATCGACGGTCAGACCGTCAAGGTGAAGGGCCCCAAGGGCGAGCTCAGCCACCGTGTGGCCGAGCCGATCACCGTTGAGAAGGGTGACGAGGCCCTCGAGGTCAAGCGGCCCAACGACGAGCGCCAGTCCCGTGCCCTGCACGGCCTGACCCGCTCGCTCATCAACAACATGGTCCTCGGTGTCACCGAGGGCTACGAGAAGAAGATGGAGATCCACGGCACGGGTTACCGCGTCGCGAACAAGGGCGGAAGCCTGGAGTTCGCGCTCGGTTACAGCCACTCGATCACCGTCGAGGCCCCTGAGGGCATCTCCTTCGCCGTCGAGAACCCGACCCGCTTCGCGGTCCAGGGCATCGACAAGCAGCTGGTCGGCGAGGTTGCCGCGAACATCCGCAAGCTGCGCAAGCCCGACCCGTACAAGGGCAAGGGCGTGCGGTATGCGGGCGAGCACATCCGTCGCAAGGTCGGAAAGGCCGGTAAGTAAGTCATGGCAATGATCGTCAAGCGCGCCAAGGGCAAGTCCGCTGCACGCGGCCGTCGCCACCTGCGCCTGCGCAAGAAGGTGACCGGCACCGCGGTTCGTCCGCGCCTGGTCGTCTCCCGTTCGTCGCGCCACGTCTTCGTGCAGGTCGTCGACGACACCCTCGGCAAGACCGTGGCGTCGGCTTCCACCATGGAGGCGGACCTGCGCTCGTTCGAGGGCGACAAGACCGCCAAGGCCCGCAAGGTCGGCGAGCTGCTGGCCGAGCGCGCCAAGAGCGTCGGCGTCGAGGCTGTCGTGTTCGACCGCGGTGGCAACCGCTACCACGGTCGCGTCGCGGCCATCGCCGAGGGCGCCCGCGAGGGTGGGCTGTCCCTGTGAGCACCGTGACCGCAACTGTTATTGAGATGAGGAACATCTGATGCCCGGACCCCAGCGTCGAGGCACTGGTGCCGCTGCTGGCGGCGACGCAGCTCGTGGCGAGCGCGGCGACCGCCGCGGTGGCCGCGACAACCGTCAAGGCGGTCGTGACCAGGCCGAGAAGAGCGCCTACGTCGAGCGCGTTGTCACCATCAACCGCGTGTCCAAGGTCGTCAAGGGTGGACGTCGCTTCAGCTTCACCGCCCTCGTGGTCGTGGGCGACGGCGACGGCACCGTCGGTGTCGGCTACGGCAAGGCCAAGGAAGTTCCCGCGGCCATCGCCAAGGGTGTCGAGGAGGCCAAGAAGGAGTTCTTCAAGGTCCCGCGCATCCAGGGCACCATCCCGCACCCCGTGCAGGGTGAGGCCGCTGCCGGTGTCGTCATGCTCCGTCCCGCTGCTCCCGGTACCGGTGTCATCGCCGGTGGTCCGGTGCGCGCGGTGCTCGAGTGCGCCGGCATCCACGACGTGCTGAGCAAGTCGCTCGGCTCGGACAACGCCATCAACGTCGTCCACGCGACGGTCGCGGCCCTGCGGGGTCTCGAGCGTCCGGAGGAAGTGGCTGCCCGCCGCGGCCTCCCGGTCGACCAGGTCGCCCCGGCCGCCATGCTGCGCGCCCAGGCTGCTGGCCGCGAGGCCGCCAAGGCAGGTGCCTGATGCGTCTGAAGGTGATCCAGACCCGTTCCGAGATCGGCGGCAAGCAGAACCAGCGCGACACCCTGCGCAGCCTCGGTCTGAAGCGCATTGGCGACGTCGTCGTCAAGGAGGACCGTCCCGAGATCCGCGGGATGGTCAAGACGGTGGCCCACCTGGTCGCTGTCGAGGAGGTTGACTGACCATGGCAGAGAAGAAGGCCACCAAGGCCGCTGCTGCGAAGTCGGAGAAGTCCGTCGAGGGCACCGCCCTCAAGCTGCACCACCTGCGTCCCGCCCCGGGAGCCAAGACCGCCAAGACCCGCGTGGGTCGCGGTGAGGGTTCCAAGGGCAAGACCGCCGGTCGTGGCACGAAGGGCACCAAGGCTCGTTACCAGGTGCCCGAGCGCTTCGAGGGTGGCGCCATGCCGCTGCACATGCGGCTGCCGAAGCTTCGCGGCTTCAAGAACCCGTTCAAGGTGGAGTACCAGGTCGTGAACCTGGACAAGCTCTCCGCCCTCTACCCGCAGGGCGGCGACGTGACCGTCGACGACCTCGTGGCCAAGGGCGCCGTCCGGGACAACCTCCCGGTCAAGGTGCTCGGCGACGGCGAGATCAGCGTCAAGGTCTCCGTGACCGCTGACAAGTTCTCGGCGAGCGCCAAGGAGAAGATCGAGGCCGCCGGCGGCTCGGTCACCTCCGTCTGAACCACCCAGCCCCACACGGTATGCCGCGGTCTCACCGCTCAAGGTGAGCCCGCGGCATACCTGTATGGCAAGGAGTTCGGCCGATCGATGTATCGTGCCTAGGATTGCCTGACCGTCTCACCGCGTGGCTGCTCGGCCCGCGTCACCCAGGAGGACCTGTGCTCACCGCCTTCACCCGTGCGTTCAAGACGCCGGATCTGCGCAGGAAGCTGTTGTTCACGCTTGCCATCGTGATCCTGTTCCGGCTCGGCTCGCACGTTCCCGTCCCGGGCGTCAGCTACACGGCGGTGCAGGCGTGCATCAAGGGTGCCCCCACCAACTCGGGTGTGCTGGGCCTGGCCAACCTCTTCAGTGGTGGCGCGCTCCTGCAGCTGTCGATCTTCGCGCTCGGGATCATGCCGTACATCACGGCGAGCATCATCGTGCAGCTCCTCACCGTGGTCATCCCACGGTTCGAGGCCCTCAAGAAGGAGGGCCAGCAGGGCCAGACGAAGATGACGCAGTACACGCGCTACCTCACCATCGGCCTGGCGGTCCTCCAGTCGTCCACGCTGATCACCTTCGCCCAGAACCCCTCGGCGCTGTTCGGCCCCGGCTGCACCAAGATCCTTCCCAACGACTCGATCCCGACCCTGGTGATCATGGTGCTGACCATGACCGCCGGCACCGGTGTGGTCATGTGGCTCGGTGAGCTCGTGACCGACAAGGGCATCGGCAACGGCATGTCGCTGCTGATCTTCACCTCGATCGCCTCGACCTTCCCCAGCTCCCTGTGGGCCATCCAGCAGCAGGACGGTCGCTGGGACATCTTCATCGGCGTGATCCTGCTCGGTTTCGGCATCATCGCCCTGGTCGTGTTCGTCGAGCAGAGCCAGCGGCGGATCCCCGTGCAGTACGCGAAGCGCCAGGTCGGTCGCCAGATGTATGGCGGCACCTCGACCTACATCCCCCTGAAGGTCAACATGGCGGGCGTCATCCCCGTGATCTTCGCCTCGTCCCTGCTGGCGCTGCCCTCGTTGCTGGCACAGTTCAACAGGTCGACGACCGGCAACCAGGCCGGCTGGGTCACGTGGATCGACTCGCACTTCGTCCGAGGTGACCACCCGATCTACATGATCACCTACATCGCGCTGATCCTGTTCTTCACGTTCTTCTACGTGTCGATCACGTTCAACCCGGTGGAGGTCGCCGACAACATGAAGCGCTACGGCGGCTTCATCCCAGGTATCCGCGCCGGGCGACCCACGGCCGAGTACCTCGACTACGTGCTCACCCGCATCACCGTCGCGGGGGCCATCTACCTCGGCCTCCTCGCACTGATCCCGCTCATCGCGCTCGTCGCCGTCGGTGCCAACACGAACTTCCCGTTCGGTGGCACGTCGATCCTCATCATCGTCGGCGTCGGCCTCGAGACGGTGAAGCAGATCGAGAGCCAGCTCCAGCAGCGCCACTACGAAGGGTTCCTCCGGTAAATGCGCCTCATCATCCTCGGCCCGCCGGGCGCCGGTAAGGGCACCCAGGCCGCCAAGATCGCCGAGTCGTTCGGCATCCCCGCGATCTCCACCGGTGACATCTTCCGCGCCAACATCAAGAACGAGACGCCCTTGGGCCAGCAGGTCAAGGCGGTGCTCGCGTCCGGTGGCTACGTCACCGACGAGATCACCAACGCCATCGTGCGCGACCGTCTCTTCGAGGACGACGCCGAGCGGGGCTTCCTGCTCGACGGCTACCCGCGCACCGCCGCCCAGGTCGATGCCCTCGACGCGATCCTCGCCGAGCACGGCCACACCCTCGAGGCCGTCCTCGAGCTGACCGTTGACGAGGACGCGGTCGTGGCGCGCCTGTTGAAGCGGGCCGAGATCGAGGGTCGCGACGACGACTCGGAAGAGGTCATCCGCGAGCGCCAGGCCATCTACCGGCGCGAGACCGCCCCGCTGACCGAGGTCTACTCCGGGCGCGGGCTCCTCGTGCAGGTCGACGGCATGGGTTCGGTCGACGAGGTCTTCAGCCGCATCTCCTCGGCCCTCGAAGGGGTTGCTCGCTCCTGATGTTCGGCCGGTCCAAGATCGACACCAAGACCCCTGACCAGATCCTGCGCATGCGCAAGGCGGGCCTGGTCGTGGGACAGACGCTGCAGCTGATGGCGCAGACCGTGCGCCCCGGCATGACCACCAAGGCGCTCGACGAGCTCGCCGAGGAGCACATCCGGGGCTGTGGGGCGACGCCGTCGTTCCTCGGCTACCACGGCTTCAAGGGCTCGCTGTGCACGTCGGTCAACGAGGAGGTCGTCCACGGCATCCCGGGCTCCAGGGTCCTGGCCGAGGGAGACCTCATCTCGATCGACTGCGGGGCGATCGTCGGCGGCTGGCACGGCGACGCGGCGATCTCGGTGATCGTCGGGGGCCGCGAGGCCGGACGGCCCGAGGACCTCGAGCTCATCGACGCCACCGAGGACTCGATGTGGGCCGGCATCGCCGCGCTCACCGTGGGGGAGTCGCTCTACGAGGTCGGGGCCGGGGTCGAGGACAGCATCGTGGCCTCGGGGGAGCGGGTCGGTCGTGACTACGGGATCGTCGAGGAGTACGTCGGCCACGGCATCGGCACCGCGATGCACATGGACCCGCAGGTGCCCAACTACCGCGTGCGCGACAAGGGCCCCACGGTCCGTTCCGGCGTCACCGTCGCCATCGAGCCGATGGTCACCCTGGGATCGCCCGAGACGCGGGTGCTGGGGGACGACTGGACCGTCATCACGACCGACGGGTCGCGGGCCGCGCACTGGGAGAACACCGTGGCGGTCACCGACGCGGGGCTGTGGGTGCTCACCGCCCTCGACGGCGGCAAGGAGCGGCTCGAGGCCGCCGGCGCTCCATACGCGCCCCTGGACTGATCCTCTCGACCGAGCGGCCCCCCGCGGTCCAGCCGCGATTTCGTGCCTGAGGGGGGCCTGACGTAGACTGTTACGTCGGCATGCGTGTGCGCGCGTGCCGGTTTCCTTGCGTCTGTTCCAGCCTGGGGCAGACCGATGCAGCAGATTGTGGAGGCTATGGCCAAGAAGGACGGTGTCATCGAGATCGAGGGCACGATCGTCGAGGCTCTCCCGAACGCGATGTTCCGGGTCGAGCTCTCCAACGGTCACAAGGTTCTCGCTCACATCTCGGGCAAGATGCGTCAGCACTACATCCGGATCCTCCCCGAGGACCGCGTGGTGGTTGAGCTCAGCCCGTACGACCTGACCCGTGGCCGGATCGTCTTCCGCTACCGCTAGTCGCACACCCGTTAGACCTGCAGGCCCAACCGGGGTCCGCAGTGCCAGATCGACTGAAGCAGAGGCTATGAAGGTTCAGCCGAGCGTCAAGAAGATCTGCGACAAGTGCAAGGTGATCCGCCGTCACGGCCGGGTCATGGTCATCTGCGAGAACCTGCGCCACAAGCAGCGCCAGGGCTGAGCATGACCGGGGTCCCGCCCAGGGACCTCCGCCCGGGTTCACCCCCGAGCACGCGTCGCATCTCTTCGAGAAGCGCAGACAAGTGAATGACGCAGTACCCGGCCCCTGTGCGCGGCGTCGTCGAGCAGACGACATTCCAGCCGACCAGGACGTCACCCCCGGCCCGGAGGCCGAGGACCGGCGCCCCGAAGAAAGCTTCGGGAGCACGCGACCGGAACGGTACTGCCCCAGACCTCCGGTGAAACAAAGGAAACACACGACATGGCACGTCTTGTTGGTGTGGATCTTCCGCGCGAGAAGCGCGTCGAGATCGCTCTCACCTACATCTTCGGAGTGGGTCGCACCCGCTCCCAGCAGGCGTTGGCTGCCACGGGCGTGAGCCCGGACACCCGCGTCCGCGACCTCACTGACGCTGAGCTGGTCCAGCTCCGCGACTACCTCGAGGCCAACGTCAAGATCGAGGGTGACCTCCGCCGTGAGGTCGCCGCCGACATCCGCCGCAAGGTCGAGATCGGCTCCTACGAGGGCCTGCGCCACCGTCGCGGCCTTCCCGTGCGTGGTCAGCGCACCAAGACCAACGCGCGCACCCGCAAGGGCCCGAAGCGCACCGTCGCCGGCAAGAAGAAGGTTGGTAAGTAATGCCTCCCAAGGCTCGCACTGCCGGCGCCAAGAAGGTGCGCCGCAAGGAAAAGAAGAACATCGCCCACGGGCACGCTCACATCAAGAGCACGTTCAACAACACGATCATCTCGATCACCGACCCCACCGGGGCCGTCATCGCCTGGGCCTCTGCCGGCCAGGTGGGCTTCAAGGGTTCGCGCAAGTCCACCCCGTTCGCCGCGCAGATGGCTGCCGAGGCTGCCGCCCGTCGCGCGATGGAGCACGGCATGCGCAAGGTCGACGTCTTCGTCAAGGGCCCGGGCTCCGGTCGTGAGACCGCCATCCGCTCCCTGACCGCCACCGGCCTCGAGGTCGGTGCGATCAGCGACGTCACCCCCTCGCCGCACAACGGCGTCCGCCCGCCCAAGCGCCGTCGCGTCTGAGAACTGGGAGATAGAGAAAACTCATGGCTCGTTACACCGGCCCCATCACCAAGAAGTCGCGTCGCCTCAAGGTCGACCTCGTCGGCGGCGACAAGAACTTCGAGCTCCGTCCCTTCCCGCCCGGCCAGCACGGCCGTCGCCGGATGCAGGAGAAGGAGTACCTCACCCAGCTGCAGGAGAAGCAGAAGGCTCGCTTCACCTACGGCGTCATGGAGAAGCAGTTCCGCGGTTACTACGAAGAGGCCTCGCGCCGCTCCGGCAAGACCGGTGAGACCCTGCTGCAGATCCTCGAGTCCCGCCTGGACAACGTGGTCTACCGCGCCGGCCTGGCCCGCACCCGTCGTGCGGCTCGTCAGCTCGTCACGCACGGCCACTTCGAGGTCAACGGCGTGCGCGTGGACGTCCCGTCCTACCGCGTCGAGCAGTACGACATCATCACCGTTCGCGCCAAGTCCGTGAACACCTTCCCGATCGAGCTGGCTCGCCAGACCTTCGGCGAGCGCCCCACCCCGGCCTGGATGCAGGTCGTCCCGGGCACGCTGCAGATCATGATCCACTCGCTGCCCTTCCGTGAGCAGATCGACACGATCCTCACCGAGCAGCTGATCGTCGAGCTCTACTCGAAGAACTGATGCGGTGGGTGTGCCGCGTGGGCGACCACGCGGCACACCCCTCCATCTGACCGGTCCGCAGACAGAGGCGGACCGGCCGGCCGGCTAAAGAACCGGCGACATCATCGGCGTCATATAGCGGTCGCCGACGAGAAAGGAACCATCCCGTGCTCATCGCACAGCGTCCCTCCCTCAGCGAAGAGGTGGTTGCGGACAACCGCAGCCGTTTCGTCATCGAGCCCCTCGAGCCCGGCTTCGGCTACACGCTCGGCAACTCCATGCGCCGCACGCTCCTGTCGAGCATCCCCGGTGCCGCCGTCACCAGCATCCGCATCGACGGTGTGCTGCACGAGTTCTCCACGATCCCCGGGGTCAAGGAGGACGTCACCGAGATCATCCTCAACATCAAGGGCCTGGTCGTCTCCTCGGAGCACGACGAGCCGGTCGTGATGTACCTGCGCAAGACCGGCTCCGGCCCGGTCACCGCGGCGGACATCGCGCCGCCCGCCGGTGTCGAGGTGCACAACCCGAACCTGCACATCGCCACGCTCAACGGCAAGGGCAAGGTCGAGATGGAGCTGACCGTCGAGCGCGGTCGCGGCTACGTCTCCGCCAACCAGAACAAGTCCGGTGACCAGGAGATCGGCCGCATCCCGGTCGACTCCATCTACTCGCCCGTGCTGGCCGTGACCTACAAGGTCGAGGCCACCCGTGTCGAGCAGCGCACCGACTTCGACAAGCTCATCGTCGACGTCGAGACCAAGAACTCGATGGCCCCGCGTGACGCCATGGCTTCGGCCGGCAAGACGCTGGTCGAGCTGTTCGGCCTGGCCCGCGAGCTCAACGTCGAGGCCGAGGGCATCGACATGGGCCCGTCGCCGACCGACGCCGCCCTGGCCGCCGACCTGGCGCTGCCGATCGAGGACCTCGACCTCACCGTCCGGTCCTACAACTGCCTCAAGCGCGAGGGCATCCACACCGTGGGTGAGCTCGTGGGTCGTAGCGAGGCCGACCTGCTCGACATCCGCAACTTCGGTGCGAAGTCGATCGACGAGGTCAAGGCCAAGCTCGTCGGCATGGGCCTGGCGCTCAAGGACAGCCCGCCCGGGTTCGACCCCAGCGCGATCGCCGACAACTACGGCGACTACGACGACGACTTCGCTGACGACGGCCGCGCGCTGGCCGAAGACGAGCAGCTCTGACCAACCGCCGCTGAGGTGGCGGTCTGAACACCGCCGCCTCACACACCAAGGAGAACCCCAACATGCCTACGCCCACCAAGGGTCCCCGTCTCGGCGGCGGTCCGGCTCACGAGCGCCACATCCTGGCGAACCTGGCCGCTTCGCTGTTCGAGCACGACTCCATCACCACCACCGAGGCCAAGGCCAAGCGCCTTCGCCCGCTGGCCGAGCGCCTGGTGACCTTCGCCAAGCGCGGTGACCTGCACGCCCGTCGCCGGGTCATGTCCGTCATCGAGGACAAGGGAGTCGTGCACCGTCTCTTCACCGAGATCGCGCCCGACATGGCCGAGCGTCCCGGCGGCTACACCCGCATCACCAAGATCGGCGCCCGCAAGGGTGACAACGCGCCCATGGCCGTGATCGAGCTCGTCCGTGAGCCGCTCGCCAAGAAGGCCACGGTCAAGGAGGCGGAGGCCGCCACCAAGCGTTCCGCCAAGCAGGCCGAGGCCAAGGAGGCTGCGGTCGAGACCAAGGCCGCTGAGGACGAGGCCAAGGGCGACGAGGCGACCGAGACCACCACCGAGGCAGCGGCGCTGCCCGAGGGTGCCATCGCTGCCAACGAGGACGGCTCGACCCCCGACGAGGCCTACGTCGTCAAGGGCAACGCCGACTCGGGCAAGTACCACGAGGCCGATGGTCAGTGGTTCGAGCAGACGCACGCGGAGTTCTGGTTCAAGTCCGCGGAGGACGCCGAGAAGGCCGGCTTCACCAAGGCCGGTTCCTGATCCGGTAACCACTGGCTGGACCGTCGAAGGGCCGCTCACCCCACCGGGGTGGGCGGCCCTTCGCCGTGTCCGGTCCCACCGGTGGCCGCTGGAGCGACACCCGGGGCGGTGTGCGGCCGCGAGCTCGGTTGCTGTGCCGCCGCCGGTCAGGGGCGTCGGGCGCGGAAGACCGGGGCGAGCGGGAGGATGAGCAGGACGAGCAGCATCGGCACCGCGAACCCGACCCGGAGGGAGTCCTTGCCGACCGCGCCGGTGAGCACGGCGCCGAGCAGCCCGCCGACGTAGTTGAACTGGTTGAACCGGGCGATGACGGCGTCGACCCGCGCGCGTCTGGCCTCGCCGTCCACCCCGTCACCGGCGACCACCGCTGCGGCCGAGAAGCTGAGCGGGGCGATGACGGCGACCGAGGCGCCCACCACCGTGAAGCCGAGCACGGCGACCGGCCACGTGGGGGAGAAGACGATGACGGCCAGGCCGGCGCTGGCCGCCACGGCGCCGGTCCGCAGCAACGGCACCGAGCCGAATCGTTCGACGGCCCGGTCTCCCAGCAGGCGGGTGAGGCCGCTGGCCACGAGGTAGGGCAGCGTGGCGAGCGGGAGCAGCCAGGCGGGAGCGCCGTGGGTGGACTTGAGGAACACCGGTCCCCAGGTCGTGGCTGCCGTGTCGACCATGTAGAAGAGCACCATCGCCGCACCCAGCAGGCTGATCCTGCGCCAGGGGATGTCGACGGCGGCGGCCGGGGGCGCGTCGCCCGCGGCGGACACGGCGTGCGGCAGGAGGGGGACGGCCATCACCAGCACGGCGACGAGCGCCAGGGGCAGCAGCCCCGCCGTCAGGCCCAGGTTGGTCACGGCGATGGCCACGATGGTGCCGACGATGCCGCCGACGGTCCATGCCCCGTGGAAGGACGGCAGGATGGTGCGTCCCCAGCGGTGCTCGAGGGCCACGGCCTGCATGTTGCCTGCTGCGTCCACCGCGCCGAGCCCGATGCCGTAGACGGCGAGCCCGGCGACGAAGACCGGGCGCTGCGGGGCCAGGGCCACGAGCGCCAGGCCGACGGCGATGAGGCCGAACGCCGCCCGCAGGACGGTGGCACTGCCCAGCCGGCGGGCGCCCGGCTCGGTGAGCACGGAGCCCACCCCCGCGAGGAGCACGACCATGAGCAGCAGTCCGGTGATGAACAGCTCGGACAGGTCCCACTGGTCCTGGAACCGCGGGAGGCGGGTCGTCACCGAGATGAACAGCAGCCCCTGCGTCGCGAAGGTCGCCGCGATGCCGAGGCGCTGGCGCGAGAGGGCGTCGGGGGGGGTGGCGGGGATGCTGGTCCGCGGATCGCTCACCGGGACACTGTCGCAGACCCGCCCTGCACGTGGGGCGCACTCGGGGCGGACCCGAGCCGTCGGTGGGGGCTGACCTCGCCGATAGGCTGGCGGCATGGTCGAGGAGGCGGGTGCGGGCGCCCCGTTGCGCCGGATCCGGATCGACCTCGCGTACGACGGCACGGACTTCTCCGGCTGGGCGGCCCAGCCGCGGCTGCGCACGGTCGAGGGCGAGCTGTCGGCTGCACTCACCACCCTCCTGCGAGCCCCGTCGCCGGTGCGTCTCACGGTGGCGGGTCGCACCGACGCAGGCGTCCACGCCCGCGGGCAGGTCGTCCACGCCGACGTCGACGCCGACGCCTGGGCCGCAGTCCCCGGGCGCAGCGACCGCGAGCCCGGGGTCGCCGCGCGGACCCGGCTGGGCGGCATACTCCCCGGCGACGTCGTCGTGCACGCCGTGAGCGAGGCCCCGGACGGGTTCGACGCCCGGTTCTCCGCCCTGCGACGTCGATACCTGTACCGCCTCTGCGACAACCCGTCGGTGGCCGACCCGCTGCGCCGTCGCGACACGGTGCACACCAAGCGGCCGCTGGACCTCTCGGCGATGGACGAGGCAGCGCGGACGTTGGTGGGGCTGGGTGACTTCGCCGCGTTCTGCAAGAAGCGCGAGGGGGCGACGACCGTCCGCACCCTGCTCGAGTACTCGTGGGCGCGCCTCGACGACGGGACGCTCGTAGCGACCGTGGTCGCCGATGCGTTCTGCCACTCCATGGTGCGCTCGCTGGTGGGAGCGGTCGTGCCCGTCGGCGAGGGGCGCCGGCCCGTCGACTGGCCGGCCGAGGTGCTCCGGGGCGCGCGCCGCGACCCGGCCGTCAGCGTGATGCCACCGCACGGGCTCTCGCTGGAGGAGGTCGTCTACCCCGACGCCGCCGGCCTGGCGGCCAGGGCCGCCGAGGCCCGGTCGGTGCGCAGCCTCCCCACCGATCAGGACGCAGGGAGCGGGGGGCCGACGACCTCGAGACCGTAGCGCGGTCCCACCTCGTTCCACCGGGCGATCTCCTCCGCCATCGGGCGCCCGTCGGCACCTGGCAGCCGCCGCTCGGTCGCCGGCAGCCCGACCTCCGGGTAGAGGTCGAAGAGGTGCCCCGGGTCGCTCAGGCCGAGGAACCGAACGGGCTGCTCGCCGGTGACGCGGAACGCGTGGGGGATGCCGGCAGGGAGCCAGATCAGGTCGCCCACGCCTAGCGCGAAGACTTCGTCGCCGGCGCGGTAGGTCATCGAGCCGGCGAGCAGGTAGAAGCCCTCCGCCTCCCGCGTGTGCCGGTGCAACGGCGTGGCCGTGCCCGGCGGCTGGGTCACGAGGGCCACGCCGAGGCGGCCACCGGACTCCTCCGCGGTGAGCAGGTGCTCGAAGAGACTGCCCATCGCCCACGTCGTCGGCCCGGTGCCTGCCGGGCGGTGGACGACCTGCGCGGTGGCGGTCGAGCTGTCGGGTAGGGCCATGGTGGCCTCCTCAGAATTTCACCCGAACCATATTCGGACGAATATTGGTACGGTAGGGCCGATGCCCGACACCGTCAAGACCCGCGCCTACCGCTCCACCGTCCGCGCCGAGCGCGCCGAGCAGACCCGCCACGCGGTGCTCGTCGCCGCCCGCGACCTGCTGGTCGAGAGGGGGTACGACGCGACGACCGTGGCGATGGTCGCCGAGGCGGCCGGGGTGTCCGTGGACACCGTCTACGTGAGCGTGGGCCGCAAGCCCCAGCTCGCGGTGGCGGCCGTGGACATGGTCCTCGGCTCCTCCGACGAACCCGTTCCCGCCGAGCAGCGTGGGTACGTCCAAGCGGTCCGCGCCGCCGACGGGGCCCGCCGAAAGCTCGAGCTGTATGCCGCCGCCGTGGGCGACGTGGTGCCACGGACCGCCGCCCTGCTCGGTGCCCTGCGCCGGGCCGGCGAGGCGGACGAGGAGTGCGCCCGCGCCTGGGTGGCCGTGTCCGAGCGCCGGTCCGCGAACATGCTGCTGCTGGCCGCCGACCTGCGAGGCACCGGCGAGCTGCGTGCTGACCTCACCGACCGTGAGGTCGCCGACCTCGTGTGGTCCACCAACGCGCACGAGTACTGGCTGCTCCTGCACTCGCGGGGCTGGACACCCGAGCGGTATGCCGCGCTGCTCGCCGACCTCTGGTGCCGCCTGCTGCTGGAGGAGCAGCCGCAGGCGGATCCGGTCAACCGGTGATCGCTGCGTAGCCGATGGCGTCGTGGATGGCCAGACCGGCGAACGAGGGCGAGCCCGCGTAGGCCGTGGTGACGAGGCCGAGCTGGGTCTCCATCTGGGTCAGCGTCTGGCCGTAGAAGGTCTGCTTCATCGAGATCGCGTCGTCGCCGAGGTGGTTGGTCTCCTGGCCGATGCGCACGGGGACGCCGAGCTCGGCACCGGAGCGGATCTCGTTGGCGGACAAGGCGATCGTGCCGTCCACCCCGTCGGCGAGCCGCCGGTAGGCCATCACCGTGACGGCGTCGGTGCGCTTCATGATCTCGCGGTCCAGGGTCGAGCCGTTGGCCGGGATCTCGTCGAACCAGAAGGGGATGTCGGCCTCGAGCGGGGTGCTGCCGACAGCCGTCTGGAACGCGTCGAGGGTGGCGAGGTACTTCTTGACGACGGTAGCCCGCTTCTTGGTCCACGCCGGGGTGTTGTACGGCTCGATGTCGACGTGCACCCCGGTGAACAGTCCGGTCGCGAGGGCCGGCTCGAGCCAGCTGGTGACGGCGGCCGACGGGTTGTCCACCCAGCCGGGATCGCCGCCGAGGGCGTCGACCCGCAGGCCGGCGGCGTCGGCCAGGGCGACGAGCGAACGGAGCTGGGCCAGCTTCGGCGAGGTGGCCACGTTGGCGGGAACGGCGGCATACAGCTGGCCGATGCCTCGCGAGGTGGCGAGGCTGACGACCGCCTGGGGGTTCGAGGTGTCCCAGACCCACATCGCTCGCGGGGCCGCCGGCCGGTCGGCCCGCGCGACACCTGGCTGCACGGCCGGGGACGACGCGGCGGTCGCCTGCGCGGCCGTCGCCGCACCGAGGACACCGAGGACGGACACGAGGGCGACCATAGCCATGGCGCGAAGGGCGGGGGTGGGACGGGGCACGAGAGGTCCTTTCGACGACACCTCGAGACTCGACGAACCGGGCTCCCCCCACCGGCGACTTGTCATTCCTTGACCCCCGCCTCATCCGTACGGTCACCCGCGCCCCGGTCGACCGGTGCGGATGTGGCGGTGGATTTGCGTCCGGCCCCGTTGGCCTCCTCGATATGGAGGTGACGGCGACCCCCGGCGTGCACCACCCTTGGTCCGTGGGCCACATCGACGTCAACTCCGTCAGCTTCGTCCTGCCCGACGGCAGGCCGCTGCTCGGCGACGTCTCGCTGCGGGTGGGGGAGGGGGCCAAGGTCGCCCTGATCGGCCCCAACGGCACGGGCAAGACCACGCTCGGCCGGATCATCGCGGGGGACCTCACCGCCCAGGACGGTGCGGTGACCCGTTCGGGGGGTCTGGGCGTGATGCGCCAGTTCGTGGGCTCGGTCCGCGACGACTCCACGGTGCGCGACCTGCTCGTGTCCGTCGCGCCCGCGCCCATCCGTGAGGCGGCGGCCGAGATCGACCGCACCGAGCTGGCCATGATGGAACGCGACGAGGAGTCCGACCAGATGGCCTACGCGCAGGCGCTGGTCACGTGGGGCGACGTCGGCGGCTACGACCACGAGACCCTCTGGGACGTGTGCACCGTGGCGGCCCTCGGTATGCCGTTCGAGCAGGCCCAGTGGCGCAAGGTCACCACGCTCTCGGGCGGGGAGCAGAAGCGCGTGGTGCTCGAGGCGCTGCTGCGGGGCCCGGAGGAGGTGCTCCTGCTCGACGAGCCGGACAACTACCTCGACGTGCCGGCCAAGCGCTGGCTCGAGGACCAGCTCATCGCTTCACCCAAGACGGTGCTCTTCGTCAGCCACGACCGCGAGCTGCTCGACCGGGTCGCCACGAGGATCGCGACGCTCGAGCCCGGGAGCGCGGGGTCGAGCCTCTGGGTGCACCCGGGACGTTTCTCGACCTACCAGCAGGCCCGCGAGGACCGGAACTCCCGCCTCGAGGAGCTGGCCCGGCGCTGGGACGAGGAGCACCTCAAGCTCAAGGCGCTGGTGGTGATGTACCGGCAGAAGGCGTCGTACAACTCCGACATGGCGCCCAAGCTCCAGGCCGCGGAGACCCGGTTGCGCCGGTTCGTCGAGGCAGGGCCACCCGAGGCGATCCCGTTGCGGCAGAACGTCAGGATGCGCCTGCAGGGTGGACGCACGGCCAAGCGTGCCGTCATCGCCGAGGGGCTCGAGCTGACCGGCCTGATGCGGCCGTTCGACCTCGAGGTGTGGTTCGGGGAGCGCGTCGCGGTCCTCGGCAGCAACGGGTCGGGCAAGTCGCACTTCCTGCGCCTGGTGGCGTGCGGGGGCAGCGACCCGGACCTGGAGCACCGCCCCGTCGGCGACGTCGTCCCGCGGACGGTCGAGCACACGGGTCGGCTCCGCCTCGGGTCGAGGGTGCGGCCCGGGTGGTTCGCCCAGACGCACGAGCAGCCGAACCTCGCGGGTCGGACGCTGCTGGAGATCCTGCACCGGGGCGACGACCACCGGGCCGGGAAGCCGCGGGAGGAGGCGGCCCGGGCGCTGGACCGCTACGGCCTGGCGCGGGCGAGCGAACAGACCTTCGAGTCGCTGTCCGGTGGTCAGCAGGCGAGGTTCCAGATCCTGCTGCTCGAGCTGTCGGGCGCCACCTGCCTGCTGCTCGACGAACCCACCGACAACCTCGACCTGCACTCGGCCGAGGCGTTGGAGGAGGGGCTGGCCGCGTTCGAGGGGACGGTCATCGCCGTGACCCACGACCGGTGGTTCTCGCGCGGCTTCGACCGCTTCCTCGTCTTCGGCTCGGACGGCCGGGTCTACGAGAGCGACTCGCCGGTCTGGGACGAGGGCCGGGTGTCGCGGACGCGCTGAACGGTCGGCATCGCGGGCTGGACGCCGTCTGGACGGCGTCGTGGACGCGCTGAACCGACGGCGCCGCAGGTCAAGAGATCGCAATTTCTTGCTGCAACTTGCAACGCACTCTGGCGAGTCGGACGAACCTGGTCATAGGGTGTGCCCGCATCCCAGCAGCAAAGGAGCTGTCAATGGCCCGTTCGTCCGTCATCGCCGCCGTCAGTGGCGCAGCGCTCGTCCTCTCCGGAGCGCTGGTCCCGCTCACCGCGACGCCGGCCCAGGCGGCCGCTCGAACCGTGACCCTCGTGGGGTCCCTGCAGTCCGAGCTGGGGTGCTCCTCCGACTGGGCCCCCGACTGCACCGCGACCGACCTGACCCAGGTCGGCGCCACCACGGCATACGCCAAGACCGTGACCGTCCCGGCCGGCACCTACGAGTACAAGGTGGCGGTCAACCACTCCTGGGACGAGAGCTACGGCGCCGGCGGCGCCAAGGGTGGGGCGAACCTCCCGCTGGTCCTCAAGGGCCCGGCCAGGCTCGAGTTCACCTACGACGACCAGTCCCACCAGATCGGCGTGCGCCCCGTGACGCTCTCCGGGCCGGCCACCTCCGCGGACAAGGCGTATGCCGGCGACTCGCTTCGCCAGCCGCTCACCAAGGAGCGCTACTACTTCGTCATGGCGGACCGGTTCGCCAACGGCGACAAGGGCAACGACCTCGGCGGGCTGACCGGCGACCGGCTCAAGACCGGCTACGACCCCACGGACAAGGGCTTCTACCACGGTGGTGACCTCAAGGGCATCCAGGGAAAGCTCGACTACATCAAGGGCCTCGGCACCACCGCGATCTGGCTGACCCCGTCGTTCAAGAACAAGCCGGTGCAGGGCACCGCCGGCAACGAGAGCGCCGGCTACCACGGCTACTGGATCACCGACTTCACGCAGGTCGACCCGCACCTGGGCACCAACGCCGACCTCAAGGCGCTGATCGCCGCGGCGCACGCGAAGGGGATGAAGGTCTTCTTCGACATCATCACCAACCACACCGCGGACGTCATCAACTACAAGGAGAACCAGTACACCTACCGCGACAAGACGGCGTTCCCCTACAAGGACGCCGACGGCACGGTCTTCGACGACAAGGCCTACGCGGGCAAGCCCGGGTTCCCCGAGCTCGACCCCAAGACGTCCTTCCCGTACACGCCGGTGTTCACCAACCCGGGCGACTCGACGGCCAAGGTCCCGGCCTGGCTCAACGACCCCACGAACTACCACAACCGTGGTGACTCGACCTTCGCCGGCGAGTCGGCGGAGTACGGCGACTTCGTGGGCCTCGACGACCTCTTCACCGAGAAGCAGAACGTCGAGAAGGGCATGGAGGACATCTACAAGTCGTGGGTGGACTTCGGTGTCGACGGCTTCCGCATCGACACGGTCAAGCACGTCAACATGGAGTTCTGGCAGTCCTTCAGCCCGGCGATGATCGCGCAGGCCAAGGCGCGCAAGAACAACGACTTCTTCATGTTCGGTGAGGTCTACGACTCGCGCCCGTCCTACATGTCGCAGTTCACGACGACGGGCAAGCTCCAGGCGACCCTCGACTTCGGCTTCCAGGCCCAGGCGACCAACTGGGCCCAGGGCAAGTCGGGCACCGACCTGCGCGACCTCTACGCGGACGACGACTACTACACCGACACCGACTCCAACGCCTACGAGCTGCCGACCTTCCTCGGCAACCACGACATGGGCCGGGTCGGCTACCTCCTGCAGGGCAAGGACCCCGTCGGTCCGGCGCTGATGTCGCGGGTCAAGCTCGCCGACTCCCTCATGTACCTCACCCGCGGCCAACCGATCACCTACTACGGCGACGAGCAGGGCTTCGTCGGCTACGGCGGTGACAAGGACGCGCGCCAGGACATGTTCGCCACCAAGGTGGGCGACCGCACGAAGGCGGACGGTTCCGTCGACCGCGGCTACGCCGAGCAGCCCGTCCTCGGCGGGACTGCCGGCTCCAAGGACCGGTACTCCACCGACGCGCCGCTCTACCAGCACATCAAGGGCCTGGCTGCGGTCCGTGCCGCCAACCCGGCGCTCGCGGACGGCGCCCAGGTGCACCGCTACGCCAGCAGCAACGCCGGCATCTTCGCCTTCTCCCGCATCGACGAGGGCAAGCGGGTCGAGTACGTCGTCGCCGCGAACAACGCGACGTCCACGAAGTCGGCGACCTTCTCGACCTACGGCCACCACCAGGACTTCACCCCGGTGTACGGCGCGACGAACCGCGTCCGCTCGGCCAAGGACGGTCGACTCACGGTGAGCGTCCCGCCGCAGTCCGTGTCGGTCTGGAAGGCGACCTCGCCCATGGACAAGCCGAAGGCCGCGCCCGCGGTCTACCTCACCTCGCCGGGGGCGGGCGAGGTCGTCGGCGGTCGCGCCGAGATCGGTGCGGCCATCCCGGACAACACCTTCGCCCAGGTGAGCTTCCTCTACCGCCCGGTGGGCACCACGGCCTGGCAGAAGCTCGGCACCGACGACAACGCGCCCTACCGCGTCTTCCACGACGTGAGCGGGATGGCCAAGGGCACGCTCCTCGAGTACCGCGCCGTCGCCAAGGACAGCGCCGGGCACGTCTCGGCCACCTCGTCGTACGGCATCGTCGGTGACCCGAAGGCGAGCGGTGGCGGCGACGCCGGCGGCGTGGGTCCGGTGACCCAGCCGAAGAACGTCAGCGTCCCCGGCGACCACAACAGCGAGATGGGGTGCGCCGGTGACTGGGCGCCCGACTGCTCCCAGGCCCAGCTGACCCTGGACCCCAAGGACCAGGTGTGGAAGGGCACGTACACCCTCCCGGCCGCGCCGTACGCCTACAAGGCAGCCATCGACAAGTCGTGGGACGAGAACTATGGTGCGGGCGGTCACCCCGGTGGTGACAACATCAGCTACACCTCGACCGGTGCGCCGGTGACCTTCTACTACGACCACGCGACCCACTACGCCACCTCGGACGCCCAGGGCCCGATCATCACCGCGCCCGGCTCCTTCCAGAGCGAGCTGGGCTGCCCGGCCGACTGGAGCCCGGACTGCATGCAGCCGTGGCTGCAGGACCCCGACGGCGACAAGGTCTACACGTGGTCCACCGACCGGCTGCCCGCGGGCACCTACGAGTTCAAGGTCGCCCACGGCCTGAGCTGGGGTGAGAGCTATGGCGCCGGCGGCGCCGCGGGCGGGGCGAACATGTCGGTCACCGTCCCCGCCGACGGCATGATCACGTCGATCTCCTACGACCTCGCCACGCACGTCGCGACGACGAAGGTGACCAAGGCCGGCTCTGCTCCCGACCTGACCAAGCAGCGGGCCATCTGGGTCGACCGCGACACCATCGCCTGGCCTGCCGCCATGGTCCCCGACGGGGCCAACCCGGCGCTGCTGAAGTGGCGCCTCGCCTGGTCCGCCACCGGCGGCCTCGCGGTCGACGCCGAGGACATCACCGGTGGCTCGTCGGCCCCGCTGACGCTGGACCCGAACGGGCTCTCGGCGAAGACCGTCGCAGCCCACCCGGAGCTCAAGGGCTACCTCGCGCTCGACCTGGACAAGAAGACGGCCAGGCAGGTGCCCGACATCCTGCGCGGCCAGGTGGCCGTGGGGATGTACGACTCCCTGGGCCGGCTGCTCGACGCCACCGGCACCCAGAACGCCTACGCCCTCGACGACGTGTATGCCGCGGACGCGAGCAAGCGTGCCTACGGCGTCACCTTCGCGGGGAGCCGTCCGACGTTCCGCCTGTGGGCACCGACCGCGCAGAAGGTCGACGTCCTGACCTGGGCCCCCGGGTCCGCGGCGGATGCGCCGACCAGTGCCGCCACGCGGACCGCGATGAAGCGCTCCGACGACGGCTCGTGGACGGCCACGGCAGGGTCCCGCAACGCCCGCTACCTCTACGAGGTGACGGTCTGGGTCCCCAGCACGGGCAAGGTCGAGATCACCCAGGTCACCGACCCGTACTCCGTGGCGCTCACGCTCAACTCGACCCGGTCGGTGGCCGTGGACCTGAAGGACGCCACATACCGTCCGTCCCAGTGGTCCACGACGAGGTCGCCCGCGCTGAAGCAGGACGTCGACTCGACGATCTACGAGCTGCACGTGCGTGACTTCTCCATCAGCGACCCCACGGTCAGCGCCGAGAACCGCGGCTCCTACCTGGCGTTCGCGGAGAACGGGAACGGCACCAAGCACCTCAAGGCGCTCGCGGCCGCGGGCCTCAACACGGTGCACCTGCTCCCGACCTTCGACATCGCCTCGATCGAGGAGGACCCGGCCAAGCAGGCCAAGCCGGCGTGCGACCTGAAGTCGTTCGCCCCGGACAGCGAGCAGCAGCAGGCTTGCATCGAGCCGACGCGTGCCGGCGACGCCTTCAACTGGGGCTACGACCCGTGGCACTGGATGGCCCCGGAGGGCTCGTACGCCTCCACGCCGGCCAAGGCCGACGGTGGCGCCCGGGTGGCGGAGTTCCGCACCATGGTCGGTGCCCTGCACCAGGACGGCCTGCGCGTCGTCCTCGACCAGGTCTTCAACCACACGCCGACCTCCGGCCAGGCGTCGACCAGCGTCCTCGACAAGGTCGTCCCCGGCTACTACCAGCGCCTCAACGCCACGGGTGCCGTCGAGACGTCGACCTGCTGCCAGAACGTCGCCACCGAGCACGCCATGGCCCAGAAGGCGATGGTCGACGCGGTCGTGCTGTGGGCCAAGGACTACAAGGTCGACGGGTTCCGCTTCGACCTCATGGGCCACGCCAGCAAGGCGAACATGCTCGCCATCCGTGCGGCCCTGGACAAGCTGACCCCGGCCAGGGACGGCGTGGACGGGAAGAAGGTCTACCTCTACGGCGAGGGCTGGAACTTCGGCGAGGTGGCGAACAACGCCCGCTTCGTGCAGGCCACCCAGGGCCAGCTCGGTGGCACGGGGATCGGCACGTTCTCCGACCGTCTCCGCGACGCCGTCCGTGGTGGCGGGCCGTTCGACGACGACCCGCGCACCCAGGGGTTCGGCAGCGGCGAGGCGACCGACCCCAACGGCGACTCGGGCGCCAACCCTTCTGCCGCAACGCGACTCAAGCACGACACCGACCTTGTGCAGCTGGGGATGGCGGGCAACCTGAGGTCGTTCGCCTTCCGGCTCAACGAGAACGGCGTCGTCACCCAGGGCAAGGATGTCGACTACAACGGGTCACCGGCCGGTTACGCCGACCAGCCCGACGAGGTCATCAGCTATGTCGACGCCCACGACAACGAGACGCTGTTCGACAGCCTCGCGTTCAAGCTGCCGCAGGCCACCACGATGACGGACCGCGTGCGGATGAACTCGGTCTCGCTGGCCACCACGGCCCTGGCGCAGACGCCGTCCTTCTGGCACGCGGGCGCCGACCTGCTGCGCAGCAAGTCGCTGGACCGCAACAGCTACGACAGTGGTGACTGGTTCAACACCCTCGACTGGACGGGTGCCGACAACGGGTTCGGCCACGGCCTGCCGCTCAAGGGTGACAACGAGGCCAAGTGGCCGTACATGAAGCCGCTGCTCGCCGACCCGGCGCTCAAGCCGACGGCAGGCGACGTGCAGTCGGCCAGTGCCCAGGCGCAAGAGCTCCTGAAGCTGCGGTTCTCCACGCCGCTGTTCCGCCTCGGCAACGCGGACGCCATCCGGGCGAAGGTGAGCTACCCCGCGAGCGGTACCGCCGACGCGCACGCAGGCGTCATCGCGATGCGGATCGACGACACCAAGGGCACGGACGCCGACCCGCGCCTCAAGGGCCTGGTCGTGGTCATCAACGCCTCGCCCGACGCGGTCACGCAGAAGGTGCCGGGTCTTGCTGGTGCCTCGCTGGCGCTGTCGCCGGTCCAGGCCTCGGGCGCCGACACGGTCGTCAAGTCCTCGACCTGGAACTCGACGGCTGGCACCGCCACCGTCCCGCCGCGCACGGTGGCGGTGTTCGTCCAGCGCTGACGGATCGACGACGACGGCCCCGGGCGAATCCGCTCGGGGCCGTCGCGTGCCTGCTGCCTACTGGGTCAGGATGACGTCGGTCCCGGCCAGGGTGGCGCGGAACCCGTTCTGCTGCACTGACACTCCGGTGAGCCGCATCCCGGCGGGCAGGCCGGTCACGGTGTGGCGGATCGTCACGAACCGTCGCGCGACGGACGACAGGGCGGTGTCGACCAGGCCGGGCCCACCCAGGTCCACGGTCTCCGGTTCGATGACGAGCTGTCCGTCGACCGCGCGCACCGTGCCGGTGGCCCGGATGGCGACGTCGCGGCCCAGGATGTTCGCGGTCCGGCGGACGCCCGCCCGCCCGTTGCCGGCGGCATACAGGTCCACGTCGCCGATCTGGCGCGCTGCGGTGGCGAAGGGCAGGACCGCAGCGAGGTCGAGCCGCTGGGCCCGCAGGCCGCCGGACGTGAGGCGGACCCCGCTCCCGGTCGCGTGGATGTCGGTGAGCGGGCCGTCCGAGGTGAGCACGCTGCTGCTGGACAGGTCGACGTCAGCGAGCCACGTCTCGCCCTTGGCCACGCTCTTCGGTGCGCCGGGCGCCGAGGAGGAGGGGGACGGGGCGGCCGGGGCAGGGGCGACCGGGAGGGTGGCCACGACGACGAAGGCGGCGACGGCGAGCGCCACGAGGGTGGTGACGACTCCGGCGAGGAACGAGCGCATGAAACCAGTCTCGCCGAGAGTCGGGTCCAAGCGGGTATGGAGCGCTGCCAGACCGCAGGGACCCGACTCTCGGCGGGGTGGGTGGGGGTGTCAGGCCGGGGTGGGCTCGGCGGCGACGGCGGGGGCGTGGGCCCGCTCCTGACGGATGGCCGGCAGGTACAGGGCAGCCCCCAGGATGCTGAAGGCTCCCGCGGTGATGATCGCCGTCGTCGTGCCCGCGTGCTCGGCGAGCGGGCCGAGGGCGAGCAGGCCGAGGCTGTAGCAGCCGCCGGCGACCATGGAGTTCATCGACAGCACGGTCGTGCGGTTGCGTGCCTGCGCCTGCCGGTGCAGCAGCGTGCTGTGCACCGGGCCGCCCGCGCCGTGCAACGTGTAGGTGATGAGGAAGGCCGTCACGAGGCCGACCGGGCCGGCCATGAGGCCCATCACGACGACGAACGCACCGTTGAGCACGCGCGCCACGAGGGCCGTCCACCCCACACCGATGCGGCGGCTGGTGAGGCCGGCCGCCGCCGAGCCCACGGCGAACAGGCCCCACGCCGCAGCCGACACCGGCCCCATGAGGGCCCCCGCGCGGGTCTCGCCACCGGCGACCTCGGCGAGCCGCACGGGCATCAGCGTCTCGAAGGCGATCATGCCGATCGACCAGAACACCTCGACGAGCACGAGCGCGAGCAGGACCCTGGACCGGCCCAGGGTGCGGATGCCGTCGACGACGACGGCGGGAGCGCCCTTGGCGGAGGCGACGGCCCGACGCAGGCCGGTCGCGTCGACGTGGGTACGCGGCTCGCGGACGAGGAGCGACACGGCGACCAGGTGGAGCACGAAGAACCCGATGGCACACCAGTAGGGGAGCTCGAGGGCGGTCAGCGCGCGGACCGGGTGCCACGCGATGAGCCCACCGGACAGCAGCGCACCCGAGGCGATCGACAGCCCGAGGACCATGCCCGCCCGCGACAGGCCGTCCTCGACCAGCGTCGTGGGGTCGTCGGCGTGGGCGGTGTCGACGTACCAGGACTCGAGCGGTCCTGAGTCGAGGGCGCGGAAGACCCCTTGCAGCAGCAGGGCCACGACGAAGGCGCCGAAGGAGTGGGCGGTGATGAAGACCAGCCCGGAGGCGAGTGCGACGACGGCCGAGGCCACGAGCAGGGGCCGGCGGCCGAGGGCGTCCGCGAACCCGCCGGTGGGCAGCTCGAGCCCGAGGACGACGAAGCCCTGCATGGAGAAGATGACGCCGATCTGGGCCAGGCTCATGTGCCGCTCGAGAGCCAGGAGGGTCGTCACCCCGATGGTCAGGCCGACGGGGAACCACCGGGTGAAGGTGAGCAGCAGCAGGACCCGGCGGGCCTGACGGGCAGTGACGGGGGAGGCGGTCATGACGGGTCCGTCCCTCGGGGGACCCGGTCGAGGTCCAGGGGGTAGGTGGCGGTGTAGACGGCGAGCCGGCGGGCGTTGGGGTTGCCCTGCCCCACGCGTCGGTAGCGGGCGATGAGCTCGTCCATCTCGACCTTCAGCTCCTCCACCTGGGCGGCAGTGGCGACGATGAAGGAGTCGTTCATGCCGACGGCGTCGCGCCACTGCATCGGCCACGTGGCCTCGACGTCGAGCCAGCGCTCGAACTGCTCGGAGAAGTGCCGGGTGTAGTCGCGGACCAGCCAGTTCAGCGCCGTCTCGGAGTCCTCGTCGCCGGCGAAGTCGCTGGGCTCGAACTGGTGGCTCTCGGTGGCCGCCTGCCACAGCCGGCGCTTGCCCTCGCCCTCGCCGGTGTCGCTGACCAGCCCCACGGACTCGAGCTTGCGCAGGTGGTAGGAGGTGGCGCCCGAGTTGGTCCCGAGCTGGGTGGCCAGGTCGGTGGCGGTGGCCGGCCCCCCGACGCGCAGGCGGGAGAGCAGGCGCGAGCGCAGGGGGTGGGCGAGGACCTTGAGGGAGGTCGCGTCGAGCCGCAAGCCGGTCATGCCCGCGGAGGTGAGGGGGTCGTCGGAAGCCATGCGTGCACAATACCTATGCACACTTCGTTTGCACAAGAGTTCTGCATGACGCCTCCGAAGTCGCGTCGTCGCAGGTCAGGTGCCCTTTCGGGGGGTCCTGGCGGCGATTTGGGTGCAGACCGACCCACCCGTAAACTTGAGCACTGTTGTGCCGTGCGCCCTCGCAAGGCGACACATCAGCGCCTCGGGCGCCCACGGCACACGGATCCTTCCCAGCAAGCAAAGGGCCAGTACATTGCGCACTTTTACCCCGAAGCCGGCCGAGGTCACTCGGACCTGGCACGTCATCGACGCCACGGACGTCGTCCTGGGTCGCCTGGCGAGCCAGACCGCGATCCTCCTGCGCGGCAAGCACAAGACCACCTTCGCGCCGCACGTCGACGGTGGTGACTTCGTCATCATCATCAACGCCGACAAGGTCGCCCTCACCGGCGCCAAGCTCGAGCAGAAGAAGGCGTACCGCCACTCCGGTTTCCCGGGCGGCCTGCGCAGCACCTCCTACACCGAGCTCCTCGCCAAGAGCCCCGAGAAGGCTGTGGAGAAGGCCGTCCGCGGCATGCTTCCCCACACGACCCTCGGTCGCGAGCAGCTGACCCACCTCAAGGTCTACGCAGGTGCCGAGCACCCGCACCAGGCCCAGCAGCCCAAGCCCTTCGAGATCTCACAGGTCGCGCAGTAAGTCCGCAAGGACCTGTGCAAGAAAGCGAATTGAGGACATCACGTGGCTGACACCACCGAGAACATCGACTCGACCGACGAGGTCGAGCTCACCGAGTACACCTCCGAGTCCGAGGGCCCCGTCTCCGGCGAGGCCGTCCGTCGCCCCAGCGCGTCGGCTCCGGGTGCCGCAACGGGTCGTCGCAAGCAGGCCATCGCCCGCGTGCGCATCGTCCCCGGCACCGGCGAGTGGAAGATCAACGGGCGCACGCTCGAGCAGTACTTCCCCAACAAGGTCCACCAGCAGATCGTCAACGAGCCGCTCACGCTGCTCGAGCTCGACGGCGCCTACGACGTGCTCGTGCGCGTCCACGGTGGTGGCCCCTCCGGCCAGGCAGGCGCGGTGCGCCTCGGCGTCGCCCGCTCGCTGAACGGCGTGGACGAGGAGCTGAACCGCCCCGCACTCAAGAAGGCCGGCTTCCTCACCCGTGACGCCCGCGTCCCGGAGCGCAAGAAGGCTGGTCTCAAGAAGGCCCGCAAGGCGCCTCAGTACTCCAAGCGCTGATCCTGGCTGGCGCCAGGCTCACCCGCTTGGCTCCTCAGCGCTGATCCGGGCCCGCTTCGGCGGCTGCTCGTTTCACCACCGCGATGGCGGCACCCGCACGTCGGGTGCCGCCATCGCGGCGTTCGGGGGAGTAAGTTCCTCGAGATGCCCGTGTTCGCGGGCGCCGACGCCGGCGACGGTCGATCCGTATGCTGCGGCGGCGCCTGACCACCGAAAGGTTCACCACCCATGGCCACTCCGGCACGACTGTTCGGGACCGACGGGGTCCGCGGCCTCGCCAACGTCGACATCACCGCCGAGCTCGCCCTGCGGCTCAGCGTCGCAGCTGCGCACGTGCTCGGTGACGAGGCCCGTAGGCACGGCCGTCGGCCCAAGGCCGTCGTCGGCCGCGACCCCCGCGCCTCGGGCGAGTTCCTGTCCGCCGCCGTCATCGCCGGGCTCGCCTCCGCCGGGGTCGACGTCTACCACGCCAACGTCCTCCCCACCCCGGCCATCGCGTTCCTCACCGCCGACACCCATGCCGACTTCGGCGTCATGCTCTCGGCGTCGCACAACGCGATGCCCGACAACGGCATCAAGTTCTTCGCCACCGGTGGTCACAAGCTCGACGACGCCGTCGAGGACGAGATCGCAGCCCGCCTCGACCAGGAGTGGGAGCGCCCCACCGGCGCCGACATCGGTCGGGTCGTGACCATGCCCGACGGCCACACGCGATACATCTCCCACCTGCTGGCCGTGCTGCCCAACCGCCTCGACGGCGTCACCGTCGTCATCGACGGTGCCCATGGCGCCGCGAGCTCGGTCTCACCGGAGGTGTTCCGCCTCGCGGGGGCCACCGTGCACGAGATCGGCACCGAGCCCGACGGGCTCAACATCAACGACGGGTACGGCTCGACCCACCTCGACCATCTCAAGGCCGCGGTGAAGGCCAAGGGCGCCGACCTGGGCATCGCCCACGACGGCGACGCCGACCGCTGCCTCGCCGTGGACGCCGACGGCGCCGAGGTCGACGGCGACCAGATCATGGCGATCCTCGCGGTCGACATGAAGGAGCGCGGGACCCTCGCGCAGGACACGCTCGTCGCCACCGTGATGAGCAACCTCGGGCTCATCCAGGCGATGGAGCGCGAAGGGGTCGCGGTGCGCCAGACCGGTGTCGGCGACCGCTACGTCCTGGAGGAGATGCGGGCGTCCGAGCTGTCCCTCGGGGGCGAGCAGAGCGGCCACGTGATCTTCCTCGACCACGGCACCACGGGCGACGGGGTGCTCACCGGACTCATGCTGGCCGCCCGCGTCTGCGCCACCGGTCGGCCGCTGTCCGACCTCGCCACCGTGATGCGTCGCCTGCCGCAGGTGCTCGTCAACGTCAAGGGCGTCGACAAGTCCCGTGTGGAGAGCGACACCGAGCTGCAGGAGGCCGTGGCCAAGGAGGAGGCGGCCCTGGCCGGCTCCGGGCGCGTGCTGCTGCGCAAGTCGGGCACCGAGCCTGTCGTGCGGGTCATGGTCGAGGCCGGCGACGAGGCCGAGGCCGAGGCGGTCGCCGGACGACTCGTCGACGTCGTCAGGGCGCGCCTGGCCCTCTGAGCTCCAGGAGGTCGTCGACCACGTGCCGGGCGATCTCGAAGGCGCTCGTGGCGGCCGGGGACGGTGCGTTGAGGACGTGCACGACCCTGCCCACCCGCTCGACGAGGAAGTCGTCCACCAGGCTGCCGTCCGGTCGCAGGGCCTGGGCCCGTACCCCGGCAGGTGCCGGCACCAGGTCGTCGTCGCGCAGCTCGGGCACCAGCCTGCGCAGGCTCTCCCCGAAGAGGTGGCGCGACGCCGACCTGGCGACCTCCCGCGCACCTGCGGGGTAGTGATGGGCGGCCAGTCGCCAGAAGCCGGGGAAGGTCAGGGTGTCGCGCAGGTCCGGCCACGACGCCGTGCGCCAGTCGTAGCCCTCCCGGGCGAACGCCAGCACCGCGTTGGGCCCGGCGTGCACGTGCCCGTCGATGCCCCGGGTGAGGTGGACGCCCAGGAAGGGGAAGTCCGGGTCCGGGACGGGATAGACCAGGCCGTGCACGAGGGGTGTCGCAGCCGGGGCGAGCTCGTAGTACTCGCCGCGGAACGGCACGATCCGCGCTGACGGCTGGTGGTGCAGGCGTCGGGCGACGACGTCGGCATGGAGCCCTGCGCAGGACACGACGAGGTCGGCGGCGAGGTAGCCGCCCGTGGTGCGGACCACGGTCCGCCCATCGGTCGTGTCGTGGGAGCCGAGGACCTCCGTGCCGAGCTGCAGGGTGGCTCCCGCCGCCTCGAGCCGGCCCACGAGCGCTGCGCACACCGCGCCGTAGTCGATGATCCCCGTGGCGGCCACGTGCAGCGCCGCCAGGGCCGCGACGTGTGGCTCGTGCTCGCGTGCCTCGGCGGCGCCGAGCTCGCGCACCTCGAGCCCGTTGGCGGCACCCCGGTCGTGGAGCCTGCGCAGGCCCGGGAGCTCGTCCTCGCGCGTGGCCACGACGAGCTTGCCGCAGACCTCGTGGGCGACGCCCTCGGCTCGGGCGAACGCGAGCATCGATGCCGACCCGGCTCGGCACATCCGTGCCTTGGCCGACCCGGGCGGGTAGTACAGGCCCGAGTGGATGACCCCGCTGTTCCTGCCGGTCTGGTGGCGGGCCCACCCGGGCTCCTTCTCCACGACGGTGACCTCGGTGCCGGGTCGGGTGCGGCACAGGCGTTCGGCCACGGCCAGGCCCAGGATGCCGCCGCCGATCACGACGACGCGGCGCGGGGAGGACATGCGGCCAACCTACCGAGGGTGCTCCGCCCCGGCCCGCGCCGATGTGGGCCAGAGCACGTCCCGGTACGTGGGACGGCGGGGAATGGTCACGTCTCGGACCCCGTTGTCGCCTTCGTACCCGATTCCTACAGAACAGGACCGCCATGCCTTTCGAAGCAGTCAACGAGACCCTCTACACCATCGCCGCCTCCGCCCAGGGTGGACGCGAAGGCCGTGTGAAGAGTGAGGACGGCGTCGTCGACCTGCCCCTGGGCAAGCCCGGCAGCACGAGCAACCCGAAGGCCAACCCCGAGACGCTGTTCGCCTCCGGGTACGCCGCCTGCTTCAGTGGTGCGCTCGCCGTCGTCGCGAAGAAGGAGGGCGTGGACGCCAGCGCGTCGACCGTGACCGCCAACGTGGAGTTCGGCAGCACGGACACCGGGTTCGGACTGGCCGTCGAGATCACCGCCGAGATCCCCGGCGTCGACGAGGCCACCGCCCAGAAGATCGCCGACGCGGCCCACCAGGTCTGCCCCTACTCCAAGGCGACCCGCGGCAACATCGACGTGACCATCATCGGCAAGGCCGCCTGACACGGTTCCCGGCAGCACGAAGGCGGGGTATGGCGCGTGGTGACCACGCGCCATACCCCGCCTCTCGTGTCAGTGGGCCCGGCCTAGAAGAGCTGGTCGAGCAGCCCGCTGTCGACGTCGTAGAGGAAACCCCCGACGGCGACGGAGTCCGGGATGAGCGGGTGGCTGCGCACCGCGGCGACGTCCGCCCCGAGGGCGGCGCGCTGGTCGGTGACGACGTGGAAGCCCTGCCATGAGGCGTCCTGGCCAGACGACTCGCTGATCTTCGCGCGCAGCTCCTGCTCGGTGTTCGAGGCCATTGCACACCGGGTGTGCGGGACGATGAGGATCCGCTCGACACCGAGCAGGTGCACCCCGAGGACGAGGGCCTCGAGAGCGTTGGGGGTCACCCGACCGCCCGGGTTGCGGAAGATCTTCGCGTCGCCGGGCTCGAGGCCGACCAGGCGAAGCGGGTCGATGCGCGAGTCCATGCACGTGACGATCGCGACGCCCGCATGGGCGATGCCGTCGAACCCGCCGGTCGAGAACTCGGTCTCGGCGTACCGCTTGTTGGCCTCGACGAGGTCGTCGAATCCCTTTGCTGACGTTGATGACTCACTCACAGCAGACCCGCTCTCTTGGGGATGGACATGGCCATCGGCTTGGTGGTGGAGGCGAAGAAGTCGTTGCCCTTGTCGTCGACGACGATGAAGGCGGGGAAGTCCTCGACCTCGATCTTCCAGACCGCCTCCATGCCCAGCTCGGGGTACTCGAGGACCTCGACCGACTTGATGCAGTCCTGGGCGAGGCGCGCCGCCGGGCCGCCGATCGAGCCGAGGTAGAACCCGCCGTGGCTGTCACACGCATCGGTCACCTGCTTCGACCGGTTGCCCTTGGCCAGCATGACCATCGAGCCACCGGCGGCCTGGAACTGGTCGACATAGGAGTCCATGCGACCGGCCGTGGTCGGGCCGAACGAGCCGCTGGCGTAGCCCTCGGGCGTCTTGGCCGGTCCGGCGTAGTAGACCGCGTGGTCCTTGAGGTACTGCGGCATGCCGTCCCCGGCGTCGAGGCGCTCCTTGATCTTCGCGTGGGCGATGTCGCGTGCGACGACCAAGGGTCCGCTGAGCGAAAGACGTGTCTTGACAGGGTATTTCGTCAGCTCGGCACGGATGTCGTCCATCGGGCGGTTGAGGTCGATACGGACGACGTCGTCCTCACCCTCGAGGTGCTCGTCGGTGGTCTCCGGCAGGAAGCGTGCGGGATCCTTCTCAAGGACCTCGATGAACACGCCCTCCGGGGTGATCTTGCCGAGGGCCTGGCGGTCGGCCGAGCAGGACACCGCGATGGCGACCGGGAGCGAGGCGCCGTGCCGGGGGAGGCGGACCACCCGGACGTCGTGGCAGAAGTACTTGCCGCCGAACTGCGCCCCGATGCCGAAGTTGCGGGTCAGCTCGAGGACCTGGTCCTCGAGCTCGGTGTCACGGAAGCCGCGGGCCGTCATGGCCCCCTCGCGCGGCAGCTCGTCGAGGTACTTCGCGCTCGCGTACTTGGCTGTCTTCAGGGCGAACTCGGCGCTCGTGCCGCCGATGACGATGGCCAGGTGGTACGGCGGGCAGGCCGCTGTGCCCAGGGAGCGCAGCTTCTCGTCGAGGAACGCGAGCATGCGCTCGGGGTTCAGGATCGCCTTGGTCTCCTGGTAGAGGAAGGACTTGTTGGCGCTGCCTCCGCCCTTGGCCATGAAGAGGAACTTGTAGGAGTTCTCGTGGCCCTCGGCCGTGTCGGCGTAGAGCTCGATCTGGGCGGGCAGGTTGGAGCCGGTGTTCTTCTCCTCCCAGGTCGTGAGCGGCGCCATCTGCGAGTAGCGCAGGTTGAGCCGCGTGTAGGCGTCGCTGACGCCCCGGGCGATGGCCCGCTCGTCGGTGCCCTCGGTGAGGACGTGCTGACCACGCTTGCCCATGACGATCGCGGTGCCAGTGTCCTGGCACATCGGCAGGACACCACCGGCGGCGATGTTGGCGTTCTTGAGCAGGTCGAGCGCGACGAACTTGTCGTTGTTGCTCGCCTCGGGGTCGTCGAGGATGCGACGCAGCTGCGTGAGGTGCGCTGGGCGAAGGTAGTGCGCGATGTCGTGCATCGCCGTGTCGGTGAGCAGGCGCAGCGCCTCCGGCGCGACCTGGAGGAAGGTGCGGCCGCCGGGGCCCTGGACCGTGCTGACGCCCTCGGTGGTGAGCAGGCGGTACTCGGTCCGGTCGGGACCGATCGGCAGCAGGTCCTCGTAGGGGAACTCGGGTTCCGGGACGGTCTCCGGCATGGTGCTCCTGTCCTCAGGTCGCCGCGGCGACAACAGCTCGTGACTACAACTCGCGACTAGAGCTCGTCGAGGCTGGGGGCGTAGGCCCCCGCCTTCCCGACGGTCACTCCACTCGTGGCCAGCCCGCGGTCGACGGCCGGCCTGACGTCCTCCAGTGTCGCGCCTCGCAGGCGCTCACGTGCACCCGGGTCGCCCAACAGACCGGCGACCAGCAGGCCCGACACGAGGCCGGCCATGAACGAGTCGCCGGCGCCGACCGTGTCGACCACGCGCTCCGCGCGAGCCGGCTCCGAGAGAGTCTGCTCGTCCGAGGCGACGCGGTAGACGACGCCGTCGGCGCCGAGGGTCACCAGGGTAAGGCCCGCACCCAGGGTCACCCAGCGAGCCATGACCTGCTCCGCCGACTCACCGGGGTACAGCAGCTCGAGGTCGTCCTCGCTCGCCTTGACGACGTCGGAGAGGCCGACCAGCTCCTCCACGCGCTCCCGGACCGCCCCGAGGTCGCCCATGATGCTCGGGCGGATGTTGGGGTCGTAGGACACCGTGCCGACCTCGCGGACCGCTCGCAGCGCGGTCGTCACGCTCTGCGCACCGGGCTGCAGCACGGTGGCGATGGAGCCGGTGTGCACGTGGGTGGTGCTCGGCGCGAGGGTCACCTCGGGGAGCTCCCAGTGCAGGTCGAAGTCGTAGCTGGCGGCGCCGGACTGGTCGAGCGTCGCGATCGCGACCGAGGTGCGCTCGGCCCGCAGGCCCTCGGGCAGCACCCGCACGCCGTGGCGCTCCAGGTGCCGGGCGATGCGGCGACCACGGTCGTCGTCGCCGAGCCAGGTGGCGAAGTCCACGGTGTGGTCGAGGCGGGCCAGCCCCACGGCGACGTTGGCCGGGCTCCCGCCGATGTGCTCCGTCGACGAGCCGTCCGAGTCCGTGACGACGTCCACGAGGGCTTCGCCGATGACGAGCAGGCGGTTGCCCATCAGGCGTCCAGCGCCTGCGGCTTGGCGTGGTCGAAGTCGATGGAGCTGTAGGCCCTCAGCTTGGCCAGCTGGTGATGGCTCTCGATGAGGCGGATGGTGCCCGACTTGCTGCGCATGACCAGCGAGTGGGTGGTCACCCCGCCAGCTCGGTAGCGGACCCCGCGGAGCAGCTCGCCGTCGGTGATCCCGGTGGCGACGAAGAAGCAGTTCTCGCCGCTCACCAGGTCGTTGGTCGACAGCACGCGGTCGAGGTCGTGGCCGGCGTCGATGGCGCGCTGTCGCTCCTCGTCGTCCTTGGGCGCCAGGCGGCCCTGGATGACACCGCCCATGCACTTGATCGCGCAGGCCGCGATGATGCCCTCCGGGGTGCCACCGACGCCGAGCAGCAGGTCGATGCCGGTCTCGTCACGGGCCGCCATGATGGCGCCGGCGACGTCGCCGTCGGAGATGAGCCGCAGCCGGGCTCCGGCCGCGCGGACCTCGGCGGCGAGCGCGTCGTGGCGGGGACGGTCCAGCATCACGACGGTGACGTCCTCGACGGTCTCGCGCTTGGCCTTGGCGACCCGGCGGATGTTCTCGGCCACCGGCAACCGGATGTCGACGACGTCGGCAGCCTCGGGGCCCGTGACCAGCTTGTCCATGTAGAAGACGGCGGAGGGGTCGTACATGCTGCCCCGGTCGGCGACGGCCAGCACGGCGACGGCGTTCGACTGCCCCTTGGCCGTCAGGGTGGTGCCGTCGATGGGGTCGACCGCGACGTCGCACTCGGGGCCGTTGCCGTCGCCGACCTCCTCGCCGTTGAAGAGCATGGGGGCGTCGTCCTTCTCGCCCTCGCCGATGACGACGACACCCTTCATCGACACCGTCGAGATCAGGGTGCGCATCGCCTCGACGGCGGCACCGTCCGCGCCGTTCTTGTCGCCGCGCCCCACCCAGCGGCCACCGGCCATCGCCGCGGCCTCGGTCACGCGGACGAGCTCCAGCGCGAGGTTGCGGTCGGGGGCCTCGACACCCACGCGAAGGGACGAGGGGAGGTGCTGCTCGGACATGCGTCAGTTCCTTCACGCGACGGCGGGTGAGTGCCCTGACACTATCGGTGGCCGGGGCCGGTTGGCGCCCACCGCCCGGCGTCAGGGACGATGGGGACGTGAGCACCCCGGCACCCCGCAGTTCCTACGCCAACGGCTCCGTGGCCAACATCCTCCGGTCGCTGCTCGTCATCGGCGTCCTCGTCGCGGTGCTCGTCGCCGTGGTGCCGCGGGTCAACAACGTCTCGCAGCCCCCCGTGGACGTCACCGGGGCCTCGGTCGAGGCGGCGCAGGAGAGCGGTTGGCCCATCGAGCGACCGACCAACCTGCCCGACGGGTGGAAGGCCACCAGCGTCCGTTACGTGCGCTCCACCGACGGCCTGATGACCTGGCACGCGGGCTACCAGTCGCCGACCGGCAACTACGTCGCCATCGAGCAGACCAAGGACGCCACCTCGGGCTGGGTCGAGGCGCAGACCAACCGCGCGAAGCTCACCGGCTCGCTGCAGGCCGGAGGCCGCACGTGGGGGACCTACGTCCGCGACGGCAAGGTCCAGAACAGCCTGGTCCACAAGGCCTCGCCCGGTGACGAGCTGACGACGATCGTCACCGGCACAGGCACCTTCGACGAGCTCAGTGCCTTCGCCGGCACGCTCCAGAAGGTTCCCGCGGGAGCCCAGCCGTAGGGCAACCCGCACGGTCAGGACTGGTCGGCGTCCTCGCTGAGTGCGGCCTCGGCGCCGTCGAGCCAGGTGCTGCAGTGGGCGGCGAGGGCCTCTCCCCGCTTCCACAGGCGCATGCTCTCCTCGAGGCCCACCTGACCACCCTCGAGCTGCGCGACGATCGAGATGAGCTCGTCGCGGGCGGCTTCGTAGGACAGCTCCGCGACGTCGGGGAACTGGTCGGTGGACGAGGTCTGCTCTGCACCCTTGGCCATGGGGTGGGAGCCTAACCGGCCACGGTCGGCAGGCCCACGACCCGGGTCGCGAAGTCACCGCGGGCCACCCGCACGCGCAGCAGCTCGTCGGGGGCCACGTCGTCCTGGTCCATGACCACGCGCCCGTCACGGTGCTGCACCACGGCATACCCGCGCTCGAGGGTGGACAACGGCGAGAGGGTGCGGATCTGGGCGCGGAGGTGACCGACCTGGTCCGCCGCGCGGTGCACCGACGCGAGGACCCTGCGATGCGAGCGCGCAGTCAGCGCGTCGAGCTCGGCGCGACGGGCGTCGATCATCGCGGCGGGGTTGGCGACGACCGGCCTGGAGCGCAGGGCGACGAGGTGGCGGCGCTCGCTGGCGACGTGTCCGGCGAGGGCGCGACGCGCCCGCTCACGCGACTGCCGTATGCCGCGGCGCTCCTCCTGCGCGTCCGGCACCACGCGCTTGCCCGCGTCGGTGGGGGTGGAGGCGCGCCAGTCCGCGACGTGGTCGAGCAGCGGAGTGTCGACGTCGTGGCCGATGGCCGACACGACGGGGGTCCGGGCGGAGGCGACGGCGCGCAGGAGGGCCTCGTTGCTGAAGGGGAGCAGGTCCTCGACGGACCCTCCGCCGCGGGCGATGACGATCACGTCGACACCGCTGGCGGCGTCGAGCTCGGCGAGGGCGGCCATGACCTCCTGCACTGCAGACGGTCCCTGCACGGCGACCTCGCGGATCTCGAAGCGGACGGTGGGCCAGCGGCGGCGAGCGTTCTCGACGACGTCCTTCTCGGCGGCGCTGGCCCGGCCACAGACCAGGCCGACGGTGCGGGGCAGGAACGGCAGGGGCTTCTTGCGCCCGAGGTCGAACAACCCCTCGGAGGCGAGGGTGCGCTTGAGGTGCTCGACGCGGGCCAGCAGCTCACCGACGCCGACGGGCCGGATCTGGCGGGCGTCGAGCATGAGCGAGCCGCGCTGGGTCCAGAAGACCGGCTTGGCCTGCAGGACGACTCGGGCGCCCTGGGCCACGGGGACGGGCATGGCGTCGAGGGCGTTCGTCGAGATGGCGACCGACAGGGACATGTCCACATCGGGGTCGCGCAGCGTGAGGTAGGCGGTGCGCGAGCCGGGGCGACGCGTCAGCTGGACGACCTGCCCCTCGACCCAGAGCACCGACATCTTCTCGACGTACTCGGCGATCTTCATGCTGAGCAGCCGCACCGGCCAAGGGGACTCGGCCGTGGTGTCGCCGGCCCGCTCGGGCAGGGACGCTCGCTGCTCGGTGCCGGTCACGCGCCCACTGTAGGAGACGCCGGTGTCGGAGCGGGTGGACCACGGCGCCGATTGGGGTCGTCCCACGCCGCAACCTACGATGGGAGCATGACTGACACCACCGGACAGCCCACCAAGCGCGTGCTCCTGGCCGCGCCCCGCGGGTACTGCGCGGGCGTCGACCGCGCAGTCGTGACGGTGGAGAAGGCCCTCGAGCTCTACGGCCCGCCCGTCTACGTCCGCAAGGAGATCGTCCACAACAAGCACGTCGTCACCACGCTGGAGAAGCGTGGTGCGGTGTTCGTGGAGGAGACCGACGAGGTGCCCGAGGGTGCCACCGTCATCTTCAGCGCCCACGGCGTGGCTCCCGTGGTGCACGAGGAGGCCAAGGCCCTGAGCCTGAAGACCATCGACGCGACCTGCCCGCTGGTCACCAAGGTGCACCGCGAGGCCGTGCGGTTCGCCGGCGACGACTTCGACATCCTGCTGATCGGCCACGAGGGCCACGAGGAGGTCGTGGGCACCTCCGGTGAGGCGCCTGAGCACATCACCCTCGTGGACGGACCCGATGACGTCGCCAACATCACCGTGCGCGACCCGGAGAAGGTCGTCTGGCTGTCCCAGACCACGCTGTCGGTCGACGAGACGATGGAGACGGTGCGTCGCCTGCGTGAGCGGTTCCCGTCGCTGCAGGACCCGCCCAGCGACGACATCTGCTACGCCACCCAGAACCGGCAGCTCGCGGTGAAGCAGATGGCTCCCGACTGCGACCTGATGATCGTCGTCGGCTCGCGGAACTCCTCCAACTCGGTGCGCCTCGTCGAGGTCGCGGTCGAGCACGGCTCACGAGCCGGCCACCTCGTCGACTACGCCGACGAGATCGACCAGACCTGGCTCGAGGGGGTCTCCACCGTGGGGGTCACCTCCGGTGCGTCGGTCCCCGAGGTCCTGGTCCGCGACGTGCTCACCTACCTCGCCGAGCGTGGCTACGGCGACGTGACACCGGTGGTCGCTGCCGAGGAGAGCCTGCTGTTCTCGCTGCCCAACGAGATCCGGCGCGACCTCAAGGCCCGCGGCATGAGCGACAAGATGCGCCACGACGGAGCCTTCGAGGAAGCCGGCTCGCTGCACTGACCGGCGCAGCACGGATCTGGGGGTCCGCGCGGGTACGGTCTGAGCATGATCGACGTGTCGGCGACGAAGCGGCGGATCCTGCAGCGTCTCGTCGCGCGCGGCGGGCCTGCCGTTCTGGACCTGTCCCTGCTCGACTCGGTGCCGCGACGCCTCCTGCGGCCGCTGCGCCGCGAGGGCCTCGACCCCATCGCCCGCCAGGGCCCGGGGGCAGGGGACCCGGTGCGCCGGCTCGCCCACATGTTCGGGATGAACATCTGGCTCGTCACCGGGCACTCCGAGGGCAAGGCCGTCCTCGCCGACCGGTCGCGCTACAGCAACGACGTGCGACCGTATGTCGGTGCGAGCGGGGGAGCCGTGGGAGGCCTGGGGTTCACCGATCCTCCCGAGCACAGCCGTCTGCGCGGGCTGCTGACGCCGGAGTTCACGATGCGGCGGATCCAGCGGCTGGCGCCACGGATCGAGCAGATCGTCGACGCCCAGCTCGACCTCATGGCCGCCAAGGGCCCGGACGCCGACATCGTCGAGGACTTCGCCTTCCCGATCCCCTTCCTCGTCATCTGCGAGCTGCTCGGGCTCCCCGCCGAGGACCGGGCCAGGTTCCAGGCCCTGTCCCACGCCCGGTTCGACGTGTCAGCGGGTGGGACGAGTGCGTTCGGGGCCATCTCGGCGTCACGGGACTTCCTGCTCGACGCCACGAGGCGACAGCGCAAGGATCCCGGCGACGGCCTGCTCGGTCGGATCATCGTCGAGGCCGGCGACGAGGTCAGCGACGAGGAGATCGCCGGGCTGGCCGACGGGGTGTTCACCGGGGGGTACGAGACGACCGCCAGCATGCTCGCCCTCGGCGCCCTGGTGCTGCTGCGCGACCGACGTCACTTCGAGCTGGTCCGTGACGACGCCTCGGCGATCGACCGGGTCGTCGAGGAGATGCTCCGCTACCTGTCCGTCGTGCAGATCGCCTTCCCGCGGTTCGCGCTCGAGGACCACGACCTGTTCGGGAAGAAGGTCCGCAAGGGCGATGTCGTCATCGTGGCCCTGGCCCGGGCCGGTCGCGACACCCGTGTCGGTCCGGACCTGCACACCTTCGAGCCGGACCGCCCACCCCCGCCGCACCTCGCCTTCGGCCACGGGTTCCACCGCTGTGTCGGGGCCGAGCTCGCCCGCCTGGAGCTCCGGCTGGCCTTCCCTCGGCTCGTGCAGCGGTTCCCCGAGATGTCTCTGGCGGTCCACCCCTCGCAGCTGCGCTTTCGCGACCAGTCGATCGTCTACGCGGTCGACTCGTTGCCCGTCCACCTCGGCCCTGCGGCGTCACGGCCGAACACCGCCGGATCGCGTCCCAGGGACTGCGCGGACAGGTCCAGCTGAGGCCGGGCGTCCTGCGCGGTCGCGGCGTCGAGCAGCTCGACGGCGGTGAGGACGCGGGGACCGACCTCGACCGGGCGAGCCACGGGCAGGTCGTCCTCGACGATCTCGAGCTCGTGCATGCGGCGGGCGGTGACGAGCACGCGGGACTCGAGGGCGCCCACCATCTGGTTGTAGGCCTCCACCGAGCGCTGGAGGGCACCACCCATCCGGGCGGTGTGGGCGCCGAGCGTGCCCAGGCGGGCATACAGCTCCCGGCCTACGGCCATCAGCTCACGGGCGTTGGCCGTCAGGGCGTCCTGCTGCCACGTGAACGCCACCGTGCGCAGCAGGGCCATCAACGCCCCCGGGCCGACCAGCACGACCCGACGGGCCATGGCGTCCTCGTGGAGGCTGGGGTCGGCGGTCAGCGCGGCGGACAGCATCGCCTCGCTGGGGACGAAGCACACGACCATCTCGGGTGAGCTCTCGAAAGCGGACCAGTAGTCCTTGGCCGCGAGGGCGCGCACGTGGCCCTGCAGGTGCGAGGCGTGCTCGCGCAGGAGGCGGGTGCGCTCGTCCGCCGGCAGGTCCTCGGCCTGGGCCTTGAGGAAGGCGACCATCGGTGCCTTCGAGTCGACGACGAGGAACTTCTGGCCGGGCAGCCTGACGACGACGTCGGGGCGGACCTGTCGGTCGTGGCGGCTGACCCGGTGGACCTGCTCGTCGAAGTCGCACCGGGCCAGCAGGCCCGCGTGCTCGAGGACCCGGCGCAGCTGCACCTCACCCCAGGCCCCCCGCACCGTCGAGGCGTTGAGCGAACCCGCGAGGCTCTGCGTCTGCCGTCCGAGCGCCGACGTTGACGCATGCACCTGCGCCATCGTCTGCTCGAGGGCGGCGTACTGGTGGGTGCGGTCGCGCTCCAGGGTCCCGACCTGCTGCTCGACCCGGCCGAGGGCGTCGCGGAGGGGCCCCAGCGCCGCGGCGGTCTGGGCGTCGTCGGACAGCGCCGCCTCGAGGTCGATGACGCGCTCGCGCAGCAGGTCGCGCTCGGCGGCCACACCGGCTCCTCGTGCGACCCCGAGCTGGCGGCAGACCGCGACGGCGACGACCGCCCCGAGGGCGAGACCGACCATCAGCGTGAGGACGAGTTCCATGCCGAGGACTGTGCCAGCCCGCACCGACAGGGAGGGGGAGGTGACGCGCCGGGTAGCGTCTCGGCCATGTCCGACACGTCAGGTGCGCCGTCCCCACCGGTCCTCGAGGACGAGGACCTGGTCGTCCTTGGTGTGGAGGTGCAGCCCGGCGACGAAGCCACCCTTCGGGCCTTCACGGTGGTCTGGCAGGGCGAGCAGGTCGGTCGGGTCGAGCTCCTCCTCGGCGACACGGGTGACGCCGAGGTGATCTGGCTGTTCGTGGACGAGTACCGCAGGGTCGGGATCATCGAGCGCGCCCTGCGGCTGGTGCTCCGGTGGGCCTTCGACGACCTCGGCCTGCGCCGGATCGAGGCGAGGGTCGAGGACTCCGACCGCGATGCCGTCCGCGCCGCGATGCGGGGAGGGCTGCGCAAGGAGGGAGTGAGCCGTTCCCAGGCCGTCCCCGGTGGGCGCGGCGACGTGGTGGTCCTGGGCGTCCTCGACGACGACCCGTCCCCGGACAGCCGCGACGGCTTCATCGCCCAGCTCAACTCCGCGCTGCCGACCAAGCGCGCCATCGCGCAGGGCGTGATCCGCGACTCCCGCGACCGAGTGCTGCTGTGCGAGCTGGTCTACAAGCAGGAGTGGGACCTCCCGGGCGGGGTCGTGGACCCCTACGAGTCACCGGCCCACTGCGTGGTGCGGGAGGTGCGTGAGGAGCTCGGCGTGGACGTCGAGGTCCTGGGGCTGCTCGCCGTCAACTGGCTGCCCCCGTGGCGCGGCTGGTCCGACGCGACCGTCTTCGTCTTCGACCTGGGTCTGGTCGACGACGACTTCATGTCCCGGACGACCCTGCAGCCGCGCGAGATCCGGGCCGTCCACTGGGTGGGGGAGGAGGAGCTCGACCGGCACGTCGCGCCCTACAACCAGCGCCTGCTCGCCTTCCTGGCGACCCATGCCGGCCCCACCGCATACCTCGAGGACGGCCTCCCGGTCCTCTGAGAGGCGGGTATGGCGACATCGCCGCAGGTCAGCGTGGTGTTCGACGTGCGGTGAGGGTGCCGGACCGCTACTGTCGCGACGTCATCCTGCCGGGGGAAACCGTTCGAAAATCACGGAGTGCACCATGACTGACTCGACCATGCCGCCGCTGACCGCGGAGGAGCTGGCCGCCGAGAGCGGCACCGCTCTGCCCGACAAGGAGGTCATCAGCCTCCTCGACCTCAACGCCGACCTCAACATCGGCCTCGACGCCGCGGCGCCGATCGACCTCGCGGTCGCGGCCAACGCCAACGTCGCGGCCCCGATCGAGGCCGCTGTCGGTGCGAACGTGCTGTCCGTCGGTTCGGACGCCCAGGCGCTCGCCGCCCAGGGTGCCCACATCGACCAGGGCATCACTGGCGAGGCCATCGCCCACGGCGCCCAGGGGTCGACCATCGACCAGGCCCACTCGGACCCCGCGCCCGTCGCCCCCGCGACCCAGGACCCGACGCCCGGGGCTGCTCCGGATCCGACCGCTGGTGCCGCGACAGGTGAGGTGCCCGACGCCGTCACCTCCGGCAGCCCGCTCGACGGCCCGCTGCTCAACGTCGACGTCAACCTCGCCGCCGACCTGCACCTCGCAGCCCCGATCGCCGGTGCCGTCGCTGCCAACGCCAACGTCGCGGCGCCGATCGACGCCTCGGTGGCGGGCAACATCGGTTCCATCGACTCGCACGCGGCTGCGCTGGCGCAGCAGGACGCCGTGATCACCCAGCACGTCGACGCCGACGCGCACGCGACGACCGACCAGTCCTCGGACATCTCCCAGTAGTCGGCGCGAGAACACCCAGCGACGTGACTCCCTTCGAGGGGCCCGGGGCCCCGACGGGGCGCGAGCCTGCCCCCGCACCCGTGGGTGCGGGGGAGGCGCAACGCCCCGAGCCGTCCAGCCTGCCGGGCGCCGAGCTCACTGGCGGGGGCGTGGGGGGCACCGAGGTCCCCGTCCGCGCAGACGGTGTGCAGCTGCTGGGAGAGGTGCCGGGCTCCGGGTACCGCGTGGCGCCGGCCCTCGTCCGGCGCGGGGACGGCCAGACGATCCAGCTCACGCCACTCCTGTATGCCGTCCTGGAGCAGGTCGACGGGCGGCGCACCACCGCGCAGGTCGCGGAGGCGGTGGGAGCCTCGATCGGTCGACAGGTGCGGGCCGAGGACGTCGAGACCCTGTGCGACTCCAAGCTGCGCACCCTCGGGGTGCTGAAGAAGGCCGACGGTTCCGACCCAGAGGTCAAGCGCTCGAACCCGTTGCTGGCGCTTCGTTTCCGCTATGTCGTGACCGATCCGAAGGTCACGCGGAGGATCACCGCGCCCTTCGCGCTGCTGTTCGCCCCCGTGGTCGTGGCGCTGCTCGTCGCGGCGTTCCTCGCCGTGTGCGTGTGGGTGCTCCTGCACAAGGGTCTGGGCTCGGCGACGCACCAGGCGTTCGACCAGCCGGCGCTGCTGCTGACGGTGTTCGCCCTCACGGTGGTGTCTGCGGGCTTCCACGAGTTCGGGCACGCGGCGGCGGCCCGCTACGGCGGCGCGACTCCCGGGGCGATGGGCACGGGGCTGTACCTCGTGTGGCCCGCGTTCTACACCGACGTCACCGACAGCTACCGCCTCGGTCGGGCAGGGCGGGTGCGCACCGACCTCGGTGGGCTCTACTTCAACGCCATCGTCGCCGTCCTCATGTTCGGCGTCTGGTGGGCGACGGGGTGGGACGCGATCCTGCTCATCATCGCGACGCAGGTGCTCCAGATGGTCCGCCAGCTCGCGCCGCTCGTGCGCTTCGACGGCTACCACGTGCTCGCTGACGTGACCGGTGTCCCGGACCTCTACCACCGCATCAAGCCGACCCTGGTGTCCTTGCTGCCGCGGCACTGGAAGGACCCCGAGGCCAGGGTGCTCAAGCCCTGGGCGCGCGCCGTCGTGACCGGCTGGGTCCTGGTCGTCGTGCCGATGCTGGTCTTCTCGTCCGTGATGATGGTGCTGAGCTTCCCGCGGGTCGCCGGGACCGCCTGGGCCTCGGTGGCGCGCCAGTGGGCGCGGATGGAGACGCAGGCCGCCGACGGTGACGTGCTCGCCGTCGTGGTCCGGGTGCTGTCCATCTTCGCCATCGCGCTGCCCGTGTTCGGCGTCGTGTTCATCATGTCCCGACTGGTCCGCCAGGTGGTCGTCGGCACGTGGCGCAAGACCGAGGGGCACCCCGTACGCCGCGGGGTCGCCGCGCTGGCGGCGGTCGCCGTCGTGGCCGGGCTGGCGTGGGCCTGGTGGCCGCAGCCCGGCACGTACCGGCCCGTGCAGGCCTACGAGCGCGGCACGCTGGCGGACGGGGTGCAGACCACGCTGGCTCGAAGCGGGCTCCAGGGGTCGGCCCTGGGACCGATCCAGGAGGGGCGCGAGGGCTCTGGGCGCGCCGTCTGGCCGAAGGGTGCTGCCCTCCCCACCGCAGATGCGCCGCAGCTCGCCGTCGTCATGGTGCCGCGTGCCGGCCAGACCGGCCCCGACGGGTCGGCCCTGCCGACGTGGGTGTTCCCGTTCGACCGCCCGCTGCCGCCGGGGGAGGGCGACAACCAGGCGATGGCCGTCAACACCACCGACGGCACGTCGCAGTACGACGTCGCCTTCGCCCTCGTGTGGGCCGACGGGGACCACGTCACCAACGCCAACGAGGCGTACGCGCTCGCGTCCTGCACCGGGTGCCAGGCCGTGGCCGTCGCCTTCCAGGTCGTCGTCATCGTCGGCGACGCCCACGTGGTCGTGCCCAAGAACGTCGCAGCCGCGATCAACTACAACTGCGTCCAGTGCGTGACGCAGGCCCTCGCGACCCAGCTGGTGGTGACGCTGTCGGGGCCGCTCTCGGCGCAGAGCTCAGCCGACCTCAATGCACTGTGGGCCGAAATTTCGAGGTTCGCCGCGACCGTCAAGGACGTCCCGCTCAGCCAGCTCCAGGGTCGCCTCAACGACTACGAGCGGCAGATCCTGGCGATCCTGCGCAAGGACCCGGCCTGGGTGGAGCCCACCGCTGACGGTGCGCCCACGACGACTGCTGCCACCACGGGCGCCACCGGAACGGCGACCACGTCGACTCCGTCGACCACGACCTCGACGACCTCCGGCTCGTCCGGTCCGACGACCTCCGGCAGCGGCGCCACACCGACGACCTCGGGGACGGCGTCCCCCGGTGGCACCCCGGCAGGCACGGCGTCGCCGTCGTCCACGGGCGCGACCAGCGGCCCGAGCGCCACCACGCCGGGCGCGACGCCGTCAGCCACCTCGAGCCCCTCGGTCAGCCCGGGTGGCAGTCCCAGCCCGAGCCCGACGGCGTCCGCGGCGCAGGGCGCAGCCACCGCCGAGGCAGTGGCGCCCGCCACGCCCGCCCCGTGAGGTGACCGTGCGCGGCATACCCTCCTGACTGGTCAGGTATGGCGCGCACGGTGACGGAGGACGACGGATGGGCGAGCAGGGCAGCGAGTTCGACGAGGGGTCGGCGGTCGCGGCGCGCAGCGGCGAGCGAGGCGTCTACGACGCAGCGCTCGGCGAGGGATGGCGCATCGGCGGCGGGGTGAACGGCGGGATGCTGCTGTCCATCGCCGGCTGCGCGCTCGCGGCCGAGCTCGGCAGCGCCGCGGACGACCGTCCGGCGCACCCGCACCCCTTGGCGATCAGCGCGTACTACCTGACGCCCGGCGTACCCGGTGCGGCCACGGTGCGCACCTCGGTGCTGCGACGCGGCCGCGCGGTCTCCAACGGCCAGGCCTCGCTGCTCCAGGACGACGGGGACGGTGGTGAGGTGGAGCGCATCCGGGTCCTTGCGACGTACGGAGACCTCGCCACGATGGACGCCGACGCCACCACCACGGCCACCCCGCCCGAGCTCCCGCCGCCTGACCGGTGCCTGTCGACCGACCAGGCGCCCCCGCAGTTCCTCAAGGCGGCCTCGTTGCTCGAGCGCCTCGACCTGCGCCTGGACCCGGCCACCACCGGCTGGGCGATGGGCAAGCCGTCGGGCAACGGCGTGATCCGCGGGTGGCTGCGGATGGTCGACGGTCGCGAGCCGGACCCGCTGCTCCTGCTGCTGGCCGTCGACGCGCTGCCGCCGGTGGCGTTCGAGCTGGGACTGCCGGGGTGGGCGCCGACCCTCGAGCTGACCGCCCACGTCCGGGCTCGTCCGGCGCCGGGGTGGCTGCGGGTCAACCTCACCAGCCGCACCATGTCGGGGGGCTACCTCGAGGAGGACGCGGAGGTCTGGGACAGCGAGGGCCGCCTCGTCGCGCTGTCCCGGCAGCTGGCGAGGGCCGCCACGCCACGACGGTAGACTCTCGGCCTTGTGGCTCTCACTATCGGAATCGTCGGTCTGCCCAACGTCGGCAAGTCCACGATGTTCAACGCCCTGACCAAGAACAACGTGCTCGCTGCGAACTACCCGTTCGCGACCATCGAGCCCAACGTCGGGGTCGTGCCCCTGCCGGACGCCCGACTGGGCAAGCTCGCCGAGATCTTCAGCTCCGAGAAGATCCTCCCGGCGACGGTGTCCTTCGTCGACATCGCCGGCATCGTCCGCGGCGCCTCCGAGGGGGAGGGGCTCGGCAACAAGTTCCTCGCCAACATCCGTGAGGCCGACGCGATCTGCCAGGTCGTGCGCGCGTTCGAGGACGGCGACGTCGTCCACGTCGACGGCAAGGTCTCGCCCGCGTCCGACATCGAGACCATCCACACCGAGCTGATCCTCGCCGACCTGCAGACCCTCGAGAAGGCCGTGCCCCGGCTCGAGAAGGAGTCGCGGATCCAGAAGGACAAGAAGGCCTCCTACGACAACGCCGTGGCGGCCCAGAAGGTCCTCGAGGAGGGCAACACCCTGTATGCCGCGGGCGCCGGGGCCGGGGTCGACCTCGCTGACGCGCGTCAGCTGGGGCTGCTCACCACGAAGCCGTTCATCTACGTGTTCAACCTCGACGAGGACCAGCTCGGCGACGCCGACCTGCACGCGTCGCTGCGCTCCCTGGTCGAGCCCGCGGACGCGGTGTTCCTCAACGCCAAGCTCGAGATGGACCTCATGGAGATGGAGGCCGAGGAGGCGATGGAGCTGCTGGAGTCCTTTGGTGCCACCGAGTCCGGGCTCGACCAGCTCGCGCGCACCGGGTTCCACACTCTCGGCCTGCAGACCTACCTCACGGCGGGCCCCAAGGAGTCGCGCGCGTGGACGATCGGCCGGGGCTGGACCGCCCCCCAGGCCGCTGGCGTCATCCACACCGACTTCCAGCGAGGGTTCATCAAGGCCGAGATCGTCTCCTTCGACGACCTCGTCGAGGCCGGGTCCATGGCTGCCGCCAAGTCCGCCGGCAAGGTCCGCATCGAGGGCAAGGAGTACGTCATGGCCGACGGCGACGTCGTGGAGTTCCGCTTCAACGTCTGAAACACGGCCATCACCGCAGGTCAGCGACCTGCGACCTCCTCGTGGGGCACCAGTGGGGCACGTGCGGCCCACGCGGTGTCGACCGCTCGTCGGGTCCGGTCCTCCGAATCGGGCATCAGGTGCCCGTACGTGGACAGCACGAGGGCGGCGTTGTGGTGTCCCAACCGCTCGGCAACAGCGATGACGGACTCACCCTGTGCCAGCAGGACCGACGCGTAGTGGTGCCGCAGATCGTGCGACGTGGTCGAGGCTGGGAGCCCGGCTGCGGCGACTGCCACGGAGAAGATCCTTGTCCCGTAGTAGTCGTGCCGGTATGGCGCACCGAACCGGGTCGTGAACAACGTTCCGTCCTCGCCCCGCGGGAACTCCTCGAGGTGCACCGACAACGCTTCGGCCACCACCTGGGGGAGCGGCACGGTCCTCGTCGAGCGCCGGGTCTTCGGCGCGCTGCGGACCTTTTGTCCCGGCGCCAGCTGCCACTCGATGCGCACCGACCTGCGCATGAAGTCGACATCCTGCACACGCAGACTGAGCAGCTCGCCGATTCGTAGCCCGAGTCCGGCCTGAGCGATGACCATGGCGCGGTTTCGTCGAGGCATCGCCTCCGCCAGGGCCGCTACCTGCTCGACGGAAAGTGGGACCACTCGCTCCCGATGCGTCGGCGGCAAAGAGAGCCGTACGACCGGTGACGAAGCCACCAGGCGGTCCAACACGGCGGAGGCGTAGACCGACCGCAGCAGGCTCACGAGGTTGCGCAGCGTCGTCGGTGCCAGCACCTGTGCACGGTCAGAGGCCCATGCCTGCACCTCTGACGGAGTCACCACTGCCAGGCGCCGGGCCCCCAGGCTGGTCCCAGCGATGTGGGTGTCGATCATGCTCTCAACGCGGCGCGCGGTCGTCGGCCTGTGGATCCGACCGCCCGCCCAGCGCCGCGCGTACTCAAGGACTGTCGTGGTGTCGAAGGGATCGACGTACTGGCCCCGCAACAGGTCCGCCTCGAGCTGGGTGACGAAACGCTGCGCGTCGATCTTGCGGCTGAAGGACCGCTTGCGCTGTCGCCCGGTGTCGTCACGCCATCGGGCGAGCCAGCTCACGGTGCCGCCACGGTCGCGCTTGTCGATGCTGGCCACGTCAGGACTGCCGAGTCCTTGACCCACGCCCGCACCCGGTCGGGGTCGAACCGGATGTGTCGCCCGACCTTGTAGGCCGGCGGCCCTTCACCGCGGACACGCCACTGGTAAAGCGTTCCGACTGGCACGTTCAGGAACTCGGAGACGTCCTGAAGAGTCCACAGTCGGGCGCAGGTGGGTGGTCGCGAGACGTCCCTCTCAACCACAGGTGCCGATCTTCGTACTGGCATTGCTGGCTCCTTTCATGCGTCGGTGCTGTCGGTCTGCTACGCGCTCTTGGGCGTACTCGCGGGCTCGTGCCGCGGCTGCGACGGCGAGGGCGGTCTCGCCGTCGTTGGCCCAGCCGCTGCCGGCGTAGGCCCAGTGGCCGATGACAAGGGTCGTGTCGTCCTGGTCGTCGGCCAAGAGCTCGGCTTCGAGCTGGCGCAGGTCGAGCCGTTCCCCGGCACGGTTGGCTTCGGCGATGCGGGCTTGCGCACGCTGGCGTGCCCGGCGGAGCTGGCCGAGGGTGACGGAGTAGCGGCGGGACTTGGTGGCGAAGTGCCCACGGAAGCCCAGCGAGGGCGCCCATTTGCCGAGCAGCGCGTACGGCCCGTCCGGGTTGATGGCCAGTTCGGGGGAGGGGCCGGAGGTGGCTTGGCGGGCCAGGCGCCCGGCGGTGGCGTGCAGGCGGCGCAGGTGGTGGGTGTTCTTGGTGGTGGTGTCGGTGGCTGACTTGGTGGCGTACTTCGCGAGGTATCCGGCGACCTGTTCGGGGGTGAGCTCACGGTCGGGGTCGTCGGTGCGGCGTGAGGTGCGTACGGGTCGGGTGTCGACCTGGGCACCGAACGCCAGCATTCGGGCGGCGTCACCGTCGTGGACGGGTGGGGCGCTGAACCGGACTGCGGCCACGGCGTGCTGCACGAGGCCGGCCAGGACGGGCGCGGTGAGGGCGGCGGTTGCGGGGGCGAACCCGTCGGCGGTCTTGGGTCCGTCGAGGCGGATCAGGGCGTGGAAGTGGACCGCACCGCGGAGCTGGTACTCGGCGACCTTGGCGTACTGCACCGATGCGACATCCGGCAGGTCGGTGGCGGTGATGCCGAGGTGGTGGGCCACCGCGCGGCGTAGGGCGATGGTGAACCGGCGCCACAGCTCGGGCGCCCACCACTGCCACACGACGTGCGAGTCGTAGTCGTAGCAGTCGCCACACAGCGGCTGCCCGACCGCCGGGTCGTCCTGGTCGTGGACGGTCATGCACCGCACGGTCGTGCCGTGGGGGCAGCGGCTGCCGTCGTCGCGGCGGGGACGGCAGCGACCGCTGTTGGCTCTGGTTCCGTGGACCGAGCCGAAGGATGGGGCGGTGAGGGTGGCGAACACCAGCGGGTTGTCACCCACGCTGGCGGGGACGCCTTTGCCTCCGGCGACTCCGGCGCGGATGAGGTGGAACATGTCGGCCGCGTACTGCCGCGAGCACGACTCGCACTCGGATGCGCGACGGTTGCCGCAGCGTTTGTAGGTCACCCCGGACGGTTCGTCACTGGAGGAGTACGACCGGACCAGTTCGCCCGTGGTCTTGGCGAAGGTGTCGGTGCGTCCGACGAGGCGGACCGGGTGGGCGCAGAACCCGACCCGGGACACCGTGGTCGACCACTGCTCGAAGTCCGCGGAGAGGAGCCGGGCGACGAGCTGCGCCTCAACATCAGGGGCCAGGTCGGGGATGTCCAGCGGTCGATCTTCCGGAGGGGGCACGGTCCTTCGGGGGCGGTCGAGATCGTCGATGGTGCTCATCGCCTGGCCCCCTTTCCCAAGAAGGGTGTGCCGTGCGGGCGATACTTCTGTGACCCGTCCGCACGGCACACCCAGTTCTTGGGTGACCACTGGCATGGCTGACCGGCGCACGGGTCACACACGTGCCGGCTTGTTGCCTAAAGACCAAAACCGTTGTCGCCCAACGCCTTCCGCACCCCGGATCAACATGGAACGGGATGGCGACTCGGTTGTCGTCCGCTCTTCGACGGTCTCAGCCGACCGCGCTCCCGTCCATCAATTGCAACCCCCTGAGCCGATCCTTGACCAAACCCTTACCTTCGCCAGCCCCTCACCACCGAAGGCTCCACGGACGCCACGTCAGGCAACGGCAAGCCCAGAGGGCCTGCTTCAGCCGTCGGAAGGCTTCCGCACCCGCCATCGCCGAATTGAGTGTGTCAAGCCAAGCAGGCCCCGCGAAGGCTGCGATATCTGGCCTCAGTTGATGCCCGGAACGTAGACAGGGTGCCCGCGTATGTCGCGGGCACCCTGTCGTACGTGTATTCGAAGTTCGCTACTGGGTGATGGTCACCTGATCGACGGTTGCTGATCCGGTGAGCCGAACGGCAGCATGGGGCTGCATGTTTACGCTCTTGAAGCGGCCGCCGGTGGAGTTCCAGTAGAAGTAGCCGTACCAGTTTCCGGATCGGGCGCCGATTCGGTTAAGCCAGGTCCCGTTCTTGGTCCCGACGCCGGCGAATCCGTAGGCGGCCGATGGGGAGGACACGGGGTCGAGGATGAAGTCGGTGGCCCGCGGCGGGTTGTATGGTCCGCTGATAGAGGCCACTGCCAGAGGCTGGGGGTCTTCGAAGCCGGAGAAGGTCGTCTCACCGGTGTTGACGTCCGCAACGTAGACGGCGATCTTGCCCTTCGGCGTCGGGCTGGGTTGGACCTTGAGGAGTTTCGCCTGCTTTGCCTTCGCGGGTGGCTCGGCTGTGGCGGGGGTGGCATTGACTCCGGCCAGAACGGTGCACATGGCCAGTGTCGCGATGAGTGCTGCGCGGATGCGCATCTTTCCCCCTTGGAAGAATGGGCTTGTTCCGGTCGGAACCAGCGGCCCACAGGCAATCACTGATCCCTCTCCTCGGGTTAGGGCGACACGCCGGTCCTGACGAAGCCTTGACCTCGCAGATGACGGCAGCCGAATCCCTCTCGGTCCCCGACGCCGGACGCTCTCGAGAAGACCTGTATCGATCCCCGGCCCCCCAGCTCGACGACACCCACGGAACATCGTCTACCCAAGCGCCGAATCGCGCCGGGTGTCAAGCATCAGGTGACACACCCCCGTCAAGCATCACCCGCGACAGGACACACGAACTTGACGCCAGGTGGTGAGGACTTTCTTCACATGGCTCAAGACCGCGGCTTCGCCGCGGCGGCGCGGGACCCCGCGATGGGGCCCCGCGCTGCGGGCGGCGCTGGCGCGCCGTCCTCGCGCACCCCACCGCACCCCGCGCACGACGAAGTGCCCCGGACGCCATCCAGGGCACTCTCACCTCCGAGCCGCCGACCCGACTCCGCAGCATCCGGCCGGCCACTCCAACCCGTCAAGGCCGCAGCTCCGTATGGGTCCAGGTGCACACTCCGTGTACCGCCGGATCACCTGATCTGTCAGGGCGACCTTGACCGGGTCAGAGGCCGACCTCCACTGCTCCGCGATCGGGTCGGTGGCTCTCCTTGCCCATCCCGCTTGGGGCACATTTGGGGCACACGAGAAATGCCCCCTGCGGCAGCCTGAGTCAAGTGACCGGAACCACTCAGCACGCTGACCAGCACAAACACGGCTTCGGCGCAGGCCAAACGAGTGGGGTCGCAGTTCCGCTTCAACGTCTGAACGTGATTCCGTCACGGCCAGGTATTGCGTCCCGACCTAGACTGTCCGGGTGGGCCGCGGTCGGTTGACTCGCCAGGTTGTGGCACTCGCCATCGCAGGAGCTGTCGCGGCAGGGTGCTCGTCTCCACGCTCGGTCCCGACCGAGTCCGGCACGACCGCTCCTTCGCCATCCGGTGCGCCGACGACGAAGCACCCGCGGTCGATCGTGGCCCTGGGTGACTCGGTGCCGAGCGGCAGCGGCTGCGGATGCACGGCCTATCCGGAACTGACAGGCCTCGAACTGGCCGCGCCGCCCGAACGCGCGGTCACGGTGGTGAACGATGCTGTCGACGGATACACCACCACCGACCTCCTGACTCAGCTCCAGTCCGATGCGGCGGTCGCCGACCAGGTGCGGACCTCCGATGTCGTCGAGGTGGAGATCGGCGCGAACGACGTGGCCTACTCGCGATCGTGTGGCAATTCGGCTCCCTGTTACGAGACCACGATCCCCGTGGTGGAGAAGAACCTCGCGGCCATCGTGGCCCGGGTCCATGAGCTCACGACCGGTCGGCGGGTGCTCGTCGTGCTCCTGGACTACTGGAGCGTCTGGCTTGGCGGCCAGTACGCCACCGAGCAGGGCGGCGCCTATGTCACGGCAGCCGCCATCGTGACCGACCAGGTCAACGCCGCCATCAAGGCCACGGCAGCGACCACGAGCTCGGCGTACGTCGATGTGTTGACCGCGTTCAAGGGACCTGACCAGACGTACGACGAGACCCACTACCTGGCGACCGATGGCGAGCACCCGAACGCGGCAGGACACCAGCAGATCGCCTCGGCAGCCGTGAACGTGATCAAGGACGTCTTGCACCTCTGACGAGGCTGCAGATCACGCCGGTTGGCTTGGACGTGAACGCGCGCTGTGCGCAGCGCGCCGTCGGTGCCTTCGGCGCGATGGTCGGCCCCATCGGCACTACTCCCGCATGAGCATGCCCTGGGCCTCGCGCTCGAGGTCGATGTAGGGCTCGCCACTGACGTCGACGGCCACCCGTCTGATCGTGCCGCCGGTGAAACGGTACGGCCGTTCGCCCGGGTAGTCCTGCGTGACCGGGTCGCCCACGTCGCGTCCCACGGCGAGGCCCTCCCCGGCGATCATGTAGCTGCCCGGCTGGAGCTTGATCTGACCCTCCCCGACCAACCTGTCACCGTGGTACAGCGAGAGCGTGCCGGCGGCGACCGGCGTCTGCTCCGTGCCGTCCTTGACGAACGAGGCGGACAGGATGAGGTTCTCGCCGGTGGGCAGGTCCTCACTCGCATCGACCCTCTGCTCGAACATGCCCACGAAGCTGTTGACGTAGTGCAGCCGGTTGTCCCTGACGTACAGACTGTGGCCGCCGAAGCGTGACCCCTGCGCGAAGAGCACGCCCTGGGCGCCCGGCTCGGGGAGGTCGACCAAGGCACCGATGACGAACGACCGGCCACGGACCACGACGGCCTGGGCCTCGGGCACCTCGGCGTGGTTGGGGTAGTAGACGTAGCGCTCCCGCGGCGCCGACAGCTGCGGTCGCGGTGACACGAGGATCTCCAGGGCCGAGCGGTCATCGAGCGGGAAGCCCTCGTTGGCGCCGGCCTCGGCGTACCAGAGGTTGACCATCTCGCGAAGCTTGTCGGGCTGCTCGGCGGCCAGGTCGCGCAGCTCGGAGCGGTCGACGTCGACGTGGTAGAGCTCCCACTCGTCGTCGTTGAAGTGCCCCCATCCGCTGATCGTCGGGTGGGTGGTGACGGCCTTCCAGCCGTCGTGCCAGATGCCGCGCGACCCGAGCATCGAGTAGAACTGCGTCGTCCGCTGACCCGGAGCCTTCGGGTCCTCGAAGCTGTAGCGCATGCTCACGCCGTCGAACCGGCTCTGGGTGTGGCCCTTGATCGTCCCCGGGGGCTCGATGCCGAGGACGTCGAGCACCGTGGGCACCAGGTCGATGGCGTGGTGGTACTGCTCGCGGATCTCGCCCCTCGCCTTCATCCCGGTCGGCCACGAGATCACGCACGGGTCGGAGGTGCCGCCGTTGAACTCGTAGCGCTTCCACATCTTGAAGGGCGTGTTGAACGCCATCGCCCACCCGTTCGGGTAGTGGTTGTAGGTCTTCGGGCCGCCCAGGTCGTCGAGCATCGCGAGGTTGGCGTCGATGTCGTCGGGAATGCCGTTCATGAACAGCATCTCGTTGACCGACCCGTCCGGGCCTCCCTCTCCGCTGGCGCCGTTGTCGGAGACGAGGATGACCAGGGTGTTCTCCCGCTGACCGGTCTCCTCGAGGTAGGCCAGCAGCCGACCGATCTGCGCGTCGGCGTGGGAGAGGAACCCGGCATACACCTCTGCCATGCGGGAGAAGAGACGCTTCTCCTGCCCCGACAACGAGTCCCACGGCCGGGTGGTGTCCACGGGCGGGAAGGGCTGTCCCTTGGGGCCGGTGTGCGTCTCGGGGGTGCCGAGCGGGTTGATCGCGGGCAGCTCGGTGTTCGGCGGCACGATGCCGAGCTCGATCTGGCGGGCCAGGGTGGCCTCGCGCATCGCCTCGTACCCCTCGTCGAACTTCCCCGCGTACTTCTCGATCCACTTTTTGGGTGCGTGGTGCGGTGCGTGGCAGGCGCCGGGCGCGTAGTAGAGGAAGAAGGGCTTCTCCGGCGCGACCGCCTTGGCGTCCATGATGAACTCGATCGCCTTGTCCGTGATGTCCTCGCCGAAGTGGTAGCCCTCCTCGGGTGACCTGGGCTGGTCCACGGGGTGGTTGTCGTAGGTCAGCTCCGGGTACCACTGGCTCGTCTCGGCGCCGAGGAAGCCGTACCACCGTTCGAAGCCTCGTCCCGTCGGCCAGTTCCGACGTGTCGACGCGAGGTTCATCTCGACCGTCGGGCACAGGTGCCACTTGCCCACCATGTAGGTGTTCCAGCCGCGCTCGCCGAGGATCTCCGACAACATGCCGTTCTCGGGCGGGATCGTGCCGCTGGCGTTGGCGAAGCCGCTCGCGCCCTCGGTGATGCAGGCCATGCTGTTGCGGGTGTGGTTGCGTCCCGTGAGCAGGCAGGAGCGGGTCGGCGAGCAGAGCGCGGTGGTGTGCCACTGGGTGTAGCGGACACCGTCGCCGGCGATCTTGTCGATGTTCGGGGTCTCGATCGGACCGCCGTAACAGCTCATCGCGGAGAAGCCGACGTCGTCGAGCACGATGTAGAGGACGTTCGGGGCCCCGTCGGGGGCCTTCGGTGGCGCGAACGGGGTCCAGTCCTCCACCGAGTCCCGGATGTCGACGTTGACCCTGCCCTTGAACGGAATGCTCACGACCCCTCGATTCTGAACGTTGTGCCCGGGACCCTCGTGGCCACGGCGCCGGCTACGTGGTCACGGTCGAGGACGACGAGCGGCGCTGGGCCGCACCGGCGCCCCAGTGGCTGACGTCGAGCAGTGCGGCGATCGCCACCCAGAACCAGTCCCACCCGCTCAGGCCGCCGACCCGCCAGAGGATGACGTACATCAGCGTCGCGAACGGCAGGAAGAGCAGACCGAGCAGCGGCCAGATCCACGAGGTGAACGCTGCGTTGACCATGGCCGGTCGGGCGATCCAGACGATGAGCAGGGCCAGGCGCGGGAACACGCCGGCCAGCAGGACGAACAGGCAGCCCATGGTGTGCCCCTCTCCTCGACGACACCCCCCACACGCTGCCGCGCGGACTCACGACCGGGCCTCGCCCGGGACGGGTGATCCTTGGATGCTCATCGGACTCCGCCCACGACCCCGCCACCGACGACCCCGCGGTCGGAACTGGTCGGGGCAGTCGCCGCCACCGCCGTCAGTCGTCCTACCCGTCCGCTCCCTACCCGGCCGCTCCCTGGCCGGGCGCGTGCTTCATGGCGTGATCGTGAAGCGCTGTCTCGTCCTCGTGTGCCATCGGCTGCAGGTCGAAGACGACCTGCTTGAGGATGCCGGTGAAGGCGTAGGGTGCCTGGTCCTCGTAGTCGAGGTCGACCACGAGGCCGTTGTCGCGGCCGATGTCCATGCCGGCGTAGCTGGTGAACGCCAGGGGGACCGTCTTGGGCATCCGTCCCTCACCGACCTGCTGGTCACCGATGAAGAGGGTGACGTTGCCGCCGCTGCCCGGCGTGGGCTCGTCGGACTCGAACAGCATCCTGACCTTCACCTCCCCGACCGGCAACGGCCTGTCGGCGACCTGCTTGTAGGTCTCGACCCCGAGCAGTGAGTAGGTGTGGTGCAGCAGGCCGTCGTGGTCGACCCAGAGGCCGTAGCCGCCGATGAAGTCGGCGTTGGCCACGAGCACGCCCTCGGCGCCACCCTCGGGGACGACCAGGTCGGCCTCGAGGGAGTACGACCGGCCGAAGATGCGCGGGCACATGCCGCGCTGGACGTTCTGGACGCCTCCGGCGAAGCGGAACCGCGTGATGGTCGGCAGCGGGGGCAGGTCGCCGTACATGACCGAGAGGCCGGCCCACAGCGGGAGCACCTGGTTGCGTTCGGCCTCGACCCACCACAGCTCCTGGAGCTCTTTGACCTTCTCGGGGTGGTCGGCGGCGACGTCCTTGGCCTGGGAGAAGTCCGTCGTCAGGTCGTACAGCTCCCACGGTGCGTCGCGGTCGGGGTCCCAGTCGCCTGCGGGGCCGTACTGCTGGACGTGCGGCGCGGAGAAGTCCCAAGGGATGCGGTCCGGCCTGGAGGCCGCCCACCAGCCGTCCTGGTACATCGCCCGGCTCCCGAACATCTCGAAGTACTGCGACGTGTGTGCCTCGGGGGCATCCGCTGTCTCGAACGTGGCGGCGAAGCTGGTGCCGTCCATCGGCACCTGCTCGATCCCGTCGACGAGGGTCGGCTCGGGGATGCCAACCGCCTCGAGGATGGTCGGACCAAGGTCGATGCAGTGCGTGAACTGGGTACGCGGCCCCGCCTCGGGGGTGATCCGCCGCGGCCACGCCACCGCCATCGGGTCGCGGGTGCCGCCCAGGTGGCTGGCCATCTGCTTGCCCCACCGGAACGGCGTGTTCATCGCGTGGGCCCAGGCCGCGGCCACGTGCGGGGCCGTGTGGATCCCGCCCATCGCGTCGATCCCGCCGTACTGCTCGATCAGCTCCATCTGCTGGTCGGCGTCCAGCACGATCCCGTTGAGGAAGGTCATCTCGTTGAACGACCCCGTAATGGTGCCCTCCATGCTCGCTCCGTTGTCGCCCCAGATGTAGAAGACCAGGGTGTTGTCCAGGTCGCCCAGATCCCGGATCGAGTCCAGCAGCCTGCCGACGTTCCAGTCAGCGTTCTCCTGGAAGCCTGCGTAGACCTCCATCTGCCGCGCGTAGAGCCTCCGCTCCGCCTGCGAGAGGGAGTCCCAGGCCGGGAACAGGTCCGGCCGCGCCGTCAGCTCGGTGTCCGGCGGCACGATCCCGAGGTCCTTCTGCCTCTGCAGCGTCTGCTCGCGCAGCACGTCCCAGCCTTCGTCGAACCTGCCCTTGTAGTGGTCGGCCCACTCCTTGGCGACATGGTGAGGAGCGTGCGCGCAGCCGGTCGAGTAGTACATCATCCACGGCCTTGACCCGTCCTGCGCCCGGACCGCGTGGAGCCAGTCCACCGCTCTGTCGGTCAGGTCGTCCGGGAAGTAGTACTGCTCCCCGTCCTTGCCCTCCGGCACGCCGATCACCGTGTCGTCCATCGTGATGATCGGGTCGTACTGGCCCGCAGCCCCGGACAAGAAGCCCCACCAGTGGTCGAAGCCCCACGCCTTGGGCCAGTTGCTGAACGGACCGGCCGCACCCTGGACGTTGTCCGGGGTCAGGTGCCACTTGCCGAACCCGCCCGTCACGTAGCCGTTCTCCTGCAACACCCGAGGGAATGGCGTGCAGCTCCGCGGCCGCTTCGCCGAATAGCCCGGGAACGGACCCGGGTACTCCGCGATCGACCCGAACCCCACCCGATGCTGGTTGCGACCAGTCAACAGAGCCGCCCGCGTCGGCGAGCAGACCGCGGTCACGTGGAAGCGGTTGTAGGTCAGGCCCATGTCCTGCACCCGGGTGAAGGTCGGCGACGAGACCGGGCCGCCGAAGCTGTCGATCGACCCGAAGCCCGCGTCGTCGATCAGAACCACCAGCACGTTCGGTGCGTCCTCGGGGGCCTGGACGCCGGCGATGAACGACCAGTCGGAGGCCGACTCGCGCAAGGTGTGACCCGCTGTGCCACCGAAGACCCGGTCTGGGATCGGGAGCTTCGTGCGATCTGGGGCGAACTTCCCCATGGCATCCGCGAGGGCGTCCTTGAGGTCGGTCAGAGTGGCCTCGTCCATGGCCACGACGGACTTGGCCGGCGAGTGCGACAGCGCTTGCTCCACCCCGAGCCGCTGGTCCGGGGGAAACACGCCCAGGACCACCCCGGTGCCTGGCTTGAGGTTCTCGCCGATCTTCTCCCGCAGCTCGGCGGTCAGCTTGTGGCCGGTGAACTTCCCGACCACGCCACCAACGGCCGCACCCACTGCCACTGCGCCCAGCATCGGCGGGGCGAACAGGCCGACCAGGACACCACCGACCCCTCCCCAGCCGGCGCCGCGTCGGCCAAGGTGGTCGCCGGTGTCGTAGAGCATGACCTTGCCGGCGTCGTCCTTGGCGATCAGCACCATCCCGCGGGTAGAAAGCGTCTTGTCCTCGACCTGCGTGCGCAGGGTGTCGAAGTCCTCCTGCGCACTGCCGAGGTCCTGGTACGCCGCCACCACCAGCTCGAGGTCCGCGTTCATGAGATGTCTCCTTCACCTAGACCGAGCACGTCCTTGCAGACTGTGGCCATCCGAGGTGGGCAGTCAGGGCCGAAGGTCACGCATGCGAAGCTGCTCGAAGCACCCCCGGGTCGCGCCGTGTCCGGCGTGGCGATCATCTCCAGCAAGGTCCTTAGCCCCTACTCCCTCCCCAGGACGGCTGCGACCGTCATGGGATGGCGACTTCGGAACACACCTCGAGAACGCCGGTCAACCAGTCGCCACCGACGCGCGGCGCGGTCATCACGCTCCTTCAGGGCATCCGTCCCTACGACCGTTCGCTGCTGCGTCGCGACCTCGTGGCGGGCATCACCCTGGCCGCGCTCGCGATCCCCGAGGTCATGGGCTACACGAAGATCGCGGGGACGCCCGTCATCACCGGGCTCTACACGATCCTGTTCCCCGCGCTCGTTTTCGCACTGCTCGGATCCTCACGGCACCTCGTCGTCGGAGGCGACTCGGCGACTGCCGCGATCTTGTATGCCGGGATAGCGGGACTCGGTGTGGCTGGGCTGCAACCGAACACGCCGCAGTGGGTCGCTTTCGCGGGCCTGGCTGCGTTGATCACCGGCGCGCTGCTCGTCCTCGCGCGGATCGCCCGGCTCGGGTTTCTCGCCGACTTCATCTCGCGAACGGTCCTGGTCGGGTTCTTGACCGGGGTCGGGATCCAAGTGGCTCTCGGACAGTTCGCGGGCATGCTCGGCGTCGGGTCGCCCAAGGTAGATGTGCAGCACGTGAGCGGCACGGTCATGAAGTTCTGGGACACCCTGAAGGAGATTCCGCAGGCTTCGCTGGCGACCGTTGCGGTGTCGCTTAGCGTGATCGCGACCCTGATCGTGTTCGAACGGTGGATCAAGGCGATTCCCGGCGGGCTCGTCGCCGTGGTCGGCGCCATCGTCGTGAGCGGGGCCGCCGACCTGCAGTCGCACGGAGTGTCGACACTCGGTCCGGTCCCGAGCGGTCTGCCGTCGATCGGCCTGCCCTCAGGCGTCGGGTGGAACGACGTCGCACCCCTGTTGTCCACCAGCGTGTCCCTGTTCCTGGTCATCCTTGCTCAGAGCGCTGCCACCTCCCGGGCGTACGCGGTCAAGTACGGCGACGTGTTCGTCGAGAACAACGACCTGGTCGGTCTCGGCGCGGCGAACATCGCGGCGGGCCTCAGTGGGACATTCGTGGTCAACGGCAGCCCCACCAAGACCGAGATGGCCGACGAAGCGAAGAGCAGGTCCCAGGTCGCGATGCTGTCGATGGCCGTGACGGTCGGCATCGTGCTGCTGTTCCTCACCAAGCCGTTGCAGTACATGCCCAACGCCGTCCTCAGCGCAGTGGTGTTCGTGATCGGCGTCAAGCTCGTCGACATCACCCACATGCGCGAGATCTATCGCCTGCGTCGCGACGAGTTCTGGATCGCTGCCCTGACCGCCGCCATCGTGGTCGGCATCGGGGTCGAGCAGGGGATCATCCTCGCGATCGTGCTTTCGCTCCTCGATCATGTCCGACGTCACTACCAGCCGCATGACAGCGTGGTCACGCTCGACGACCACGGCGCGACGGTGGAGAGCCCACTCTCATCCGGCGCTGACGCCGAGCCCGGCCTGGTCATCTATCGGTTCGGAGCGGGCCTGTTCTACGCCAACGCCTCGCGCCTGACCGAAGAGGCGGTTGCCCTGGTTGACCGTGACCCCACGCCGCGGTGGTTCGTCCTGCTGGCCGACGCCATCGATGACGTCGACTTCACCGGAGGCAACACGCTCGTGGAACTTGCCGGAGTGCTCGAGCGACGCGGCGTGGTCTTCGCCATCGCCGAAGCCAACCGCGAGGTGCGTCCCGAGATGGATCGGTTCGGGGTGACCGAGGCGATCGGCGCCGATCGCCTCTACCCGACCCTTGAAGACGCGGTGACGGCCTACCGCGCCGGCACGCGGAGTGGTTCCAGCAGCCAGGATGCAGAGCGGTGACCGCCGTGGGCCCCGCACCCGGACGTGCCGAGCGCGGTCGAGAACGCCCGGCGGACGTGTGCGCGCCGGGGACCTTCGCCTCTATCTGCCCAACCACGCCGATCGCGATCGTGCGGAACACAGGGTCAGCCGCTCCGATCGAGCGGGTGTGATCATGAAGGAGAGCTCAATGACCACCCGGCACGTGCAACATCTCACGATCGAGGAGCGACGACGCCACGGCAAGGAGGCCGCCAACCGGACACCGGCTGCAGCGCATCGACGATGGGTGCCTGCCACCGGTCGACCCGACCCCGTCGCCCTCCTCGAGGAGCAGGACCGCACCCGGGAGCAAGACCTGGTGCCGGTCCGGCACGGCCGGATGATGGTGTCACCGTTCACGTTCTACCGCGGAGCGGCCAAGGTCATGGCGGCCGACCTCGCCGCCACTCCGACAGCGGGACTGATGGTCCAGATGTGCGGTGACGCGCACCTGTCGAACTTCGGCGGATACGCCTCACCGGAGCGCCACCTGGTCTTCGACCTCAACGACTTCGACGAGACCCTTCCTGGTCCGTTCGAGTACGACGTCAAGAGACTCGCCGCCAGCTTCACCATCGCCGCTCAGAACAACGGATTCGCCAGACACGACGTCAAGGCCGTGACCCTGACCTCGGTCGCCGGCTATCGAACCGCCATGCAGCAGTTCGCCCAGATGGGGACGATGGAGCTGTGGTACGCCCATCTCTCCGAGGAGGAGGTGCGTGCAGGTGCCATCGCCACCCTCAAAGGAAAGCGCGCCTCGAAAGAGCTGCGGCGCGGCGAGAAGAACATCGACAAGGCACACACCCGTGACAGCCTCCAGGCGCTCTCCAAGCTGGCCGAGCACGTCGACGCGCGGTACCGGATCGTCAGCCAGCCGCCGGTCGTCATTCCTGCTCGCGACTTCGGACCAGGTCACGCCATGTCGATGGAGGAGGTGCAGGAGCTGATCGACGACCAGTTCCACGCCTACCGGGAGACCCTCCAGCACGACCGCCGCCACCTGCTGGAGCGGTTCCACGTTGAGGACGCCGCCCGCAAGGTCGTCGGTGTCGGCAGCGTGGGCACGCGTGCCTTCATCGTCCTGCTCCAGGGGCGGGACGAGCAGGACCCGCTGTTCCTCCAGGTCAAGGAGGCCACCCGGTCGGTGTTCGAAGATCACCTCCCGAAGAGCCGCTTCCGGCAGCACGGCCAGCGCGTGGTGCAGGGGCAACGCATGATGCAGGCCTCCAGCGACATCTTCCTCGGCTGGACGCGTGGACTGGACACCAGCCGGCACTTCTACTGGCGTCAGCTGAGGGACATGAAGGGCTCCGCGCTCGTCGACGAGATGTCGCCGACGATGATGGGCTACTACGCCAAGTTGTGCGGCTGGACGCTCGCCCGTGCGCACGCCCGATCTGGGGACGCGGTCGCCATCGGGGAGTACCTGGGTGAATCCGAGGAGTTCGATCGTGCGATCACGAACTTCGCCAAGCGATACGCGCGGCAGAACGAGCGTGACCACCACGCCCTCGTCCAAGCAGTCGGCTCGGGTCGGCTCCACGCAGAAACAGGCGTCTGACGAACTCCGCGACCGGCGGACGTCGCCTGGCGACGGTCGTTCCAGCGCCACGCGTCATCCAGCGCGCGGCCTGTCATGTGGCGCCTAGGGCGTCGCGTCGGCCTGGCGCTGGGATTCCTCGCCCGTGAACACGACCTGGTCGGCTACGTCCTTCAGCCGGACGTTGAGGTTCTGGGACGCCGCGGACAGGCGGTGGAACGCCTCCTGGTCGGTGATGCGGTGGCGCTCCATGAGGATGCCCATCGCCTGACCGATGATGTCCCTGCTCCTGAGGGCGAGCTGGAGGGTCTCCTCGGTCTGTGCGGCATTGAGTGCGACGGACGCCATCGCCGCGAAAAGCGCTGCGGTGGAAAGGGACTCGTCGTCGAAGGCCGACGGTTTGCTCGACATGAGGTTCAGCGCTCCGATCGTCCGGTCACGCGCGAACAGCCGCACCCCGAGCATGCTCGTGACCCCGGTCTCGGCGTGGGCGCGCCGGGCGAAATCCGGCCAGCGCGTCTCTGTGGCCAGGTCGTCGGACCGGAAGATCCGGTCGACGTCGATCGCATCCAGACAGGGACCCTGGCCGACCTCGAACTGCACGGCATCGACCCGGAGCGCCACGGCGTCGCTGGCTGCCGGGGTGCTGATCTTGCGTCGGCGGACGAAGGAGATCCCGGCGTGTTCGCAGCCTGGGACCGTGGCGACGGCGAGGTCGACGATCAGCTGCAACGTATCGTGGGCGGACCCGGTGTCCAGGGCCCGCGCGATCGCCGCCAACCGGGTGCTCAGGTCTTCGTTCTCACCGTCCTCCATGCCTGCCAGTCTAGGTCCGGGTCCGGTTCCGGGTCCGGCCTTTCTGAACGCGGAGATCAGCATTCCCTTCCCGCCTCGTCGTGGGATGGGTACTGTGTTGGTGTTGGTCTGGATAGAGGCCGTGGCGGCTGTCAGGGCGGTTGCCGAGTCGTCTCGGGTGCTTGGGGGCCCCATGCCAGATCACCTCGCCCACCAACCCAAAACCCAGCCCCTTCTTCGCGTTGACACCGCTCGTCCTGACGTAGGGCTGACCACCGACGAGTCGGTGGAGATCGCTCTGCTGGATCGTGACGGAGTCATCGTCGAGGTCAACGAGGCTTGGCTGCGGTTTGCCCGCGAAAGCGGGGGAGACCCGACCCGGACCGGTGTCGGCGCCTCCTACCTGGCCGCCTGCGACTCCGCATCGGGTGACCATGACGCCGACCAGGTCGCAGGAGCGATCCGGGCCGCGGCTCGCGGGGGGCTGCCCGCGCCCCTCGTGCTGCGGGTCGCCTGCGACGCGCCCGATCAGCAGAGACTCTTCGACCTGCAGGTGTCCCCACGCATCAGTTGCGACGGCGGCTGCATCGGCGCGGCAGTCGCCCTCTCCCAGGTGGTGGTCGAGGGGGAGACCTCGGTCGAGCCCGCACCCGAGCCGCGCCCTACCCGGCGCTCACCGGCGGACGACCAAGGGATGCCGGAGCTGGACTTCCCGGATGTACCGCGTATGGACCTGGAGCGGGCCATCGACCAGCTGACCGGCCACGCGCAGGCGGTGCTCCACGCGCAGGGACGGTTGCGGGAGCTGTTGCGTGCCAACTCCACCGTCGCCGGTGACCTCAGCCTGCCTGTGGTGCTGCGTCGGAGCGTGTCGGCGGCACGAGACCTCATCGGTGCCCGTCACGCCGCGCTGGTCCTGGTGGGTCGCGACGGAGCGTCCGGCGACGTCATCCATGACGGGATGGACCCCGAGCTCGTGCACTGGATCAGTAGCCTGCCCGGTGGCGGACGGGTCGACGTCGCTGGCCGGCCCACCCGGTTGACGGACCCGGAGGACGTGCGCGCCCAGTCGCCACCGGGACCACTGCCTGGCGAGGACGCTCTCCTCATGGTCCCGGTCCGGGAGCGCAGCGCCGTCTTCGGCCGTCTCTACCTGGTCGAGAGCACGCGCGGTGGTTTCACCACCGAGGACCAGCAGCTGGTCACCGCCTTCGCCTTCGCGGCGGGAACTGCCATCGAGAATGCCCGGCTCTTCCAGCAGGCGGAGATGAACCGCCGGTGGCTGGCGGCCTCCACGGAGATCACCCAGAAGTTGTTCGCTGCGGCCACCGAGCGGCCTCTCGATCCGGTGCTCCGTCTGGCGGCCCAGGGTGCGGAGGCGGACCTGGCCAACCTGGCGCTGGAGGCTCCCGAAGGCAGCACGAGCGCCTGGACCGTCCACGCCGCGACCGGGCTGCTGGCGGATGCCGTGGTGGGCCAACCGATCGGGGCCGCGTCGGCCGTCCAACAGGTCATCGAGTCCGGCAAGCCCCTGCTCCTCGACGACTACATGAGTCATGTGGGTGACGACGGTGTCTACGGAGTCTCGGACGCCGGGGTCGCCATCGGGTCGGTGGTGTGCGCCCCGCTGCTGGCCGGCGAACACGTCGTGGGGGTCCTCAGTGTCGGTCGGCTGGCGGGGAGGGGGTCGTTCACCGAGGCCGACATGGACCAGCTCGGGGTGTTCGCCGGTCACGCCGGGTTGGCCCTGGATCTCGGCAGGGCTCGCGTCGCACGCGAGAGCCTCGACCGGATGCAGGACCACGACCGGATCGCTGCAGACCTGCACGAGCACGTGATCAGCGAGCTCTTCGCCGTCGGCATGGGGATGCAAGGACTGGTCTCCCTGCTCCCCAGGCGCGAGCAGCAGCTCCGTGTCCTGGGCTACGTCGACGCCATCGACAGTACGATTCGGCGCATCCGGAGCACCGTGTTCCAGCTCCAGGACGTCCGTCACCCCGCGAGCTCTGGCCTTCGTGCGACCCTGCTCGCATCGCTGCAGGACCACATCCCTGCACTCGGCTTCTGCCCCACTGTCGAGTTCACGGGCAGGACCGAGTCCATCCGCAACGGCCTTGCCGAGGACGTCAGCGCCGTGGTGCGGGAGTCGCTGGTGCACATGGCTGCCCACGCCCACGCCACCCGTGCACAGATCCATGTGGATGCCCACGAGGTGGTCACCGTCGAAGTCACTGACGACGGCTCCCACGCCGCCGCGGCAGTCCCTTCCGACGCCCTGACCGACCTGCGACACCGTGCCGAGGTGCGCGACGGGAGGCTGGACATCTCCAGCTCGCCCGACGGCGGTACCTGCCTGCGCTGGACTGCTCGCGTGACCACATGAGGTGGCGCGGTGGCTGCTCGTGCGGCCCAACCCCCCAACCACCCGACCGCCTCGTCCCTTCCGGCCATCGGATGGCCCTGTGCTACGTTTCGCACAGGGTGTGGATAGACGCCCGGGTCTGGCGACTGGATTCGCCGCACCGCTCCCACGCTGAGACCTGGCTGACAGCTCCTCGATGTGACCGCCGACGCCGCTGAGCCGGCCCGGTGCCTCGGCGATCGTCCGTCCCAGTCTCAGCAGTGCGCTTCGCGCGCACACTATCCGCAGCCCGTTGAGCGGGCCGAGACTGGAATCCCGTGGTCGACCCCACCGATGCCCCACGTCCGGGCGAGTCCCTGGACCTCGCGGCGGTCTACGCCGAGCTGCAGAATCTGCTCCTCGACAGCCCAGCCGTCGCCGATTTCCTCGATCAGCTCGCGTCGCTGTCGGTGGGCCTGGTGTCGGGGAGCTCGTGCGGTATCACGATGCGCCGCGACCGCCAGGTCGTCACCGCTGCCCACAGCGACGACTTCGCCATGCTGCTCGACAACGTCCAGTACAGCTCCGGTCAGGGTCCGTGCCTGCAGGCACTGCACACCGGGCGCCGCGTCGACGTCCCCGACCTGGCCGCAGACGGGCGCTGGCCCAAGTACCGCGACAGTGCGCTCGCGAACGGTGTCGGCAGCTCCGTCTCCCTGCCGCTGCGCGTGAATGGTGACACCGTCGGGGCACTCAATCTCTACAACAAGCGGCCGCACACGTTCACCGACAGCGACATCGCGATCCTGGAGTCCTACGCGCAGCAGGCCGCCATCGCCCTGGCGCTGTTGCTGCGCCAGGCCCACCACGAGGTGGTCCAACGAGAGATGCTCGAGGGCGTCGCCACGCGCGCGCTCATCGACCAGGCCATCGGCATCCTCATGGCTCAGCGAAAGGTCACAGCCAGCGAGGCGTTGGCAGTCCTGCGCGAGCAGTCCCAGAACAGCAACCGCAAGGTGAGCTCGCTGGCCACCGAGCTCATCAGGACGACGACCGGCCACGAGCCCGAGCCGCCCCGACCCTTCACCCTGTCCGGGCCCAGTACTCGTTGATGGCGCTGGTCATTCCGACAGCGGACGCGCAGGCACCGTTCCCGTCCGTTCGTGTCCTGCCCGGACCAGCATCTCCTCCAGCGCTGCCGCGAGGCCGCCGGGCACCTGCTCGCGCAGCTCGTAGCGAGCGCGCACGAGGGGCACCGGCACCGTCAGCACCCGGGTCAGGTCGATGGGCGTGCCGCTCACCACGGCGTCGCAGGCGCCTGCCTCGACGGCGGCCCTGATGGTCGCCTCCAGGTCGCGGACCTGCGCAGTCCCGTAGCCCATGGCCGGCAGGATGCCGCGTGAGTTCGGGTACTTGGCGTAGGTGTCCGCCAGCGACCCCACGGCGTACGGCGACGGGTCGACGATGTCGGTCGCCCCGGCCGCGCGGGCGCCGACCACACCCGCGCCATACGTCATGGAGCCGTGGGTGAGGGTGGGGCCGTCCTCCACGACGAGCACCCGCCGCCCGTGGACCGCGGTAGCGTCGTCGACCGTCACCGGGCTGTCCGCGCGCAGCACGGCGGCGTGGGGGTTGAGTGAGCGCACCGACGCCTCGACGGCCTCGATGTCCTCCGCGCGTGCGGAGTCGCACTTCGCGATGACGACGACGTCAGCCATGCGGACGTTCGCCTCACCGGGGTGGTATGCCGCCTCGTCGCCCGGGCGCAGGGGGTCGGCGAGGACGAGGTGAAGGTCCGGCACGTAGAAGGGCAGGTCGTTGTTGCCGCCGTCCCAGAGGACGACGTCCGCCTCCTGCTCGGCAGACCGCAGGATGCGCTCGTAGTCGACACCCGCATAGACCACGCCGCCGGCCTCGATGTGCGGTTCGTACTCCTCACGCTCCTCGATGGTGCACTCGTGTCGGTCGAGGTCGGCATACGAGGCGAACCGCTGGCACGCCTGGGCGGCCAGGTCACCGTAGGGCATCGGGTGCCGCACCGCCACGACCCGCAGACCCTGCTCGCGCAGCAGCCGCGCGAGGTAGCGGGTCGTCTGGCTCTTGCCCACGCCGGTCCGTACGGCCGTGACGGCGACGACCGGCTTCGTGCTGCGCACCATGGTGCGGCGGGCTCCGTGGAGCCGGAAGTCCGCACCGGCGGCGATGCACTGGGAGGCCAGGTGCATGACCCGCTCGTGCCGCACGTCGGAGTAGGCGAAGACCACCACGTCGACGCGCCCCTGCTCCAGCAGGTCGGCCAGGCCGGACTCAGCAACGATCGGGATGCCTTGCGGATAAAGGTCGCCCGCAAGCTCGACGGGGTAGAGGCGACCTTCGATGTCGGGGATCTGGGTTGCCGTGAAGGCGACGACCTCGTGTCTCGGGTCTCCCCGGAAGACCGTGTTGAAGTCGTGGAAGTCGCGTCCCGCCGCCCCCAGGATGACGACTCGGGTGCGCGGGTTCGCTGTGCTCGTCATGGCCACCCCTCAGGCTGTCGCCATCGTGACCGGCGCACCCACTGCAGGTGGCCTGGGACACGGGCCCGCCACCCCCAGCCTCCCACCGTCGACGCGCTGGCGGCAGACCCACGGCGATTCCCTTCAGGGGGTGCCCTGCCGGCGCGTGCGGTGGGACGATCGACGGGTGAGCGACACAGCTGCACATCCCGGGGCCGGCGCCATCGGTGACGCGGTCCACCGCGTCACCGACCACAGCCTCACGCGCGACCACATCTCCCTGGCCCAGGACTGGGTGGCCAGCAACTACAGCCCCCTTCCGGTCGTGATCGCGCACGCGGAAGGTGCCTGGGTCACCGATGTCGAGGGACGTCGCTACCTCGATGCGCTGGCGGGGTACTCGGCCCTCAACTTCGGCCACCTGCACCCCACGCTCGTCGCCGCGGCGAGGTCCCAGCTCGAGCGGCTCACCCTGACCAGCCGCGCCTTCCACAGCGACCGGCTCGGACCCTTCTGCCGCGACCTCGCCGTGCTCGCGGGCAAGGACCTCGTCCTCCCGATGAACACCGGTGCGGAGGCCGTGGAGACGGCGATCAAGACCGCCCGCCGGTGGGGCTACGAGGTCAAGGGTGTCCCGGACGGGCGTGCGCGCATCATCGTCCTGGCCGGCAACTTCCACGGCCGCACCACGACGATCATCAGCTTCTCCGACGACCCCCTGGCCCGAGAGCACTACGGGCCCTACACGCCGGGCTTCGACCTCGTGCCGTTCGGGGACATCGACGCCCTGGAGGCGGCGGTGACCGACGAGACCGTGGCCGTGCTGCTCGAGCCGATCCAGGGCGAAGCCGGCGTCATCGTCCCCCCGCAGGGGTGGCTGCGCGACGTGCGCGAGCTGACCCGGCGTCGGAACGTGCTCATGGTCGCGGACGAGATCCAGTCGGGACTGGGGCGCACCGGCACGACCTTCGCCTGCGACCTCGAGGGCGTCGTGCCCGACATCTACGTGCTCGGCAAGGCCCTCGGTGGCGGCATCGTCCCGGTCTCGGCGGTCGTCGCGGACCGCGGCGTCCTCGGAGTGTTCACTCCCGGCAGCCACGGCTCGACCTTCGGTGGCAACCCGTTGGCTGCGGCCGTCGGTCAGGCTGTGGTGGGTCTGCTCGTCACTGGCGAGTACCAGCAGCGGGCACGCAGCATGGGGGTGCTCCTGGAGTCCGGCCTGCGCGAGCTGCTGGGTCACGGGGTCGATGCGGTCCGGTGCAGGGGCCTGTGGGCAGGGGTCGACATCGACCCGCAGCTGATGACCGGACGCGAAGCCTCGCAGCGGCTGCTCGAGCGCGGCGTGCTGGTCAAGGACACCCATGGTTCGACCATTCGCCTGGCCCCGCCGCTGGTGGTCGAGGAGGCCGAGGTCGAGATCCTTCTGGCCGCCCTCGGCGACCTGCTTCGGGCCTGAGGTCCGCTGCCGCATCCGCATCTGTCGCAGCACTCTTCGGCCGACCGCAGCCATCCAGCAGGACCTTGTCCTCTGACATCCACGTGCCGGCTGACCGACCGTGGGGCTGTGCAGGATTCTTCGACTCTCGGCTGAGGAGATGAACCGTCGTGGCGACCGTCATCCGCAGCAACCCGGACGCCGCCCTCGGACCGGACCGTGCTGGTAACCCGAGGACGAATGCCGTGGTCGCAGGCGTGCTGCTCGTCGTGGCCACGACGGCAAGCCTGCTCAGCGGGCCGTTCCTCGCTCCGGTGACCGGCTCCGCATACCTCACCGACGCTGCCGCTCACCAGGCCCAGGTCGCCACGGGGGTGCTGCTCGGCCTCATCGCTGCGCTCGCGGCACCGGGGATCGCCATCGCGCTGTACCCGGTGCTGCGCGGGTTCGGTCCCGGCCTGGCTCTGGGCGCTGTCGGCCTGCGAGTCATCGAGGGGACGTTCTACGCCATGGGCACGGTGGTCCTGTGGTCCCTGCTGACTCTGAGCCGGGACTTCGTCGACGCCGGTGCGCCTCGTGACCCGCACTACGCGACCATCGGCGACACGATGCTGGCGCAGTACCACGGGTTGGCGGACGTCGGACTGTTGATGGCGTTCAGCCTCGGTGGGCTGGCCTACTACCTGGTCTTCTACCGCAGCAGGCTGATCCCGACCTGGCTGTCCGTCTGGGGGATCATCGGTGTCGGCTTGCTGATGGTCGCCGCGGTGCTGATCATCTACGGCGCCATCACCCCCTTGTCGCCCGGTCAGGTGGCCCTCGCCGCGCCCATCGGGCTGCAGGAGATGGTGCTGGCCGCGTGGCTGATCGTGAAGGGCTTCGACCAGCGGGTGCTCGAGGCATGGCGACCATGAGCACAGGCGCCAGTGGGTGCGTGTCGGGGGAGACGGGGACGTGAGTGTTGCCGCCCCAGGCATCGCAGCCTCGGCGAGGACGCGGACGCCTGTCCTCACCTGTCGGCACCTGACCCGTCGCTTCGGGGACCGCGTCGCCGTCGACGACGTCAGCCTCGAGGTCCGGCCGTCGGAGACCTATGGTCTCCTCGGCCCGAACGGGGCCGGCAAGACCACGACGATCAGGATGGTCTGCGGGTTGCTCGGCAGGGATGGCGGTGACGTCGTCGTCGCCGGGCGCGCCATCGGTGGGCGGACCCACGACGGACGCGCGTCGATCGGCTACGTGCCGCAGGACATCGCCCTCTACCCGGACCTCACGGCGCGGGAGAACCTCGGCTTCTTCGGGCGTCTCTACGGACTGGCCGGGAGGGCTCTCGACACCCGGGTCGATGCGGTGCTCGAGATCGTCGACCTCCGCGACCGCGCCGAGGACCGGGTCGACTCCTTCTCCGGAGGTATGCAGCGGCGCCTCAACATCGGTGCCGGCCTCGTCCACGAGCCCCTCCTGCTGATCCTCGACGAGCCCACGGTCGGTGTGGATCCGCAGAGCCGGCACGCGATCCTCGAGTCGGTCCGGAACCTCGGGCGGTCGGGGACCGCGGTCCTCTACACGACCCACTACATGGAAGAGGCCGAGCGGCTCTGTGACCGGGTCGGCATCATCGACCACGGCCGGATGGTCGCCGAAGGGACCCATCGCGAGCTCGTGGACCTCGTCAGTGAGCGCGACCGGGTCGAGCTGGAGGTGACCGGTGACGTCGACGGGTTCGTGCTGGCCTGCCGTGCGCTGCCCGACGTCGAGAGCGCATCGGCACGTGGCGGCCTCGTGCACGTGCTGACCGGTCAGGGACGGCGGGTGCTGCCGAGGCTGTTCGAGCTCGCTGAGGCGAGCCAGGCGGTGGTCAAGAGCGTCCGCGTCGTCGAACCGGATCTCGAGGCCGTGTTCCTGCACCTGACCGGCTCAGCCCTGCGGGAGTGAGATGCGCACCGCCCTGCTCATCGCGCACAAGGACCTGCGCCAGAGGATGCGGGACCGTTCCGCCCTCGTCCTCGGGTTCGTCGCCCCGCTGGTGATCGCCGCCCTCATGAGCTTCGCCTTCCAGGGCACGGACTCCTTCCACACCACCCTCGACCTCGTGGACCAGGACCACGGCGAGGTGTCAGCCGCCTTCGTCCAGATGCTGCACGACCCACAGGTGAGCAAGGTCCTCACGGTGCGCGCCGTGTCGAGCATCGCGCGCGCCAGGAGCGACGTGGACGCAGGCACGGCCGGTGCGGCCATCGTCGTGCCCTCCACCTTCACGGCGGCGGCCCATGGTGGTCGTCCCACGCCGGTGACGGTCCTCGCGAGCGTCGACCACGCCATCGACGCCCAGCTGGCCGAGGCCCTGACGCACTCGTTCACGGCCCAGCTCGACGCCGACAGGCTGAGTGTGGCGACCGCCCTGGCTGCTGGGGCACCGGCGCGCTCGGCGCCTGCCCTGGCGTCCGCCTCCGCCGAGCTTCGGCTCCCCGTCTCCACCGTGCACGCGTTGTCCGGCCGCCGGGCGGTCACGGCGATCGGCTACTACGGACCCGCCATGGGCATCTTCTTCATGTTCTTCTCCATCGGGTTCGGGGCCCGCGGTTTCTTCATGGAGCGGCGCGGCGGGACGCTAGACCGCATCATGGCCGCACCGGTACCGGCGTGGTCCCTTCTGGCAGGGAAGTCGCTGGCCACCTTCGCGTACGGCGTGGCCAGCCTGACCACCATGTACGTCGTCACCACCGTCGCCTTCCACGCCTACTGGGGTCCCCCGTGGGCGGTGGCCGCGATCGTCACCTGCCTGGCCATCACGCTGGTCGCGTTGACCGCCGCGGTGACGACGCTGTCGCGGACCGAGCGCCAGGCCGACGGGCTCGCGTCGATCGTGACCTTCGGCCTGGTGCTGCTGGGCGGCAACTTCATCGTCCTCGCGAGCGCTCCGGCGGCCGTGCGAACCCTGGCCCTGCTCACGCCGAACGGCTGGGCCCTGCGCGCCTTCACCGACCTGTCCACGGGCGCGTCCGCCGGGGAGGCGACCGCCGGTCCGGTGCTTGCCATCCTCTGTTTCGCCCTGGTCGTCGGTGTCCTTGCCGCCGTCGGCTCGCGACGGGCCGTCCGACGATGACCGCGCTGGCGATCACGACCGTGTCCCTGCGGCGGATGGTGCGGGACCGCACCTCGATGTTCTTCGTCGTGCTGCTCCCGGTCCTGGTCATCCTGGTCATCGGGGTCACGGTCGGGGGACGGAGCGGCGTGCGCGTCGCCGTGGTCGACCTCGACCGGAGTGCGGTGGCGTCCGGACTCGTGCACGACCTCGACACCTCGAGGGGCATCACGCTCGTGCACCTGCCCGACATCGACGCCGCCCGGACAGCAGTACGTCGCGGCCAACAGGACGTGGCCGTCGTGGTTCCCGCTCACTACGGTGCCCGTCTCCTCGCAGGTCTGCCGGCCACCCTCACGACCATCGACACCTCTGCTGCGGGGAACCGGCAGGCTGCCGACACCGCTGTCGGTGCCGTGGTCGGCCACCATGCTGCGCAGTTCCAGGCCGCCGCCTTCGCGACCGCCCACTCGGGGCGCGACGTCGGCTCCGCCCTGGCTCTGGCCCGCCGGCTCCAGACCGGTGTGCCGACGGTCGCCGTCCGGACGGACGTCGTCAACGGAGCCAGCGACATCCTGCCCGCGGGCTTCGGCTACAGCGCCCCCACGATGCTGGTGCTGTTCGTGTTCGTGAACGCGTTGGCCGGTGGCGCGGCAATGATCCAGACTCGGGGGCTGAAGCTCTACGACCGCATCATGGCGGCACCGGTGCGGCCGCTCGACGTCGTCCTCGGTGAGGGATGCGCCTACCTGCTGCTCGCACTGCTGCAGTCAGCCCTGATCGTCGGGGTGGGGGTCGGTTTCTTCGGTGTCAGCTGGGGCAATCCCTGGGCTGCCGGCGCGCTGGTCGCGGTCTGGGCTCTGGTGGGGATGGGCGCGGGCATGCTCAGCGGCACGCTCTTCCGCACACCCGAGCAGGCCAGCGCGATCGGGCCGGCCCTGGGGATCGGTCTGGGCATGCTCGGTGGGTGCATGTGGCCGCTGGCCATCGTCTCGCCGGCGATGCGCACCATCGGCCACGTCGCGCCCCAGGCCTGGGCGGTCGACGCCTGGACCATCGTGATCTCTCGCGGGGGCGACGTGGCCAGCATCGCGCTCGAGCTCGGCGTGCTCGCTGCGTTCGCGATCGTGCTGGTGGGGCTGGCGAGCTTCCGTTTCCACCGCTCGCTCACCGGCTGACGACCCCGACCATCCTCGAGCTCGCCGGGACGCGCGTCAGGATGGCGGCTTCGGGTCGCTTCCTCGGAGCGGGACGGCGGGTCGCACCCGCTCGCTCGTGGTGAACCTGCGCCCTCGACGATGCAGCCGGCGCGCATGCGGGTGAGGCGGTACGGGGCGCACCGCGGGTTGCGAGACCGCGAGCCGGTAGAACCAGGTCTTGGCGACCTCGACCACCACGAGGTACGTCACGATCATCCCCACCAGGGCCAGGAAGAAGTCCGTGGGAAGGGGCTCGAACCCGAGAGCGGGGGCGAGCCCGGTCGCAGGCAGTGCGGCACCGGTGAGGACGACGCCCACGGCAGCCACGACCAGCGCAGCGCTCGGTGTGCTCCGCAGGAACGGTACCCTCCGGGTGCGAATCGAGAAGACGATGAGGGTCTGGGTGGCCAGGGACTCCACGAACCACCCGGAGCGAAACTGCGCCGGTCCCGAGTGGAAGACCTGCAGCATCACCCAGAAGGTGGCGAAGTCGAAGATCGAGCTGAGCGGTCCGAACACCACCATGAATCGCCGGATGAACGAGATGTCCCAGTGGGATGGTCGACGCAGCTGTTCCTCGTCGACACCGTCGGTGGGGATCGCCAGCTGGCTCGTGTCGTAGAGGAGGTTGTTGAGCAGGATCTGCGACGGCAGCATCGGCAGGAACGACAGGAACAGCGAGGCGCCGGCGGCGGAGAACATGTTGCCGAAGTTGCTCGACGTCCCCATGAGCACGTACTTGATCGTGTTGGCGAAGATCCGCCGCCCCTCCACGACCCCGTCGGCCAGGACGTCGAGGTCCTTCTCCAGCAGGATGACGTCGGCGGCGTCCTTGGCGACATCGGTACCCGACTCCACCGAGATCCCTACGTCGGCGGCGTGCAGGGCGAGGGCGTCGTTGACGCCGTCACCAAGGAAGGCGACGCCACCGGCCTGCGTGCGTTGGGCCCGGACGATCCGTGCCTTCTGCTCGGGACTGACCCGGGCGAACACCGCTGTGCTGCCCAGCCGAGCGGCCAGCGCCCGGTCGTCGAGGTCGTCCAGCTCGGCCCCGTCGACCACACCCGTGTCCTCCATCCCGACCAGGCCGAGGTCGCTGGCGACCTTGGCCGCGACGACGGCGTTGTCGCCGGTCACGATCTTGACCACCACGCCCAGCGCCCTCAGCCTGGCCAACGAGGTCTGCGCCCCCAGCTTCGGCGGGTCGAGGAAGACCAGGAGGCCGCTGAGCCGCAGGGGCCCGGGGGCGGCCTCGTCGGGTGGTGGTGGTGCTCCCACCGGGACCGGTCGGGTGCCCACAGCGACGACCCTGTTGCCGGCGGCGAACTCCGCCTCCAGTGCCCTCGTGCAGGCAGCGGGCACATCGGTGCAGCGGCGCAGCACCGCTTCGGGGGCGCCCTTGACGACCTCCACCTGGTGACCCTCGAGATCCCGGACCACGACCGAGGTGAGCCTGGACTCGTGGTTGAACGGCGCCGTGAGGATCCGCGTCCAGCGGCCCAGCCACTGCTGGCAGCCGCCCACGGCGGGGGCCGACCACAGTGCTGCGTCGAGGGGGTTCCCGGCCGCCGTGCCGGCGCCCTCGAGGTCGGTGCAGAGGAGCCCCCACTGGAGCACGTCGAGGGCCCGGCCCGCGTCCGCCGGTATGGCGCGTGCGAACGTGATCCTGCCGTCGGTGAGGGTGCCCGTCTTGTCGGTGAAGAGCACGTCGACGTCACCGAGGTCCTCGATGCACACCAGTCTCTTGACGAGAACCCGCTGCTGGCGCATCCGGCGTGACCCGGCAGCGAGGCTCGTGGACACGACGGCCGGCAGCAGCTGCGGGGTGATGCCCACCGCGATGGCCAGGGAGAACAGCAGGGAGTCCAGCAGTGACCTCTGCAGGGCGATGTTGATGACGAAGATCGAGGTGGTCAGGACGCCGGCCACGTAGACCAGCAGCAGCGAGAACTGGCGCAGGCCGCGCTGGAACCCGGTCTCCAGCTCCCGGGCGCTCAGGCCGGCGGCGATCCTCCCGAACTCCGTCGACATGCCGGTGGCCACGGCGATGCCGGTGCCCTGCCCTGCGTGGACGATGGTGCCCATGAGGGCCACCCCTCGAAGCTCGCCCAGGGGCGTCCCGCGGGGCACCGGGTCGGTGTCCTTCTCGACGGGGACCGACTCACCGGTGAGGATGGACTCGTCGCACTCGAGGCCCTCGACACGGGACAGACGAAGGTCGCAGGGGACCACGTCCCCGACGCCCAGGTCGACGAGGTCCCCGGGCACCAGGTCCAGGACGTCCACCTGCTGGCGCCGGCCGTCGCGCCGGACCAGGGACCGGTGGTGGATCTGGTCGTGCAGGGCGGCGGCCGCGCGTTCGGCGCGGTACTCGTTGACGAACCCGAGGCATACCGACGCCCCCAGGATCGTCCCGATGATGACGGCGTCGGAGCGCTCCCCGACGGAGAAGGACACGGCCGCGGCCACGGCGAGGAGCCCGAGCAAGGGGGAGCGGAGCTGACGTCCCAGCACGGCCAGGGCGTTGACCCGGTGGGTGGCGATGGCGTTCGGCCCCCAGGTCTGACGCCTGCCCGCAGCATCGACGGAGGAGAGGCCGTGGTCGACGGACACACCCTGGGCCGCCGCCACGTCCTTGACCGACTGCGAACCGGCAGCGACGGCGATCGAGCTCGAGGGGGTCGCGACAGCCACCGCTGTCGACCGGTCACTGGTCACGGCGCGCCACGAAGCCAGTCAATGCGGGCGGTCGGCGTTCGGTCAGGGGAGAAAGTCCCGTCCGGCGACCTGACGCCTACACCGCGGTCGCCCCCGCGTAGGCAGGGGCGACCAGGGGCCACGGCGCCAGCTGCTCGAGCTGCGCGGCCACGGACAGCAACCGCGCCTCACCACCGGGAGGAGCGACCAGCTGCACCGACAACGGCAGTCCACTGGTGGTCCGCTGCCCCGTCGGCACGACGATGGCCGGCCATCCCGCCATGTTCCACGGCGCACCGAATGGTGCGTAGCTGCTGTTCGCGCGGAGGTTCCTCAGCCATCCCTTGCCACTCCACCGGTCGGCCGCCAGAGGCTCCTGCGCCAGGCCCGGCGTCAGGAGCAGGTCCACGTCCTCGAAGAACTCCAGGGCGGTGGCGCGCCACGCTGCACGGGCCGACTCGCGGGGGAGGCCTGCCCGAAGGAGCACCCGGCCTGCTCTGGCGTGCCTGGCGACCGGCTTCGACAGGCGCGTCCGGTCGACCATGAGCTGGGCGTCACGTTCGGTGCCGGCGCACCACGTGGCGACCCCAGCCAGGGTCGACGCCGGCGACACCCTGAGCGTGCGCTCGACCAGTCGGTGCCCGGCGCCGCGCAGGAGGTCGGCGCTGGACCGGGTGGCCGTGACGAACTGCGGGTCGACGGGGATGCCCCGGGCCGGTGCCGCCACGGTCACCGCGATGCGCAGCCGGCCCGGGTCCGCCGACGCAGCGGAAGCGAGACCTGGCTGGTCGGCCATGACCGAGAGCAGGAGGGCGCTGTCTGCCACCGTGGTCGTGAGGGGGCCGTTCTCGGCGAAGCCGAACCACGAGCCGTTGCCCAGCTCCGACGGCACCACGTCGGCACCGGGCTTGATGCCGACCAGGCCGCAGCAGGCCGCAGGGATGCGGATCGAACCCATGCCGTCGTTGCCGTGGGCGACCGGCACCATACCGGCGGCGACAGCTGCAGCGCTGCCACCGGACGAACCTCCGGAGGTGCGGGAGGTGTCCCAGGGGTTGCGGGTGATCCCGAAGACGGAGTCGGTGGCTCCGTAGACGCACAGCTCGGGCACGCGGGTGAGGCCGACCACGACGGCACCCGCGGCGCGCAGCCGGGCGACGACGGGGTGGTCGGAGGTCTGCGGTGTCGGGTCGGACGCCTCCGTCCCGACCCGCATCGGCTCGCCGGCGACGGGCACGTTGTCCTTCACGGCCACCGGCACCCCGGCGAGGGGAAGGCTGCGCAGGTCGTCCCGCGCGTCCACGGCGGTCGCCTCGGCAACGGCGCGCTCGGCCCGCACCACCTGGAACGCCCCGATCGCAGGGTCTCGCTGCTCGATGCGCCCGATCGCCTCACGCACGAGGGTCACGGCGGTGGTGCGACCCCGGCGCACGTCCTCGGCGAGCGCTGAGGCGGTGGTGGGGGCGGGTGCGGTGCTCATGCCCGGAACCTACGCGTCGCGGTCGCGTGACGGAGGGGGTTCAGGGACCATCGACCCGGGTCGATGGTCCCGGGCACGGACACGCTGGAGGGGTTCGCGACGTGACGGTGGACGTCCAGGCAGCGCCGGAGGAAGCAATGACTGACACGAGCAGAGGCACGAACGAGGTCGGGCACCAAGGGACCGGTCGTCCCCGTGGCCCAGGTGGACCCGCCGTGACCGTCGGTCGACTGGCCATGGCTGCCGGGGTGGTCAGCCTCGTCCTGGGCGTCGTGATCCTGGTCTGGCCCGATGCCACGCTCGTCGTCCTCGCCGTGCTGTTCGGCCTCCACCTGGTGGTGGTCGGCATCCGTCGCGTCGTGGTCGCCACGAGGAGCTCCACCATGGAGGGGTGGCTGAGGGCGCTCCTGGGGGTGAGCGGGGTCCTGATCCTGGTGCTGGGGCTGGTCTGCGTGCGCAACCCCTTCACCTCGGTCGCCGTCATCGCCGTGCTGGTCAGCCTGGGGTGGTTCATCGAAGGCGTCTCGGACCTCATCACCGCCGTCACCCGGCCCGAAGGGTTCTCGTGGCTGTATGCGATCGGTGGGGTCCTGTCGGTCGTCGGGGCCGCGGTCATCCTGTACTGGCCGTCCCTGACCCTCACCATCCTGCTGCAGGTCGGCGGCTGGCTGCTCATCTTCATGGGGGTGGCCGAGGTGGCCTCCCAGTGGGCCGGTCGACGTGCCGACGCCAAGGCGGCATGAGGTCCCAGCACGTTTGCAGTCGGGGGCGCCGGGGTAGGTGATGACTACCGGGTCGCGTGGCTCGGTGTCATCGCCGCCCAGGAGCACCCATGTCGACCGACGCCATCACCATCCTGCGAGCCGACCACAAAGAGGTCCGCGCGCTCTTTCGCGAGTTCGAGAAGTCGACCACCACACCGGCCCGCCAGGGGTCGATCGTGAAGAAGGTCATCGAGCTCCTCACCGTGCACACCTACATCGAGAACGAGGTGATGTACCCCGAGGTGCGTCGCCTGCTGCCCGACCTCGAGGACGACGTGCTGGAGTCGTACGAGGAGCACCACGTGGCGGACGTCCTCGTCATGGAGCTGGTGCCCATGAAGCCGTCGGACGAGCGGTTCCACGCCAAGACGACCGTCCTCATCGAGAACGTCCGGCACCACATGGACGAGGAGGAGAACGACTGGTTCCCGAAGGTGCGCGAGGGCCTGGGGCGCAAGCAGCTGAGCGAGCTCGGTGAGCGACTGCTGGAGGCGAAGAAGACCGCACCCCGGTCGCCCGCCCAGCCCAGCGCCCTCAAGAAGGTCGTCGACGCGGTGGTCTCCTGACGGTGACCGAGACACGTGACGAACCGAACCTGCAGGACCTGACCCGGGACCTTGCGGAAGACCCGGAGCGCCTCCAGACGGCGGAGGTGGCCGGTGCCCTCGAGACCATGGTGCTGCACCCGGAGTACCCCTGCCTCGGCGCGCGGTCGGTGTTCAACCGTGACCGGGCGACGGTCGTGGTCCTCGAGCAGATGGCCACCACCGAAGGGACCGCCCAGCTGCTCGACGCGCTGCGCAGCTTCGGCCGGGACACCGACCCGGACGCGGGGTTCGCCTCCCTCGTCGCGGTCTTCCGGGACACCGGCATCGACCAGGAGTCGCAGTTCGAGTCACTCCTGTGGCAGCAGCTGCAGCTGCTGCACGAGGCCGACCAACAGGCATGGAGCCCGGAGGTGTCCGACGACCCGGCCAACCCGCACTTCGCCTTCAGCCTCGCCGGGACCGCCTACTTCGTCGTCGGCCTGCACCCCGCCTCGTCCCGGATCGCCCGTCGCACACCACTGCCCACCCTGGTGTTCAACCTACACCAGCAGTTCGAGGACCTGCGGGGCTCAGACCGGTTCGAGCGTATGCGTGACACCATCAGGCGCCGCGACACCGCCCTGCAGGGTGACGTCAACCCCATGGTCGCCGACCATGGCAGCAGCTCGGAGGCTCGCCAGTACTCGGGACGAGCCGTACCCACCGACTGGGCCGCCCCAGTGACCTTCGACGAGGAGAGCTCGTGACGACGCAGGACGCCCCCACCGGGCAGGACACCTCCACCACCACCTCCCCCACCAAGGACACCTCCCCGACACAGGACGGCGGGCTGCGACGGCTGGCGCCCCAGACCGGGACGGGGTTCCTGCTGCGCGCGGGGGAGGTCCTCACCGTGGTCGACCCGACGGGTGGCCAGGTCAGCGACCTGTTCTGCTTCGCGGCCGAGGACCACGACGAGCGCCTCTCCGGCGGTCGCACGATCGACTACGCCAACACGATCTTCCTCACCACGGGCCACACGCTCTACAGCAACCGGAGCACGCCGATGCTCACGGTGGTGGAGGACACCTGCGGCCGCCACGACTTCCTGCTCACCCCGTGCAGCCAGCAGACCTTCGACCTGCTCTACCCCCACTTCGAGGGGGCGTACCACCCCAGCTGCCTGGAGAACCTCGTGACCGGTCTCGCGCCGTTCGGGGTCACCGAGGACATGGTGGGCACGACGCTCAACATCTTCATGAACGTGTGGCCGGAGTCCTCGGGTGAGCTGCACATCGACCCGCCGACCTCGGTCGCTGGCGACCGGTTCTCGGTGCGTGCCGAGATGGACCTCCACGTCGGACTCACGGCGTGTTCGGCCGAGAAGTCCAACGGCGGGGTCTGCAAGCCCATCGACTACGCCATCCGCCGGGACTGAGCGGGGCGCAGGGCCGGCCGGCGCCGCGACCACGGATCGTCTCTTTGGTCAGGTTTGGTGCGGTTCGGTGGGACGGTCTCGGGCGATGACGTAGCGTGACGACCTCGCCCATCGAAAGTGCCTGTCCTTCCTCATGATTCGTCGCCCCGACCTCCACTGGCCCGCTGCCACCGCGTTGGTCGTGCTCGTCTGTGCGGTCTCCGGCTGCGTGCCGGCGAACGCAGACTCGCCGGCCTTCTCCACGCCGACCGGTCCGGCCACGAGCACAGGGTCGAGCAGCGCGGAGGCCGAGCCCGCTTCAGCCGCGCAGCCGACCCCCGGTTCCGCGACCGCCGTCACGGGGACCGCTGGGACCAAGGCGTGGCCGACGTCGCACCCAACGACCCCCGCACCCTCGAAGGCCGCGACGGCTGCCACGACCACCGTCCGCGCCGGCGCCGCCATCACGACCCTGGCCACCCTGACGGTCAAGGGACGCGCGCCGAAGACCGGCTACGACCGGGCCCGGTTCGGCCAGGCCTGGGCCGACGTCGACCGCAACGGGTGCGACACCCGCAACGACATCCTGCGCCGTGACCTCGTCCGCTTCACCGTGAAGGCCGGCACCAACGGCTGCCTCGTCCTCAAGGGCACGCTGAAGGACCCCTACACGGGCAGGACCATCGCCTTCGTCCGCGGTCCCGGCACGTCCACCGCCGTCCAGATCGACCACGTCGTCGCGCTCTCCGACGCCTGGCAGAAGGGCGCCCAGCAGTGGGCGACGTCGAAGCGGACGGCCTTCGCCAACGACCCCCTCAACCTGCTCGCCGTCGACGGGCCGACGAACGCCGCCAAGGGTGACGGCGACGCAGCCACCTGGCTGCCCCCGACCAAGGCGGTCCGGTGCGGCTACGTCGCGCGCCAGGTCGCGGTCAAGCACCGGTATGGCCTCTGGGTCACCGCCGCCGAGCGGGACGCGATCATCCGGGTGCTCAGTGGCTGTCCCGGTCAGGCGCTGCCGACCGCGAAGGCCGTCCCCCTCGGCGGCGGCGCCGTCGCCCCCGCCGTCACCGCGACGCCGACGTCCACCGGCAGCGTCCCCAGGCCGTCCGCGACGGCAAAGGCCTCCCGCACGGACCCGCAGTTCAGGACGTGTCGCGAGGCCAACGCCGCCGGCTACGGTCCCTACCGCCGTGGCGTCGACCCTGAGTACGACTGGTACCAGGACCGCGATCACGACGGGCTCGTCTGCGAGCGCTGAGGACCTCGGCGAGGTCAGCCGGCGAGAGTTCCACGCAGCAGGCTGTCTCCCGAGTGCGCAGGCTTGTCGTCGAACGCCTCCTTCGAGATGTCGACGACGACGTAGCCCTCGTCGATCAGCTGCTGGGTCACGGGGAACGAGGACCGGCCGTCGGCACGCAGCACGCCGAGGGAGACCATCCGCTTGCCGTCGCGGTTGATCAGCCACACCTCCAGGTATCCCGAACCCGGGTCGAGACGCTGGGTGTTCACGGTCAGCGACTCGTGGCCGTGGTCCCGCACCAACGTCGCCGTGCCTTGCCACTGACGGGTGTCCAGCGTGTCGAGCCGGGTGTTGGCCACCTCCACCGCTGCCGGTGCGGCCGGTTCGTTCCACACGGCATACCCCGCAAGCAGTCCGATGGCGATGCCCGCCGCAGCCGCACCGCCCGCCCACGCCGCGGGCATCCACCTGCGGCGGGCTGCGACCTCGATGGAGTTGTGCGGTGCGGGCGCCACCCGCGGACCCTCAGCCGGATGGAGCACCGACCGGCCAGCCTCCTGCTGGTCGTCGTCGATCTGGGCCTCGATGCGGTCCAGCAGTCCGTCAGGAGGGCTCGTCAGGTCGAGCTGCGTGGGCGAGGCCGCGACGACCGCGACCACGCGGCGCAGCTCCGCCACCGTGGCGCTGCAGCTCGGACAGGTGGAGACGTGGTCGACATCCGGGGCCGGGACGTCGGGGTCACCGAACGCCAGTCCCGCGAGGGTCTCTTCATCAGGGTGTGACACCGTCCACCTCCTCCAGTCGTCTGCGCAGCTGCACCAGTCCTCGCCGGACGTGGCTCTTCACGGTGCCCAGTGGCAGGTCGAGGCGTTGGGCGATCTCCTCCTGCGGACGGTCCTCGATGAAGGCCAGCCGCAGCACCGTAGCGCGGGGTTCGCCCAGCGCGTCGATCTCGTGGGCCACGTGGAGTCGTTGGGCGATGTCCGGCTCTGGCGCCGCCCGGCCCGCGTCGGGGGTCACCGCCGCCACGGCTGCCACGTTGCGGGAGCGACGGTAGCGCTGGGTGCGGACGTCGGATATGCGGTGGCGGGTGATGCCGACCAGCCACCCCGGCAGCGAGCCCTCGTCGGGCTTCAGGGTGTGCCGACTGCTCCAGGCCGACACGAACACCTGCTGCGTGACGTCTTCTGCGTCGTGGGTGTTGCCGAGGGAGCGCAGGGCGATCGTGTGGACCAGGGAGGCCCATCGTTCGTAGACCTCGGCAAGGGCCTCGCGCGATCCCGACGCGAGACGAACGGCGAGGTCGTCCTGGTCCGCGACCAGCTCGTCCAGGGCCAACACGTCTTCCACTGTAGCCATGGGGGACTCAGCCCACCGGGCTCGCGACGACGACGATGTTGTCCTCGTAGTGACCGGTGGCCGGGTCGAAGGCGCCCCCGCAGGTGACCAGGTGCAGCCGAGCGGGTCCGTCCAGGTCGAACAGTGCGGCGGTGTCGAGCGAGTCCTTGTCGAGGCGCAACACCGTGGTGACCCGGTAGCGGTGCACCGTGGCGCCCACCATGACGGTCACGGCGTCGCCGCGGCGCAGGGTCGACAGTCGGGCCAGGGGGCCGATGCCGTACGTCCGGTCGTCCACGTGGGCCGCCAGCACGGTGGCGCCGTGGGCGCTGCCGGGGGAGGCCCCGAAGCGGTACCAGCCGGCGATCCGCGGGTCCGGGGGGATGCCCATGTCGCCCCGGCGATCGACGCCAACGGCTTCGACGACCATGCGGGCCCCCAGCTGTGGCACCTCCAGCCGGGAGGGGGGTCCCAGCGGTGCGCCCGTCGGGGTGCTGGTGGCCTGGCCCGTGGCGGTGGGCCCCGGGGTGGGCCGGGCTGAGGGGCCGGGGGCAGAAGGGCCGGGGTTGGAGGCGCTGGGGGGCGAGGTGCTGGGGGGCGAGGTGCTGGGGGCAGTGGTCGCAGCTGAGGCCGGGGTGGCGACGGCCGCCCGGCGCAGCGCTCCCGCGTCGTCGGTCACACCGGGGCGGGTGACCCACGCCGTGAGGGCGCCCGCGAGGAGGGCGGCGGCCGCTGCGGCCGCCACCCTCCGGCGAGAACCCGTCACGTGCATCGTGGTCCCTGGTCGGGCCCGGTCGGTCCCGGATCAGACCCGGGCGGTGGCGGAGCGACGACGCAGGAGCACCAGGGCCCCGGCAACGAGCGCCACCGAGCCCACGAGGGCCGCGCGGGACAGGTCCGACTGCTGGGCGGCCTGGCCACCGGACCCGGCCGGCACACCACCGGGGGCGGAGTGCAGGCCGGAGATCGTCTGCACCGCCAGGGCCAGGGTCTTGTCCGCGGCGCTGCCGTAGGCGTACACGATCGTGTTCGTCCCCTCGGCCAACGTGAGCTTGGCCGGACCGATGGCGACGGTCTTGGTCCCGGCGAGGGTCACGTCCGCGTTGATCGTCCCGGCAGGCAGGTCCGCCTTGGCCTCCTTGGGGTTGGTCAGGTTCTTGAAGGCCACCGCACCGTTGGCTCGGACGTCGACCGCCGGGGCGGCGGCCGTGTGCCGGACGGTGAGACGGGCCTGCCCGGCGGCGACCTTCGAGACGTCGTTGACGTAGGGGGTCAGCGCCGGCTTCCCAGCGGCGGTGAGGTGGGCGACGACCGACACGTTGGCCCCGGCGGGGACGGTGACGCCCTTGGCCTCGACGATGGCTGCGCCGCCGGCCCCGGCATTCGGCGCGGTGACCTTGAGGTCGTACTGACCCGCGGGGATCTTGAGGGCGTCGGTGACCGTGCCGGGCTTGAAGTTGTCGAGCAGCTCCTTGCCGTTGGCATAGACGTCGACGGTGGCACCGGGGATGCCGTGGACCACCGTGACGGTGGCGTCGTCGGCCGCGTGGGCAGGCGCCGCGAATCCGGCAGCTGCCACGGCAAGGGCGGCGCCGGCGAGCAGGCGCGAGATCTTCTTCATCAGGGTTCCTCGTCTCTTGATCGGTGGGACATGGTGGGGCGGATCAGGGGGAGCCGTCGGGACGGCTCAGAGGTCGAGCGGGCGCAGCACCAGGACGATGCCGTGCGCGATCTGCTTGTTGCCCTTGTTGATGTCCAGGGCTCGAGGGTTGAGCAGCGGGTCGATGTCGTTCTTGTCGTTGTCACGCAGCGCCACGAGCTTGAAGCGACGGGAGATGACGTCGACGGTGATGGACGCGCCGGGCAGGGCCGTGGCGAGCCGCGCGCCGTCGGACCCCAGCGCGGCGGTGGAGTCGATCGTCGCGCCGGGAACGACGTGGTAGAGCAGAACCTTCTCGATCGCGTCGATGCCGACGGCATCGGCGAGCGCCGCGAAGGTCTTCTCCTCGGTGCGTGGCCAGCGATGGGTCAGGTCGGCGACGAGCACCTGGAACGCGCGGTCGTTGGGCAGGAAGGCCGTCAACGGCACGGTGCCGTCCGTCAGCACCCCGACCGCGCTTTTCGGCTTGGCGGCGAGGACGGCCAGGACTGCCTGCGCGAGGATGTCGTAGTCGTACCAGTTGTGGTCGAAGGTGTCGCCGTCCGCAGTGAGCACCGCCGCCAGGCTCCGCGTTCCCGTGGGCGCGGTGGAGGAGTGGGCCGCAGGCGCGGCAAGCGCCGCCGGTGCGACCAGCGTCGTGGCCAGTGCGGTGGCGGCGAGGACGGAGCAGGCTCTGCGCAGGTACATCGATGGACCTCCCGGGCTCGTGGCGGTCCGTCGCGGACCGTCCTGCCCCTACTTCCGCGCAGGGGTGTCCCGGGGATGCACCCCGTCCAGAAAATCTCCGGCGGCTACAGCTGGGTCCCCACCAGGGCGCCGATCCCGTAGGTCACGGCCATCGCCAGCACACCGCCGGCGACGTTGCGCAGGACGGCCCGTCGCTGGTCGGCCCCGCCGAGGCGGGCGCTGACGGCGCCCGTGATCGCCAGCGCCACCACGACGGCCAGGGCGGTGACGACGACTCGTGCCCCCTCCGGGGGCAACAGGATCGCCACGAGCGGAAGGAGGGCGCCCACGGTGAAGGCCACCATGGAGGCCCACGCTGCGTGCCAGGGGTTCGTGAGGTCGTTGGGGTCGATGCCGAGCTCGGCCTCGGCATGGGCGCCGAGGGCGTCGTGCCGGGTCAGCTGGACGGCGACCTCGTGGGCCAGCTCGGGCGTCAGGCCCTTGCCCTCGTAGATCTCCGCGAGCTCAGCGAGCTCCTCCTCAGGCATCTCGCGCAGCTCGCGGATCTCCTTCTCCAGCAACGCCTTCTCGGTGTCCCGCTGCGTGCTGACCGAGACGTACTCGCCGGCAGCCATGCTCATCGCCCCAGCGGCCAGGCCCGCGACCCCGGCGGTCACGATGGCAGATCGCTGGGTGGTCGCTGCCGCGACGCCGATGACGATGCCGGCCGTCGAGACGATGCCGTCGTTGGCCCCGAGGACGGCGGCGCGCAGCCAGTTGAGCCTGGCCCCGATGCCCTGGTCGTGCTCCTCGCCGTCGTGCGGGACGAGCTCTGCCTCCAGCTCACCCACGGGCCTGCGCGCCGATCCGGTTCGAGGCCTGCGAGATCTGGTGGGCCAGCTCGACGTCCAGCTGGCTCAACCCGCCCAGGTCGTGGGTCGACAGGACGAACTTCACCGCGCGCCAACGGATGTCGATGTCCGGGTGGTGGTTCATCGACTCGGCCTCGAGGGCCACCTCGTCGACGAGTCGGATGGCGGAGGGGAAGTCGGGAGCCTCGAACGTCGCCTCGAGCTGGGTGCCGACGACCGCCCACCCGGGCAGGTCGTCGAGCTGGCGGTCGAGCTCCTCATGCGTGAGCAACCGGGACATGCCCCCACTCTGGCAAGAAAACCGGTCGGCTGTCACCGAAGCCCAGCCTCACCTCACCTGCGGGCCGGCTTTGTGCCGTCCCCCGGACACTGGTGTGCCGCGTGCGCTCGAAGCGCACGCGGCACACCGCGGGTGGTTGGCCGGTCAGGGCCTCGTGGGGATCCTCAGAGGGCTTCCTGCACCGAGGCCGGCCCCAGCAGGTCGTCCTGGTAGCGCTCCATGTCGGCCGGCGAGGTCATGGACGCCTTCACGGCGTGCATCTTCAGCTCGCCGGACTCGATCTGCTCCGCCCAGTGGCAGGCGACGCGGTGCGAGTCAGGCACACCCGCGATCTGCAGCGTCCGCAGCTGCGGACGCTCGGTGTCGCACTTGGTCTCCTGGCGCCACGGGCAGCGCGTGTGGAACCGGCAGCCCGTGGGCGGGTTGGCGGGGGAGGGCAGGTCGCCCTGGAGCAGGATCCGCTCGCGCCGGTCCTCGATCACCGGGTCGGGCACCGGCACGGCGGACATGAGTGCGCGCGTGTAGGGGTGCAGCGGCTTGGTGTAGAGGTCTTCCGCGTCGGCCTCCTCGGCGATCGCGCCGAGGTACATGACCCCGATCCGGTCGCTGATGTGACGCACCACGGCGAGGTCGTGGGCCACGACGAGGTAGGTCAGGCCGAACTCGTCCTGCAGCTCCTCGAGCAGGTTGATCACCTGCGCCTGGACGGACACGTCGAGGGCCGAGACCGGCTCGTCGGCGACGATGAGCTTGGGGTTCACCGACAGGGCCCGGGCGATGCCGATGCGCTGGCGTTGCCCACCTGAGAACTCGTGCGGGTACTTCTTCAGCGCCGCGACCGGCAGCCCGACCGCCTTGAGGAGGTCGCGCAGCCTGGCGTGCGCCTGCTTGCCGTCCTTGGCCAGGCCGTGGGCCTTCATGCCCTCGAGCAGCAGGGACTCGACGGTCTGCCGCGGGTCGAGGCTGCCCATCGGGTCCTGGAAGACCATCTGGATGTCCTGGCGCTTGTGGCGCAGCTCCTCACCCTTGAGGGCCGCGATGTCGATCCCGTCGAACTCGACGGAACCGGACGTCGGCGGCTCGAGGTTGAGGATCGCCCGCCCGAGAGTCGACTTGCCGCAGCCGGACTCGCCCACCAGGCCGTACGTCTCACCCTTGCGGATCTGCAGGTCGACACCGTCCACGGCCTTGACGTGCCCGACCGTCTTGTCGAAGATGACACCCCGCTTGATGGGGAAGTGGACCTTGACGTCCTTGACGTCGACGAGGATCTCGTCGCTGACGGTCACCGGGACACCTCCACGGGGTTGTGGCAGCGGAGCGCCCGGGGGCCGTCCTCCACGAGCGCTGGGGTCTTCTCGACGCAGACGTCGATGGGCTGGGAGCACCGGGGCGCGAACGCGCACGCGCTCGTCCACGGCAGGTTGTCCGACACCGAGCCGGGGATCGGCGTCAGCCTGGTGCCGCGTTCCCCGTCGAGACGGGGTATGGAGCCGAGCAGGCCGTGCGTGTAGGGGTGCCGCGGCTGCGCGAAGAGCGGGTGGCGGTCACCCCGCTCGACGATGCGACCGGCATACAGGACGTTGATCCGGTCCACGAGCCCGGCCACGACGCCGAGGTCGTGGGTGATCATGACCAGCGCCGTGCCGCTCTCCTCGACGAGCTCCTTGAGCAGCGCGAGGATCTGCGCCTGGATCGTCACGTCGAGCGCGGTGGTCGGTTCGTCGGCGATGAGGACCTTCGGGGCGCAGGCCAGGGCCATCGCGATGAGGGCTCGTTGACGCATCCCCCCGGAGAGCTGGTGGGGGTAGTCCTTCAACCGACGCTGGGCATCGGGGATGCCGACCTTGTCGAGCATGTCCTTGGCGAGCGGCACGGCGGCCTTGCGGGACAGGCCCCGGTGCCGCTCGAGCACCTCGGTCACCTGGACGCCGATCGGCACGACGGGGTTGAGCGACGACAGCGGGTCCTGGAAGATCATGCCCAGGTCGCGGCCACGACGATCGCGCATCTGGTCGGCCGACTGCTTGAGCAGGTCCGTGTCGCCGTAGAAGACCTCGCCCTCGACCTTCACCCCACGCTGGGGGAGCAGGCCCATGATGGCCAGCGACGTGACCGACTTGCCGCAGCCGGACTCGCCGACGAGGCCGACGGTCTGGCCGGGGCGGACGTCGAAGCTGACGCCGTCGACGGCGACGAAGGGCTCCTCGCCGGAGCGCTGGAAGGTGACGCGCAGGTCGCGCACGGACAGGAGCGGCTGCTGGCTGCTGCTGCCGCTGCCCGTGTGCGTGTTCTCGATGGTTTCGGTCATGGGGGTTACCTCCGGCTCTTGGGGTCGAGAGCTTCCCGCAGCGACTCGCCCATCAGGGTGAACCCGAGGGCCACCACGATGATGCAGAGCGCGGGGTAGATCGCGAGGTGGGGTGAGTCGTAGATGTACTGCTGGGCCTTGCCGAGCATCTGTCCCCACTCCGGCTGGCGGTCGTCGGGGTTGCCGAGACCGAGGAAGGACAGGGCCGCGGCGTCGATGATGGCGCCGGCCAGGACCAGTGTCGCCTGGACGATGATCGGCCCGAGCGAGTTGGGCAGCAGGTGCCGGAACACGATGGCCGACCGTGTCACGCCGAGGGCATGGGCGGCAAGCACGTGGTCGCTGCCACGCTGGGCGAGCATCGAGCCGCGCAGCAGCCGCGCGAAGATCGGCACCTGCACGGTGGCGATGGCGATGATGACCGTCCACTGGCTGGGGTTGGCCGCCAGCGCGGCGATCGAGACTGCCAGCAGCAGGGACGGGATCGACAGCATGACGTCGACCGCGCGCATGACCAGGGCGTCGACCCAGCCGCCGAACGCGCCGGCGAGGGTGCCCAGAGCCAGCCCGCCGACGAAGCCGAACACGGTGGCGAAGATGCCCACGATGAGGGTCTGGCGGCTCCCGACGATCAGTCGGGAGAGCAGGTCGCGCCCACGGTCGTCGGCGCCGAGCGGGAACCCCGCCTGGGCCCCCGGGATCGGGTTGGACTGTGGCCGCACCTTGTCGAGCAGCAGGCCGGCCGTGGGGTCGTGCGGCGCGATCAGCGGGGAGAAGATCGCCAGCACCACGAAGACGGCCGTGATCGCCGCACCGAGCAGGAACACGGGGTCACGCTTGAGGCGGCGCCACGCGCTGGCGATGAGCGAGACACCGCCGGACTCGTCGATGTGGCCCGCGTCGTCGACGGCGACGTCCTTGACGGCGAGTCCGCCGCGGCCGGACGCGGAGGCCAGCTCGTCGATCCGCTGCTTCTTGTTCAGGGGGTTGAGAGGGTTTGACACAGGGTCACCTCGTCCGCACTCGGGGGTCGATCACGGCATACGCGATGTCGACCAGAAGGTTGATGACGACGAAGGTGATGGCCGCCGCGAGGATCAGCACCTGCAGCACCGAGTAGTCCCGGCGCTCGAAGGCGATCGCCACGGCTTCGCCGATCCCGCCGAAGGAGAAGACCCGCTCGGTCAGCACGGCACCGACGAGCAGACCGCCGGTCTGCAGGCCGATGGTCGTCACCACGGGCAGCAGGGCGTTGCGCAGGATGTGGCGCCCTCGGATGACCCGGCTGCTCAGTCCCTTGGACTCGGCCGTGCGCACGTAGTCCTCGTCCATGACGCCCAGCACCGAGGCGCGGGTGATCCGGAAGATCACCGCGAAGGGGATCGTCGCGAGGGCGACGCCCGGCAGGATCAGGTGCTTGACGGCGTCCCAGGTCGCGTCGTACTCACGGGTGAGCAGGCCGTCGAGCACGAAGAACCCGGTGACACGCGTGGCGTCGATGCTGGGGTCCTGGCGACCCGAGACCGGCAGCCAGTGCAGCTGGATCGCGAACCAGTACTTGAGCAGGAAGGCGAGGAAGAAGACCGGCACCGCCACGCCGATGAGCGACCCGACGATCGAGACGTTGTCGAACATGCTCGCCCGGCGACGAGCGGCGATGTATCCCAGCGGGATGCCGAACGCGACAGCGAGGGTCATCGCGAAGATGCTCAGCTCGATGGTGGCCGGGAATCGCTGCAGGAAGATCTGCAGTGCGTCGGTGCCCGGCAGCACCCCGGTCGACGAGCCGAACTGGCCGGTCGCCGCCCTCTTGAGGAACTCCCAGTACTGCACGTAGATCGGCTGGTCCAGCCCGAGCGACCGCTCGAGCGCCGCCCGTCGGGCGGGGGTGGCGCGCTCACCCAGCATGGCGGACACCGTGCCGCCCGGGAGGGAGCGCAGCCAGAGGAAGACGAGCAGGGAGAGGACCAGGACGACCCCGATCATCTGGAGGAGTCTTCGCATGATGAATCTCAGCACAGGGGCTCAATCTCCTTCGCTTGCGACGGCCGTGGGGCTCACGACGGTCGTCCGTTCATGACTGTGGCCGTCCCAGCGGTTCTGCTGGGACGGCCACGGTCTCAGAAAGTGCTGTCCGAGGTCAGCGTCGGGTTACTTCTGCACCGTCACCGTGGAGAAGGTCTCGGCGGTCAGCGGGCTGGCCACCAGGCCCTTCAGCTTGGCGCTGACGACCAGCGCCGGCGGGGAGTGGCTGATGGCCAGGCCCGGGAGGTCCTGCTCCATGATCTCCTGGTTGACCTTCTCGTAGGCAGCGTTGCGCTGTCCCTCGTCGACGATGCTGTCCGCGGCCTGGAGGTCCTGGGACAGCTTGGCGCCGTAGGACGTCGCGCTGGTGTGGAAGTCGTTGGTCTTCAGGCTTCCGAAGAACGTGCCGATGAAGTTGTCGGCCGAGTTGTAGTCACCGGTCCAGCCGAGCAGCCACGCGTCGAAGCCCCCGTTGTCGACGGTGTCGAGGTAGCCACCGTTCCACGGCTTGGTGACGACGTTGACCTTGATGCCCACGGCCTCGAGGTTGCTGCGCAGCGCCTCGTAGATCTTCTGCGGGTCCGGCATGTAGGGACGCGAGACCTCCGACGGGTAGGCGAACGTCAGGGTCATGCCCTCGGCGCCGGCCTCCTTGAGGAGCGACTTGGCCTTGGCCGGGTCGTAGTTGTAGCCCGCGAGGCTCTTGTTGTAGCCGGCCACCGTCGGGGGCATGAACTGCGTCGCCACCGTCGCGCCCTCGGGCAGCTGGGTCTTGACCAGCTGGTCACGGTTGAGGGCGTAGTACAGGGCCTGGCGGACCTTGAGGTCCTTGAGCTTCGGGTTCTTGGCCGGGTTGAGGCCCATGTAGAGGATGTTGAAGGCGGGACGCACCAGCAGCTGGTTGCCCGAGTCCTTCAGGCCCTTCCAGTCGGCCGGGTTGGGCAGGTCGTAGCCGTCGATGCTGCCGGCCTCGAGCTCCTGGCGACGGGTGCTCTCGTCGGGGATGATCTTGAAGACGAGCTTGGCCGTCTTCGCCTTCTCGCCCCAGTAGGAGTCGTTGCGCACGAGCGTGACCGTCTTGTTGGCCTCGTCGAACTTCTCGAGCTTGTAGGGGCCGGTGCCCACCGGGTTCTTGGAGTACGCGGGGAAGCCGAAGCCCTCACCCTGCTTGGTGACGTTGTTGGCGTCGCCGTCCTTCAGCGCCTTCGGGGACTGCATGGAGAACGAGTCCAGCGACAGCGCCGTGGGGAACTTCGAGGTCGGACGGTTGATCTTGATGACCGCCGTCATGTCGTCCTTGGCCGTGCAGCCCTGGTAGAGGGCGTTCTTGGCGTCGGTCTTGAACGAGCCCATGACGTCGGCCCAGTACCCGGCCGGTCCGCCCTGGGCGACCTCGTTCTGGTCGAACATGCGCTCGAAGTTGTAGCAGACCGCGGCGGCGTTGAACGCCTCGCCGTCCCAGAACTTCACGCCGTCGCGCAGCTTGAACGTCCACTCCTTGCCGTCGGCCGAGGCCTCCCAGCTGGTGGCCAGCTCGGGCTCGATGTCGGCGGTGCCCGGCTTGATGCCGACCAGGCCCTCCATCATCTGGCGGGTGACCCGGAAGGTCTCACCGTCGGTGGCGTAGAAGGGGTCGAACAGCTCGGGGGCGCCTGCCGCGCCGAAGGTGATGGTGTCCTTGACGGCACCACCGCTGGAGGAGGAACCGCTGCTGGAGCCTCGGTCTGACTGGGCGCAGGCCGTCAGGGTGAGGGCCAGCGTCGTCGCCAAGACGACCGGGGTCGTCTTTCGCGTGAGCTTCATGAATACCTCGCTTGTGTGCGAACTTTGGTCGACCCGGTCGGGCGCCAGGGGTGGAGCGGATGGTGACTTCTTACGCCGTTGGGGGCATGGCACAGCAAATCCCCTTCACGGTTGGTCGCTGACCCTAGCGATATCCGTCTCGGCGTGGCTCGCAAGTGAGCGAACGTGACGAAAGTGAGATGAGTGCCAGGACGGGCGCCTCAGGACTCAGCTCTGGCCACCCTCGTCGGACAGGACACCGGGCCGGACCGCCTCGGTCGGTGCCGCCTGCGGGAACGGGCCCTGCGTGAGGTTCTCAGGGAAGTGGCACGCCACGTGGTGTCCGGTGGCGAGCTCGGCGAGCGGGGGCTCGATGGTCCGGCAGATGTCCTGGGCCTTCCAGCACCGCGTGTTGAACCGGCAGGCGGGCGGCGGGTTGATCGGGCTGGGCACGTCACCCTGCAGCCGGATCCTCTCCCGGTGCTGCCGGCGCCGGGTGTCGGGGATGGGCACGGCCGACATGAGTGCCGTGGTGTACGGGTGCATGGGCGTCGCGTACAGGGAGTCCCGACTCGCGATCTCGACCATCTTGCCGAGGTACATGACGGCCACGCGGTCCGACATGTGGCGGACGACCGACAGGTCGTGGGCGATGACGACGTAGGTGAGCCCCAGCTCGTCCTGGAGGTCCTCGAGGAGGTTGACGACCTGTGCCTGGATCGACACGTCGAGCGCCGAGACCGGCTCGTCGGCGACGATCAGCTTGGGCTTGAGCGCGAGGGAGCGCGCGATCCCGATCCGTTGACGCTGCCCACCGGAGAATTCGTGCGGGTAGCGGTTGTAGTGCTCGGGGCTGAGCCCGACCAGCTCGAGCAGGTCCTGGACCGCCCTCTTGACCCCGTTCGGCGTCTCGATGCCCTGCAGCCGGAACGGCGCACCCACGATGGTGCCGACCGTGTGTCGCGGGTTCAGGGAGGAGAAGGGGTCCTGGAAGATCATCTGGACGTCGCGGCGCAGCGGCCGCATCTTGGCCGCCGACAGGTGGGTGATGTCGCGACCCTCGAGCAGGATCGAGCCCGCGGTGGGCTCGATGAGCCGCGTCAGCATGCGGCCGGTGGTGGTCTTGCCGCACCCGGACTCGCCCACCAGGGCCAGGGTCTCCCCGGTGCGCACGTCGAAGTTCAGGCCGTCGACGGCCTGGACCGCGCCGACCTGCCGTTGCAGCAGGCCCTTGCGGATCGGGAAGTGCTTGGTGAGCTCGCGGACCTCCAGCATCAGGTCGGCTGTTCCAGGTGCGTCGGTCGTCACGTGTCCGCTCCTGCTCCGAGCGAGGGCTGGATCTCCTGGGACCAGATCTCCTCGCGGTCCCTGGCATCGAGGTGGCAGGCGATGCGGTGGTCGGGCGCCACCTCGCGGAAGTCGGGCCGTTCCGTCGTGCAGGCGGCACCGACCCGGTCGCGGAAGCGGCACCTCGGGTGGAAGGGGCACCCGGGCGGTACGCGGATCAGGCTGGGCGGCGTGCCGGGGATCGGTGCGAGCCGCTCGGTGGTCTCGCGGTCGAGACGGGGCATCGAGCCGAGCAGACCCCATGTGTAGGGGTGCTGCGGATGGTTGAAGACGTCGTCCGACGCCGCGTACTCGACCGACCGCCCGGCGTACATCACGAGGATGTCGTCGGCGAGCTCGGCGACGACGCCCAGGTCGTGGGTGATGATGACGACCGCCGAGTTGAACTCGCCCTGGAGGTCGCGGATGAGGTCGAGGATCTGGGCCTGGACCGTGACGTCGAGGGCGGTGGTGGGCTCGTCGGCGATCAGCAGGTCCGGGTCGCAGGACAGCGCCATGGCGATCATGGCGCGCTGCCGCATGCCCCCGGAGAACTGGTGCGGGTAGTCGTCGACCCGACGGCCCGGCTGCGGTATCCCCACGCGGTCGAGCATGGTGACGGCGTGCTTGCGGGCAGCTGACTTGGACACGTCGTTGTGGACCCGGTAGGCCTCGACGATCTGCTGACCCACGGTGTAGAAGGGGTGCATCGCCGACAGCGGGTCCTGGAAGATCATCGCCATCCGCTTGCCCCGAAGACCGCGGACCAGCTCGGGTGGGGCGCCCACCAGCTCGGTGCCACCGAGCATGATGGAACCCTGGATCTGCACGGCTCCGGGCTCGTGCAGGCCCATGATCGACAGGCTGGTGACGCTCTTGCCGGAGCCGGACTCACCGACGATGCCGAGGGTCCGACCCCTGGCGAGGTCGAAGGACAGGCCGTCGACGGACTTGACCACCCCGTCCTCGGTGGGGAAGCGCACCTGGAGGTCGCGCACGGACAGGAACGCGTCGTCCGGGGGCGGTCCGAGGCCCCCCGCACCGTGTGCGGAGGGTGAGGTCCGGGACGGGACCGGGTTGCTCTGCGACCGGGCGTCAGGGGTCATCGGCGCACCCGCGGGTCCACCACGGCGTACAGCAGGTCGACCACCAGGTTGGACGTCACGATGAAGAAGGCCGCCACGAGGGTCACCCCGAGGATGCGTGGCAGGTCCTGGTTCTCGATGGCGTCGACCGTGTACTTGCCGAGTCCGTTGAGCGAGAAGGTCTTCTCCGTGAGCACGGCACCTCCGAGCAGCAGTCCGAGATCGAGCCCGAAGATGGTCAGGATGGGGGTGAGCGTCGCGCGCAGGCCGTGCTTGAGGACGACGGTTCGCTCGACCAGGCCCTTGGCCCGCGCGGTGCGGATGTAGTCCTCGTTCATCGTCTCCAACATGCCCGCCCGGGTGAGTCGCGCATACTGCGCGGAGAACAGGAACGCCAGCGTGATCCAGGGCAGGAGCAGGTCGTAGGCCCAGCTGGCGGGGTTCTGGGTGAAGGGGGTGTAGGACCCGCCGGGCGCGAAGATCGGGATCTTGTAGCTGAACAGGGCCAGGCCGATGAGGCCGGTGAAGAAGATGGGCAGGGACACCCCGGCGAGCGCGACGGACATCGCCGCCCGGTCGAAGAAGGTGCCGCGTCGCAGGGCCGACAGGACGCCGGTGGCGACGCCGGCGACCAACCACAGGATGGACGCTCCCACGGCCAGCGAGAACGTCACCGGGGCCCGGTCGACGATGTCCGGCCAGACGGGGGTCTTGCTCTGGAACGAGAAGCCCAGGCAGGGAGCGGGGCAGTTCACGACCTCGGCGCCCATGTCGTAGGTCTGCCCGACGAACACGGCCTTGAGCCAGTGCCAGTACTGCACCCACACAGGGTCGTAGAAGCCGAGCGACTCAGCCGTCGCCTTGACGGTGGAGGCCGTCGCGCTCCGTCCGACGTACCTCGTCGCGAGGGTCTCGGGCGTGGCGCCCGCCCACCGGGGGAAGAGGTAGAAGATCGCGAAGACGACCATGCTGACGACCAGCAGCAGCAGGACCGAGGCGATCATTCGACGAAAGATGTAGGTCAGCACGTTGGCTGCCGGGACGGTCGGTCCGGGGAGACCCCGGGCCGACCGTCGTAGGCGTTCACCTTCCTCGGGTCAGGAGCGGACGGTCGGACGGCGCGTCACGGCTTGCCGAAAGCCGTGTAGTCGTACATGCCGAACTGCTGGTTGACGAAGACGTTCGTCAGGTCCTTGCCCCGCAGCAGGAGGCTCTTGGCGTACACACCGGGGTAGATGACCGCCTGGCTCATGACCAGCTTGTCGATCTGGCTCCACAGCGCGTTGCGCTTGTCGACGTTCAGCTCGGTCGACGCCTGGTCGAGGAGCTGGTCCACCTGCGGGATCCGCACGCTGGTGTTCGAGGAGCCACCGGTGTCTCGGATCACGCGGCTGTCGGTGATCTGTGCCAGGAACCCGTAGCCGTCGTTCCAGTCCGCGCCCCAGCCGTTCACGACGAGTCCCAGGTCGTTCTTGACGACGTAGGGCGGGTTGCCGGCATACGTCGAGAAGTAGTCCTTCTTCGCGTAGCCCTTCGGGGTCACCTTGATGCCGACCTTGGCCAGCTGCTGCTGCCAGGCCTCTGCCGTCGCCTTCTCCTTGGGGCGCTCGTTGCGGTAGGAGATGTTGGTCGAGAAGCCGTTCGGCTGGTTGCACTTGGCGAGGTACTCCTTGGCCTTCGCCAGGTCGCCCTTGCTGTCCGTGGTCGGGTAGAGGTCGAACTGCGTGTGGCCGGGGATCACCGGGGGGAGCAGGGTGGTGGCCAGGTCACCGCCGGCGAACGGGCCGCCGTAGGCGGTCTGGTAGGACGTGCGGTCCATGGCGTACTGGACCGCGATGCGGCAGTTGATGTTGTCGAACGGCTTCACCGTCGGGTTGATCGAGGTGTACCAGAGCCGCGCCAGGGTGGGGTTGTCGGAGCGCGCCTTGAGCGTCGGGTCGGACAGCACCCGGCTCTGCGTGGCGGGAGTGACGCCGGTGCCGACGGCTGCGACGTCCAGGTCGCCCGCGACGATGCGGTTGTCGATGTCGTCACTGTTGACGTTCATGTCGTACTCGTAGCCGTCCGGGAGCGCCTTGCGGTTGGGGTCGACGTTCGAGCTCCAGTTGGGGTTGCGCTTGAGCGTGAAGCTCTTGCCAGCCGCATAGGTCGCGAACATGTACGGGCCGCTGGAGACCACGTGCTCCTTGTACTTCGCGCCGGTGTCCTTCGCCTGCGGGACCGGGGCCGTCTGCGGGGTCATCGCGAGGTAGTCGAAGCCCGAGAACGGGGACTTGAGGTGGAAGACGATGGTCAGGTCGTTCGGGGTCGAGATCGCGGAGTCCGTGTTCATCCCCTTGGACTTGTACGGTCCCGCCCAGCCCTTCGGCCAGTTGAGCAGCGAGTCGTAGTAGGTCGGGCCGTCGGGGAAGGTCGCCTTGTCGGTCGACCGCTCGATGCCGTACTTGATGTCCTTGGCCGTGATCGGGCTGCCGTCCTCGAACTTCAGGCCCGGCCGCAACGTGTAGGTCCAGGTCTTGCCGCCGTCGCTCGCCTTGCCCAGGCCTTGGGCCAGATCGCCCACGAGCTTGTTGCTCGCATCGCCCGGGGCGATGGTGAACATGGTCAGCGACCGGGTGTAGAGGCGCACGAAGTTCCACATGTAGCCGTAGTAGGTGTCGCCGGGATCGGTGCTGTCCGGCTCGCCCTCGTCGGCGAACTTGACCGTGCCCCCCTTCTTGTCCGAGGGGTTGTAGACGGACTTGAGTGCGGCGTTGAAGCTGGCCGTGCCGCTACCCCCGGAGCCTGTGCCGGAGGTGCTGCCTCCGCCCCCCGAGCACGCGGCAAGACCGAACGCCACGACAGCGGCGATGGCCATGCGAGCCGATCTTGTCGATCTCATGGTGTGTCCCCCTTCTCATGGGTTTCAAGGGCCGGGTCGTCGCGGGTCAGCGGGCCCGGGGGTCGAGGGCGTCACGAAGTCCGTCGCCGAACAGGTTGAAGGCGAGGACGGTCACGAAGATCGCGAGTCCGGGCCACAGGAGGAAGTGCGGCATCGTGTAGTACGTGACGGCGTCGGAGAGCATGCCGCCCCAGGAGGCGGTGGGTGGCTGGATGCCGACGCCGAGGAAGGACAGCGCCGCCTCGAAGAGGATGTTCGTCGGAATCAGCAGCGTGGCGTACACCAGGATCGGTGCAAGCAGGTTGGGGAGCACCTCGCGCCCCAGGATGTATGGCGACCGGGCACCGAGGCCCTTGGCGGCGTCGACGAACTCGCGCTCCCGCAGGGACAGGGCCTGCCCGCGCACGATGCGACCGACATACGGCCAGTTGAAGAAGCCGATGATGAAGATGAGCATCACGATGCGCAGCGATTCGCCGGTCAGGCCGAACGCCTTGTCGGGGACGACACCGGCCAGGGCGATGGCGAAGACGAGGAGCGGGAAGGCGAGGAACACGTCCATAAGCCGGCTGATCGCTGCGTCCAGCCAGCCGCCGACGTAGCCGGCGATGATCCCCATCGTCGAGCCGATCAGCACCGACAGGAGCGTGGCGAAGAAGGCGATCAGCAGGGAGATCCGAGAGCCGTAGACCACCCGGCTGAACAGGTCACGCCCATTGACGGGCTCGACCCCCATGAGGAACTTCCACGAGATCCCCCCGAGCGGGCCCTTGGCGCCGAGGGTGCCGTTCTGCGTGTCCACGAGGTCCTGGTGGAACTCGTTCGGCGGGTGGCCCAGCACCTTGACGATCAGGGGCGCGAAGATGGCCACGCCGATCAGGAAGATGAGCACGGCCCCACCGGCCATGGCCACCCTGTCCTTGCGAAGGCGTCGCCAGGCGATCTGGCCCAGTGAGCGACCCTCGATCTGGGTCTCGCCGAGGAGCACGTCCTCCGGCTGTGGCACGGAGCCGCCGACCTCGAGAGGCACCGTCATGACTGGGGACCTCCCGTCGCGTCCGGGCACCATCACCGGGGCACCCGATGAGGCGGCCTTTCCACTCTGATCCCTCGACTTCCGTGCGGGAAGCCCCTCAGGGCAGTGGTATGGAATCGTGACGTGACAGAAATCGTCCGAGACCGCGCCCAAGGTGCAAAAGGTCCTGGGGGACACTGGGGATGAAGCCGCACGATCCACGCGAACGAGGACAGATGACTGACAACGCCTCTCCTGCAAGCACATTCGAGGTGCGATCAGTGGTCGGCGCTGCGATCGTCGACGACCTCGAGCACCCCACGCGCCTGTTGAGCGCACGTCGGACCGAGCCGCCGGCGCTCGCCGGAGGGTGGGAGTTCGCCGGTGGCAAGGTGGACCCGGGCGAGAGCGAGGAGCAGGCGCTGCACCGCGAGCTGGCCGAAGAGCTCGGGGTGTCGGTCCGGCTCGGTGAGGTGCTGCCCGGTCCGCTGGAGGACGGGCGCTGGCCGCTGGGGGAGTCCTACGCCATGACCTTGTGGTGGGTGGTGGTCGAGTCGGGCGAGCCCGCGCCGTTGGAGGAGCACGACGCGCTGCGCTGGCTCACGGTGGACGACCTGTACGACGTTCCGTGGTTGGCCGCGGACCTGCCGATCGTCGACGTCATCGCCGCCCGGATGCGCTGAACGACCGCACCGGGCCGCAACCACGGTCGAACGCCATTGATCCGTAGCAGTCGGAGGCAGCTGCCCCCGAGGTGCGGTACGGCGCGTGGTCGGCCCCGCGCCGTACCCCGCCTGTGGGGTGGTCACCCCGCAGGGACGGGGTGGTCCTGACGTGCTCGAAAGCCTGAGACAATGGTGCTCATGCCCATGAAGACCCGCGGTGACATCCGCAATGTCGCCATCGTTGCCCACGTCGACCACGGAAAGACCACCCTGGTCGACAAGATGCTCTGGGAAGCCGGCGCGTTCGGCGAGCACCAGCACGTCGACGAGCGTGCCATGGACTCCGGTGACCTCGAGCGCGAGAAGGGCATCACCATCCTCGCGAAGAACACCGCGATCCACTACGCCGGGAAGGCTGCCGCCGAGGCGGGCCTGGCCGACGGCGCCACGATCAACATCATCGACACCCCCGGTCACGCCGACTTCGGTGGTGAGGTCGAGCGCGGCCTGTCGATGGTCGACGGTGTCGTCCTCCTCGTCGACGCGTCCGAGGGCCCCCTGCCCCAGACCCGCTTCGTCCTGCGCAAGGCGCTCGCCGCGAAGATGCCGGTCGTCCTGTGCATCAACAAGGTCGACCGCCCCGACTCGCGCATCGCCGAGGTCGTCGACGAGGTCTACGAGCTGTTCATGGACCTCGACGCCGACGAGCACCAGATCGAGTTCCCCATCGTCTACGCCTCCGCCAAGAACGGTCGCGCGTCGATGACCCGCCCGGAGAACGGTGGCCTGCCGGACTCCGAGAACCTCGAGGCGCTGTTCGAGACGATCCTGTCGACGATCCCGGCCCCGACGTACGACGACGAGGCGCCGCTGCAGGCCCACGTCACCAACCTCGACGCGTCCAACTTCCTCGGTCGCCTCGCCCTCCTGCGCGTGCGCAACGGCACGATCAAGAAGGGCCAGCACGTCGCGTGGTGCAAGGTCGACGGCACCGTCGAGCGCGTCAAGATCACCGAGCTCCTCATGACCGAGGCCCTCGAGCGCAAGCCCGCCGAGTCCGCCGGCCCCGGCGACATCATCGCCATCGCGGGCATCCCCGAGATCATGATCGGCGAGACCCTGGCCGACGCGGAGAACCCCATCCCGCTGCCCGTCATCACCGTCGACGAGCCGGCGATCTCCATGACCATCGGCACCAACACCAGCCCGATGGTCGGCCGCGTGCGTGGGTCCAAGGTCACCGCCCGCATGGTCAAGGACCGCCTCGACAAGGAGCTCATCGGCAACGTGTCGCTGCGCGTCCTGACCACCGAGCGTCCCGACGCCTGGGAGGTCCAGGGCCGTGGTGAGCTCGCGCTCGCCATCCTCGTCGAGCAGATGAAGCGCGAGGGCTACGAGCTCACCGTCGGCAAGCCGCAGGTGGTCACCCGCGAGATCGACGGCAAGACGCACGAGCCGGTCGAGCGCCTCACGATCGACACCCCCGAGGAGTTCCTCGGCCCGATCACGCAGATCATGGCCGCCCGCAAGGGCCGCATGGAGCAGATGACCAACCACGGCACCGGCTGGATCCGGATGGAGTTCCTCGTGCCGTCGCGTGGGCTCATCGGCTTCCGCACCGAGTTCCTCACCGAGACGCGTGGCACCGGCATCGCCCACCACGTCTTCGAGGACTACGAGCCGTGGTTCGGCCCGATCGTGACCCGCACCAGCGGCTCGCTCGTGTCCGACCGCACCGGTGTCGTCACCGCGTACGCCATGGTCAACCTCCAGGAGCGCGGCACCCTGTTCGTGGACCCGACCACCGAGGTCTACGAGGGCATGATCATCGGCGAGAACTCCCGCGCCGACGACATGGACGTCAACATCACCAAGGAGAAGAAGCTCACCAACGTGCGCGCCTCCTCCTCGGACAACTTCGAGAAGATCGTGCCGCCGCGCAAGCTCAGCCTCGAGCAGTCGCTCGAGTTCTGCCGCGAGGACGAGTGCGTCGAGGTCACCCCCGAAGCCGTCCGCATCCGCAAGGTCGAGCTCGACCAGACCCTGCGAGCTCGCGCCGCCTCCCGGGCGCGCAACGCCTGATCGCGGCGGGCTGGTGCGCGTGGTCGTCAGACGCCTGCTGAGTGCCTCCCGGCCCCCCGGTCTGCCCCAGCGCAGACCGGGCCGTCGGTCCGTCGTGGCCGTCGCCCTCGCGGCGGTCGCCGTGACGGCGACCGGGTGCACGGCCGACCGTGCCGCGGCACCCGACGGTGGCGTGCCGGGTCGGCTGTCCGTGCTGTCCCTGGGGCCCGTGGCCACCTGGGACCCGCAACGGATGACGACTCCACAGGACGTGGCCTTCGCGGGCAGGACCTTCATCCGCACGCTGACCGCGCACCCGGCAGGGGCCGACGCGGCCGCCCAGCGTGGGGTCGTCGGCGACCTGGCCACCGACGCCGGCACGCACGACGACTCGCTCAAGGTCTGGTCCTTCGTCCTGCGCAAGGGCGTCGCGTGGCAGGACGGCTCGCCGGTGACCTGCGAGGACGTGCGCTACGGCGTCTCGCGGTCCTTCGCGAAGCCGTGGTCCGTCGAGGGCCTCAACTACCCTCTGGCCTACCTCGACATCCCGCGCAAGCCCGACGGGACGTCCACCTACACCGGTCCCTTCACCGGCGTCGGGCAGGCGGCGTACGACAAGGCGGTGACCTGCGAGGGGCCGAAGATCACGTTCCGCCTGAGCACGCCGATGACCGACTTCAACCAGGTCGTGGCGCTGCCCGTGTTCGCCCCCTTCAAGAAGTCGCAGGACCGCAAGGCGGGCGGAGCCCTTGCCGTCTTCTCCAACGGCCCCTACCAGCTCCAGGGTTCATGGGATGCCAGCTCGGGTGGCGTCTTCGTCCGAAACCCCAAGTGGGACAAGGGATCAGATCCGATCCGACGAGGAGAGCCCGACTCCATCCAGTACGTCCAGGGCATCGAGTCACAGACCGCCGTCCAGCAGGTCATCAACGACGCCGGTGACCGCAAGCGAGCGGTCACGCTCGACTCGGCTCCGCCCGCTCTGCAGCAGCAGGTGCTGTCCGACGACGCGCTGAGCCGTCGCGCCATCAACCCCAGGTCGCAGTTCGTCGACTACCTCGCGCCGAGCTTCGCCTCCCGGGTCATGCGCAACGCGGACGTCCGTCGCGCCCTCGCGCTGGCCACCAACCGCGACGGTTACGTCACCGCGCTGGGCGGCACGAGCGCAGCGACGCCCACCTCCACCCTGCTCGGCCCGTCCCTGGCCGGACACCGTGAGGTCGATCCCCTCGGATCCGTGTCCGCCGGGGACCCGGCCAAGGCCCGCGCGGCCCTCCGGGCCTCGGGCCTGACGCTCCCGGTGAAGATCAAGGTCGCCTACCGCTCGACACCGACGGCGGACAAGGCGATGGCGGCCCTGGTCAACGGGTGGGAGCAGGCCGGCTTCTCGGTGCAGCTCCAGCCCATCCAGAAGGACTACTTCAGCGCCGTCGCCGGGCCCGGGGTCGCCGCGAAGACCGATGTCTTCTGGGCCAACTGGGCGCCCGCGTGGCCGGCCGCCTCCACGGTCATCCCGCCCCTGTTCGACAGCCGTCTCAACCTCTCCGCCGGTGGCACCGGTCGCGACCTCGGAGCCTTTGCCGACGCCGGCGTCGACAAGGAGATCACCAGGATCTCGACGATCGGGGACCCCACGGCGCAGGCCGCCGCGTGGGCCGAACTCGACGCCGCTCTGGCCAGAAAGGGGGCCTTCATCGCCCTCGCCCAGCGCCGGTCGTTGTTCATCGCCGGGACCTCCGTGAGCGGCCTCGCCGCAAACGAGGCCCTGGGTGGGTTCGTGGACCTCGCGACCATCGGTGTGGAATAGGCAGGTGACCACCCCGGCGAACGCCCCGCAGCCCTCCGTGCGAGCACCCCTCCTGTTCGTCCACGCGCACCCGGACGACGAGACCCTGACGACGGGGATCACCATGGCGCGCTACGCCAGGGCAGGTCACCCGGTCCACGTGCTCACCTGCACGCTGGGGGAGGAGGGCGAGGTGATCCCTCCTGACCTGGTCCACCTCGACGTCCACCACGACGACGCGCTCGGTCCCCACCGCAGGGAGGAGCTGCGGGGGGCCATGGCCGTCCTCGGTGTGACCCACGAGGTGCTGGGCGAGGACGGGAACCGCATGTCCGTCTACCGCGACTCGGGGATGGCGGGTCTGGACCAGCCTCCCGGTCCCGACACGTTCGTGCGTGCCGACCCCGAGGTGGCCGCCGCGATGGTCGCCGACGTGGTGCGCCGGGTGCGCCCGGTCGCCGTCGTGACCTACGACGAGCACGGGGGCTACCGGCACCCGGACCACGTCCAGACGCACCGGGTGACGTGCGCGGCCATCGCGTCCCTGCCGCCGGACCAGCGTCCACTGCTGTATGCCGTTCTCACGCCACGGTCCTGGGCCCGTGAGGACCGCCGGTGGCTGGCCCAGAACCTGCCCGCCCACTCTTCGTGGACGCTCCCGGACCCGGAGGGTGACTACCCCCCGTCCGTCGTGGCGGACGACCGGGTGACGCACGAGGTGGTCGCGCCCGACCTCGTCCCCGTCCAGGCGCAGGCACTGCGCTCCCACGCCACCCAGGTGACCGTCGACGGCCAGACGTACGCCCTGTCCAACGACATCGCCGCACGCCTGTCCGGACGTGAGGGGTTCGCCCTGATGGACCCCGCGACGGGCAGGCTCCTGGTACCTCTCGTGGCACCTGGAGGCGGTGACCCGGCCATCGCCGGCGCCCACGCTCCGTCCGGGGCTCCCGCACCGCGAGCCACCGACCTGACCGAAGGAAACCCCTGGTGAGCACCGACTCCGCGCCCTCCGTCGACCCCGACCAGTTCCGCCTGGCCATGGGGCGGTTCGCGACGGGGGTCACCGTCCTGACGACGCGCAGCGGTGAGCACGACCACGCCATGACGGCCAACGCCATCACCTCGGTGTCGATCGACCCCTTGCTCGTCCTGGTCTGCGTCGAGGTGGACGCGCGCTTCCACGACGCGGTCACCGAGGCCGGCATCTGGGGCGTCAGCATCCTCGGTGCCGACCAGCGTCCCGTGGCCCAGTGGCTCTCGACGCAGGGCAGGCCGCTGCACGGGCAGCTGGACCGGATCCCGCACCACCGCGGCGAGGTCACCGGCGTGGCGCTGCTCGACGGAGCAATGGCGACGATCGAGTGCCGGACCACCGACGTGCACCCTGCCGGAGACCACAGCATCGTGGTCGGCGAAGTAGTGTCGCTCTCGAGCAACGAGCACCCCGCGGACGCGCTGGTGTACTACCGCAGCCGCTACGAGGCGCTGAAGTGATGGGAGAACGGGCGTGAGGGAGAGCGGCTCGCCCGGTCTGAGGTTCGGGATCGCCCTGCTGGTCCTGGCATCGGCCTACCTCGGCATGGCCTGGTTCCTGGGCCGCCATGTGCCCGCCAACACCTCGGTGTCCGGGGTGCCGATCGGAGGCATGTCCCCGACGGCGGCCGAGCGCACGCTGGGGCGCGCGCTGGGCGACCCGCAGAAGGGCGTCATCACCGTGACCGCCGGGGAGAAGTCGGCCCAGCTCGAGCCGGCCGCTGCCGGTCTCTCGCTCGACCTCGGCGGTACCGTCGGCCGGCTCACAGGGTTCAGCCTGAAGCCGGCGGACGTCTGGAACCACCTGACCGGCGGGAACGCCGAACCGCTGCGGACCACCGTGGACCGCGCCCGGCTCGAGGCGGCCGTCACGTCGATCAGGTCCACGCTCGAGACACAGGTCGTCCAGGGTGCCATCACCTTCCCCGCCGGAAAGCCGAGCGTGGTCGAGCCCGTGGTGGGTGCGGCCCTGTCCGTGCCCGGCACCGCGGACGTGATCGCCGCGCGATGGCCCACCGCCGGTCCCGTCGGCGCCAAGTTCGAGACGGTGCAGCCCGACGTGTCGGCCGAGGAGGTCCGGCGCGCCGCATCGGAGTTCGCCACCCCGGCGATGTCGGGGCCCGTCACGGTGGTCGTCGGGGCCAAGAAGTTCTCGGTGAAGCCCGTGGACTTCGCACCCGCGGTCTCGATGAAGGCCCAGGACGGCAAGCTCACGCCGGTGGTCGACGACGCCAAGCTCGTGGCGGTCGTGCGCGGCGCGGCGTCCGAGGCAGGGCTGGAGACGAAGCCGAAGGACGCGAGGATCACGTTCAGCGGCACCAAGCCAGTCGTCATACCGTCGTCGACGGGGTCGACGCTCGACGACGCCTCGATCGTCCGGGCGGTGGTCCCGGCGCTCACGTCCTCCTCGCGCACCGCCACGATCTCCGCGAAGACGGTGCAGCCCAAGCTGAGCACCGCCCAGGCCAACAAGATCAAGCCCAAGGGGGTCATCTCCTCCTTCAGCTCGGTCTTCCCCTTCAACCCGCCGCGCACCGAGAACATCACCATCGCCGCGCGCACCCTCAACGGCACCTACGTCGCCCCGGGTGCGACGTTCAGCCTCAACCAGCGGCTCGGGCAGCGCACGGCCGCAAAGGGATACAACTCCGCCCCGGTCATCCTCAACGGCCGGCTGACCAAGGACTACGGCGGCGGGATCTCCCAGCTGTCGACGACGCTGTTCAACGCGATCTTCTTCTCCGGGGCCAAGATCGAGGAGCACCACCCGCACAGCTTCTACATCTCGCGCTACCCGGAGGGGCGCGAGGCGACGATCTCCTGGCCGGACGTCGACAACCGCTTCACCAACGACACCGGGTACGGCATCCTCATCCAGTCCTACGTCAAGGGGAGCGCCGTCACGGTCACCTTCTACGGGACCAAGGTGTGGGACGTGAAGGCGGTGAAGGGCCCGCGGCGCAACGTCGTCCAGCCGAAGAAGATCGTCGACAGCTCCGAGGGGTGCGTCGTCCAGACCCCGACCCCGGGCTTCGACGTGACGGTCAGCCGGATCTTCACCAAGGCGGGCAGGACCATCCGCACGTCGCAGTTCGACACGCACTACATCCCCGAGGACGACGTCACCTGCACCCACGGCTGACCCGACCCGAGTGGCCGGACGCGGCTATCCGCCTCCGGGGGACGCCCCGGGCCCCTGTCAGCTCACCAGGTGGGCATAGGGATCGGGCCGCTCCGACTCGCTGCGCAGCACGCAGAACTCGTTGCCCTCGGGATCGGCCAACGTCGCCCACCCCGTGCCCGGCCCGTGCTGGTCGCGCAGGTCCTGGACCAGGGTGGCTCCGGCGCCGAGGAGCCGCTGGACCTCCTCGTCCATCGTGCGGTCGGTCGGCCACAGGTCGAAGTGGACGCGGTTCTTGACCGTCTTGCCCTCCGGCACCTCGATGAACAGGACCCGTTGCCGGCCGTCGGGGGAGAAGATCATGCACTCCTCGTGGCCGGGCAGGTTCGGGTCGCGCGGGTCCTCGCGGAAGCCCAGGACGTCGGCCCACCAGATCGACTGGGCGAGGGCGTCGCGGGAGTCGATGGAGGTGTGGGAGATGCGTGAGGTCATGGCGACACTGTCCCTGCCGGCCCCGCTCCTCCGCCACCAGTTTGTGGGGAAGTGGGGCGCGGGGAAGTGGGGCGCGGGGACGTGGGGCGCTGGGCGGTGAGGTACACGTACGACGAGTGCACGGCGAACCCGAGTCTGCGGTAGAGCCGGATCGCCGGCTCGTTGTCGTGCTCGACCTGGAGGTGCATGAGTGACACCCCTTCGTCGCGCAGTGCCACGGCCAGGCGTGCGGTGAGGTGGGCGGCCAGGCCCCGCCCCCGGTATGCCGGATCAGTCCAGACCGCGCCGAGGCCGCCCCATCCGGCGCCGATCCCCAGTCGTGCCAAGGCGATCGGCGTCGTACCCGCCGCGTCCGCAGCTCGCAGGCCGAGCTGCTGGGACAGGCCTCCGCCGGGGGTGATGCTGCCGAAGAGGACTCGGGGACCGTCGCTCAGCACGGCCTCCGTGGCACCCGGCACCGTGGCGCGGGTGCGGTGGTAGCTCTCCAGCCACCCGGGTGACAGCTGGTCCGCGACCGTCACGGCCGGGCCCCCCGGGTCTGCGGCCGCGATGGTCTCGCGCGCCGCCGTGAGGTTGAGGGTGCGGCTGCCGACGGTGTAGCCACGGGCGACCAGCAGCGCCCCGAGCGGGTCGTCCGACGGGTCGAAACCCTCCGGCCCCGCGAGGGCGAACTTGGCCGGCAGGCCGCGAGCGGCATACCAGCGCTCGACGTCCTCGACCGCTGCGTCGAGGGGTCTCCCGGGGCTCCCGACCGGGACCACGGAGTTGCCGCGCTCGGTGTAGCCGGCAGAGGCGCGCAGCAGCCAGTCGCCGAGGCTGCCACGCTCGAGGGCACCCCAGGCGGGGACCATCACCCGCTGGAGGTCCTCGATCGTCAGGGCCAGGTGGGGAGCGCCGCGACGGGAGGGCTTCGGGGGGACCTCCTTGGCGGTGGTCACCCGGGACAGCTCGATGCTCACCGGTCCCTTGGAGGTCTCGACCACGAGGTGCTCGTCGTCACGTGCGCTGAGCACCCCGACACTGTCGGTCAGGGTGGCGCCGGAGGTGCGGTCCGGCTCGTCCAGCCGCCACCTGACCACCACTCGGGACCCCAGGGCGATCCTGCGCACGTCTGCTGACATGGGCCGCATAGTATGTGGCCATGACGTACGTGATCGCCCAGCCTTGCGTTGACCTCAAGGACAAGGCCTGCATCGAGGAATGTCCCGTCGACTGCATCTACGAGGGTGAGCGGTCCCTCTACATCCACCCCGACGAGTGCGTCGACTGCGGTGCGTGTGAGCCCGTCTGCCCCGTCGAGGCGATCTACTACGAGGACGACACCCCCGAGCAGTGGGCCGACTACTACAAGGCCAACGTCGAGTTCTTCGACGACCTCGGCAGCCCCGGTGGGGCCGCCAAGCTCGGCCTGATCCCCAAGGACCACCCCCTCATCGCCGACCTGCCTCCTCAGTCCCACGACGAGTGAGCCCGGCGTGACGGGCCTGCGGGCTCTGCCTGACTTCCCCTGGGACTCGCTCGCTCCCTACAAGGAGCGGGCGAGCTCTGTCTCGGGCGGGATCGTCGACCTGTCCGTCGGGACCCCGGTCGACCCCACGCCCGGTGTCGTGCAGGACGCCCTGCGCGCCGCGGCCGATGCGCCCGGCTACCCGCAGACCTACGGCACCCCGGCCCTGCGGGAGGCGGTGGCCTCGTGGTTCGCCCGCCGACGCGGCGTCCCGGACCTCGATCCCGACGGCGTCCTGCCGACGGTGGGGTCCAAGGAGCTCGTCGCCTGGCTGCCCACCCTGCTCGGCCTCGGCGCCGGTGACGTCGTGGGTTACCCCGGCATCGCCTACCCGACCTACGACGTCGGAGCGCGCCTCGCCGGAGCGACGCCCCAGGTCGTCGACGGCCTCAACGCCTTGGGCCCGCTCACTGCGGCGACCACGCCAAAGCTGTTGTGGCTCAACAGTCCCAGCAATCCGACCGGCCGCGTCCTGGGCATCGACCACCTCGCCAAGGTGGTCGCCTGGGCGCGTCAGCACGGGGTCGTCGTCGCGTCCGACGAGTGCTACGCCGAGCTCGACTGGCGCACCGACTCCACCGAGCCGACGACGCCGAGCATCCTCGACCCACGGGTCTGCGGAGGCAGCCACGAGGGCCTGCTCGCGGTCTACTCCCTGAGCAAGCAGTCCAACCTCGCGGGCTACCGCGCGGCGTTCGTCGCCGGCGACGTGGCCCTGGTGCGTCGGCTGCTCGAGGTGCGCAAGCACGCCGGCATGATCGTGCCGTGGCCGGTGCAGCAGGCCGTCACCGCGGCGATCGCCGACGACGCCCACGTCGCCGAGCAGAAGGCGAGGTACGCGGCACGCCGCGCCACGCTGCGTACGGCGGTCGAGGGGTTCGGGCTTCGGGTCGACCACTCCGACGCCGGTCTCTACCTCTGGGCCACCAGGGGGGAGGACGCGTGGGCCACGGTCGACGCGCTCGCCTCTCGCGGGATCCTCGTGGCACCAGGCACGTTCTACGGCCACGCCGGGCGAGAGCACGTGCGGATCGCGCTGACGGCGACCGACGAGCGCATCGCTGCAGCCGCTGCGAGGCTGTCGGCCTGAGGTCCCCCGTTTTCCGGCACCACGCGGTTCTGGGGTAGCGTCGATACGCGCGAGGCACGCCGTCTGCAGGGTGCCCGCACCGCGACATTCAAGGACGGTTTACGCATGAGCAACGACGGATCCACGGGCGCCACGCTGAAGGCCGGTGACACCGAACTCGACCTCCCGCTGGTCAAGGCCGCCGAGGGCAACGACGGTTACGACATCAGCAAGCTGATGAAGGCGACCGGCAACACCACCCTGGACATCGGGTTCGTCAACACTGCCTCCTGCAACAGCGCGGTCACCTTCATCGACGGCGACCAGGGCATCCTGCGCTACCGCGGGTACCCGATCGAGCAGCTCGCCGAGAAGTCGAGCTTCCTCGAGGTCTCCTACCTCCTCATCTACGGCGAGCTGCCGACGCAGTCCGAGCTCGACGACTTCGACTCCAAGATCCGTCGCCACACGCTGCTGCACGAGGACCTCAAGGCGTTCTTCGGCGGCTTCCCGCGTGACGCCCACCCGATGCCGGTGCTGTCGTCCGCGGTCTCTGCCCTCGGCACCTTCTACCAGGACAGCCTGGACCCGTTCGACAAGGAGCAGGTCGAGATCTCGACCGTGCGCCTGCTGGCCAAGCTGCCGACGATCGCGGCCTACGCCTACAAGAAGTCCGTCGGCCAGCCGTTCCTCTACCCCGACAACTCCCTGTCGGTCACCGAGAACTTCCTGCGCATGACCTTCGGCTTCCCCGCCGAGCCCTACGACCTCGATGACGACATGGTCAAGGCGCTCGACCTGCTGCTCATCCTGCACGCCGACCACGAGCAGAACTGCTCGACCTCGACGGTCCGCCTCGTCGGCTCCGCCCAGGCCAACCTGTTCAACTCGGTCTCCGCCGGCATCCATGCGCTGTCCGGGCCCCTGCACGGTGGTGCCAACTCGGCCGTGCTCGAGATGCTGGCCCAGATCCAGGCCGACGGCGGCGACGTGGACGCGTTCGTCCGCAAGGTCAAGAACAAGGAGGACGGGGTCAAGCTGATGGGCTTCGGCCACCGGGTCTACAAGAACTACGACCCGCGCGCCGCGATCATCAAGAAGACCGCCGACACCATCATCAACAAGAACGGCGTCAAGGACCCGCTCCTCGACATCGCGCTCCAGCTCGAGCAGCGCGCCCTCGAGGACGACTACTTCGTGGAGCGCAAGCTCTACCCCAACGTCGACTTCTACACCGGCCTCATCTACAAGGCCATGGGCTTCCCGACCAAGATGTTCACCGTCCTCTTCGCCCTCGGCCGCCTCCCCGGCTGGATCGCCCAGTGGCGCGAGATGATCGAGGACCCGCAGACGAAGATCGGCCGCCCGCGCCAGATCTACACCGGCGCCACCGAGCGCGACTACGTGGACTTCAGCGCCCGCTGACCCACCCGCAGCCAGGTATGCCGCGAGGCCCGGTTCCGCACGGAACCGGGCCTCGCTGCGTGCGTCACCGCCACCCGGCAGGGATGAACGACATCGAGTCACCGGGGGCGACCAGCCGGTCCCAGGCGATGGTGAACTCCACGGCCCCGATGGCAGCCCCGAGGCCGTCGGCCGTCACCCTCAGGCCCTGCGGGGTCGGGTACACCTGCACGTCTGCGGTCCGCAGGTGCAGTGCTGGCGGGCTGGCCTGCTGGTTGCGTCCGCGAAGCGCCGCCGAAGCGCCCCGGTCGAGCTCGCGGTCGAAGTCCCAGGCGGGACCTCCGGCCCTGCGCATCTCGGCCACGACGGAGTCGCGGGTCAGCACCTGTCCCGTCCGGGTGTCGACGGTGACTGAGTCGAGCTCCGTGTCGGGGTGGGCGCCACCGGCATACGAGTCGACCTTCGAGGCGACCACGACGAGCCCAGAGGTGTTCACCGGCACGGTCAGCGAGTTCTCGAAGCTGGCGCGTCCGGGACCACTCTGGCCCGCGGCACCGGACCAGGCCTGTGACCACTCCTTGAGGCGCGAGGCCACCAGTGCGGCCACGCGCGACTCGAGCACTGACGCTCCGCGAGCCCCGGGACAGTGTGCCGAAGCATGGAGCGTGCCGTAGTGGGCCGTGACGCCGGCGACCTCCTTGGTCGCGCGGCCGAGCGCGATCGTGAACGCGTGACCGGTGCAGGTCGTGGAGGCGCTGGTGACGCCCGCCGTTCCCGCTGGCGTCGGCGCACTGCTGCTCGTCGAGGCAGCCGTGCGCGTCGACGTGCGGGTGGACGTGCCGGTCCCGCCGGATGGAGTGGCTGCGCAGGCCGCCAGCGGCAGGACGAGGAGCAGTGCGAGAGGGGCGCTCGAGCGACGACACCGCACCGCCATGGCATGCCTCCGTGATCGACGGGACTCCTCGCCAGCATGACGTGTCGGCGCCGAGGTGAACAGACCTCGACCGAGCCGCCGCACATCCTCGAACGGGTTGAGGACAGGTCGCAGACGTCCGCCAACGGCCCCGGACGAGCGTCAGCCGGTGGCGGGGAAGGTGACGGTGACGGTGCTCGCCGAGCCGCCCTTGACGGACTTCCAGGTCCAGCCGTCGGCGTCGCGGGTGCGGGTCCACTCCTTGGAGCCGACGCGGACCTTGGTCGCGCCGTACTGCGCCGCCTTGGCGACGGCGAACGACCCGGCGCTCCAGGCCTTGCGCTCCGAACCCGCCTTGACCGTCAGCACCCGACCGTTGACCGTGCTCGAGACCCCGAGCTCCGTCGACAGGGCCGCCTTCAGATCGATGGGCGTCCCGTCGGTGGCGTCGTCGAGCCGGCACCCGAGACCACCGGGGGAGTGCCCGCTCAGGGCGGAGGCGAGCAGCCGCCCCTCCTGCTCGTGCTCGGCATACGCCTCGGGGTAGGCGGACCGCTGCACCTTCTGGGCGATCTCGGTGATGCGCATCTGCTCGTAGCCCTTGATCTTCACCAGGGCGTCGTAGAACCGGTTGCTCGCGTAGACAGGGTCGAGGATCTGCTTCTCGGTGCCCCACCCCTGGCTGGGACGCTGCTGGAAGAGGCCGACGGAGTCACGGTCGCCGTAGGCGAGGTTGCGCAGCTTGGACTCCTGGATCGCCGTGGCGATCGCGATGGTGCTGGCGCGTGCGGGCAGCCCGCGCTTCTCGGCCACCGCGGCGATGGTGGCCGCGTATGCCGTTTGGCTCGGGTCGAAGTCAACGCTGGTTCCCAGCGCGGTGGCCTGGCAGCGCGGGCCGCCGAGGTTGCGCAGCGTGCCCTGCAGGGCCAGCCAGCCGCCGCCGATGATGCCGATCGCGAACAGCACCAGCACGATCCGCGTGACGACGCGACGGGTGCGCGACCGCCTGCGGTGCTCGTGGTGGACCAGACCGTTCCTGCGCTTGCTGGGGGCCACGGCTAGTCGTTCGCGTGCAAGGCGGAGTTGAGCACGATGCCGTGGCCGTCACGGGCCCTGGCCTCGACGGTGCCGGTGACCGAGTTGCGGATGAACAGCAGGTTGTCTTGGCCGGAGAGCTCACGGGCCTTGACCACCCGGCCGTCGGCCAGGGTGATCTTGGTGCCGGAGGTGAGGTAGAGCCCGGCCTCGACGACGCAGTCGTCGCCGAGGGCGATGCCGAGGCCCGACTCGGCGCCGAGCAGGCAGCGCTCGCCGACGCGGACGCGCTCGGTGCCGCCGCCCGACAGCGTGCCCATGGTGGACGCGCCGCCCCCGATGTCGGAGCCGTCGCCGACGACCACGCCCTGGGAGATCCGGCCCTCCACCATCGAGCTGCCGAGGGTGCCGGCGTTGTAGTTGACGAAGCCCTCGTGCATGACCGTGGTGCCCGGCGCGAGGTGGGCACCGAGCCGAACGCGGTCGGCATCGGCGATCCGCACGCCGGTCGGCACGACGTAGTCGACCATCCGGGGGAACTTGTCAATGCCGAGGACATTGACGGTGCCACGCATCCGAAGGCGCGCCCGGGTCAGCTCGAAACCGTCCACGGCGCAAGGGCCCTGGGTGGTCCACACGACGTTGGCGAGGACACCGAAGATGCCGTCGAGGTTGATGCTGTTCGGCGCGACGAGGCAGTGCGACAGCAGGTGCAGTCGCAGGTAGGCGTCCGAGGCGTCGGCCGGGGCCGTGTCCAGGTCGATCTCGACCGACACGACGACGCGGCGGACCCGACGCAGCTCGTCGGCGCCCACCAGCGCGCGCAGCTCCTCCGGGGCGCTGGCGTCGCCGGGGCGGGCGCCGAGGGCCGGCTGGGGGTACCAGGTGTCGAGGACGACACCGTCGACGGTCGTCGTGGCGAGTCCGAATCCCCATGCGCTGCGCTCACTGCTCATGGTGCCAAGCCTAGGGGAGCGAGTCGGCTGCCCGGGACGCTGGATAGGGTCGTGCCCATGGCGAACCACCTCGACGACCCCGCCCCCCTGGACCTGTCCGCCGACGTCGTCACGCTGACGGCAGCGCTGTGCGACATCGAGTCGGTCAGCCGCGACGAGCAGCGGGTCTGCGACGCGATCGAGGCGGCCCTCGAGCCCTTGACCCACCTCACCGTCACGCGGATCGGCAACACCCTCGTCGCCCGCACCGAGCTCGGTCGCAACGAGCGGGTCGTCCTCGCCGGCCACATCGACACCGTGCCGCTGACGGTCGACCCGCAGAACCTGCCGACCTGGCGCGAGGGAGACGACCTGTGGGGTCGTGGGACGGTCGACATGAAGGGCGGTGTGGCCGTGCAGCTCAAGGCGGCCCTCCTCACGGCGCCGAGTCGCGACCTGACCTTCGTGTTCTACGAGGGCGAGGAGATCGACAGCGAGTTCAACGGACTGCTGCACGTTCAGCAGCAGCGCCCCGACCTCATCGAGGACGCGGAGTTCGCCGTGCTGCTCGAGCCCACCGGATCCATCGTCGAGGGCGGCTGCAAGGGCACGCTTCGCGCCGAGGTCGTCACCAAGGGCATCGCCGCTCACAGTGCGCGACCGTGGAACGGGCACAACGCGATCCACGACGCCGCCGACGTGTTGACCCGCCTCGCGGAGTACCAGCCCGAGACGGTCATGGTCGACGGACTGGAGTACCGCGAGGCGATGAACGCCGTGGGCATCAGCGGCGGGATCGCCGGCAACGTCATCCCCGACCGCTGCGTCGTGACGGTCAACTACCGCTACGCGCCCGACAAGTCCGAGGACGACGCGGTCGCCCTGGTCAACCAGCTCTTCAGCGGGTTCGTCGTGGACGTCAAGGACAACGCCGGCGGTGCGCGCCCCGGCCTGGACCGCCCCGCGGCGCGGGCGTTCGTCGAAGCCCTCGGTGTCGAGGTCATCGCCAAGCAGGGTTGGACCGATGTCGCACGGTTCGCGGCGATGGGGGTGCCCGCGGTCAACTTCGGGCCCGGCGACCCCAACCTCGCGCACCACGACGAGGAGCGTTGCCCCGTGCCGCAACTGGTGTCCGCCGAGGAAGCCCTGCTGCGCTGGCTGGCCTGACCGGCGTCACCGATCCGGCTCCCGTAGGTTGGGGCGCGTGAGCGACGAGACGCTGGACGACACGCAGACCGCGGGCACGCAGACCGCTGGCGCCACCGAGCACGACTACGACTACCACACGGGCCCGGTGACGCTGCGCGGTTCGCGCGTCCCGGTGACCACGACCGACCAGCGGCTGCTCGACAGCCGCGGCCCGAGCGACTGGCTGCACACCGACCCGTGGCGGGTGATGCGCATCCAGAGCGAGTTCGTGGAGGGCTTCGGCGCGCTCGCCGAGCTCGGCCCGGCCGTGAGCGTGTTCGGGTCGGCGCGCACCAGGCCCGGCACCCCGTTCTACGAGCTCGGCACCGAGGTGGGTCGTGCCCTCGTCGAGGCCGGGTATGCCGTCATCACCGGCGGTGGGCCGGGCGCCATGGAGGCCGCCAACCGTGGAGCCGTCGAGGCGGGAGGCGCGTCGGTGGGGCTGGGGATCGAGCTTCCTTTCGAGCAGGGCCTCAACGAGCACGTGAACCTCGGCGTCAACTTCCGCTACTTCTTCGCCCGCAAGACGATGTTCGTCAAGTACGCCCAGGGGTTCATCGTGCTGCCCGGCGGCTTCGGCACCCTCGACGAGCTGTTCGAGGCGGTGACCCTCGTGCAGACCCGCAAGGTCACCTCCTTCCCGATCGTCCTCATGGGCACCGAGTACTGGGGTGGCCTGCTGGAGTGGCTCCGTGGCACGGTGCTCGAGGCCGGCACGGTGAACGAGAAGGACATCGACCTGTTGCACCTCACCGATGACGTGGCCGAGGCCGTCCGCATCGTCACCTCCGCCGAGCAGGCGGTGGTCCCGAAGCGGCCCGAGTGAGCCATGGACTCCCACACCGGCGACGGTGATGATGGAGGCGTGAACATCTCGCCGCTCCCGAGGCACGGCGACGTCGTCGTCGGACGTGACGTCAGTGGCCGGACGCTGCGCATCTCCGGCCACCCGGAGAGCGGCCGGGTCGTGCTGTCGATCTGGCAGGACACGGTGTGCAAGGCGACGGTCAGGCTCCTCGTCGAGGACGTCCCGGCCGTGGTGGAGATGCTGGCCCGCAGTGCGATCGCTCCGGCATCTGCTGGTGAGGACCTCCGCGACCTGCACACGGCGGGCTGAATAGGACGCTCGCAGCACTTCATGCGACGATCAGCCCCGTGATCTGGGTCTTCTTCACCGTCGTCGCCGTGCTGCTCGTCGGCGCGTTCGCCGCGCTCGTGACCGGCCGGCTCGGCTACGACCCGATGTCGGACGCGACGACCACCCAGAGCGAGCCCACCTTGTCCACGGACTTCACGTCCGACGAGGTCTCCTCGGTGCGCTTCGACACCGCCCTGCGCGGCTACCGGATGGACCAGGTGGACGCCGTCCTCGACCGGCTCCAGGCCCGGATCGCCGAGCTCGAGAGCCACAGCGACACGGGGCGCTGAGGTCGTGGGCACGCTGCACCTCACCCGGCACACCTCGGCCACCCCCGCCGCGGTGTGGGACGTCGTCACCGACTTCGCCGGCTATGGCGACTGGATGCCGATGACGCGCATGGTGACCGACGACGGCGCACCCCGGCTCGGGTGGGGGTTCGCCGGCATCAGCGGGGTCGGGCCGCTGGCCTTCTCCGACTCGATGCTCGTGACGCAGTGGGACCCGCCGGCGTCGGGTGACCAGGCGGCTCCTGCGGTGTTCCGGATCGTCAAGACGGGTCGCCTGCTCGGTGGCTGGGCCGAGATCACGCTCACCCCGGAGCCCCGCGTCGGCACTCCGGGGACGTGGGGGACGCGCCTCGACTGGGTCGAGGACGTGGTGGTGCGGCCGATGCCGTTCAAGCGGTTCTTCGCCCCGGTCCTGGACCGTGCCAGTACCTGGCTCTACGGTCGGGCGATCAACGCCATGCTCGCCCGCGCAGCCGAGTCCTCCCGGTGAGCGGGCTGGTCGTCGGGGAGGACGGGGTTGCGCGCTGTGCCTGGGCGGGGTCCACGGCCGACTACCTCGACTACCACGACACCGAGTGGGGTGTCCCCGTCCACGGTGAGCAGGCGCTGTACGAACGCCTCACCCTCGAGGCCTTCCAGTCCGGGCTCGCGTGGATCACCATCCTGCGCAAGCGGGAGTCGTTCCGGGCAGCCTTCGCCGGTTTCGACCCCGAGACCGTCGCGGGCTTCGACGACCGCGACCGCGAGCGCCTCATGAACGACCCCGGCATCGTCCGCAACCGGCTCAAGGTGAATGCCGCGATCCACAACGCCTCAGCGGTCCTGGCCCTGCGCGAGCACGGTGGTCTCGATGCCCTCGTCTGGTCGCACGCGCCCGTCGAGCACACCCCGCCGCAGTCGGCCGACGACTTCCGCGCCACCTCGCCGGAGAGCGTCGCCCTCGCCAAGGCGCTGAAGAGGTCCGGCTTCGTCTTCGTCGGCCCCACGACGATGTATGCCGCGATGCAGGCGTGCGGACTCGTCGACGACCACGTGGCGGGCTGCCACCGCGCGGGCCGGGGACCCCGGGCGGCGCGGAACCGGTCATGACGGTGTCGGCGACCGTCCGGACCCTGACCGTGAAGGTGGGGATGACCTACCTGGCGCTGCGCGCCGTGTCCGCGCTGCTGCTGGTGCTGGCCAGCCGCGACCAGGTCGTCATGCCGGACTGGACCGGTCCCACCGTCGAACCCATCGACATGACGGTCCTGTGGGACGGCAGCTGGTACCGGCACGTCGCCGAGGTCGGCTACCCCACCCACCTGCCGGTCGACCCAGGGAGCGGGCGCGTCGCCCAGAACGCCTGGGCGTTCTACCCGCTCTTCCCCCTGCTGTCCCGGATGCTCATGGCCGTCACAGGCCTGGGGTTCCCGGTCGTCGCCTCCACCCTGGCGCTCGTGGCCGGTCTGGGCGCCGCCATCATCATGGCGAGGTTGTTGGCCGAGAAGGTGGGGGACAGGGTCGCCCTGGGGGCTGTCGCCGTCTGGGCGGCCTTCCCGGCTGCGGTCTCGCTCCAGCTCGCCTACACCGAGTCCCTGGCGATGCTCGTCCTGTGCGGGCTGCTGTGGGCCCTGGTCCGGCGCAGCTGGGGGATGGTCGCAGGCCTGTCCCTGCTGCTCGGCCTGACCCGGCCGATCGCGGTCCCGGTCGTCGGGGTGGTGGCGGTGGCGGTCTACCTGCTGTGGCGTCGCCGGCGCCAGCAGAGCGTCACCCGCGGTGAGCTCCTCGCGGCGCTCGCCGCCCTGGGCGTGTCCGCGGTGGGCGCGGTCCTCTGGCCTCTCGCCGCGTGGCAGGTCACCGGCTCGCGCACCGCTTACACCGACACCATGGCCGCCTGGCGCGCCGGCGGACAGATCACACCGCTCAAGCCCTGGTTCGGCATGTCGCAGTGGGCCTTTCGCGACTTCGACGGGGCCGCGGTCTACGGTCCCGTCGGCCTGGCCGTCCTCGTCACGACACTCGTGGTGCTCACCTGCGGTCCGTGGGCGACCCGGCTCGGTCCGGAGCTGCGGGCCTGGTGCCTGATCTACCCCGCCTACCTCGCCGTGGTCCTCGACCCGTTCACCAGCATCTTCCGCTACGCCCTGCCACTGTTCCCGCTGCTCGTCGTCATCCTCGGCGGCGGCTGGCTCGAGCGAACGGCCCGCTACCTCACGGTGCGGGTCGGGTTCCTCGTGGCCGCGGGGATGGTGGGGCAGGTGGCCTGGATCTGGAAGCTGCTCGTCTTCCACCCGCCATCGGACTACCCGCCGTGACCGACACCGCCCGCGCCCGCACCGTGCCGTCACTCCTCACGTCCAGGGGCCGCAGCGCCGCCGCAGGCTGGGCGCTGCGTCGCCCCGTCGCCTTCCTGCTCCTCTGGTATGCCGCCACGCGGGTCATCACGTTCCTCGCCATGGCGGTCGCCGCGACGTGGTTCCAGACCCCCGCCGGGGTGGGTCACCTCGACCCCACCGTCGGCGACATCCTCGGTGGCTGGGACGGCGTCTGGTACCGCCGGGTCGCGCAGGACGGGTATCCCGTGCCACTTCCGGCCGACCCCGACACGGGACTGCTGACCTACAGCGCGTGGGCCTTCTACCCGGCGTTCCCGATGCTGGTGCGGGTCCTGATGCTCACCGGGCTGCCCTTCGAGGTGGCTGCCGTGGGGCTCAACCTGGTCCTCGGGGCCGTGTGCGCCGTCCTGGTGTGGAAGTGCTTCAACTTCGCCGTGCACGCCGCGCCGCAACCAGCCCGCGAGCGACTGGCCCTGGTGGCCGGGGCCCTCTGGTGCCTGTACCCGGCGACGGCAGTGCTCGTGATGCCCTACACCGAGGCGCTCGCCGGGGTCCTCATCGCGGGGTCGCTGCTGCTGCTCATGCGACGTCAGTACGCGCTGGTGGCCCTGGTGACCATCGCCCTGGGCTTCACGCGGGCAGCGGCGCCGGCGATCGCCTGCGCCGCCATCGCCCATCTCGTGCTGCGGTGGCGCGAGGACCGGGCAGCCGGCACGAGGCCCTTGGGTGGGCAGCGCACGACGGCCGCGCTCATGCTCGTGGCCACGGGGGCGTCGTCGATCGCCTGGCCCGTCGTCGTCGGCATCGCCAGCGGCCTGCCGATGGCGTTCTTCGACGTCCAGGCCGCCTGGGGACAGCGGCCGGAGTCGGGACCCTTCGTGCTGTGGCTGGCCTGGGCCTGGGACGCCCACGGACTCGTGGGGGTGGGCGTCCTCGTCGGCCTCGTCGCGACATACATCGCCCTGATCCTGGGCCGCCACGGGCGGTGGCTGGCGATCGAGCTGAGGGTCTGGGCCTTGGCCTACCCGCTCTACCTCCTGGCGGTGGTGCGGCCGATCACGAGCATGTGGCGCTTCCTGCTGCTCGACTTCCCGATCGCGGCCCTGGTCGCCTCGGTCGCGATGCGCACCTCGACCGGGGAACGAGTAGTGCCGCACTGGCGCCGCCGGGTCGCGATCGTCGCGGTCGTCCTGCTCGGCGGGCTGTTCTGGTTCACCTGCACGTTGCTGACGTACACGCCGTGGGCCGCCGCCCCGCCCTGATGCGGGCTGACCGACGGCCGATGCATCAGGTGCCGGTGAAGGTCGGCTTCTCCTTGGCGAGGAACGCGGCGACCGCTGCCTTGTGGTCCGAGCTGGCCCCGGTGAGCGCCATGTACTCGCCCTCGCGCTCCAGCGACTCGCTCAGCCCGTGCCCGGCGCTGAAGGCGACCGCCTGGCGGATCGAGCCGTAGGCGAGCGTCGGGCCGGAGGCGAGCCTCGTGGCCAGCTCGTGCACGGTCGTGTCGAGCTCGTCGGCCGCGACGACCCGAGTGACCAGACCCAGGGACAGGCACTCGTCGGCAAGGACCGTGCGCGGCAGGAGCAGCAGCTCCTTGGCGCGAGCCGGACCCACGAGCCGCGTCAGGCTCCACGACGAGCCCGAGTCGCACGACAGCGCGATCCCGGCGAAGGCGAGGTTGAAGCCCGCGGTGTCGACCATGACCCGGAAGTCGGCAGCCATCGCGAACGCCGCGCCGGCGCCGGCGGCGACGCCGTTCAGGGCGGCGACGACGGGCTTGTTCATGGTCGTCAGCAGCTCGACGATGGGGTTGTAGTGCTTGGGGACGGTCTCCCACAGCGAGTCGTCGTCGCTCTGCTGCAGCCGGATGTGCTCCTTGAGGTCCTGGCCGACGCAGAAGGCTCGGCCGCTGCCGGTGAGCACGACGCAGCGGACTCCGGCGTCCCGGGCGACGTCGGTGAGGGCGGCCAGCAACGCCTCCTTGGTGGGGGTGTCGAGCGAGTTCATCGCCTCGGGCCGGTTGAGCCGGACCGTTGCCACGGCGCCCTCGCGCTCGACGACGACGGGCTGGTGCGGGGACTGCGGCGCGGCAGGGCTCTGGCTCATGTCGGACATCATGCCCTGCAGGCGCCCAGCCACCCGGGCCTCCTCCCGACCCGGATTTCGCCTGTGAGCAGGTTCACGGGATAATGGAGCAAATCTGGCACGCACGGGGTGGACTCAAGCACTGGCGTGGACCCGCGTGCCCAGCAACACACCACGCCAAATGGAAGGGACACACTCATGGCGGCAATGAAGCCGAGGACTGGCGACGGCCCGCTCGAGGTGACCAAGGAAGGTCGCGGCATCGTGCTGCGCATGCCCCTCGAGGGTGGTGGGCGCCTCGTCGTCGAGATGACCCCCGCCGAGGTGCGTGAGCTGGGCGAGGCCATCGACAACTGCGAGGGCCTCAAGTAGCACCGGTCCTCCACCTTCCGAGGACCCCCTCCGGCACCAGCCGGAGGGGGTCCTCGTCTGTGCGGGCAGCGGCGCACCGCACCTTCGCCGACTCTGCCCACCCCTGCCCGGGGCGATGCCCCTTGCCCCGGGCAGGTGGGTAGGGTCGGGGCGTGCCCGCCCCTGAACTGCTCGTCCCCGCATCCAGCACCTGGTCCGTCCGGTCCGAGCCCATCGCCGACGTCCTGGCCGACCTGGACCCGACCGACCTCGTCCTGGCGGTCCCCGTCCCCCGCGACGGGCTGGCGTCGGGAGAGGCCGTCGCCGCGTCGCTGCAGGTCGTCGGTCTCGACGTGGCGGAGGTGCAGGCCGCCCACGAGCCGTCAAGCGAACCCGGCGCCACGACCCGCATCGCCCTGGTGCCGGGGGACCGCGCCGCCCGGACCGTGCTGCTGGTCGGTGTCGGCGACGCGGACCCGGCCGCCCTGCGCGCCGCCGGTGCGGCCGTCGGGCGAGCAGCTCGAGGATGCTCCCACGTGGTCGTGGCCTTTCCCGGTCTCGCTCCCCGAGGTCAGTCGGCCCTCGTCGAGGGCATCGCCCTGGGCGGGTATTCCTCGCCACGCTGGCTCGGCGCCGACGCGAAGCCCACGACCCCACCCGTGGCCGAGGTGACCCTCGTCGGCGACCACGACGACGACGTCCGTCGGAGTGCGCTGGCCCGTGCCCGGGCCACGATGCTGGCCCGCAACCTGGCTGTGGTGCCCTCCAACACCAAGAACCCCGCGTGGATGGCAGCCCAGGCCCGCACCATCGGCCGTCGGGCCGGGCTGGGCGTCAAGGTCTGGACCGACCGGGACCTCAAGGCGCAGGGTTTCGGCGGTCTGCTCGCCGTCGGGTCCGGGTCGGCGACGCCGCCCCGCCTGGTCGAGCTGACGCACACGCCCGAGGGTGCGACAGCGGACACCCTGCACGTCGTGCTGGTCGGGAAGGGCATCACCTTCGACACCGGTGGCCTGGACATCAAGCCGGCCGAGGGCATGCTGGCGATGAAGACCGACATGTCCGGGTCTGCGGTCGTGCTCGCCGTCCTCGCCGCCTGTGCCGAGCTCGACGTGCCTGTGCGCGTCACCGGGCTGCTGGCGCTGGCCGAGAACGCCGTGAGCGGCAGCTCCTACCGGCCGTCCGACGTCATCACCATGTATGGCGGCCGTACCGTCGAGATCGGCAACACCGACGCCGAGGGCCGGATCGTCATGGCCGACGCGCTCGCCTACGCCGACGCCCACCTCGGGCCTGACGTGCTGCTCGACATCGCCACCCTCACCGGGGCAGCCCGGGTCGCCCTGGGCCGCAGCATGGCCCCCGTCTACGCCAACGACGAGGCCCTCACCGAGGCCCTTGTGGCCGCAGGGCAGGCGACCGGTGAGCTGCTGTGGCCGTTCCCGCTCGTCGAGGACTACCGCTTCGCGCTCGACAGCGTCGTGGCCGACATCAACCACATCGCGGGCACTCCTGTCGGCGCCGGCTCGATCACGGCAGCATTGTTCCTGCGCGAGTTCGTGGGCGAGCGACGCTGGGCGCACCTCGACATCGCCGGGGTGGGTCGTTCCGACGTCGACCGCGGGCTCTTCACCAAGGGTGGGACGGGCTTCGGTGCCCGCCTGCTGCTGACCTGGTTGGAGGAGATGGCATGAACGCGGGATACGGGTTGTCGGTGCGCTGGTCCCTGGAGGAGGCTCCCGAGGACGTCGCGTCGTCGCTGCGGGACTACGTGGTCGGGACGTCGATGGCCAGGTTCATGTTCCTCGACGGCCTGGCGTTCAAGACCTGGCGGATGGTCGAGGGCCAGTGGTTCGAGGGCACCTACGTCTTCGACCAGCAGGTCTACCGCGACGACTTCCTCAAGGAGTTCGCCGAGACGGCTGCGGAGTCCGCGGGCAGCTCGATCATCGGGTCCGCACCGATCCTCATGGAGCCGTTCGAGGTGGTGGCGATCGCCGAGGGCCCCGAGCACTTCCGACGCGGTCCCGGGCCCGGGACCGCGTGACCGCTCGCGTCAGCGCTTGACGGCCGCGAGCACGCCGTCGCCCACGGGCAGCAGGGCCGGCACCAGGCGGTCGTCGTCGCGCAGCCGCTTGCCGAGGTCGCGCAGCACGGTGGTCTGCGGGTCGCGGGACGCCGGGTCGGCCACCCGGTCGTGCCACAGCATGTTGTCGAGCACGAGCACGCCACCGGAGCGCAGCAGCCGGATCGCGTGGTCGACGTACTCGGGGTACTCGCTCTTCTCGCCGTCGACGACGACCATGTCGTAGGCGCCGTCGGTCATGCGCGGCAGGACGTCCAGGGCCCGGCCGGTGATGACCCGGGTGCGCTGGTGCGCGACCCCCGCCTCGGCGTAGGCCTTCTTGGCGACGCCCTGGTGCTCGGCCTCGACGTCGATCGTCGTGAGGATGCCGTCGTCGGGCATGCCCTGGAGCATCCAGAGCCCGGAGGTGCCCGCGCCAGTGCCGATCTCGATGACCGAGCGAGCCTTCACGGCCGCCGCGAGGAGCCGCAGCAGCACGCCGGCACCGTTGCCGACAGGCGTCGCGCCGAGCTCCTCGCCGCGACGGCGGGCGCTCTCGATCACCTCGTTCTCGGTGACGAACTCCTCGGCGTAGGCCCAGCTGGCCGGCTTCTGTGCACTCATGCGGGAAACCCTACTGCCGCGGCCAGACTGCACTCGCCCCGCGGCATACAGGAAACGCTCAGGTTGTTGGGGAACCATTTACCGCAGTCGGTCGTCTGGACCGACTGCAGGGTGTGAGCGCCGCAACGGGCGCCCCGACGGAGGTGAGGGACGTGACCGCGACCGACACGATCGGCCCGGCCCGGCAGGACGTCCCGGCCCGGCAGGACGTCCCCGGCGACGTCCGGGAGGCTCCCGCGTGGGTGCCCCCGACGTGGGAGGAGATCGTGGAGCAGCACTCTGCCCGCGTCTACCGACTGGCGTACCGCCTCACCGGCAACCCGCACGACGCGGAGGACCTGACCCACGACGTGTTCATCCGCGTCTTCCGCTCGCTGCACAGCTACCAGCCCGGCACCTTCGAGGGTTGGCTGCACCGCATCACCACCAACGTCTTCCTCGACAAGATGCGACGCAAGCAGCGCATCCGCTTCGACGCCCTTTCGGACGAGAGCGCAGCGCGCCTGCCCACCCGTGAGGCCGGTCCCGAGGCGTCCTACGACGCCACCCACTTCGACGACGACGTCCAGCGGGCGCTGGACGCGCTCTCCCCGGACTTCCGGGCCGCGGTGGTGCTGTGCGACATCGAGGGCCTGTCCTACGAGGAGATCGCGACCACCCTGGGCGTCAAGCTCGGCACGGTGCGCTCGCGGATCCACCGGGGCCGCGCCCAGCTGCGTGAGGCCCTGGCCCACCGCGACCCGACCCTCGACCGCCCCGCCCTCGACATCGACCGCACCCCGGTCCCTGCCTCCCGACGCCGCCTCCCGGTGATCCGGCGTGCGGTCCCGGGGTCGCGGTGAGCAGGTTCGGACTCGCCGGCGCCCGCTGCCTGGGCGGTGACCTGACCGCCTACGCGGACCGGGCGATGGACCCCGCCACCCTGCTGAAGTGGGACCGGCACGTGGTGGCCTGCACCTGCTGCCGCGCCGCGGTGGACGACGAACGTCGAGTCCTCGCCTCGCTGCGCTCGCCCTCGGCTCCGCAGGTGTCGCGCGACCTGCGCGGCATGCTGCTCGCGATGGCCGACCACCCCGGCGGGGTCGAGGGACCGGCGTCGCCCGCCGTCCGTTCCGCCTGGTCCCTGCCGAGGGTGCCGCCCGTTCCGTCGGCCCCGGTGCCCGTCGTCGACCGCGGTGCTCCCGCCATGCACCGGTCGGCCCGCCGCGCCACGGTGTTCGCCGGACTCGCGGCCGGTGCCACCGCAGCGGCGGCCTGGAGCCTGGTCGTCACCGGGGGCAGCCTGACGTCGCCCACCCCGACCGACCTCACCCCGGGCACGGTGCAGCGTGCCCGACCCTCCGCGCCCGGCTTCGCCACAGCCGCCTTCACCGTCCCGGTCCTCGGGACGGGGGCGACCTCCACGTCGCCGCGCAGCACGCAGCCCGGCTCGTCCGCCCCCGACGTGGGCAGGGCGCGACTGGGTTCGGCACAATCAACGCCATGAGCGACGAGCGTCCCCAGCCCAGCGACCAGACCGGTCACGATGCTGGCCGGCCCGAGGGCCACCCGGAGGTCCCGGACCCCTCGTCCGTCGCGCCCGATGGGGGGCAGGCGCCCACCCGGGCCGCCGAGGCGCCAAGGCCCGCCGCAGCTCTCCCCGATGCCCCCGCCGCCGCTTCCCTTGGCGGGACGGACCCGTCCGCCGATGCGCCCGCCGAGTCCGCGTGGGACCCGTGGGCGCCACCGCGTGAGGACCGACCGACCCCGGCCCAGCCCGAGCAGGGGTATGCCTCCCCGGCCGGCGACGACCAGGTGACCAACGACAGCACCCAGCCCGTCGACCTGTCGCACACCCAGGAGATCTCCGGGGCACCCGGCCCGGTGTGGGCGAGCGAACCGACCGGGTGGCCGGGCCACGACGACGGCCGGCCGACGACCACCCCGGCCGCAGCAGCGCCCCAGGCGCCCGTGCCCGGTGCTGGTTGGGACCCGATCTCCGCCTCCAGCGCCGACGCCGGCTACCCGAACGCCCCAGGCCACTGGCAGGGCGGCGCACCGGTTGCGACGTCCGCACCGCAGCAGAAGGGACCCGGCTGGGGTGCGCTCGTCGCCGTCGCGGCGGTCTCGGCGCTCATCGCCGCCACCCTCGGCGGGTTGTTCGGCGGATGGCTCGGGGCTACCGACCGCGTCGGTTTCGGCAACCTCGACCGCACGGGGACCTCGATCCCGTCGGTGGGCGCCGGTGCGACCGCTCGCCCGCAGGGCAGCATCGCCAACATCGCCGCCAAGGCGCTGCCCAGCGTCGTGACGATCAAGGTCAAGGGCGCCGACGGTGCAGGGACCGGCTCGGGGTTCGTCCTCGACCGGGACGGGCACATCATCACGAACAACCACGTCGTCGCCAGTGCCGCCGACAGCGGCACCATCGCGGTCGAGCTGTCCAACGGCGACGAGGTCCAGGCCACCATCGTGGGCCGCGACAGCTCCTACGACCTGGCCGTCCTCAAGACCAGCCGCACCGACCTCGAGCCACTCGTCATGGGCCCGTCCAAGGACGTCGTCGTGGGCGACCCGGTCATCGCCGTCGGCGCCCCGCTCGGCCTGGAGTCCAGCGTCACCTCGGGCATCGTGAGCGCCCTCAACCGCCCGGTCAGCCCCGGTGGTGACGGTGACCAGCAGTCGTTCATCAACGCCATCCAGACGGACGCGGCGATCAACCCCGGCAACAGCGGCGGGCCGCTGCTCGACATGCAGGGCCACGTCATCGGCATCAACTCCGCCATCGCCCGGATCCCCGGATCGACCGACACTCAGTCCGGCAACATCGGGGTCGGCTTCTCCATCCCCAGCGACCAGGTCGTCAAGACCGCGTCCCAGCTCATCAAGACCGGCAAGGCCCAGCACCCCGTGATCGGCGTGATCCTGGACCGTCAGTACACCGGCAGCGGCGTCAAGATCCTCGCCTCCGGGTCAGGGGCCAGCGGCAACCCCGTGACCCCTGACGGCCCGGCGGGCAAGGCCGGCATCAAGCCCGGCGACGTGATCATCGAGTTCGACGGCAGACCGGTCAAGGACCCCGACGACCTCGTCGTGGCGATCCGCGCCAAGAGCGTCGGCGACGCCGTGCCGATGAAGGTCCGGCGCGGGAATGAGACGATCAGCGTCACAGTCACCCTGTCGGGCACGTCCGGCAGCTAGAACGGAGACGCAGTGGTCGACATCAACGGGTGGGAGTTCATCGCCCTGATCGTGCTGGCTGTGGTGATCCTCGGCCCGGAGCGCCTGCCCGAGTATGCCGCGAAGCTGGGACAGCTCGTGCGCCAGGCGCGGTCCATGGCCGAGGGCGCGAAGGGCCAGCTGCGTGAGCAGATGGGACCCGAGTTCGACGACATCAACTGGAAGCAGTACGACCCGCGCCAGTACGACCCACGCCGCATCGTCCGCGAGGCCCTCTTCGAGCCCGACGTGGAGGACGAGGCCACCGGCTACGGCGCTGACCCCTCGCCCGTGGCCCACGACCCCTCGCGGGCGACGCCGTACGACGTCGACGCGACCTGAGGGTCAGCGACCGACGGGGGAGACCCCGCGCCGGGACGTCAGCGGCCGACGGGGGAGAGCCCGAGCGAACGCCCCGCCAGTCCGCGTGAGCGGGTGGCGAGGCCGCGCGAGATGCCGCGCAGGGCGACCGCGGCCGCGGACTCGGGGTTGCGCAGGACGACGGGTACTCCCTCGTCAGCTCCTTCGCGCAGGTTGGTGTCGAGCGGGATCTGGCCGAGCAACGGCACGTCCGCACCCACCGCGCGGGTGAGTGACTCGGCCACCCGCTGGCCACCGCCCGATCCGAAGATCTCCTGGCGGGAGCCGTCGGGCAGCTCGAGCCACGACATGTTCTCGATGACACCGACGATGCGCTGGTGGGTCTGCAGGGCGATCGAGCCGGCCCGCTCGGCGACCTCGGCCGCGGCCTGCTGGGGCGTGGTCACCACGAGGATCTCTGCGCCGGGGATGAGCTGGGCGACCGAGATCGCGATGTCGCCGGTGCCCGGCGGCAGGTCGAGCAGGAGGACGTCGAGGTCACCCCAGAAGACGTCACCGAGGAACTGCTGCAGCGCCCGGTGCAGCATCGGCCCGCGCCACACGACGGGCTGGTTGCCGGGGACGAACATGCCGATCGAGATGACCTTCACCTCGTGGCTGATGGGGGGCAGGATCATGTCGTCGACCTGCGTCGGACGGTGCTCCACGCCGAGCATGCGGGGCACCGAGAAGCCGTAGACGTCGGCGTCGACGACCCCGACGCGCAGCCCGCTCTGGGCGAGTGAGGCAGCGAGGTTGACGGTGACCGAGGACTTGCCGACGCCGCCCTTGCCGGAGGCCACGGCATACACGCGGGTGAGGGAGCCGGGGCGGGCGAACGGGATCTCACGCTCGGCCACGCCGCCACGCAGCTGCTGCCGCAGCCCGGTGCGCTGCTCGTCACTCATCACCCCGAGGGTCACCTTGACCCCGGTTACGCCAGGCACCTTGGCCAGTGCGGCCGTGGTGTCCTTGGTCAGCGTCTCCTTCATCGGGCAGCCCGAGACGGTCAGCAGGATGGTGACGGCCACCCGGCCGGACTCGTCGACCGTGCAGCTCTCCACCATGCCGAGCTCGGTGACCGGCTTGCGGATCTCTGGGTCGATGACCGTCGCCAGCGCTTGGTGGAGGGCCTCGTCGGTCACAGGTGCGGGGGCGTGGGACATGCCCCCATGCTAGGTCGCGGACTGGTCCCGCGAAGAATGGGGCGAACCGCTGCGGCTGTCATCTGCCTCACGCCGCCGCGCCTCGAACCCGCGTTCGTCGAGCTCCTCGAGCAGGCTGCGCAGCTCCGAGCGGACGAAGTCCCGGGTCGCGGTGTCGCGCATCGCGAGCCGAAGGGCCGCCACCTCGCGGGTGAGGAACTCCGTGTCGGCGAGGTTTCGCTCGTCGCGGGCGCGGTCCTGCTCGAGGGCCACGCGGTCACGGTCGGCCTGGCGGTTCTGCGCGAGCAGGATGAGGGGCGCGGCATACGAGGCCTGCAGGCTGAGCATGAGCGTGAGGAAGATGAAGGCGTAGGGGTCCCAGCGCAGGTCCGCGGGGCCGAAGGCGTTCCAGCCGATCCACAGCACCACGAACAGCGTCATGTAGATGAGGAAGCGCGGTGTGCCCATGAAGCGGGCGAAGCGCTCGCTCCAGACCCCGAACGTCTCCTGGTTCACCGACGGTCGCGGCAGCAGGGTGCGCCGGGTCTCGCGAGGCTGGTCCAGGCGGGCAGGGGCGCCGCGGGTCTGGCGCTCAGCCACGGGTCACCTCGTGCCGCTCCTCGCGCCAGTCGTCGGGGAGGATGTGGTCGAGGACGTCGTCGACGGTGACCGCGCCGACGAGTCGGCCGTCCTCGTCGACCACGGGGACCCCGACGAGGTTGTAGGTCGCGAGCATGCGCGTCACCTGGCCGAGGGGGGCGTCGGCGGTGAGCGGCTCGATCTCCTTGTCGAGGATGCTGCCGATCGAACCGTGCGGGGGTTCGCGCAGCAGGCGCTGGATGTGGACCATGCCGAGGTACTTGCCCGTGGGGGTCTCGTGGGGTGCCCGGCAGACGTAGATGGTCGAGGCCAGGGAGGGGGAGAGCTCGACCCGGCGGACGACGGCGAGGGCCTCGGCGATCGAGGCCTCCGGTCCCAGGATCACGGGCTCGGTGGTCATCATGCCGCCCGCCGACTCCTCGTCGTAGGTCAGCAGCCGGCGCAGGTCGGCGGCCTCGTCCGGCTCCATGAGCTGGAGCAGCTCCTCCTGCTTCTCGGTGGTGAGGTTGTGCAGGAGGTCGGTGGCGTCGTCCGGTTCCATCGCCTCGAGGACGTCGGCGGCACGCTCGGCGGGCAGCGAGTCGAGGATCTCGACCTGGTCGTCCTCGGGCAGCTCCTCGAGGACGTCGGCGAGCTTGTCGTCGTCCATCGCCTCGGCCACCTCGGCGCGGCGCTTGGGTGACAGGTCGTGGATGACGTCGGCGAGGTCGGCGGACTTGAGGTCGTCGTAGGTCTCGAGCAGCATCGCCGCCGACTGGCCGCCGGACGACTGGTGGATGCCGCTGACGTCCTCGACGGGGACGAGCACCGTCGCGCCGCGACGCCGACGGAACGGCCCGATGGCGGTGCGGCTGCCCCCGCCCTGGCGCACGAACACCTTGGAGATCGACCAGTCGCGACTGCGCTCGCGCTCGATGGCCACGTCCTCGACGGTGGCGGCGTACGCGCCCTCGGGGTCGGCGACCGTCACGGGACGCTCGAGGATCTCGGCCATGACGAGGACCTCGTTGGTGCGCTGCTCGAAGCGGCGCATGTTGACCAGGCCGGTCGTGATGACCTGGCCACCGTCGACGGAGGTGACCCGGGTCATCGGGACGAAGACGCGTCGTCGGCCGGGGACCTCGACGACGAGTCCGATCACCCGGGGGCGGCGCCGCGAGGCACCGAACGTCACCACGACGTCGCGCACCCGGCCCACCTGGTCACCGAGCGGGTCGAACACGCTCAGGTTGGTCAGGCGGCCCACGAAGACACGCGACGGAGTGCTCACGCCGCAAGGCTATCCGGCTGGTCAGTCGCCGGCAGGGAGGCGGTTGCCGCGACGACGCCGACGTCGCCCTCGCCAGTGCCACGGCCGCCAGTGGGAGGTCGTGGCGTCCGACGCCGGCACCGGCGCGGCGCCGGACCCGGTGCCGTAGTGGCCGGGTCCCTCGAGCGGTGCCCCGTAGGGCGTCATGCCGCGGACCGTGCACTCCCGCGCCCACCTGTCGAGCACGTCGTCGGTCGCGTTCAGCCGCGCGCTCCTGAGCGCCTCGGTCGCCGCGGCCCACTGCTCGTGCTCCGGCCGGATCTCGCGGACGCTGGCCGACACGGTGAGCAGGCGCCCGCCGGTGTCCTTGCTGCGAGCCACGAGCGTGACGTCCTCGGGCAGCCAGGGCAGCGTCTGCTCGCCGGGACCGGAGACGACGTAGACCGTGTCGTCGGCCCAGGCGTGCCAGAACGGCCAGGCCCGGTCACCGGGGGGCTGGACCCACATGAGGCCGGACTTGGTGGCGGCTTCGGCGAACAGCGCGGTGACGTTGACGAGCGTCACCGTCGGCTCCGATGGCGCGGCCGCAGCGGCCCGTGGTGCCGTCCCGGGCTGCTCGGGAGCGGTGTCGGTCACACGTGAACTCTGTCATAACCGCCCCGTGGCTGTCGCTGCTAGCGTCGCCGCGTGCGCAGCCCCAAGGACTACTTCGCCCCCCTGGCCGTGGGTGCTCCGGCACCCCTCACGCAGGTGCCTGCGCGGCCTTCCAGGGTCATCCACTTCTTCGACCCGAGCAACGAGAAGATGGCGGCCAAGGTGCCGTCCATGGTCGGCACCGTCGACGTCCTGCTCGGCAACCTCGAGGACGCCGTCAAGGCAGACCGCAAGGTGGCCGCCCGTGAGGGACTGGTCGCCATCGCGAAGGCGACCGACTTCGGTGACTCGACTCAACTCTGGACGCGGGTCAACAGCCTCGACAGTCCTTGGGCCCTGGATGACCTCACCACCCTCGTCACCGAGATCGGCGACAAGCTCGACGTGGTCATGGTGCCCAAGGTGCAGGGCCCGGAGGACATCCACTACGTCGACCGCCTGCTGGCCCAGCTCGAGGCCAGGGCTGGCCTGACCCGCCCGATCCTCGTGCACGCCATCCTCGAGACGGCCCGCGGTGTCGCGAACGTCGAGGAGATCGCCGGCGCGAGCCCACGCATGCAGGGTATGTCGCTCGGTCCGGCAGACCTCGCCGCAGACCGGCGGATGAAGACGACCCGCGTGGGTGGCGGGCACCCCGGCTATCTCGTCCGCCAGGACCCGCCCACCGGGGTCGAGGACGCGGTGCACGCCCCCCGCGCCACCTACCAGCAGGATCTGTGGCACTACACGATCGCGCGGATGGTCGACGCCTGCGCGATGCACGGGATCTTCCCCTACTACGGACCGTTCGGGGACATCGCCGACGTCGTGGCCTGCGAGGACCAGTTCCGCAACGCCTTCCTGCTCGGTTGCGTCGGCACCTGGTCGCTGCACCCGGTGCAGGTCGAGATCGCCAAGCGTGTGTTCAGCCCGTCGCCGGATGACGTCGCGCACGCGCGCCGAGTGGTCGCCGCCATGGGTGACGGCACCGGCGCCGTGATGCTCGACGGCAAGATGGAGGACGACGCCAGCCTCAAGCAGTGCCAGGTGATGCTCGAGCTCGCGGAACGGCTCGCCGCCACGGATCCCGCTCTGGCGCAGGCGTATGCGGCCGGGCCCGGTTCGTCCGAGGTGGAGGGCGCGTGATGGGTGACGAGCGCGCGGCAGGTGAGCAGGCGGCATACCGTCCTCGTCGGTCGGTCCTCTACATGCCGGCCTCCAACGAACGTGCGCTGGAGAAGGCCAAGTCCCTCCCGGTCGATTCACTGATCCTCGACCTCGAGGACGCGGTCGCCCCGGATGCGAAGGGTCAGGCGCGTGAGAATGCTTGTGCTGCAGCGAGATCCGGGGAGTACGGCTCCCGCGAAGTGACCATCCGCGTCAACGGCATCGGCACGACGTGGCACGCAGACGACCTCGCAGCCGTCTGCGCGGCAGGGCCGGATGCCGTCGTCGTCCCCAAGGTCGGCTCTGCGCAGGAGGTGCGCGCGCTCGTCGAGGCCATGGAGGCCGCCGGCGCTCCCGAGCACACTGCGCTGTGGGCCATGGTCGAGACACCGGCGGCGATGCTGCACTGCGAAGAGATCGCCTCGGCGTCGCCGCGCCTCACGGTGCTGGTGATGGGGACCAACGACCTCGCCAAGGAGCTGCAGGCCGAGCACGTGCCGGGTCGCCAGCCGCTGCTCACCGGGCTCGGGCTGTGCCTGCTGGCGGCGCGCGCGACGGGCACGGTCATCCTCGATGGTGTCTACAACGACGTGCGCGATGCGGAGGGGTTCAAGGCCGAGTGCCTGCAGGCGCGGCAGCTGGGCTTCGACGGCAAGACCCTCGTGCACCCCGGACAGGTCGAGCCGTGCAACGAGGTCTTCGCCCCGAGCGCCGAGGCCGTCGAGGAGGCGCGGGGCATCCTTCAGGCGTGGGAGGACGGCGCGGGCGCCGGTGTCGTGACCTACGGCGGGAAGATGGTCGAGAGCCTTCACGTCGACACGGCCAGACGCGTCCTGACCATCCACGAGGCCGTCTCGGACACCTCCGCACACAGTTGAGAAATCAACTCAAATCGGGAGGCAACCTTTCGACCCGGAGCCGCGTCTAGGTGAGTGCGGTCGCCCTCGGGGGGAGGGCGACCGCGCCATGTCCGGGTGCAGGGGCCGGACGCCGGGTCGAGCCGGGACGCTCCCGGTTCACCGGATTCGTTGGGGTTGGCGCCGAAGGGGGTGCAGGTCTCGAGTCGGCAACGACACGCGTCCTGCACAACCCGTTGGCCTGTTGGTGCGTCACCCTGTGTGAGGTTCCGTATGCACGGCCTCGCCCGCGCAGCGACGAGAGGGACACGATGATCCACGAGCGACTTGACTCCACCCGTTCGACCAAGGTGCTGGCCGCCGCCCTCATGGTTGCCGCCACGGCCCTGAGCGGGTGTGGCGCCGTGTCCTTCGGCGGATCCGGCAGCTCGGCGAGCGACCCGGTGGCCGCGCCCTTGGCGACGCCCCCCGCAGCCTCCTCCTCGCCGTCGCAGGCCGAGCCCACCACCGAGGCGCCGTCGCCGTCCGGGACGGACGTGGCAGCGACCCCCACGAAGGTCCCCACCACGTCGGCGCCCAAGCCGAAGCCGGCGCCGCCGTCGACGACCAAGCCCGCCCCGATGACGCCGTCGCCGACCACCCCGAAGCCGACTCCCAAGCCCACGCCCAAGCCGCAGCCGACGGCTGGCGACACCATCCAGGTCGGCGACTCCGGGGCCTACGTGCGGACCGTGCAGGAGCGGTTGTCGGCGCTCGGCTACTGGAACGGCACCCCCGACGGGCAGTTCGGCATGCTCACCTCACAGGCCGTCATGGCGCTGCAGAAGGCTGCCGGTCTCGGTCGTGACGGTGTGCTCGGGCCCTCGACGCGTCAGGCGCTGCAGGCAGGCATCCGGCCGCAGTCCCGCATCGGAGGATCGGGCATCGAGATCGACAAGGCGCGCCAGCTGCTCCTCGTCGTGCGTGGCGGTCGAGTGACCACGATCCTCAACACCAGCACCGGAAGCGGTGAGCACTACACGTCAGAGGGGCAGCAGTACGTCGCCCTGACGCCGGCCGGGACGTTCAGCACCTTCCGGGCGGTGGACCACCTCGACAAGGGTCCGCTGGGTGACCTGTGGCGGCCCCGCTACTTCAACGGGGGCATCGCCGTCCACGGTGCGGGGTCCATCCCCGGCTACCCCGCCTCACACGGATGCGCCCGGGTCAGCAACCCGGCCATGGACATGATCTGGGCCACCAACCTCATGCCGATCGGTAGCCAGGTGGTCGTCTACTGAGCACGGCTGTGCGGGCGCGCGGCCCAGCGTGGCACGGTGAGTCCCTTACAGCGAGTTGACGATCCACTCGAGCTGTGACCTGGCGTGGTCGCGCCAGTACGCCACCGTGTGACCGCCGTCGTCGACCGTGAGGCGGGCTGAGGGCACGACCTTCGCGAAGGCGCGGTTGGCGACGACGAACGGGTCGGAGCGTCCGCAGTCGAGCCGGATGGGAATCTGTGACAGAACCCGTGTCCGGGTGAACACGTCGTGGGCCAGGAAGTCCTCCCGGTCGTCGAAGGCGCCGGGCGCGCTGAGCCCGGGTTCGGTCCACAGCGCCGCACTCTCCGCGACCACGGCGCCGACCTTCTCCGGCCCGAGCTCCGAGGCGAGCAGAAGCGAGCCGTAGCCGCCCATCGACCAGCCGAGGAACGAGACCTTTCCCTGGTAGCCGGTGAGGCGTCGGAGGGTGGGCAGCAGGTCGTCGACGACCATGGCACCGGGGTCGACGCCGACCCGCCGGGCGTGCCAGTAGTAGTCGCCGCCGTCCACGGAGGCGAGGGTGACCCCGGCAGCGCCCACGTGACGGTCGAGCTCGACGAGTCGGAAGGCGTGGCTGGCGTCTCCTCCCAGGCCGTGCAGGACGACCACCAGCGGGCGCTGGTCGTCGCGCCCCTCGTCGGGCATCGCCAGCTGCCAGCGCACGTCATGACCGGGCCAGTGCGCACTGCGCAGAGCCCCTGAGCGACGCACCGTCCCCGGTCCGAACACCCGCGGCCCCACGACGGCCGACGCGGCGAGGACACCACCCACGACCACGCCCGCGCCCGCGAGCAGCACCCCCCGCCGACTCACCGTGGTCATGGAGGCACCCTAGGGTCGCGGGCGGCCGGAGTCGGCTGCCACGCCGCCCTCAGCGGTGGGGTGCGTCGGCCGGGTGGAGTCCGTCGGCGCGGTCGAGTCCGTCCGCGCGGCCAAGGACACGAAGAGATCGAGCTCGGCCTCGAACGCCGCGACGATGCGCTCCGGGTCGGGCACGAGGGCGGCATCGGTGATGACGCCCACCCGCACCGTCCCGGCATACGTGAAGATGCAGACGCCCACGGTGTGGGAGCCCGAGCCGGGCACCCAGCCGAGCACCCCCTCCACGGGGACGCCGGCCAGGCGACGGCGACTGCGCGGTCCGATGACATTGGTGGTCACCCCGAGAGCCTTGTTGGCGAAGAAGTCGACGACGGGGCGGTCGAGGCCGCGGCCCACCCGCCCGATGACGTCCATGAGCATCCGGGTCATGGCCACCTCGGGGGAGTCCTTGAGCCAGTCCATCCGACGCTTGGTCTCCGCGAGCCGGGCGAGCGGGGCTGCCGTGGCGATCGGGAGACGCAGGTAGACGAGCGTGAAGGCGTTGCCGAGCTCAGGTGGCAGGGGCGCGTCGAGGTCGCGCAGGTTGACCGGCACCATCGTCATGAGGTCGATGGGTTCCACCTTGTGGAGCTCCTGGTAGGAGCGCAGTGCTGCGGCCATGGCGCTGAGCAGCACGTCGTTGACGGTGGCGCCTGCGAGTCTGCCGAGCGACTTCGGGCCGTCGAGCGCGAGCGGCGCGGTCCAGGCGATGCGCTTGGCGACGGAAGGTCGGCCCGACAGGGGGTTGACGGGGTTCTGGCTCAGGAGCAGGTCGGACAGGACCTGCGTCGTGCGGAGCGCGAGCCGGGCGGTGTGTCCGATCCCGGTCGGCCTTCTCCACCCCGCCACCTCCCCGACCACAGCGCTCGCGGGAGCCGAGCGTGCACGCGCGGCCGGGGTCGCCGGGCGGTGGGGATCGCCCGGTTCGTCTGGGTCGTCGTCGGTCAGCGACAGCAGGACCCGGGCAAGGGCCAAGCCGTCTGCGAGGGCGTGGTGGGTGCGGCAGAAGACCGCTGCGCCAGAGCCGTACCCGTCAACCAGGTGGATCTCCCACAGCGGGTGCGCGGGATCGAACGGCGTGGACACGTGCTGCTCCATGTAGCTCTGCAGGGCGGCGTCCCCGCCGGATCCGGAGAGCGTCGCCCGGTGCAGGTGGCGGTCGAGGTCGAAGTCGTCGTCATCGACCCAGTGCGGCCGACGACCGAGGCGGTGGGCTGCTGGTTCGACCTTCTGCCGGAAGACCGGGTAGGGCTCCACGAGGCGGGCCTCGAGCAGACGCGTGACCTCGTCCCAGTCCGGCACCTCCCCGAGCAGCAGCACCGACACGATGACCATGAGGTTGTGCGGCCGGTCCATGGCCAGCCAGATGGAGTCCAGTGGGGGGATGGGTCTGCGGTGCGCCACGGCCACGGAGGACTCCTTCATCGGTGCTCCTGCTCCCAGCCTAGGCACCCCTTCGCGCGGAAGCACCGGCCTGCGCCCGACATCACGCCGCTGGTCTGGTCCGGTGCCTGTCCGGTGCCCGGTGCCTGCTCGTGCGTGGCTACCAGCGCGACGTCGCTGCGGCGACGAGGTCGCCGAGCAGCTCGCCCTCGTCGACCGCCAGGCCCCGGGAGGAGAACCAGCGGCACATGTTGAGGACGTCCCGCTCGAGGAACTCGAAGCCACGGGGGTTGCCGATGACATCGACGATCTGCGGCCAGTCGATGAACACGAGGCGATCGCGGTGCAGGAGGACGTTGTACGGCGACAGGTCACCGTGGGTCCAGCCCCGCTCCGCGAGGACCAGCATCACCGAGCGCAGCTGCTCGAAGAGCTCCGGCAGCAGCTCCGCTCCCGGGCGGGTCTGGGCGAGGCGTGGCGCGGCGATGCCGTCCTCGCCGATGAACTCCATGAGCATCTCGCGGTCGTCGAGCTGCACGGGGTAGGGGACGGGGATCCCCATCTCCCACAACGTGCCGAGCGCCCCGAACTCGGCCTGCGCCCACAGTCCGGACAGCAGCTCCTTGCCGAACTCGGTGCGCCGTGCCATCGCCCGCATCTCGCGGCTGCGGCGAACCCGGCGACCCTCGTGGTAGCCGGCGTCCCGGTGGAACATCCGGTGCTCACCGGTCCGGTAACGCTTGGCCGCGAGGTGGCTGTCGAGCGCCGGTGACGTCGTGCCGTCGGGCACCCAGCGGCGGACGATGTGGACGTCCGCCTCCTTGCCCGTCTTGAGGATGCCGAGGTCGGCCTCGACGGCGGCAAGGGCGGTGATGACCCAGTCAGGTCGGGGTTTGGGACCGTGCGTGGCACCGTCCCAGCTCGACCAGCGATCGCCCTCGGGAGGAGCGTCGGGAAGGCTGTCGAACGAGAAGAGGTCAGACCCCTGTGGGGCCGGTGACTCCTGGAACTGCATGGGTGAACTCCAAGGGAAGTGGGGAGAGGGCACAGGTGGCGCCCGGGACCGTCGTGGACATCTCGACCCTCCGTCTCTTCCTGGTGGAGCTCTGCCGCGTGGCCTCGTGCCCCGCGTGTTCGTGCCGAGCCTGACAGACCGGTATGCCGCCCCGCCACCGAATTTCCGCGGTCGGCGACGCCACGGGTGGGGAGGCTCACACGCGCTGAACCTGTGCCGGAACGGAGCCGCTCGGCATACTCGCGTGAGGTCTGCATCTCGCAGGCGCACTGTCCCGCGAACGCAAGGTGGCGATCCCCGGATGTCCCGACTCCAGCAGACCGATGGCCTGAGCGACGAGCAGGTCGAGCTGGTCAAGCTCGTCCGCGAGTTCGTCAACGAGCAGATCATCCCGGTGGCGCAGGAGCTCGAGCACGCCGACGAGTACCCCACACAGATCGTCGAGGGCATGAAGGAGATGGGGATCTTCGGGCTGATGATCCCCGAGGAGTACGGGGGTCTCGGCGAGTCCCTGCTGACCTACGCGCTCGTCGTCGAGGAGATCGCCCGCGGCTGGATGTCGGTGAGCGGCATCATCAACACCCACTTCATCGTCGCCTACATGGTGCTTCAGCACGGCACCGAGGCGCAGAAGCAGCACTACCTGCCGCGGATGGCCACCGGCGAGGTCCGCGGGGCGTTCTCCATGAGTGAGCCCGGCCTCGGTTCGGACGTCTCGGCGATCAAGTCCAAGGCGGTCAAGGGTGGCGGTGAGGGTGACGCCACCGAGTGGACGCTGACCGGCCAGAAGATGTGGCTGACCAACGGTGGCAGCTCGAATCTCGTTGCGGTGCTGGTGAAGTCGGACCTGGGGGCCAGCTCGGTCTACAAGAACATGACGACCTTCCTGATCGAGAAGGAGGCCGGGTTCGGCGAGACCGCACAGGGTGTCACGATCCCCGGGAAGATCGAGAAGATGGGCTACAAGGGAGTCGACACCACCGAGCTCGTCCTCGACGGGCACCGCACGACGTCCGCCCAGATCCTCGGCGGCGAGCCGGGCAAGGGCTTCTACCAGATGATGGACGGCGTCGAGGTGGGGCGCGTCAACGTCGCCGCCCGCGCGTGCGGGGTCTCGATGCGCGCCTTCGAGCTCGGGATCGCGTACTCCCAGCAGCGTGAGACGTTCGGCAAGAAGATCGCCGAGCACCAGGGCATCCTCTTCCGGCTCGCCGACATGGCGACCAAGGTGGAGGCCAGCCACCAGATGATGGTCAAGGCGGCACGCCTCAAGGACGCCGGCCAGCGCAACGACCTCGAGGCCGGCATGGCCAAGTACCTCGCCTCGGAGAACTGCGCGAACGTGGTCGAGCAGAGCTTCCGCATCCACGGCGGCTACGGCTACTCCAAGGAGTACGAGATCGAGCGCCTCTACCGTGAGGCGCCGATGCTGCTCATCGGCGAGGGCACCGCGGAGATCCAGAAGATGATCATCGGTCGCCGCCTGCTCGAGGACTTCGCGCTGAAGTCCTGACAATCCTCCTGGTGGCGGCGCGCCCACCGCTGACCCGGCGCAGGGCGTCCACGACACAGCCAGCGGACTTTGACACACTGGGGGCATGAGCACGCAGCCCAACGCCCTGAGCCGCTCGCGCGCCGTCCTCGCGCTGGAGTACCCCATGTCGTTGGGCCGGTACGACACCTACGACAAGGCGCAGCGGGCGGTCGACTACCTGGCCGACCACGAGTTCCCGGTGCAGAACGTCCTCATCGTCGGCACCGACCTCAAGCAGCTCGAGCGGGTGACCGGTCGCCTCACGCGCGGACGCGCCGCCCTCGGCGGCCTCATCTCCGGCGCCTGGCTGGGCCTGTTCGTCGGTTTCATCTTCGCCCTGCTCGACACCCAGAGCGGGGCGGGGTTCTCCGGGGTCCTGGCCACGGTCGCCCTGGGCGCCGTGTTCGGTGTCGTCTGGGGACTGATCGGGTTCCAGCTCACCCACGGTCCGAGGGACTTCACCTCCGTCACCCAGGTGGTCGCCACCCAGTACGAGGTCCTCGTCGAGCACAAGTTCGCCGCGCAGGCCCGGGAGATGCTCACCCAGATGGACCCCATGGCTGCCGCAGAGGCGCAGGCCCGGGCGAACGTCGAGGCCGCACGTCACCAGCAGGGCCACGACGACCAGCACCCTCCCCTCGTCTGAGAGCCCCTCGGACGAACCTTCCCACCGCACGATCTGGGGGATGGGCACGGCGCAGGACGAGTCGTACGCTGCGTGGATGAGTGAGCCTGCCGCCACCGGACCCGCACTCGCCGAGTTCGGCGAGGACTTCTCGTCGGTGCTGTGCGTCGTCGCGCACCCCGACGACATCGAGTACGGCACCGCCGCCGCGGTGGCCAAGTGGACGGCGGCGGGCAAGACCGTGACGTACTTCCTGCTGACCCGCGGGGAGGCGGGGATCGACACGATGCACCCCGACGAGGCAGCCGGGGTGCGCGAGCAGGAGGAGCGCGACGGTGCGGCGCTCGTCGGCGTGACCGAGGTCGACTTCGGGACCTATCGCGACGGGGTGGTGGAGTACGGCCTGCCCCTGCGCCGGGACATCGCGCGCGAGATCCGGCGTCGCCGGCCCGACGTCCTCGTCACCGGCCACTACGGCGACCGGTTCGTCCAGGGCATGCTCAACCAGGCCGACCACCGGGCGGTGGGGCTCGCGTGCGTCGACGCGGTGGCAGACGCCGGGAACCGGTGGATCTTTCCCGAGCTCCTCGACGAGGGCTTCGAGCCGTGGAACGTCAAGCGGCTCTGCTTCGCAGGCTCGCCGACGGCCACGCACTACGTCGACGTCACCGAGCACGTCGACCAGTCGGTGGCCTCGCTCGAGGCGCACGCGGCCTACAACAGCGCCCTGCCGAAGGAGTTCCCCAAGCCCTCCGAGCTGATCGGCATGATCCTCGGGTGGGGCGGTCAGGCGGCGGGCGTCGACAAGGCACTGACCCTCGACGTGGTGGACCGCCGCTGAGGGCGACCGACCACCACGTCGACGGTGGTCAGCGCGCCTGGACCTCGGCGATCCAGGCCTCGACGTCGGACGACGTGCGCGGCATGCCCGCGGACAGGTTCTCGTGCCCGTCGGCGGTCACCAGGACGTCGTCCTCGATGCGCACGCCGATGCCGCGGAACCGCTCGGGCGCCTTGAGGTCGTCGGCCTTGAAGTACAGACCGGGCTCGACCGTGAGGACCATGCCGGGGGTGAGCTCGGCGTCCATGTACTCCTCGCGGGTCGCGAGCGCGCAGTCGTGCACGTCGAGCCCGAGGTGGTGGCTCGTGCCGTGCACCATCCAGCGACGGTGGTACTGCCCGTGCTCCTTGTCGAGGGTCGCCTCGACGTCGACGCCCTCGGGGAGCAGGCCCCAGGAGTGCAGGTGCTCGGCGATGACGCGGATCGCGGCGGCGTGCACGTCGGAGAACTTGTTGCCGGGCTTCACGGCAGCCAGACCCGCCTCCTGCGCGGCATACACGGCGTCGTAGATCTCGCGCTGCGCGTCGGTGAAGGTGCCGTTCACGGGCAGCGTGCGGGTGATGTCGGCCGTGAACAGCGAGTCCACCTCGACACCGGCGTCGAGCAGGATGAGGTCGCCGTCCTTGATCTCGCCGGTGTTCTTGATCCAGTGCAGCGTCGTGGCGTGGTCACCGGCTGCGCAGATGGAGTCGTACCCGACGCCGTTGCCCTCGTGCCGGGCGGTGAGCCCGAAGACCCCCTCGACCCAGCGCTCGCCGCGGCCCTTCGCCAGCGCCTCGGGCAGGTCCGCGATGACCGCCTCGAACCCGTGGTGGGTCGCCTCGACCGCCTTGCGCATCTCCTCGACCTCCCACTCGTCCTTGGTCAGGCGCAGGTGGGAGAGGAAGTGGGCGAGCTCTTCGTCGCTCTCGGTCAGCTCGTCCTGTCCGGTGTTCTCGGAGGCGCGGGCCTCGTCGAGCCGGCGGGTCAGGTCGCGGTCGGCGTCGCGCACGACCCGGACGGTCACCTCGCCGGAGTCCTTGACGGCGGCGTCGGCGAACTCGTCGATGTGGCGGCCGGTCAGGCCCAGCTCGGTCTCGATGTCCTCGATGCTGGGGCGGGCGCCGACCCAGAACTCGCCGTACCGCGCGTCCGCGAAGAACTCGTCGCTGTCGCGGCCGGCGAGCGGCCGGAAGTAGAGGATCGCCTCGTGTGAGCCGTCGTCGCAGGGCTCCATCACCAGCACGGCGTCCGGCTCGCGGTCGCCACCGAGGCCGGTGAGGTGGACGAACGCGGTGTGCGGGCGGAAGACGTAGTCGGTGTCGTTGCTGCGCACCTTGAGGCCACCCGCGGGGATGATGAGGCGGTCGCCCTCGTAGGCGGCGCTCACGGCGGCCCGACGCTCGGCGGCATATCGGGCGGCCTCGCTGAGCTCGGTCGCACCCGAGGTGCGGGGCGCCCAGTCCTCGGCGACGAAGGCGCGGAACTCGTCGGTCGTCGGGCGGGCGCGGTTCTCGGGCTTGCTCTGCTCTTCGCTGCTCACGGCGCCATCGTGCCACGACGGCGTGCCGCGGTGCAGCCCTGGTGGGCGCCGTGGCGTCAGGTCTGCGAGAGCAGGGCGAGCACGGCTTTCTCGATCGCTGCCTGGCGCCGCTCGGGGCTGCGGAAGCGGCTGGGGTCGACGGCGATCACCGTCCCCGACTCGTAGCTGTCGAGCACCCGGGGGTCGATGTAGGAGTTCTTGGCGATGGTCGGGGTGTTGCCGAGGTAGCTCGCCACCTCCTCCACCGCCGCCTTGATGGCGCGCTTGCGCGAGGCCTTGGTGTCACCGGGTTCGTCGCTGGCGCGCAGGGCGACGGCGGCCAGCACCGTGGCGTGCCAGGTGCGGAAGTCCTTCGCGGTCATCTCGCCACCGAGCAGCTCGCCGAGGTAGGCGTTGACGGCCGCGGCGTCGAGGTCCGACCAGCGCTTGAGCTCCTGGTAGGCGAGCAGCCGCTTGCTGGCGTGCCGACGCTTGCGCAGCCGGTCCAGGGCCACCAGCGCGGCGGCGTCGTCGATCTCGATGGAGTGCGAGACACCGGACTTGCCGACGAACGAGAACACGATGACGTCGCCCTTGCGGCTCACGTGCTGGCGCTCGAGCGTCGTCAGGCCGAACGACCCGTTGTCCTCGGTGTAGGCGTCGCTCCCGATGCGGAAGTAGCCCAGGTCGAGCAGGCGGACGGCCACGGCGGCGGCGCGGCCGCGAGGCATGCCCTCCAGCGCGAGGTCGAGCAGGACGCGCTTGCGTGCTGCGGGCAGGCGCGAGGCGGCACCGATGACGCGGTCGAACTTCAGGGCGTCACGCTTGATCCGCCAGTCCGGGTGGTAGAGGTACTGCCGCCGACCGGCCACGTCGGTGCCGACAGCCTGGATGTGACCGTTCGCGTGCGGCGAGATCCACACGTTCGCCCACGCCGGGGGGATGGCCAGCGAGCGGATGCGGGCGACCTCCTCCTCGGGGAGCCGGGTGCCGTCGGCGTCGAGGTAGACGAAGCCGCGCCCCGCCTTGCGGCGGGTCCAGCCACGGGAGGCGGGGGAGACGGTGCGCAGTCGGGCCATGCTGGGACTTTAGGTCAAAACCGCAGGTCAGGCCCCTTGGGGAGCCCTCGGGGACGTCGTATGGTGCGGCGGCGCCCTAGAGGGTGCCGTCCGGGCCGCTGCGGCGGGCCTCGTCGGCGGAGGCGTCGTCGGGCATGGTCTGGCTGACGCGCTCGGCCTCGACGCGACCGAGGTAGATCTCGATCTCCTGCTGGGTGCGCTGCTCGTCCCAGCCGAGGACGGGCGCGACGAGCGCGGCTGCCACGGGGGCTGCCGAGACGCCGCGGTCCCAGGCCTCGATCGAGATGCGGGTGCGGCGGGTGAGGATGTCGGTGAGGTGCAGGGCCCCCTCGTGTGACGCGGCATACACGACCTCGGCCTTGAGGTGGTCCTCGGCGCCCTCGACGGGTTCGCCGAGCTCGGGGCGCTCGGCGACGAGGTCCAGGACCTCCTGCGTGAGCACGCCGTACCGGCGCAGCAGGTGCTCCACACGGGCGACGTGCAGCCCGGCGTCCGAGGCGAGGGTGTGCCGCTGGTTCCAGATCGCGGCGTAGCCGACGGCGCCGACGAGGGGGACCGTGTCGGTCGTGGACGCCGGCACCCGGCGGGCGATGGCCTGCACCGCCTCGTCGACGGCGTCCTTGGCCATCACCCGGTAGGTCGTGTACTTGCCGCCCGCGACGACGACCAGCCCCGGGGCGCTGTGGGCGACGACGTGCTCGCGCGAGAGCTTGCTCGTCGACTCGGACTCGCCGGCGAGCAGGGGGCGCAGGCCGGCGTAGACGCCCTCGACGTCCTCGTGGGTCAGCGGCGTCTGGAGCACGCGGTTGACGTGGTCGAGGATGTAGTCGATGTCGGCGCGGGTCGCTGCGGGGTGGGCCTTGTCGAGCGCCCAGTCGGTGTCGGTGGTGCCGATGATCCAGTGCCGACCCCACGGGATGACGAAGAGCACCGACTTCTCCGTGCGCAGGATCACGCCGGTCGAGGAGTGGATTCGGTCGCGGGGCACGACGAGGTGGATGCCCTTGGACGCCCGGACGTGGAACTGCCCGCGCTCGCCGACCATCGCCTGGGTGTCGTCGGTCCAGACACCCGTCGCGTTGACGATCTGGCGGGCGTTGATGACGAACTCCTCGTCGGTGAGCTTGTCGATGGCACGGACGCCGGTGACGCGTTCGCCCTGGCGAAGGAATCCAATGGCCGCAACGCGGTTCGCGACGTGGGCGCCGTAGTGCGCGGCGGTGCGGGCCAGCTCCATCGTGTGGCGGGCGTCGTCGACCTGCGCGTCGTAGTACTGGACCGCCCCGGTGAGGGCGTCGTGCTTCAGGCTCGGCATGAGGCGCAGGGCCTGACGGCGGGTCAGGTGGCGGTGGTGCGGCAGGCCCGCGCCGCCACTGGCCGCCATCGCCATCGCGTCGTAGAGGGCGATGCCCGACCCGACGTAGGCGCGCTCCCACACGTGGTGGTTGAGGGGGTAGAGGAAGGGGACAGGGCGCACGAGGTGCGGCGCGAGGCGGGTCAGCAGCAGGCCCCGCTCGTGCAGGGCCTCCTTGACCAGGGCGAAGTCGAGCATCTCGAGGTAGCGCAGGCCACCGTGGATGAGCTTGCTCGAGCGCGAGGACGTGCCGCTGGCGAAGTCGCGCTGCTCGATGAGCCCGGTGGACAGTCCTCGGGTCACGGCATCCAGGGCCGTGCCGGTGCCCACGACGCCGCCGCCGATGACGAGCAGCTCGAGCTCTTCGCCGGACCTGAGCTTGTCGATGGCCTGCCGGCGCGACTGAGGCGAAAGCCCGGTGGCGGTTCCCGTGGTCATGGCGCTACTCCTCGTCGACGTCCACCCAGTCCAGGGTGCGTTCCACGGCCTTGCGCCAGCCGGCATACCCGGTGCTGCGCTGCTCGTCGCTCCAGGTCGGTGACCAGCGCTGGGACTCCTGCCAGTTGGCGCGCAGCTCCTCGGTCCCGGACCAGAAGCCAGTGGCCAGACCAGCAGCGTAGGCCGCGCCGAGCGCGGTGGTCTCGGCGACCTCCGGTCGTGAGACGGGGACGCCCAGTATGTCCGCCTGCAGCTGCATGCACAGGCTGTTGGCGGTGACGCCGCCGTCGACCTTGAGCACCTCGAGCTCGACACCGGAGTCCTTGGTCATGGCGTCGGCGACGTCGCGGCTCTGGTAGCAGATCGCCTCGAGCGTGGCCCGGGCCAGGTGGGCACCGGTGTTGAAGCGCGACATCCCGACGATGGCGCCGCGGGCGTCCGGGCGCCAGTACGGCGCGAACAGCCCCGAGAACGCCGGGACGAAGTAGAGGCCGCCGGTGTCGTCGACGGACCTCGCGAGCCGCTCGACGTCCCCGGCACCGGAGATGATGCCGAGCTGGTCGCGCAGCCACTGCACCGCCGACCCGGTGACCGCGATCGAGCCCTCCAGGGCGTAGACCGGCTTGGCGTCACCGAGCTGGTAGGCGACCGTGGTGAGCAGCCCGGACTGGCTGCGGACGATCTCCTCGCCGGTGTTGAGGAGCATGAAGTTGCCGGTGCCGTAGGTGTTCTTGGCCTCGCCGGGGCTGAAGCAGACCTGGCCGACGGTCGCCGCGTGCTGGTCGCCGAGGTCGCCGGCCAGCGGCACCTCGCCGCCGAGTGGACCGCCCGGGCGCGTCACTCCGTAGAGCGCCGGGTCCGAGCTGGGACGGATCTCGGGGAGCATCGAGCGCGGGATGTCGAAGAACGACAGCAGCTCGTCGTCCCAGTCCAGGGTGCGCAGGTCCATGAGCATGGTGCGGCTGGCGTTCGTCACGTCTGTGACGTGGACCCCGCCGTCCGTCCCGCCGGTGAGGTTCCACAGCAGCCAGGTGTCGATCGTGCCGAAGACGGCGTCGCCGCGCTCGGCGGCCTTCCGCGCGCCGTCGACGTTGTCGAGGATCCACTGGACCTTGCCTGCGGCGAAGTAGGCCGCGGGCGGGATGCCGGCGCGCTCGCGGATGACCTCGCCCCTGCCGGACTGGTCGAGGGCTCGGGCGATCTTGTCGGTGCGGGTGTCCTGCCAGACGATCGCGTTGTGCAGGGGGCGGCCGGTGCGGCGGTTCCAGACCACGGTCGTCTCGCGCTGGTTGGTGATGCCGAGGGCGGACAGGTCGCCGGGCTGCAGGTCGAGGCGGGCCAGCGTCGAGGCGATCACCGTCTGGGTGCGTTCCCAGATCTCCAGCGGGCTGTGCTCCACCCACCCGGCGCGGGGCATGATCTGCTCGTGCTCGAGCTGTCGGCGGCCCACCTCGGCGCCCGCATGGTCGAACACCATGAAGCGGGTGCTCGTCGTTCCCTGGTCAACGGCGCCAACGAAATCGGCCATGACCAGACCTTAGTGGCGCAGGGGCCGGACGCGAGGAATGGCTGAGAGGCGCGGGTATGGCGTGCCGTCAGTCCTTCGGGGCGGGCTCGACCAGCTCGGGGCGGCCGGGCTGCTCGCCACCCCGGGCGGCGAGGTAGCTCTCCTTGGGCACCATCACCTTGCGGCGGAAGATGCAGACGAGGGTGCCGTCCTGGTTGTAGCCCTTGGTCTCGACGTGGACCACCCCACGGTCGTCCTTGGAGGTGGACTCCCACTTGTCGAGGACCTCGGTCTGGCCGTAGAGGGTGTCGCCGTGGAACGTCGGCGCGACGTGGCGCAGCGACTCGACCTCGAGGTTGGCGATGGCCTTGCCCGAGACGTCGGGGACGGACATGCCGAGCAGCAACGAGTAGATGTAGTTGCCGACCACCACGTTCTTCTTGAACTGCGTGGTGTTCTCCGCGTAGTTCGAGTCGAGGTGGAGCGGGTGGTGGTTCATGGTCAGGAGGCAGAACAGGTGGTCGTCGTACTCCGTCACCGTCTTGCCGGGCCAGTGCTTGTAGACCGCGCCGACCTCGAACTCCTCGTAGCTGCGTCCGAATTGCATGGGGGCCATCCTGCCGACCGGTGACCGACAGCGACACCGGTGGGCTGCGTGCGTTCCCTCACAGCGCTGAGACGGAGATGAGAAAAGATCCCGAGCGAAATGTCGAGGATGCCCGGTCCGGACCGTCAGGGTGGTGTCAGGGCCGAAGCGGCCACCAGCACCCAGACAGGGAGCACCACATGAAGTACGTCATCCTCATGCACTCCAACCCCCAGCCGTGGGGACACCCGACGAGCGACTTCCTCCCCGCCTACCAAGAGCTCTCCGCCGCCGAGCGCGAACAGCTGGGGGCGGACTTCGACGCCGTCCTCCACGACCTGTCCGAGCGCGGCGAGCTCATCGGCGGGCAGGCGCTGGGCAGCCCGCAGGACGCGCGGCTGTTCCGCCACGAGGGGGGTCGCCGCAGGGTGACCGACGGTCCGTACGCGGAGACCGCGGAGCACTTTGCCGGCTTCTTCCTCATCGACGTGGCCGACCAGGCACGAGCCGAGGAGGTGGCCACGAAGTTCTCCGGGCCGGGGGAGACGGTGGAGCTGCGTCCCGTGGCCGAGTAGGGCGCCGAGCGGGCAAGGGGGGCGAGCCAGGGCGAGTGGGACGGCGGGCGCGAGGGCGGGCGCCACCCGGCAGGAGGACCCTGTCGCTGGCCCTACCCTTGTGCCGTGCTCATCGACCTCCACACCCACTCCTCGGCGAGCGACGGCACCGAGCTCGCAGCGGACGTGGTGCGGTCGGCCGCGCAGGCCCGGCTGGACGTGGTCGCACTCACCGACCACGACACGTATGCCGGGTGGCCGGCTGCGGTGGACGCCGCCCTCGAGCTGGGGGTCGGCCTGGTCCGTGGCGTCGAGATCTCCTGCACCCACCACGGCGTGAGCGTCCACCTCCTCGGCTACCTGGTCGACCCGGAGCACCCCGAGCTCCTGGCCGAGCTCGACCTGGCCAGGGACAGCAGGGAGACCCGCGTCGAACGCATGGTCGCCGCAATGGTCGCCGACGGCATACCGATCACGCTCGAACAGGTGCGCGCACTGGCCGGTGACGGCGCCACCCTCGGCCGGCCGCACATCGCGGACGCCCTCGTGGACAGCGGGATCATCGGCACCCGCGATGAGGCGTTCGAGGACCTGCTGCGCAACGGGAGCCGTTACTACGCCTCGCACTACGCGCCCGACCCGGTGCGCGCCGTCCAGCTCGTCCGGGCGGCGGGGGGAGTGCCGGTGATGGCACACCCGTTCGCCAACGGGCGGGGCTGGACCGTCGGCGACGAGGTCATCGAGGCGATGGCCCGCGCCGGGCTCGCCGGGCTCGAGGCCCGGCACCGGGACCACACGCCACGAGAGCAGGCGCACGCCGTCGACCTCGCCGCCCAGCTGGGGCTGTTCACGACCGGCTCCAGCGACTACCACGGCACCGGCAAGCAGAACGTGCTCGGCGAGAACACCACGGACCCCGAGGTGCTCGCCGAGATCGAGGACCAGGCAAGGAGCGGCACCGAGGTGGTCCGGGCGTGAACGACATCGTCGACCTGCGGGTCCTGGGCTCGGTCTTCGTCACCCTGTTCGTCATCATGGATCCGCCCGGCGCCCTGCCGATCTTCCTCGCCCTGACGGGCACCCTGACCCAGAAGCAGAAGGTCGCCGCGGCCCGTCGGGCCTCGCTCGTGGCGCTCGCGGTCATCGTGCTCTTCGCGGTGTTCGGGCAGCAGATCCTCACCTACCTGCACATCTCCCTCCCCGCGCTCCAGGGTGCGGGCGGCCTGCTCCTGCTGCTCGTCGCGCTGCAGCTGCTGACGGGTTCGGAGCAGGAGCAGCACGCCGACGCCGGCGTCAACGTCGCCCTGGTGCCACTGGGCACCCCGCTGCTCGCCGGGCCGGGTGCGATCGTCGCGACGATGTTGGCGGTGCAGAACGCCGACGGCCCCAGCCAGTACGTCGCCGTGGCCCTCGGTCTCGTGGCGACGATGTTCGTCGTGTGGTTGTTCTTCCGGTTCGCCGGGCAGGTGCACCGCCTGCTCAAGGACAGCGGCACCGTGCTCATCACCCGCATCGCCGGGCTGCTGCTGTCGGCGATCGCGGTGCAGATGGTGGCCGACAGCATCCGCGCCTTCGTCAGTGGCACCGCCTAACGTGGCGCCCATGCAGCAGGGGAGAGCCACCGCGCCGGGGAGTGCGGGCCAGGGGGCGTTCGTGCAGGAGTCGTTCGGGGGCACGCCGCGCCGCCTCTTTCGAGCGAGCCCGAGCCGCCTGCTGGCCTGGGTCGACTGCCCGCGCCGCTACCGCATGCAGTACCTCGACCGTCCCACCCCGCCGCCGCGTGCCCAGCGGGCGCACACCTCGGTGGGCACGGCGGTGCACAACGCCCTGCGCGACTGGTGGGACCTCGCGCCCGCGCAGCGCACTCCGGACGCCGGCGCCGAGCTGGTGCGGACCTCGTGGATCGACGCCGGCTTCCGCGACGCCGAGCAGTCGCTTGCGTGGCGCGAACGCGCCCAGGGGCAGGTCCGGTCCTACCTCGCCGACGTCCACCCCGGCGACCAGCCGCTCGGCATCGAGCGCACGGTGTCCCTCAAGACCGAGGAGATGGCCCTGCAGGGGCGGATCGACCGGCTCGACGACCGCGGTTCCGAGCTCACCGTCGTCGACTACAAGACGAGCCGGTGGGAGCCCACCGACGACGACGCGCGCACCTCGCTCCCGCTCGCACTGTATGCCGCGGCAGCCTGGAAGATGTTCCGTCGCCGCTGCGTGCGGGTCGAGCTGCACCACCTGCCCAGCGGCGCGGTCGCGACCCACGAGCACACGGGGGAGTCGCTCGCGCGCAAGATCGCCGAGGCGGAGTCGATCGCCCGGGACGCCAGGAGGGCTGAGGACGACTATGCCGAGCACGGCGTCGACTCGGGGCGTTTCCCGACCTCGGTCGGACCGCTCTGCCAGTGGTGCGACTTCCGGGCGCACTGCCCTGCGGGTCAGGCCTTCGGTCCGGAGAAGTCCGGGTGGGCAGCCCTGGAGGACCCGGCCCCTCGGGTCAGAAGCTCCACCTGATCCCGACGCGTCCGGGTCCGACCCGGTGGACCACGTGCTGCACGCTCGTCGAGTCGCCCAGGTCCACCAGCGACGACGTGGTCATGCCCTCGAGGATGCTGTAGGTCTCCACGGTCACGGGGAGCCTGGCCGGGTCGAAGCGCACCCAGATCATCAGCTCGGTCACCCGATGCAGCAGGAAGTACTCGATCGACTGCTCGGGTTCGAGGTCGAGCGGCAGGGTGACGCGGTGCTCCGCCGCCGCGGTCTCGTCCACACGCAGCGGTCGGTCGAGGATGATCTCGGCGGCGAAGACCCCCTCGGCGTCGTGCGAGATCGTGCGACCGACCTGGCACCCGCTGACCGCGGCGAACTCGGCCCGCTCACCGCTGGGCTGGCTCGTCGCCAGCAGTGCGGGGATGCGCTGGGCACCGTCGCGCATGGCACGGACGACGTTGCGGATGGTGCGAACCCGCTGGACCCCCTGGGCATCGACGTCCAGGGTGTCGTGGACCGTGAGGTCCACCAGCTCGAGCTGGGCGCCGAACCCGAGCTGCTGCATCGCCTGGGTGGCCAGGGGGATCTCGACGGGCAGGTCGGCGGCGCGCGGCAGCTCGCGCGGGGGCCCCGGACGGCGTCGCGGCCCCAGCTTGCTGAGCAGGTGGCCCCGCGGGACGCCGAGGATCTCCTCCAGGTGGGCGACCGCCTCCAGCGAGCCGGCACGCTGCGGCTGGCTGCGACCGGACTGCCAGTAGCTGAGGGTCGCGATGCTCACCGGTGTGCCGCGCTCGGCCAGGCGGCGGCGCAACGACTCCAGGCTGCGACCGCTGCGCTTGACGGCGGTCCGCAGGGCAGCGGGAAACAGGGCATCGTCGAGTTCTCGGGGGCCCCCCTGGCCCCGGTGTTGCGGCGTCGCCACAGCCCAAACCTCTCTTGCGGGCTCCAGTGCGCCGCCCCTGTCGTAGCCCTGCGCTACGTCGATGACGATAAGCGTTCAACTACATTTTCGCTCGTGGAGCGCACGACTCCGTCCGTATGGCTGTCCCGACGGCACCGTTCGTACCTGACAGACTGTGGCCACGGCACACCCACCTCGCACGGAAGGGCCTCCCGTTGGCCAGAGCTCGCACCCGGCCCGCCTCCATCGTCTCGGTGGCCAACCAGAAGGGCGGCGTCGCCAAGACGACGTCGGTCGCCTCCCTCGGGGCGGCGTTCGCCGAGCAGGGCAAGCGGGTCCTGCTGGTCGACCTCGACGCCCAGGCCTGCCTGACCTTCAGCCTCGGCGTGGATCCCGACCTCGTCGAGGCCTCGGTCAACGAGGTGCTGCTGGGGAAGGCCGGGATCGCCGACGTGCGTGTGGCGTGCGAGGACGGGGTCGACCTGGTCCCCAGCGTCATCGACCTCGCAGGCGCGGAGGCGCAGCTGCTGCCGCGCCCTGGCCGCGAGTACGTCCTGCGGACCGCCCTCGAGGACATCCGCGGCGAGTACGACGTGATCCTGCTCGACTGCTCGCCGAGTCTCGGTGTCCTGACCCTCAACGCACTGACGGCCAGCCAGGGCCTCGTCATCCCGATGCCGTGCGAGATGCTCAGCCACCGCGGGGTGGGCCAGCTGCTCGACACGGTCGCCGATGTGCAGAAGATCCTCAACAAGGACCTGCAGGTGCTGGGCATCCTGCCGACGATGTTCGACGGCCGCAGCAACCACGCCCAGGAGGTGCTCGCCGACGTCGGCGACCGCTACGGGCTGCCGGTGCTCAGTCCGCCGATCCCGAAGACGGTGCGGTTCGCCGAGGCACCCGCCGTCGGCCGTTCCATCCTGGCCACCTCCCGCACGTCCAAGGGCGCCAAGGCCTACCGCGACGTCGCGGCGGCTCTGTCGAAGCAGCTCGCGGCGCTCTGACGTACCGGGCGGTGCCGGTGAGGCGCCTGTGACAGAGCTATCGCACCTCAACCGAACGGATGAGGCCCGTCTGATCCGATCGGACCGTAGATGGGTGTGTCGGCGTGTCGAGAGGTATGGAGCTGGCAAAGGCTCTGGGACGGGGCCCTGATCCACTGCGACGATTTCGGGCGTCGCCACTGAGCACAGCCAGACCCCCTGCTGGCAGTCGAGTGAGGCGCAGATCCGAGGAGCACCTCATGTCGTCCACCCCCCAGCTGACATCCACCGCACGCGCCGCGAACGCTTGGACCGGTCCGCTGCAGACCGCCCTCGCGGCCGTGGCCGTCTGTGTCCTGTACTGGGCCGTGGGGATCAACGACTCGTCGGCGTCGGCAACGAGTCGCGGTGTCCACCTCCAGCAGGTCGGGAGCACCACCTCGGGTCCCTCTGGCACGTCGGCAGTCCACTTCGCCTCCAGGCAGGTGCGCTAGCGCCGGCTCCTTCACGGCATCGAGGAATAGTCGCGGGTTCAAGGGACTTGTCCCCTGACGGTGACTGACCCCGACCCCCCAAGGAGCATCATGTCCCGCACCACAGCACTGTCCGCCGCCACCGCCGGAGCCGCCCTCGAGGCCACCTCGATCGAGCTGCGTGACCTGCGCGACGACGACATCGTGATCGACATCGCCTTCGCCGGCATCTGCCACAGCGACATCCACCAGGTCCGTGAGGAGTGGGGCACCGCCATCTTCCCGATGGTCCCCGGTCACGAGATCGCCGGCGTCGTCTCCGAGGTCGGCAACGGCGTCACCCGCTACAAGGTCGGCGACCGCGTCGGCGTCGGCTGCATGGTCGACTCGTGTGGCGAGTGCGAGTACTGCAAGGACGGCCAGGAGCAGTTCTGCACCAAGGGTGCCGTCATGACCTACAACGGCAAGGGCTACGACGGCGAGGAGACCAAGGGCGGCTACAGCCAGCAGGTCGTCGTCAGCGAGCGCTTCGCCGTCCGCATCCCCGACGCCCTCGAGCTCGACGTCGCCGCGCCGCTGCTGTGCGCCGGCATCACGACGTTCAACCCGCTCAAGCGCTGGGGCGCCGGCCCCGGCACGAAGGTCGCCGTCGTCGGCCTCGGTGGCCTCGGCCACCTCGGCGTGAAGTTCGCCGCGGCCCTCGGCGCCGAGGTGACCGTGCTCAGCCAGACGACCTCCAAGGAGGCCGACAGCCTCAAGTTCGGTGCTGTCGCCCACCACGCCACCAAGGACCCGGAGACCTTCGAGAAGCTGCGGGGCTCGTTCGACCTCATCCTCAACACGGTGAGCGCGAACCTGCCGTTCGACGACTACCTGTCGCTGCTCAAGCCGAACGGCGCGATGGTGAACGTGGGTGCCCCGAGCGACCCGAGCACCTTCGCTGCGTTCTCCCTCATCGGCGGCAGCAAGGCCCTCGCCGGCTCCAACATCGGTGGCATCCCGCAGACCCAGGAGATGCTCGACTTCGCGGCCGAGCACGGCATCGCGGCCGAGATCGAGAAGATCGGTGCCGACAAGGTCAATGAGGCCTACGACCGCGTCGTCAACTCCGACGTGCGATACCGCTTCGTCATCGACACGGCGACCATCGGCGCCTGACTCTCGGCGCCTGACCCTCGGCGTCTGACCGACGACGTCTGTCGGCCAGCGCCCGACGCCTCAGCCCCTGGTCCAGTAGCGGACCAGGGGCTGAAGCGCAGCCTCGGCATCGCTCGTCTGCGCCTGGGTCTGCGCGTCGAGGGTGGTGACGTACGGGTCCCCACCCTCGGGGAGGGTGAACATCGCCGTCACGCGGCTGCCGGGCACCGGCAGCAGCAGGATGACGCGGGGACGGGCCGACCCCGGGTTCGCGTGCCGGGCGCGAACGACGTCCAGCACCGGCTGCCAGCTGGTGGCCTGCAGCGGTAGGCGCACCAGGAGCATCTGGGTGGTCGGCCGCCCGTTCGTGCTGGCCTCGGCCCAATGGACGCAGGTCGCGCCGCTGGTCGCCGACCGCAGGGCGGCCAGGTAGCTCGTCGCCGCCGGAAGCCGGTCACGGGGTCCGGTGTAGGCGAGGTCGGGGCCGTGGGGGCCGGCCGGGCAGTCCACCTCGGGATCAGGGACGAGGGCGTCGTCGCGGTCGTAGTCCGGGGCAGCGGCCGAGGTGTGGACCTCGACCCGCTCGACGGGAGCGGGGAGGGCCCGCAGCACGCTGTCCAAGGACACCTCCGGTCGCACCCGCAGGTCTGCCCTGACGGGCTTCCTGTCTGCGGCGCTGCCGGGGTCGATGGTCGCTGTCAGCACCCCGCCCACGCGGGTCAGGGCGGCGCCGGCCGCAGCGGCCCAGGCCGTCTCGTCCATCAGGAGCGGGCCGGTGGGTCCTTCGACGACCTCGTCGCGGCTGCTGAGGCCGAAGCCCGACCGGTGCACCGCTGCCGCGATCGCCGCGGCGTCGGGGGAGGACCCGACGTCCAGGACGCTTCGGTCGTGCCCGTCGGAGCCGGTGGACACGACCAGGGTGACCGGGTGGGAGGGACTGGTGGCGACGGCCTGCGCGAAGGCTGAGGCGGCGGTGGCGGTCACCGTGGCTCCGACCACCACCCGCACCTCGTGACCGGCGCCGTCGCGGGCGGCGCCCGTCGACGGGCTCGTGAACCACGCCGTGCCGAAGGGAGGCAGGGTCCGGGCCAGCGTCGCGGCCGTCCCGGGGAGGTCGGTCCCGGCGGGCACGGTCACCGTGAACGGCGCCATACCCGACTGCGCCGTGGCCTGGACGGACACGGCGGACGGGATCGCTCGCAGGGCACGGAGCTGTTGCACCGTCGTCGCGTTCGGACCGGGGCGGGTGCCCAGCAGGGCCGCGTCGGACCGCTGCCGGACCTCCACGGTCGAACCGTTGACGTCGGGGTGGTCGGCGGCGTACCCCACGATCGCGCGGCCGAGCCGGTCGACGACCGCAGGCTCGACCGGGACGCGGAGCCGGGCGACCAGGCTGGGCTCGAAGACCCGGGCTGCCACCGTCCGCGGACCCGCAGCGAGGGCCTGCCCGGTCGGCTCGACGGAGACGACCTCGGGCTGGTCGCGAAGCCAGGACTCAAAGGCGTCATGTGCGCTCGGTCGGAGCACGGCGAGGGCCACGGCCGCCAGCGCGACCAAGGCCACCACCAGGACCGCCACCGTGCGGCGCCCGGACCACTGTGCGAAGTCCCCCACGCCGCGAGGATCGCACCCGCAGCCGTTGGACGGCGCTGAAGTGACCGAATCGCAACGCAGCAGCGACCACTGCCCGCCACCGGAGCAGACGCCACAGAGGTGCCACCGGCCGAAGCCTGCGGCACCTCTGTCGGTGTCTCGTGAGCCCGGGGCCGTGGCCCCGTCGGCTCAGCCCTCCTGGCCGGCGGGGGCGGCTTCGCCCGAGCCGCCGCGGGTGCGGCGACGGTTGCGGCTGCGCCGCGGCTGCGCCGCGGAGTCACCCTCGGCCTTCGGCGCAGCGTCGTCACGGCGCTCTCCACGGTCGCGGCCCGCGTCGCGGCCACCGCGCGCGCTGTCACGGCCACCACGCGCACCGTCGCGGCCGCCGTCACGGCCACTGCGGCCACCACCGGCGGGACGACGCCCGCTGGACTTGCCGGTCTCGCCGAGGTCCTCGAGCACCTCGGCATCGAGGCCGGCGAGGTGCTGCGCGGCCTTGGGCAGGCGGCCCTTGGCGGTTCGGGGGATGTTGAGCTGCTCGTAGAGGTGGTCGGAGGAGGAGTAGGTCTCCTCGGGCTCGGGGATGCCGAGGTCCAGGGTCTTGTTGATCAGGCCCCAGCGCGGCATGTCGTCCCAGTCCACGAAGGTCACGGCGATGCCGGTGTTGCCGGCGCGGGCGGTGCGACCGATGCGGTGGAGGTAGGTCTTCTCCTCCTCGGGGCACTGGTAGTTGATGACGTGGGTGACGTTGTCGACGTCGATGCCACGCGCAGCGACGTCGGTGGCGACGAGGATGTCGACCTTGCCGTTGCGGAACGCGCGCAGGGCCTGCTCGCGCGCACCCTGGCCCAGGTCGCCGTGGATGGCGGCTGCAGCGAAGCCCCGGTCGACGAGCTCGTCGGCGACCTTCGCGGCGGTGCGCTTGGTACGGCTGAAGATGATGGTGAGCCCGCGGCCCTCGGCCTGCAGCATGCGGGCGAGCATCTCGACCTTGTCCATCGCGTGGGCGCGGTAGACGAACTGCTCGACGGCCTTGACCGTGTGGGCGTTCTCCTGGTCGTCACCCATCGCGCGGATGTGGGTGGGCTGCTTCATGTAGCGACGTGCGAGCGCCACGACGGCGCCCGGCATGGTCGCGGAGAAGAGCATCGTCTGGCGGTTCGGAGGCGTCATCGCGAGGAGCTTCTCGACGTCGGGGAGGAACCCGAGGTCGAGCATCTCGTCGGCCTCGTCGAGGACGACGGACTTCACGTGGGACAGGTCGAGGTGACCCTGCTTGGCCAGGTCGATGAGGCGGCCGGGCGTGCCGACGACGACCTCGACACCGTTGCGCAGCGCCTCGACCTGGGGCTCGTAGGCCCTGCCGCCGTAGACGGTGAGGACGCGGATGCCGCGCCCCTTGCCGGCGCGGTCGAGGTCGGCAGCGACCTGGACGGCCAGCTCGCGGGTCGGCGCCACGGCGAGGGCCTGCGGCTTGCCGGCGTGCTTGAACCCGTCCCAGGCGTCGTCGACGCGGGCGATCGTGCGGTTGAGCATCGGGACGCCGAAGCCCAACGTCTTGCCGGTGCCGGTCTTGGCCTGACCGATGATGTCGTGGCCGGCGAGGGCGACCGGCAAGGTCATCGCCTGGATGGGGAAGGGGGTGACGATGCCGGCGGCAGCCAGGGAGGCGACGATGTCGGGGTGGACGTCGAAGTCGGCGAACGTCGGGTCTGCAGGCGCAGCGGCGCCCGTGGTGGTCTCAGTCATGAAGTTCTCTCGATCGGGGCGCTCCCCTGGGGGGAGGCCGTCGCGCAGCGGGCCGATCGGAGGTCTTCCATGCTCGTCGAGCGGTTGCGCGGACCACGTCCGCGGCTGATTCGTGCCGACCGGGCACCTTTGACCTGCCGAGTCTACCGCCGGGGTGGCCCCAACCACTCATCGTCGACCTGTCCCGGTGCGTCGTCGCGCCTCGGGACGCGCTCCCGCGCCATTAGGGTGACGGGCATGACGCAGGACGACTGGCTGGCCGATCCGCAGTACCGCGAGGCGGTCGCGGACCTCCTCGGTGCCCTTGCCTACGGCGAGCTCACCGCGTTCACGCGGCTGGCCGGTGACTCCGAGCTCTCCCCGACCCAGCCGCTCAAGGCGGCTGTCGCCGGGCTCGCCGTCGCCGAGTTCCGCCACTACGAGATGATCGTGGCGCGGCTCGACGACATGGGGGTCGCTCCCGAGACCGCCATGGCGCCGTTCATCGCCCCGATCGACGCCTTCCACGAGCGCACCCGCCCGAGCACCTGGCTCGAGGGACTCGTCAAGGCCTACGTCGGCGACGGCATCGCCACCGACTTCTACCGCGAGGTCGCGGCCTACGTGGACCCCTCGACCAAGGCCCTGGTGCACTCGGCCATGCAGGACGTCGGCCAGGCCGACTTCGTCGTCAAGGTGGTCCGTGAGGCGATCCGCACCGACCCACGGGTCGCAGGTCGCCTCGCGCTGTGGGGTCGCCGCCTCGTGGGCGAGGCCTTGTCGCAGGCCCAGCAGGTGGCCGTCGAGCGCGACGCGCTCGCCTCGCTGCTCGTCGGCGGCGCAGGCGGGGCGGGCCGGCCGAGCGCCGACCTCGCCGAGCTGGGCCGGATGTTCGCGCGGCTCACCGACGAGCACACCCGGCGGATGGGGCGGCTCGGCCTGGCCGCCTGAGTCCGCGTGCCCGTTGACGACCACAGGCACGACGAAGGGCCCGGTCCAGGTGGACCGGGCCCTTCGTCGTGCGTGCCGGGAGCGGCAGCCTCAGGCGTGGTTGACGCCCTTGCGGCCGGTCATGCGCTCGTAGATGACGATGAACACGGCTGCCAGGACGACGCCCGCGAGGAACGGGATGATCTCGAACCCGCCGTTGGAGTTGTTGTAGCCGAGCTGGTAGACGATAAACGAGCCCACCAGGGAGCCGAGGATCCCCAGGATGATCGTCATCAGGACGGAGATGTTCTGCTTGCCGGGAAGCACCAGTCGCGCCAGGGCCCCGATGATGAGGCCAGCGATGATGGCTCCAATGATCGTTCCAATCATCGTCCACTCCTTCTGCACAGGCTTTCCCCCGTGCTGTTGCTGGGCCGCGGTGCGGCCCTCACGAGGACAACTCAACACCGATATGGGTGGAGTTGCACGCTGGCGGGCCGATCCGCGAGGTCACGGACCGAGAACGATTGCTTCGACTTTGCGCAGGTCAGAGGCCTGCGGTATGCGCGCGGGCGCCTGCCGGCCGGTTGCCGGGACCCCCTCACGGGCGTCCCGGCGAACTGTGGCTCAGCTGTTGCCGAAGCCGACTCCGCGCTTCTCGGGCTCGCCGATCTGCACGTAGCCGAGGGCGCCGGCGGGGATGACGGTGACCCGGCCCTTGTCGTCGGTCAGCGACAGGGGGGCGCCCTTGTCGATGGACGCGGACACTGCCTTGGCGACCTCGTCCGGCGTCTGGGTGGACTCGATGACGACCTCACGGGAGACGTTCTGCACGCCGATCCGGACCTCCACGGTCATGGCCTTTCTCTGAGAAGGTGCACGCGGCACACCTGCCGGTGCGTGACTGTCCTGCGAACTGTCGTCAAGGCTAACCAGCGTGCTCGGGTGAACCTTCCCCGCCCACCTTGGGGAAGGAGCCGAGGCCCCGCCAGGCGAGGGTCCCGACCAGGCGGGCCGCCTCGTCCTTGGGGACGTCGGAGCCCTGGGCCAACCAGTGGCGGGCGCTGACCTGGGCGAGCCCGGTGAGCGCCATACCGAGCAGCGACGCGTCCTCGTCGGGCAGGTTGGTGTCCTCGGCGATGACCTCGGCGACGGCCTCCGCGCACACCAGGCCCACGGCGTCGAGGCGGTTGCGCACGGCGGACTCGTTCGTCAGGTCGGACTCGAAGATGAGCCGGAAGGCGGCGCCGTCGCGGGAGACGAAGTCGAAGTAGGCGGCGATGGAGGCGTAGACGCGCTCCTTGTTGTCGTGGGTCGAGGCGAGCGCCTCCCGCACGAGCATCTCGAGGGCCTCGCTGTGCTTGTCGAGCAGCGCGAGGTAGAGCTCGAGCTTGCCGGGGAAGTGCTGGTAGAGAACGGGTTTGGACACGCCCGCACGCTCGGCGATGTCGTCCATCGCTGCTGCGTGGTAGCCGGACTCGACGAATGCCGCCTGGGCGGCCTCGAGGAGCTGGGCACGACGGGCGGACCGCGGCATCCGCTGACCGCGGGCTGCGTCGGTGCCGGTGTCGGCGCGAAGCGACATGCGTGCCTCTCTCGTGGGGAGGACGCCGCCGGACGGCGGTGTCGGGGCCATCGTACGGGTGGGTAACGTGAGTCACATGGCAATCCCACCGCTGGTTGCGCCCGGTCCCGAGCTCACGGTCGAGCAGAAGGGCCGGTACGCGCGGCACATCCTGCTCCCGGACATCGGCCTGGAGGGGCAGCAGCGGCTGTCCAACGCCAGGGTGCTCGTGGTCGGCGCAGGCGGGCTCGGCTCGCCCGCCCTCCTCTACCTCGCCGCGGCAGGCGTCGGCACGATCGGGGTCGTGGACGACGACGTGGTCGACGCCTCCAACCTCCAGCGCCAGGTCGCCCACGGCGTCGCCGACGTGGGGCGCCTCAAGACCGAGTCTGCCGCCGAGACCGTCGCTGCGATCAACCCCCTGGTCACGGTGGTCCGCCACGACCTGCGGCTCACCGCCGAGAACGCGCTCGAGGTCCTCGCCGACTACGACGTCGTCCTCGACGGTGCCGACAACTTCGCCACGCGCTACCTGGTGAACGACGCCTGTGTGCTGCTCGGCCTGCCGCACGTGTGGGGCTCGATCTACCGGTTCGACGGGCAGGTCTCGGTGTGGTTCGCGGGGTACGGGCCCTGCTACCGCTGCGTCTTCCCCGACCCGCCCCCGCCGGACGCCGTGCCCTCGTGCGCGACGGGCGGGGTCCTCGGGGTGCTCTGCGCCGCGGTGGGCTCGGTGCAGGTCGCCGAGGCGGTCAAGCTCATCGTCGGCCGCGGGGAGACCCTGGTCGGCCGCCTGCTCGTGCACGACGCGATGCGCCAGACCTGGGACTCGCTCACGGTGCGCGCTGACCCCGGCTGCCCGGTGTGCGGCGAGTCCCCGACGGTCACCACGTTGGTCGACTACGAGGAGTTCTGCGGTGTCGGCGGTGCACCCGTCGTCGAGTCGCCCGTCGGGCGCGCCTTCGCCGAGGTGTCGGCGACCGAGCTGGCCGCCCTGCTCGCCGCCCGTGACCGGGGGGAGACGAGCTTCGAGCTCGTCGACGTGCGCGAGCCGGGGGAGCGCGCCATCGTCTCGATCCCCGGCGCCCGTGCCGTGCACCTGGACGAGTTCCGGTCCGGCGCCGCGGCGCGCGACCTGCCCCTCGACATGCCGGTCGTCGTCCACTGCAAGTCCGGCGCCCGTTCGGCGGAGGCGGCGGGACTGCTGGCCGCGAGCGGACGCGACGACGTCAGCAACCTCACCGGTGGGGTCCTCGCCTGGGTGCGCGACGTCGACCCGGCCCTTCCGGTCTACTAAGGAGACGCGAGTTGGTCACGGATGCAACGGGATTCGGTCAGCCCAGCGAGTTCGCGGACGACGTGCTCGAGGTGGTCGACACGATCCCCGAGGGCATGGTCATGACGTACGGCGACATCGCCGAGGTGCTCGGACGCGGCGGTGCCCGCGGGGTCGGGTCGGTGATGGCGAGGTATGGGTCGGACGTGCCCTGGTGGCGCGTGCTGCGCTCGGGTGGGTACTTCCCCCAGGGACTGGAGGAGGAGGCGCTCGCGCACTACCGCTCCGAGGGCACACCCTTGGTGCGCGGCCAGGTCGACGGTCGAAGGGTCGACCTGTCGGTGGCCCGGTGGAAGGACGCCCGCCGTCCGTCGGCGTGAGGAGCGCGGCTGCGAGCCGGGTCGGGGAGCGCCGGTGGGGCGCGGCAGCCGATGTCGGCGCGGGGTGATGGAATCGGCCCCGTGCTGATGCTCCGCCGCGCTCCGAGCCCGGTCGTCGACGCGCCCGCGCTGGACGAGGTCCAGCGGCAGGCGGTCGCCCACCGGGGTGGAGTGCTGCGCGTGCTCGGGGGTCCGGGCACCGGCAAGACCACGACGGCGATCGAGGCCGTGGTGGCCCGCGTCGAGGCAGGGGAGGCGACCCCGGACCAGTGCCTCGTCCTCACGTCCTCACGCATCGGTGCCGGCAGCCTGCGCGAGCGCGTCACCGCACGGCTGGGCCGCACCTCCACCGAGCCGCTCGCGCGCACCCACCAGGCCTTCGGGTTCGGGATCCTGCGCCAGGCCGCTGCCCTGCGCGGTGACCCGGCCCCGCGCCTGCTCAGCGGTCCGGAGCAGGACGTCATCCTCCGTGACCTCCTGGCCGGGCACGCGGACGAGGACCTCGGACTGGTGGCGGGCGCGACCCCGGCACCCTCCTGGCCGAAGACCCTGCACGCCGCCCTGACCACGCGCGGGTTCCGCGCCGAGCTGCGCGACCTGCTCATGCGTGCCGTCGAGCTCGGCCTCGAGCCCGACGACCTGGCTCGGCTCGGCGTCGAGCACGACCGGCCCGAGTGGGGCGCTGCCGCAGAGGTGCTCGAGGAGTACGACCGGGTGACGGCGTTCTCGGCGCCGGGCGCCTACGACCCGGCGTGGATCCTCGGTGCAGCCGCCGACCTGCTCGTCGAGGACCCTGACGCGCTCGAACGGCTGCGGCACGGGCTGCGCCTGGTCGTGGTCGACGACGCGCAGGAGCTCACCTCGGCCGCCACCCGGCTGCTGCGCACGGTGGTCGCTCCCGGCATAGACGTGGTCCTGCTCGGCGACCCCGACAGCGCCGTGCAGACCTTCCGCGGCGCCGACCCGCGCTACCTCGCCGACGGCTGGACCGCGCTCGGTGCGGGCTCCACGCTGGTGCTCCCCACCGCCCACCGCCTCCCGGACGTGGTCCACGCGGCGGCCGCCCGGGTCGCCCCCAAGATCGGTGCGCTCGGTGGCGGGAGCCAGCGGGCTTCCACCCCGGCCCGGGCTGGAGGGCAGGTCGACGTCCGCCTCCTGCGTGCGGTGAGCCAGGAGGCGAGCTTCGTGGCCGCCGAGCTGAGGGAGGCCCACCTGCGGCACGGGCTGCCGTGGTCCCAGATGGCGGTGGTCGTCCGCGGCCAGGGCCGCACCTCGACGTTGCGGCGGGTCCTCATGTCGGCCGGCGTGCCGGTGGCCGGGAGCGCCACCGACCTGCCGGTACGCGACGAGGTGGCGGTGCGTCCCCTCCTCACCCTGCTCGAGGTGGTCCTCGGCATGGCCCGGGTCGACGCCGATCGGGTGGCCCAGCCCGCGATCGCGCCACAGGTCGCGGTCGACGCCCTGCTGTCCCCGATCGGTGGCGCCGACGCGGTGGGCCTGCGGCGGCTGCGTCGTGCGCTGCGCCGGGTGGAGCTTGCCGCCGGTGGGAGCCGCACCAGCGACGAGCTGCTCGCCGAGGCGCTCACCGTGCCCGGTTCGCTCGTCGAGCTGGGCCCCGAGGGCGCACCCGCCCGCCGCGTGGCCCGCACGATCGCCGCCGGGGTCAAGGCCGCGCGTGGCCGGTCCGAGGGCGGCACGTGGCGGTGGGAGCCTGGTGTCAGCGCGGAGTCGCTGCTGTGGGAGATGTGGTCGGCCACGGGGCTGGCTCCCGAGTGGCAGGCGGCAGCCCTGTCCGGTGGCCCGGCGGCGGCCCGCGCCGACCGGGACCTGGATGCCGTGGTGGGGTTGTTCGACGCGGCGGCGAAGTTCACCGACCGGCTGCCGCAGGCGGGGCCGGAAGCCTTCCTCGCCCACATCGGCAGCCAGGACATCCCGGGCGACACGCTCGTGGCACGCTCACCCGTCGGCGAGGCCGTCACCATCACCACCCCGCAGGCTGCTGCCGGGCGCGAGTGGGCCCTCGTCTTCGTGACCGGGGTGCAGGAGGGGGTCTGGCCCGACCTCCGGCTGCGGGGGTCGCTGCTGGGGTCCGAGCGGCTCGTCGACGTCGTCGCGGGGAGGACCTCCAGCTTCCGGGCGGCCCAGGCAGCGGTCCGTTACGACGAGACCCGGCTGCTGCTGGTCGCCCTCACCCGCGCGACGGAGCGCGTCGTCATGACCGCCGTCCGCAGCGACGACGAGCAGCCGTCGGTCTACCTCGACGTCGTCGACCCCGACACGATCACCGAACGCGGTGACCGGCCGTTCGCCGACGTGGCACGCACGATGACGCTGCCCACCCTCGTCGGCGAGCTGCGACGCCAGCTGCTGTCCCAGGACGACAGGACCCGGCGGACGGCGGTCGCAGCGCTGGCCAGGCTGACCCACGAGCGGGTGCCCGGCGCCGACCCCGGCCAGTGGTGGGTGATGCGTTCGGTGTCCGACGAGCGCCCGCTGCGCACCGCCGACCAGCTCGTCCGGGTGTCGCCGAGCAAGGTGGAGGCCTTCGGCAGGTGCGGGCTGCGCTGGCTGCTCGGCTCGGTGGGCGGTGACGGTCCGTCCGTCGGAGCCGCCGACATCGGGACGCTGGTCCACGACATCGCCGCCGAGCTCGGCGACGTCACCGCCGAGGAGATGGTCGCCGAGGTCGACGCCCGCTGGGCCCGGCTCGGTATGCCGTCCGGCTGGGTCTCGGACCGCAAGCGGCTCGAGGCGCACGAGATGGTGCGCCGGCTGGCGCGCTACTTCGACGAGGCGAGGTCGCATGGCTGGACCCGTCTGGGCGCCGAGCTCGACATGAGGGTGACCCTCGGGCGCGCGGTCCTCACCGGCAAGGTCGACCGGCTGGAGGAGGTCACCGACCGCGAGCGCGGGGTGACGGGTCTGCGCGTCGTCGACTACAAGACCGGGAGCAGCAAGCCCAAGGCCGAGGAGCTCGACCGCCATCCCCAGCTCGGGGCCTACCAGCTCGGCGTCGAGCAGGGCGCGTTCCCCGAGCACGGCTCGACCTCCGTCGGCGCGGCCCTCCTGCAGGTGGGAAAGGCCGCGCTGGTCAAGACCACCCTGCAGAAGCAGCAGCCGCTCGCCGAGGACGACGACCCGCGGTGGGCGGCCGAGCTGGTGGCCCAGACGGCCGACGGCATGTCCGGGGCGACCTTCTCGGCCACCGTCGGGGAGTGGTGCAAGCAGTGCCAGGTCAGGTCGTCCTGTCCGGCCCAGCCTGAGGGGAGGGTCCTGTGACGGCACGGCTGTCCGCGCTCGAGGTCGCCAAGGCGCTGGACCAGCCCGAGCCGACGCCGCAGCAGGTTGCCGTCATCGAGGCTCCGATGTCCCCGCTGCTGGTCGTGGCCGGAGCGGGTTCGGGAAAGACCGAGACGATGACCGGGCGCGTCGTGTGGCTCGTGGCCAACGGGTTCGTCGAGCCCGACCAGGTCCTCGGCCTGACCTTCACGCGCAAGGCTGCCACCGAGCTGTCCGAGCGGATCGGCGCCCGGCTGCGGCTGCTGCAGCAGCGTGAGGTCTGGACACCCCGGCCCGATGACGGTGAGACCGATGCCGAGGTGCTCGGCGGCACCCCGACCGTCTCGACCTACCACTCCTACGCCGGGCGCCTGGTGCGCGAGCACGCGCTGCGGCTGGGGTTCGAGTCGGAGTCACGGCTGCTGTCGGAGGCTGCCGCCTGGCAGTATGCCTCCGAGGTCGTCGCCGCCTACGACGGCCCCATGGACGACGTCCCCAATGCCGAGTCGACCGTGACCGCCGCGGTGGTCGACCTGGCGGGGGAGATGGCCGAGCACCTGGTGACCCCTGCGCAGGTGCGCGAGCACATCCAGACCGTCCTGGCCTCGCTCGCCGCCCTGCCACCGGGATCGAGCAGGGGCAAGGACCTCCCGACCGAGACCAAGAAGATGCGCGAGGCGCTCAAGGCTCGAGCCGGGGTGCTCCCGATGGTCGAGCGGTACCTCGCCCTCAAGCGCCAGCGGGACGCGATGGACTTCGCCGACCAGATGGCCCTGGCCGCCCAGCTGGCCCTGACCTTCCCCGACATCGGCTCGATCGAGCGCCACCGGTTCGGGGCGGTGCTCCTCGACGAGTTCCAGGACACGTCCGCAGCCCAGCTCGACCTGCTCCGCGCCCTGTTCGTCGCCCCGGGGGAGCCGGTGCCGGTGACCGCCGTCGGTGACCCGCACCAGTCCATCTACGGCTGGCGCGGCGCGAGCGCGACGACGCTCAGCGCCTTCCGCCAGCAGTTCCGCGACGGCCCGGACCCCGCACCGGTGAGCCCCCTCGCCACGAGCTGGCGCAACGACGAGGCGATCCTCGACGTCGCCAACGCCGTCGCGGCACCGCTGCGCGCGCGATCCGCGGTGCCGGTCGAGGAGCTCGGTGCGCGACCCGGGGCCGGGAGCGGGGCGGTCGACGTCGCGCGCGTCCTCACCGCTGCGGCCGAGGCCGCCCTCGTCGCCCAGTGGCTCACGGACCGCCGAGCCGCGGGGGCGAAGTCGGCAGCAGTGCTGTGCCGCAAGCGATCCCAGTTCGCGGCGATCATCGACGCCCTGGAGACGCGCAACGTCCCCTACGAGGTGGTCGGCCTCGGAGGTCTGCTGCTGACTCCCGAGGTGGAGGACATCACCTCGCTGCTGCACGTGGTGCACGACCCGACGCGGGGCGACCAGCTGATGCGCCTGCTGACCGGTCCGCTGTGCCGCCTCGGTGCCGCCGACCTCGACGGGCTGATGGCCTGGGCGCGGCACCAGCAGGACGTCCGCCAGCAGCATGACCTCCGCCGGCGCGAGGCCGGTGGGGAAGCCGTCCCGGTCCACGACCAGTCGCCCGACAGTGCTGACACCGTGAGCCTCGTCGAGGCGGTCGACGACCTGCCGCCGCTCGGGTGGCGCAGCCGTGACGACCAGGGCGTCAGCGACGTGGCCCTGCACCGACTGGCCGGGCTGCAGCATGCCATCCGGCGGCTGCGGTCGCTGAGCAGCCTCCCGCTGGCCGACCTCGTGGGGGAGGCCGAACGCGCCCTCGGTCTCGACATCGAGGTACTGGCCCGCGAGGGCTACACGCCGGCCGCTGCCCGGGCCCACCTCGACGCCTTCGCCGACGTCGCAGCGACGTTCACCACCAGTGCCGACCGCCCCAACCTCGGCGGCTTCCTCGCCTGGCTCACCGCCGCCCTCAAGGAGGAGCGGGGGCTCGACAAGGGCTACATCGAGTCGTCCACCGACGCCGTGCAGGTCCTCACGGTCCACGCCGCCAAGGGTCTGGAGTGGGAGGCGGTGGCCGTTCCCGGGCTGGTCGAGGGATCGTTCCCGGCATTGGCGTCCGCGGCCAGCCGCGTCGGCGGGGACGGCACCTGGACGCTGTCCACCCCCAAGGGGCGTGGCTGGATCGCCGGCCTGCAGGACGGCGGGATCCCCTACGCCCTGCGCGGCGACGTCTCCGGCCTGCCCCACCTCGACTGGCGCGGCGCGCAGGACTGGAAGGACATCGAGTCCCGGGTGGAGGACTTCCTGCTCACCAGTGGTGAGCACGGGGTCGCCGAGGAGCGCCGGCTGGCCTACGTCGCCTTCACCCGGGCCAAGACCCACATGCTCCTCACGGCGCCGGTGTGGACCGACGGCAAGACGCCCAAGGTCACCTCCCGCTTCCTCACCGAGGTCGTCGACGACACCACGCTGCCGATCCGTCGCCTCGAGTGGGCCGACCTCCCCGACCCGCTCGATGCGGAGGCGACGCAGAACCCCGCGACCGCAGAGGTCGTGTCCGTCCAGTGGCCGGCAGACCCGCTCGCGGCGCGCCGCGAGGCGCTCGCCGACGGGGCCCGGGCCGTGGAAGCCGCGATCGAGGAGTATGCCGCCGGGTCGCCCGTGGACGACGTGTCCGAGCAGGGTCTGCTGCCCATACCGGGGGCGGAGCTCAGCGTGCTGGAGGAGCTCGACCTCCTGCTCGAGGAACGTCGCCGGCACTCCACCCGCAGCGACGTCACCGTGCTCCTGCCGCGGCATCTGTCCGCCTCGGCGGTCGTGGCCCTGGCCCAGGACCCCGACCGGTTCGCCTCGTCGTTGCGTCGACCGATGCCCGAGCCCCCGGCGCTGGCCGCCCGACGCGGGACCGCGTTCCATGCCTGGGTCGAGCAGCACTACGCCCGGGCGGCGTTCGTCGACATCCTCGACCTGCCGGGCAGCGCGGACGACGACCCCGGTGACGATGCCGAGCTCCCCACGATGAAGGAGCACTTCCTGGCCAGCGAGTGGGCCGGGCGGGTGCCCAGCGAGATCGAGATCGCGGTGGAGACGGTCATCGACGGGATCGCCGTCCGTGGACGCATCGACGCGGTCTTCCCGCGGCCCGGCGGTGGCTTCACGGTCGTGGACTGGAAGACCGGGGCCAAGCCGACCGCCGAGGCGGCGCGGATCCGGTCGCTGCAGCTCGCGGCCTACCGCGTCGCCTTCGCCCGTCTGCGCGGGTTGGCGCTCGACGACGTCGATGCGGCGTTCTACTACGCCGGCACCGGTGAGACGGTCTGGCCCGAGCTGCCCGACGACCAGGACCTCGCGGCGCTGCTGGCAGGCGTGCCTGAGTAGGGGCCTCAGCGGTGCCCGGCGGTGCTCAGGGCCTCGGCGGGCAGGATGTCAGCGGCTGCTGTAGCCGGGCTCGTGCTCGGGACCAGGCTCGTCCTCGTCGAACTCGAGCAGGTCGGGCTGCGCCGGTGCGCCGGTCCGGACCGGGATCTCGGTGGTGACGTCACCGCGTTGCCCCACCGCTGCGTCGTCGGGTTCGGTGGTGTCGTCGGGATCGGTGGTGCCAGTGGCCTCGGCGTCCTCGTCGGTCGGGGCCACGTCCGTGGGCTCGCTGTCGTCCGCGGCCGCCTCGACGGCGACAGCGTCGGCGTCGGTGCCCGCGTCCTCGGCACCGTCTTCGTCTTCGTCTTCGGCGTCCTCCACCTCGGCGTCGGAGACGTCCTCGGAGACCCGGTGCCCGGCGTCGGCCTCGGCCACCTCGATGTCCTCGTCGGCGGTGCGCGCGAACATGACGGCGACGTCCTCGTCCTCGTCGTCGCCCTCGTCGACGACCGGCGGGACGACCACGCGCGAAATCGGACGTGCCGCGCTGAGCGCCTCGCGCCGGTAGTCGTTGTTCGCCTCGTCCTGGGCGTGCAGCTGCTCGTCGAGGCGACGCAGGGTGGCGGCGTGCCGTTCGACGAGGAGGCGGTCGCCCCCGCTGACGGCGGCCATGAGCTCGCCGAGCGCCCGCATCTGCGCCACGAGCCTGGCTCGCGTCACGAGGTGCGGGTCGGGCCGCTCGGAACGGGCGTGGGCGTAGGCCTCCATGAGCGTCTCGAGCGCGCCCTCCGAGGCCTGGGTCACCAGTGCGGAGAAGTCGTCGGCGGGGTCGGCGACCTTGGCGTCCTCCCAGCCGGTGAAGGCCCTGACCCGACCGGTGGACGCGTCCTGGTCGTCGTCGAACACCACGAGGACCTGGTCGCCGGTGAGGTCGCCGTGGGTCGGGGTGGGCGCGAACCGCCACAGCACGACGTCCTCGAGCTGCTTCTCCCACCGGGTGAGCAGACCGGTCGGCACGTGACCGGTGGCAGCCGCACGGTCGAGCTCGGTGAGCCGCCGGGTGCGGTAGGTGTCGGCGTCGTAGGCGGGGAGACCGGCTTCGTCGAAGAGCCCGTGGTCGGTGTTGTGCAGGGCGGCGATCGAGCGGCCGAGCTCGGCCGCGAGCCCGGGCCCGGCGGGCAGGGCTGCGAAGTCGAGGTTCTGCCCCGGCAGGTAGGGGTAGATCGCTGCCCGGCCACCACCCTTGAGCGCCGCGAAACCCTTGGGGGTCGGCACGCTGAACGGCAACCGGCGGGCGAGCAGCGCCAGGAGGCCGAAGGTCGCCTCCATCTGCGCCGCAGCAGCCTGGGTCCGGGGCACCCGGATCACCCAGCGGCGGTGCTGGGTGTCCTGGACGAACGCGACGTCGTACTGGTGGTCTGAGGTGCCGGGCAGGGCTTCGACACTGGCAGGGTCGAGTCCCGGTACGGCCGCACTGGCCAGTGCGGCAAGGAAGAGGGGGCTGCGGTCCACGCGCCCACCGTATGCCGATCGGGCGCGCCTAGGGTGGAGGCGTGGGCTCCTTCGCCAAAACTCTCCCGAATCTCTCTCTCGCCAGGCCCGGTCTGGACCGGATGGCGGACCGCCGCACCGACGACGACCTGCTCCCTGGCCTCCTGTCCGACCCCTCGACCCGGGTGCTCGAGCTGCGTGGTGACCGCGCCGACGTGGTCGAGGACGGTCATGACGTGCGACTGGCGCTGCGCGCCCCGGAGTCCCAGGACCGACGACGACTGGGGCTGTTCCTCGGCGCGGACGGTGACGGCACCGCATACGTCGCGGTCGTCACCGAGCCCCCTGCGGCGGCGACGGACCACGAGGACGACGGCCGGACCCTGCGGCAGGTGGGGGCGCTGCTCGGCGACCGGGACGCAGCGCTGTTCACCACGGCGCTGGCACTGGCCAACTGGCACCGGGTGCACCCGTTCTGCCCGAGGTGCGGCGCGCCGACGGAGGCTGTCGCGGCGGGATGGCTGCGCCGGTGCACCGTCGAGGGCAGCGAGCACTACCCGCGCACGGACGTCGCGGTGATCATGTCGGTCGTCGACCCGGACGACCGCCTGCTGATGGCCCGGGGTGCGGGCTGGGGCGAGGGCCGGTTCTCGGTGCTCGCCGGCTTCCTCGAGCCGGGGGAGAGTCTGGCGGGGGCGGTGGCACGGGAGGTCCGTGAGGAGGTCGGGCTCGAGGTCCACGGGATCGAGTACCTCGGCGACCAGGCGTGGCCGTTCCCGACCTCGTTGATGGTGGGGTTCACCGCGCGCTCCACCGGCGCCGAGCTGACCCTGCAGGCGTCCGAGATCGCCGAGGCGCGCTGGTACACCAGGGTGGAGCTGCTGGCCGCGGTCGCCGACGGCTCGCTCGCGGTGTCGTCCCGGCTCTCGATCGCCCGCCGCATCGTGGAGCACTGGCTCGGGCACGAGATCGCCGACGTGCCCTGATGGGCACGCCGGCGAGGACGACTGCTGGGCGCCGGGCCGGCGCCGGAGGGGTCAGGAGGCGAGGCGCTTCTTGACCTCGTTGATCGAGGGGTTCGTGGCGGCGGTGCCGTCCGGGAAGAGCAGCGTCGGGACGGTCTGGTTGCCGTCGTTGACGTCCATGACGAACTTCACGGCCTCGGGCACCTCTTCGATGTTCACCTCGGTGAACGCGATGTTCTCGCGCCCCATCTGCGCCTTGAGGCGGTTGCAGTAGCCGCACCAGGACGTGGTGAACATGGTCACGGAACCGGGGGCCGGAGCCTTGAGGGACGACATACGGAGGCGCTCGCTCTCTGGATGGGGGATGGTCGAACGGTCCAACGACGACGGGTCCTGCAATCTTCCGCTGCACGACCGGTCGTCTGTGTCCATGATGGCTCATGGCCCCCACAGCGCTCGACCCGTCCCTGCTGGACCTCGCAGCCCGGCACCACCTCGGTGGGCTCGCCGCACTCAAGCGCGACGGCCGCCCGCAGCTGTCGATGGTCAACTACGCGTTCGACCCGGCGGCCGACGGAGGCCCCACCGTCAGGGTCTCTGTCGTCGACGGCCGGGCGAAGGTCGCGAACCTCCGCCGCGACCCGCGAGCCTCCCTGCTGGTCACCTCGGGCGACGGCTGGTCGTATGCCGTCCTCGAGGGCGACGCGGAGCTGTCGCCGGTGGCGCGTCGCGAGGACGACGACACCGTGGAGGAGCTGGTGGAGCTGTTCCGCACCATCCGTGGTGAGGACCACCCGGACTGGGACGAGTACCGGGCGGCCATGGTGGGCGATGGGCGACTGATCCTGCGGATCCGGGTGGGGCGGGTCTACGGCCTGGTGCAGTGAGCGGTACGGCTCGTCCCCGACCCTCACCTCGCGACTGCGGTGTCACCGGCGTCTGACAGGATCGCGGACGATGCCCCACCAGCCCTCGCCCCTGTCGCCGTTCGGTGCCCTCGCCCCCTCACCGGACGACGTGCTCGCCGCGCTCGACCCCGAGCAGCGCGAGGTGGCAGCGCACCCGCTCGGCCCCATGTGCGTGCTGGCCGGAGCCGGGACGGGCAAGACCCGGGCCATCACCCACCGCATCGCGTACGGCGTGCACTCCGGTGCGTACCAGCCCCAGCGCGTGCTGGCGGTGACCTTCACCGCCAGGGCTGCCGGCGAGATGCGCACCCGCCTGCGCGACCTCGGCGCCGTCGGCGTCCAGGCCCGCACCTTCCACGCGGCCGCCCTGCGCCAGCTGCACTACTTCTGGCCGCAGGCCATCGGTGGTGCCGCGCCCGAGGTGATGGCCCAGAAGGCCGCGGCCGTGGCCCAGGCCGCTGCCTCGTTGCGACTCGACCTGGCCCGTGACCGCACGGCGATCCGTGACCTCGCGGCGGAGATCGAGTGGGCCAAGGTCTCGATGCTCACCCCGGAGACGTATGCCGCCGCAGCCCGCGCCGCCCGTCGCGAGCCACCGGGCCTCGACGCCACGGCGATGGCGCGGGTCCTCGAGGCCTACGAGCAGGTCAAGACCCAGCGTGGGGTCATCGACTTCGAGGACGTGCTGCTGCTCACGGTCGGGATCCTGGCCGAGCGCGAGGACATCGCCAGGGCGGTGCGCTCGCAGTACCGCCACTTCGTCGTCGACGAGTACCAGGACGTCAACGCGCTCCAGCAGCGCCTGCTCGAGCTCTGGGTGGGCGAGCGCGAGGACCTGTGCGTCGTCGGCGACCCGGCCCAGACGATCTACTCGTTCACCGGCGCCAGCCCTCGCCACCTCCTGGAGTTCCCCACGTCCCGGCCCAAGGCCACGGTGGTCCGCCTGGTCCGCAACTACCGCTCGACACCCCAGATCGTCGGGCTCGCCAACCTCCTCGTGAGGGGGCCGTCCGGGGCCATGCGCAGCAACGCCGTGCAGCTGCAGGCCCAGGCCGCAGACGGCCCCACCCCGTCGCTGACCGCGCACCCCGACGACCCCGCCGAGGCTGCCGCCATCGCCTCGGAGATCGCCGAGCGGGTGGCCAAGGGCGTCTCGCCCGGTCAGATGGCGATCCTGTTCCGCACCAACGGCCAGTCCGAGGCCTTCGAGTCGGCCCTCTCCGAGCGCGACATCCCCTACCTCGTGCGGGGCGGCGAGCGGTTCTTCGCCCGCAAGGAGGTGCGCGACGCGATCCTGCTGCTGCGCGGTGCCGCTCGCTCCGACGACGGGTCCATCGCCCTTCCGGAGCTCGTCCGTGACGTCCTGCTCGGCGCCGGCTGGACCCGGGAGGCCCCGGGCGCCGGGGGCGCTGCCCGGGAGCGCTGGGAGAGCCTGGCTGCCCTGGCCGCCCTCTCCGACGACCTCGTGGCTGCTGGCCCGGAGGCGCGGCTGCCCGACTTCATCCGTGAGCTCGACGAGCGGGCCGCCGCGCAGCACGCGCCCGCCGTGCAGGGCGTCACCCTGGCGTCGTTGCACGCCGCCAAGGGGTTGGAGTGGGATGTCGTGTTCCTCGCGGGCGTCTCCGACGGCTACCTGCCGATCGCCATGGCCGACACCCCGGAGGGCATCGAGGAGGAGCGTCGGCTCGCCTACGTCGGCGTCACGCGGGCTCGCCAGGAGCTGCGCCTCTCGTGGTCCGGTGCCCGCACCCCGGGTGCCCGCGCGAGCCGTCGACCCTCCCGCTTCCTCGACGGTGCGGCCAGCATCCTCGGCGAGGGTGCCCGGTCGCAGCCGAAGAGCTCCTCGGGCGGTCGCCGCTCCGGGGGCAAGGCGGGCAAGCCGGCGCTGCCTGCGCACTGCCGCTCGTGCGGCACCGAGCTGACCACCGCCGCCCAGCGCAAGACCGGGCGCTGCGAGGACTGCCCGCCGACCTACGACGAGGCGACCTTCGAGCGGTTGCGCGAGTGGCGACTGGCCGTCTCGCGGGCGAGCAGCGTGCCCGCATACGTGGTCTTCACCGACGCCACGCTCACCGCGATCGCGGAACGTGAACCCACCTCGGAGGGGCAGCTCGCCCAGATCTCGGGGGTCGGGGCGCGCAAGCTGGGGCTCTACGGCGAGCAGGTGCTCGCCGTCCTCGGCGGGGCGACTGCTGACGATGTCATCGAAAAACGTTCTGCTGCAACGGATTCCGGCGAATAGCCAGTCGCTCGCCAATCTGTTCGAGCTTTTCTCGTTAAATCCGTTGCTGTCATGACAAGCGCTGCCCTACCCTTGACGAGCACGCCCGGGCGGTACCTCGACCCGGACCCACGACACCACGAAGGAGGGTTGGCCCCATGGAGAACATCACGATGACGATCGACGCGACGCACATGTTCCGCGTCCGTTCCGTGTGCCCCGAGGCCGGCCGTCAGCTCCTCGTCAGCACCCGTGGACGGGTTTCCCAGCTCAAGGGGATCGCTGTGCCCACGTCCGTCGCCTTCGGCGCCGGCTCCGATGTCCAGGCCCCGGTGGGCTACACCGGCGGTTTCGACGCCACCCCCAGCACCAAGGATCTCGCGTTCCGTCCCTTCGGAGAGCCACCTGTCTAGGCCACCAGCCAGCAGGCCCCTCCAAGGCCGCGGAACCCGACATCCGGGATCCGCGGCCTTTTTGTTTGTCCCCACGGATTTCTTCCGCTCCACGTTCGGTCAACACCCGGCAGGAAGAAGCAGCACCGCATGAATCAGCTCGACAGCACCGAAGAGAACAGGCCGGCCCCCGACCGGGGACCCGTCGGCCAGAACGCAACGAAAACCCTCGCCACCACCGTGGCGGGACGACGAGAGGGAGGTGACACCCGATGCAGTTGAGCGCAGTCCACGACCTGTTCGAGCAGGCCGCGACCGCAGGCGCCGGCATCCCGTGTCGAGAGAACGACGCCGAGATGTGGTTCGCGGAGAGCCCGGCCGACGTCGAGTTCGCGAAGTCGCTGTGCCACACGTGCCCGGCCCGGTTGGCCTGTCTCGCAGGGGCCATCGACCGTGCCGAGCCATGGGGCGTCTGGGGCGGTGAGCTCCTGGTGCAGGGAGTCGTCGTCGCCCGCAAGCGCCCCCGTGGCCGTCCGCGCAAGAACCCGGTCGCCGCATGACCACACCCATCGTCCACCACCCACGAACCAGGAGCTTGACCATGTTCCAGGCCTTGTACGCCGACCTGGCGCGCGCTCATCGACAGCGTCGCCAGCAGGACTACCAGCGCCGGCTCGAGGCGAAGGCGCAGCACGACATGCTGCTCGCCATGCCTCGCATGCTGGCCCGGTGACCCCGGCCCGCGAACCCGCCGGGACCCCCGCTCTGGGGAGGTCCCGGCGGGTTCTTCCTTGTCTTCAGACCTGTCCGGCTCCGGGTCGCGCCTAGGCTCGCGCCATGTCCCACTCCCCGGCGCCCGCCACCTCCCTCCAGCGGGTCGTGCAAGCTCTCACCGGCCCGGACCTCGCGGCCGTCGTCGACCTCGTGGTGTGGGTGGAGGATGGCGCAGCGATGGCGGCCAACCACCTCGGGTGCGTGCGCCTGCACGCCGACGGGCGCCGCGAGGTGGTCGCCGGCGAGGACCCCGTCCCCGACACCAGCCCGATGGCCTTCCTGCCCCACGCGGGTGAGCTCGCCGCTCGCGGTCCACTGGTGTCCACCGACAACGCCTACCCGTATGCCGCGCAGCGGATCCTCTCGTTGTTCGCCGATGCCGACCGGAGCCCGGACCTGGCCGTGGTGCACACGCCGCGCCACTACTTCCCCGACGAGGGCGGACACACCGGCGAGCACGGGTCGCTCGACGTGATCCAGTCCCGAGCGCCCCTCGTGCTGTCGGGTCCGGGGGTCCAGCGGCTCGGCCTCGTCGAGGCCCACGGCCGGCTCGTCGACGTGGGACCGACCCTGGCGGTCCTGGCCGGCGTGCCCGAGGAGGACCTGGTCGACGCCGAGGGTGCGTCGCTCGACGGAGTGGTGCTGGCGGCATACCTGGCGGACCACCCGGCCGACGGAACGGTCGGCCCGGCCGCCCCTGTCCACCCCCGTCGGGTCGTGGGCATCCTCTGGGATGGCGCCCCCTGCGGAGAGCTGCTCGCGATGGCCGAGGCCGGTGAGCTCCCCGGCGTCGCGCGGCTCATCGAGCACGGGCTCGCCCTGACCGGTGGCGCGGTCGCGGAGTTCCCTAGCGTCACGCTGACCAACCACACCTCGATCCTCACCGGCGTGGGACCGGGACGGCACGGGGTGCTGGGCAACGTCTTCTACGACCGTTCAACGGGGGAGCGGGTCGTGCCCAACGACGCCGCGACCTGGCACCGCAGCGCCGAGTGGCTCAGGCCCTCGGTACGCACCGTCTTCGAGATGGTGAACGACCATGCGGGGGAACGAAGCTCAGCGCGGACGGCAAGTGTCGACGAGGCGATCGACCGCGGCGCCGACTACGGCACGATGGCGTTGCTGCGGCAGGTGGGCGGGTTCGATGCGGCCACGGGGCAGGGTGGCGTGCTGCCGGATGCGGCGGCCTCGCCGTTCCTGACCAACCCCCAGCACCTCGGGGACAGCTACTTCCACTGGGGGTGCAGGTCGACGACATGGGTCTGCAGCAGGTGCTGCAGCTGTGGGAGGACCCGGCGACGGCGCCGACCCTGACCTGGTGGGCCAACGTCGTCACGGATGCGGGGCACCACGGTGGCGGACCGGGCTCGCAGATGGCCCGGGACTCGCTGCGCCAGAGCGACGCCCGGCTGGTGGCGTTCCTCGACCACCTCGACCGCCTCGGGGTGCTCCACGAGGTGACGTTCCTCCTCACCGCCGACCACGGTTTCGAGGGCACCGACCCGAGCGTCACCGGGTCGTGGACACCGGCCCTGGAGTCCCTCGGCATCCCCTACCGCGACGAGGGACCCGGCTTCGTCTACCTCCTCTGAGGGCAGGCGGGCCGGTGGCCCCACGGTCGCCGTGACGGGTCCGGCAGCCTCCTCAGTGAAGGGCCACCTTCAACAGGGCCACCAGGAGTCCGATGCCTGCACCGACGGCGGCGCTCGCCACCCTGCCCCAGGTGCTCAGCCCGCTCCGTACCCCGGCGAGGTAGCTGTAGCCGGTCAGCAGGACGATGGTGGCAACCAGCGCAACCCACGCCGCGGTCCTCAGCCGCGCACCCCCGAGCTCGGCGAGCAGCAGGATGACGATGGGCAGGACGGAGGCGCCGGCGATCGGCCAGGTCTCCGCGAGGGCGAGGCGCAGCGCGATGAGCGGGTGGTGACCGAGTGTGATGGAGGCGCTGAGCGTGCGGGCGTGCAGGTGCGCCAGCCAGTAGACGAGCACGGTGCCGAAGATCGCGGTGCACAACGCGCCGGTCGAGTGCAGGTGCCCGGCGCCGTAGGCGATCACGGCCGCACAGACGACGGTCCCCGTGAACACGCCCTCGCTGCCGCTGAGCAGACCGAGCCGATCCCAGACCGACCGCTCACCGCGCGATGGCTGCTGCGCCGTCTCGGCGTGCGGGTGGCCGTCGCGGTTCTCGTCGTCCGGCGACGGCGCGCCGGGGACCCGGTCGGGACGAGGTGTCACGGTGGGGGCGCCGAGTCGGTGTGGTCGGGAGTCGAGGGCCCCAGCGCGGCCACGAGGATGGCCTCGACACCATCGAGGTCCAGCGCCCACTGGTCGTGGCTTCCCGGACCGGCCAGCGCCTCCAGTCGATGGCTGGCCGCGCGGGTCGCATCGCGCAGCTGCTGCGCCCGCGCAGCGTCCTCCTGGTTGGCCGCCGACGACGAGAGCACGGTCAGCTGGTCTTCCGCAGAGGCTGCTCGCGGCGCCGAGATGTGCCATCCGCCGACCACCTCGCCCACCGTCCGCGAGGTGCGCAGCTGCGGGACGAGCTCGCGGGCGAACCACGCCACCTCTGCCTCTGCGGCCGCCAGACGGGTGAGCCACTGCCGCCGCCTGCGCGCCCTCACCACGAGCCAGGTGGCGACCGCGGCAGCCACCACCAGGAGCCCGACGAGGAGCCACGTCGTCGTTGCCCCGTTGTCCTGCGCCTGAGCGGGTTGCCCAGCCGAGGCGACCGAGGACGGCGACGACAAGGGCGACGCAGACGGCTGCGTCTCCTTCGGGACGGTCGTGGCCTGCGTCGTGGACTGCGCCGTGGTCTGTGGCGATGTCGACCGGGGTGGGCGAGAGGCGGACGTTGGCTGCGACGGGCCAGGTCCGGAAGCCGTCTGCTCCGGCGCGCCAGAGGTGCGGGAGGAGCTGGGCAGCGTACGCGTGGGGGAGGGCGACGTGGTCGCCGACGGGAGGTTCGCGGCCCCCTGCCCACCCTTGCAGGCCGCCAGGGGCCACAGCGCGAAGACGCAGAGGACCGCGCAGAGGGCACGTCGAAGCATGCAGACCTCCCCCTACCGCCGGGCCCCCGGCCGGGCCACCACGTCGCCGCCGGGCATCGATCCCCAGGCGTGCCAGGCACCCTGGCCGCAGCACGAGTGTGGATCGCGGACGCATGCCAGGCCTCACCCCCGATGGGTGAGACCGGTGGACGCCGAGCTCACGCTGGGGTGAGGCCCTGCGCGGTTTCTCCCGGCACGCCGATGACCGCCACCGCTGCCCGGTGGAGCTCTTCGGCGTGGTCGGCGGACCGGCCGATCGCCGTGAGCCCGATGACCCCGTCGATGTCGAGTCCCACCAACATGTGCAGGACCGTGCCCGTGCCGGAACCCGGATCGAACTCGAGCCCGGCCGTTCGCACAGCACCGATGAGGTCATCCGCGGGACGTCCGCTCCAGGTGGGTGCGGCCAGGTTGTCCGTCGCGAAGTAGCAGCGTTGGGCCCCGTGGCCGACCGACCAGATGCCCGCTGCGGCGTCGTAGCGTCCTGGCACCAGGCTGTGCAGCAGGGAGAGGGGGTGCGAGGTCCCGCCCTTGCGCAGGTTGATCTCCAGGCCGTGGACGTCCCAGCGTGAGGACGACGACCGGGATGCCACGAAGTCGACCGAGAACCGGCCCATGGCACCGTGCTCTGCCAACGCCTCGCCCATCGCCTCACCGTGGACGGTGAGCTGGTGGCGGTAGCCGGGCTCCGCCGGGAACCGGCACCCCAGGTAGACCTGCCCGCTGGGACCGCCGAGGAGCTGCTCGTGGGTGGCGATGACCTCGACCCGGTGCGGGGGCGCGATGTCGACCTGCACGCTCGGACTGGCGCGCTGCCGCCCCGTGATGAGCTCCTCCACGACGGCTCCGCCTGCCAGCTCGGCCAGGAACCTCGGGTCCAGGGCCTCGACCGCGGCCCGCAGCTCGGCGGCGGTGGCGCAGGAGGCGAACCGGATCGTGCGGTTGCCGTGGCCCGCCCCGCTGTTGTCCAGCTTGATGACCACCCCCGTGGTGCGGGGGTGCTCTTGCCGGACTTCCGAGACCGCCGCGAGGACGTCGCCCACGCTCCGTACGTCTTCTCGTCCGAGGGGGAGGGGCACACCGGCTCCGCGCATCAGCTTGCGCCCGTTGCTCTTGAAGCCGAGCGACCACAGGCTCGGGGGCGTCCCGTTGAGCGGCAGCCCGAGCCGGTCGGCCAGTTCCATCTCCAGGAGCGTGACGTTCCACGGCTCGATGTACGCCAACCTGCCGCGCGTCATCGCCCCGATCACCGCCACCAGGTCCGGTCGGTCCAGGAGCTTCGCGGTGATCGACCGGTGGGTCCGGTCAGGGACCTCGACGAACCGGATCCGTCGTCGTGTGTCGCGTCGGTGCTCGGGTGGCAGGAAGGCCAGGTAGTACTCGAGGACGCGCTCGGAGGGTCGTGTGCTGACGACGAAGACCATCTCCGATCCCGGCACCTGCGGAAGCCTCAGCAGTGCCAGCAGCTGACGGTGCTCGAGGGCAGGGATCCGTGGTCCGTAGTGCGCCACCAGCGACGTGCTCATGCTGTACGACGGGAGGACGACCACCGTGTGCGGCACGTGGGACCCCGGCCGGTGGGCCGCCATGGCCCGAGCCAACCCGGCGTGCGGGTCGAAGGCTTCCATGTGGCTCCCCTCGTGGGCGACCGGGACGACCATCCCCGCGCCCGGGTGGGGCACGGATGACCTGGCTCGGACCCGACCTGAGGTGCTCAGTCGGCTGAGCCCGCCCCCGACCGGGCGTCGAGCTCGCGGTCGAGCGTGATGGCCGCGTCGATCAGTGAGAGGTGGGTGAACGCCTGCGGGAAGTTGCCGATCTGCTCACCGGTGAGCGCGATCTCCTCGGAGTACAGGCCCAGGTGGTTGGCGTAGGTCAGCATCTTCTCGAAGACGACGCGTGCCTTGCCGAGCTGTCCGGCCCGGGCGAGCGACTCGACGTACGCGAAGGTGCACAGGGAGAACGTGCCCTCCGAGCCGCGCAGACCGTCCGGTGACGCGGCCGGGTCGTATCGGTACATCAGGCTGTCGGTCACGAGCTCCTCCTCCATCGCCGCCAGCGTCGAGTGCCACCGTGGGTCGGTCGGGGTGACGAAGCCGACGGTCGACATCCGGAGCAGGGCCGAGTCCAGGACCTCGGTCTCGTAGTGCTGGACGAATGCCTGCCGTCGGGTGCTCCAGCCCTTGTCCATGACCTGGGTGTAGATGGCGTCGCGCTCCTGGCGCCACCGGTCCAGCGGTGCAGGTCGCCCGTGGGTCGTCGCGAGACGGATGCCGCGGTCGAAGGCGACCCAGCTCATCAGCCGGCCGTAGGTGAAGTTCTGCTGGCCCCCGCGGGTCTCCCAGATGCCCTCGTCCCGCCGGTCCCAGTTGTCGCAGAGCCAGTCGAGCAGGGTGACGATGGCCTGCCAGCCGTCGTGGCCGACGTGGAGGCCGTGCTGGTCGGCGAAGAAGATGCTGTCCATGGCCTCGCCGTAGATGTCGAGCTGCAGCTGGTCCGATGCGCCGTTCCCGATGCGGACGGGCGCCGACTTCCGGTACCCCTCCCAGTGGGTGAGCTCCACCTCGCCGAGGTCGCTGGAGCCGTCCACCCGGTACATGATCTTCATTGGCGCGTCCTGCGCCTGGCCGTCCGTCTGCCCGCCAAGCCGGTCGCGCAGCCAGTGCATCAGGGCCTCGGCCTCCCCGGTGAAGCCGAGGCCGAGCAGGGCGTACACGGAGAACGAGGCGTCCCGGATCCAGGTGTACCGGTAGTCCCAGTTGCGTTCCCCGCCAACCTGTTCGGGCAGTGCCGCGGTCGGGGCGGCCACGAGTCCCCCCGTGGGGGCGTAGGTCATCAGCTTGAGCGTGATCGCCGAGCGGCGCAGCTGCTCGCGCCACCGTCCGGTGTAGGTCGACTGCGCGAGCCACTGCTCCCAGAAGGCGGTGGTCTCGTGGAGCAGCTGCTCCACCTCGGCGACCCGGAACAGCCGCGCGGGGCCGGCGAAGCCGTTCTCCACGATCACCCCTCGCACCTGTCCGGCGGAGAGGGTGAGCTCGGCATGGAGGTCACCGCTGTCGGTGACCTCGGGGCGCCCCAGCCTCTCGTCGTCGGGTTCGCGGACGAGGTGGACGGTCATGGACGTGGTCTTGCCCGCGAAGACGACGCCGTCGTCGGTCAGCTGGATCTCGTGGGGCTCCCGCCCGTAGTCGAACCGGGGCGCCAGGTCGATCGCGAACGTCATCTCGCCGCGCACACAGCGCAGCATGCGCACGATGCGGTGCCGGTCGGTGACCTCCGTGCCGGTGACGGGCATGAAGTCGACCACCTCACCGACGCCGGCCTCGGTCATGAACCTGGTGATCAGAACGGCGGTGTCGGGGAGGTAGAGCTGCTTGCCGGTGAACACCTCGATGGTCGGCCGTATCTGGAACCTGCCTCCGCTGCCGTGGTCCAGGAGTGCCGCGAACACGCTGGGCGAGTCGAAGCGGGGGGCGCAGAACCAGTCGATGGATCCGTCGGTGGCGACCAGCGCCGAGGTCTGGAGGTCGCCGATGAGGCCGTGGTCCGCAATCAGTGGGTAGTCGTTCACTTTTCCTGCTCGCTTCCGTCGTGGCGTCATGGGAGCCGGCTCCGGCGCAGGATCTGCGAGGACCGAGACTCCAGTCCTAACGCTCCGGCTCCGGGGCCCCATCACCCACCGGAGGTGATCGTCGCGAGCGCGCGCGGATGGTGTGATGTGCTAGGAGACAAAGCGTTCACCCAGCCGGCCCAGTCAGGAGAAGTGGTCCAGATGCCCGTCTGCGCGACCTGCGGCGTCGTCAGCACCGATCGGGCGCTGGCCTCGATCACCTGGACGCGGGGGGACGAGAACGGCCGTGAGGTCTGGACCTGCGAGCGCTGCAGCCGCGAGCACCTGCGCAGCATCGAGGCGAAGCTCGACAGCGCCTGGTGGTGAGCCGCGACTGGGGGTGACCCGCAGTTGGTGGCGACGAGCCGCGGCTGGACCGGCAGCCCTCAGCCCACGGCGGGAGGCAGCTTGTGCAGCTTCAGCCCGGGCATGTGTTCGATGACGATCTCGCGGGCCGGGATGGTGCCGCCCAGCTGGCACAGCACGCCGATCCCACCGAGCCACACGCGGTGGATGAGCAGGTAGGACGGCGGCAGGTTGAGCTTCATGCCGACGAGGAACTCGGGCCGACGCACGTCGTTGACGTGGGCCGCCACGCCACGCAGCCACTCGCGGCTGAAGGTGAACTCCTCGTGCAGCAGCGGGTCGATGAACGGCTGGAGGTAGTCGAGCAGGGCCCGCGCGTCCAATGACATCGTCGGCTTGATGAAGCCCTCGGACCGCAGGCCCGCCTCGAGCGCGTGGGCGTCCCCGCTGAGCGCGGCCGCCGCCAGCGAACCCATGGCCGGGGGCAGTCCCTGCGGGAGCCGGTTGACCGCGCCGTAGTCGATGACGCCGAGCCGGCCGTCCTCGAGGAGGCGGAAGTTGCCCGGGTGGGGGTCGGCGTGCAGGAGCCCGGCACGGGCGGGCCCGACGAGCAGGAACTCCATGTATCGAGCGGCTGCAGCGTCGCGCTGGGCCCGTGTGCCCTTGGCGACGATGGTGGACAGCGGGATGCCGTCCATCCACTCGGAGACGATGACGTGCTCGCTGTTGACCAGCACGTCGGGGACCGCGAACCGAGGGTCGTCGCGGAACACCTTGGCGAAGCGCCGCTGGCTGGTGGCCTCGAGGTTGTAGTCGAGCTCCTCGGACATCCGCGACTTCAGCTCGTCGGTGATCGGCTTGATGTCCATGCCGGGGATCCACCCGCCGGCCAGGCGGGCCACCCGCGCGAGCTGGTTGAGGTCGGACAGGAGGGCCTTGCCGGCGCCGGGGTACTGGATCTTGACGGCGACCTCACGACCATCGCGCCACACCGCCCGGTGCACCTGCCCGATCGAGGCCGCCGCTGCCGGCGTGTCGTCGAACGACTCGAACTTCGCCGTCCGCCAGCGGGGGCCGAGCTCCTCGGCGAGGACGGCGTGCACCGTCGCGGCCGGGAGCGGGGGAGCCGCCTCCTGGAGCTTGGTGAGGGTGGCGCGGTAGGGCGCGGCCATCTCCTCCGGCAGAGCAGCCTCCATGACGGACATGGCCTGGCCGAACTTCATCGCCCCGCCCTTGAGCTCGCCGAGTACCTTGAACAGCTGCTCGGCGGTCCTGGCCTGCAGCTCGGCGGCGACGATCTCCGCGGGCTTGCCCCCGACGCGCTTGCCGAGCCCGACTGCGGTGCGGCCGGCGAAACCCAGGGGCAGGCTGGCCAGGCGGGCCGTGCGGCTGACGGCACGACGAGGGAGTTCGTTCATCCCGCCATTCTCACCTGTCCCGGGCATTTCGCATCGGCGGGTGGGGCCGAGGTCACCTGTACGGCGCACGAACAGCGGGGGTGGACCTCCCAGTGGCGCTGTCGCACCCGGGGCCACGGCAGCGCCACCTCGAGCGAGCGACCGGGTGGCAGGGGCTGCCCGTCGACGACTCCGAGCACGACCATGGCCGCCATCCCGGCAGCCACCCCGACGAGGGTCGTCTCGCCGCCGATGTCGTGCCCGGCACCCACGTGGGGGCGGGCGAGCTGCCCGAGCAGGGCGGGCCAGGCGGGGTCGAGGTCGGCCCGGGTCAGGTCCAGGCAGCGCAGGCATGGGCCTCCCGCCACCACGAGCGGCCCGACGACCGCCTCGACGTCGTGCATGAGCACGGGCAGCACGGGTATGCCGCGGCGGCGCCACGAGTGCGCGGCCGCCGGGTCCAGGGCTCCGGCGGCGGGAAGGACGACCACGGCCGGTGCGGGGGTCGCGGGGCGTTCGCGGGACGCGACGTGCTCCCAGTCATCGGCCGATCGCGGCCCGTGCGACACCTGACCGATGCCCGCGCGTCGCAGCGCGGTGGTGAGCGCGGACGGCAGCTCACCGCGGCCGCCCACGATGACGTGCGCGTCGCGCCGTGCCGCTAGGGCGCCATACCCGGCCCGGGGTGGGGAGCTCGTGCGCAGCAGGGCGTCCGCGTCCGGTGCGAGCACCCCACGCACCACCGGGGGCACCGGGGAGGCGGGGGAGGCCTCGACGACCAGCCCGCACGCCACCAGCTCCTCGAGCAGGGCAGCACCGGAGCCGCTCGCCAGCGCCTCGGGCACCTCATGGGTGCCGTCGAGGTCCTCCAGGGCAACGACCTCGCGCTCGCTCAGGCCGCCCACGACCACCGCGTGCTCCGCGGCGGTGCCGAACTGGACCTGGCCGGGGCCGCGCCGCAATGCCGGCCACAGGGTGCGCAGGAGCGGTCGGCGGGTCACCTGCGACAGGTTGGCACAGCGAACCGGGGGATCGGCTCGTCATCCACAGGGCCCGGGGACCGAAGCTCCCGCAGACATCGCGAGGGGCGGACCCGACCGTGTGGTCGAGCCGCCCCTCGCGGTGGGTGGGCCTTGGTCAGGCCTTGCCGAGAATGCGGTTGAGGTTGGTCCCGCAGACGGGGCAGACGCCCTTGGCCATGCGGCGGCCGTTCGTCTCCACGACACGGCCCTCGGCCTCGCGCTTCTCCTTGCACTTCACGCAGTAGAACTCGCCCTTGTAGGTCTCTTGGGTCTCTTCAGCCATCGCCATGTCTCCTTGTCGATCTGGGCGCACGCTGCGCCGTCGGACTTCGGCCACCGTAGACCATGCTGAGCACAAAACCGCGGAAGGGGGCGTGTCCCCCCGTGCTCAGGGCCGCCCCGGGGGCGCTGGGTCGCTGACCTGCACGGGTGTCGCGACGCAGATCACCGGCGTTGTCAGATTCGTCACCTATCGTGAGCACCATGGGGAGCACTGACATCGAGGTCAGGCGCAGTCGGCGCCGGCGTCGCACCGTGAGCGCGTACCGCGAGAACGGGCGCACCATCGTGCTCATCCCTGCCCGGTTCACCCGCGCCGAGGAGCGGCAGTGGGTCGCCACCATGGTCGACAAGCTCGACAAGGGCGACCAGCGCCGCCGACCCAGTGACAGCCAGCTCTCCAAGCGCGCCGCCGAGCTGTCACAGCGGCACCTGGGGGGGCTGGCCAAGCCGTCGAGCATCCGCTGGGTGACCAACCAGCACTCGCGTTGGGGCTCGTGCACCCCGTCCGACGGCACGATCCGGATCTCGGCCCGGGTCAAGGGGATGCCGCCCTACGTCCTCGACTACGTCATCCTCCACGAGCTGGCCCACCTGCTCGCGCCCGGCCACGGCCCTGACTTCTGGCGCCTGCTCACGTCCTACAAGAGCACCGAGCGCGCTCGCGGCTACCTCGAGGGGGTCGCTGCGACAGCCGGCCTCGACCTGAGCGAGGACGGCGACGAGGTCGTCGAGGGTGCCCCCGAGCAGGCCGCGCTCGACATCGAGACCTCGGACTGAGCCGAGCCGTCCGGCGGCTCAGCCGAGCAGCCGCTGGGCCGCTCGCACGAGGGGCCCGAGCTCGGCCTCGGTCTCAGGAGGCATGCCGTCGGCCGGCCACCACGCGACGTCGAGGGACTCGTCGCTGACGGCGTGGACCGCGCCGTCAGGGACCACCCCGGCGAACCGGATGTCGAGGTGCTCGGCGCAACGGCCGAACGCCGGTGCGAGGAGCTCGTGCCGGTGCAGCTCCACGATGCGGGGGTCCAGCTGCAGGGTCGCGATCCCGCTCTCCTCGCGGGCCTCGCGGGTCGCGGCGGCCAGCACGGTGTCGTCCTCGGGTTCGAAGTGCCCACCGAACTGCAGCCACATCCCCGCCTTGGCGTGCAGCGTGAGGAGCACCTGGTCGAGGGACGGGCTGAGCACGATGGCGCCCGTGGTGAGGTGCTGCGGCGGTCCCTGCTTCATCAGCGCGCCAGGGTGGGTTCGGCAGTGCTCCAGGAGCTCGGTGCGCCACCGCTCCTGCTGGGGGTCCGGGGACGCCCAGGCCTCGAGACGGCTGATGGCGTCGTCGCGCAGGGCGAGGTAGGGGGCCGGCACCTCGGTGGCGGCGCCGGCCGGGTGCGCGGTCACCGACCGCCCTCGTCGCCGCGACCGTCCTCGCCTGCACCACCCTCGCGGAGGAGCTCGTCGAGGGCAGCGTCCATCTCCGCGTCGCTGGAGGTGCCGACCCGGTCGACGTAGCCGAGTGGGTCGTCGAGGTCAGCGGCCGTCGGCGCCACGTCGGGGTGGCCCCAGGCGTCGTCGCGACCCTGCTGGCCGTGCTTGTCCTCGAGCGCAGCCCAGAGGTTCGCGGCGTCGCGCAGGCGACGCGGTCGCAGCTCGAGGCCGACGAGCCCGGAGAACGCCTTCTCGGCGGGCCCACCGATCGCGCGGCGGCGGCGTACTGCCTCGCCGAGGGCGGCCGCCTGCGGCAGGTGGTCGCGCGTCGCCCGGTCGGCCACGACGTCGACCCAGCCCTCGACGAGGGCGAGGTAGGTCTCGAGCCGGCCCAGCGCGGCACGCTGGCTGGCGCTCGGTTCGGGGCGGAAGAGCTGGTCCTGCAGGGCGGACTGCAACGCGGTCGGGTCGCTCGTGTCCACGGAGGTCAGTGCCGACTCGATGCGGTCGGTGTCGATGCTGATGTCGCGGGCGTAGTCGCGCACCGCGGCCAGCAGCTGCGGCCCGATCCACGGCACCTCGGAGAACAGGCGCACGCGGGCGGCCTCGCGCACGGCGAGGTAGAGGCGCACCTGGTCGAGGTCGACCCCCAGGCCCTCGGCGAACACCTCGACGTTGGCCGGCAGCAGGACGACCGAGCGGTCGGCGACGAGGGGCAGGCCGACCTCGGTGCCGCTGACGGTCTCGGTGGCCAGGGCCCCCAGCGCCTGGCCGACCTGCAGGCCGAACATCGACCCGCTCATCTTCGCCATCATCGGCTCCATCTGGCCGATCAGCGCGGACGGGTCCATCCCGGCGGGCAGGAGGCCCTCGGGGAGCGCCGCCCCGTCGCCGAGCTCGGTGAGCTGCGCGCGCATGGCGTCGCCGACTGCGCGGCCGACACCTTCGGCCACGGGCTCGACCAGGGTGCGCCAGGTCGGCATCGTCGCCTCGACCCACTCGGCGCGGCTCCACGCGTGCGTGGTGATGCCGGGCGCCTCGAAGGCCGTCACCTCGTCCAGCCACAGCTCTGCGACCTGGGCGGCCTGGGCCACCTGGCGGACGGTGGCCTCGCCCACCGTGGCGTCACCAGCGGCCGAGACGGTCTTGCGCGCCGTGTCCGTGGCGAGCGCGACGTTGAAGGGGCCTTCGTCGGTGCTGGCGAACATCGCCTGCACCTGTCCCATCATCATCTGAAGCATCGCCGGGTCGACCTTGTCGATGCCCATGTCCTTGAGCGTGCGCGCCATGTCGGGGTCGATCTGACCGCCGGTGATCCTGGCGATCATCTGCTCGAGCTCGGGCGGCAGGCCGGACGGGGTGGGCTCGTCGCCGGACCCGTCACCGTGCTGGTCGCGGGGGTCGTCCGGGGTCTGGGGGTGGTCGGGCACAACGGCTCCTCGGCAGTCCTGAGAGGATGGGCTTTCCCTAGACAACCACGCGGAGGCCATGGTGAGTTCCCCTGCCCGGGCCGGAGCGAGAGGCGTTCGCTCGCGGCGTAGCGCCATCGACGTCGCCGTGGTGGGCACCGCCGACGCAGCCAGCCACGCGGTACTGCGGGCGTTGCTCACCGCCGCAGCCCGGGGGCACGTCGTTCTCGGGGACCCTGGCGCCGAGGCGCGCATCGGCACGGTCGTCGCGATCGACGCCGAGCGGCCGCCCATCGGCGGGGTCGAGTACCGGCGCGCCGACCCCGCGGATCCGGCGTTGGTGCGCTCGCTCGCCGGGGTCCACGCGGCGGCATACGTCGCGGCGAGCACCAACCTCGAGCAGGACCTGGCCCTCGGCACCCGGCCGCGCAGGGAGCGGAACCTGCGCCGGGCGCAGACGGTGATCACCGCCGCGGCCGCTGCCGGCGTGCGCCACCTCGTCCTGGTCACCGGAGCGCAGGTGTACGGCGCCCTCCCGGACAACCCCGTGCCCCTTCCGGACGACGCGCCGTTGCGTGCGCCGGCCGACGAGGGACAGGTGGGCGACCTCATGGACGTCGAGCAGCTCGTGGCGGTCGCGCGCGAGGTGCACCCGGGACTGCGCCTGACCGTCGTGCGACCCGCTGCCCTCGTCGGTGACGGGGTCGACACGGTCACCACGCGGCACTTCGAGGCGCCCCGGCTGCTCACCGTGCGCGGCGCCGGCCCGGCCTGGCAGTTCTGCCACGTCGACGACCTCGGGTCGGCGGTGGCGGTCGTCGTCGCCCGCGGGGTCGAGGGTGCCGTGGCGGTCGGCGCCGAGGGGCACCTGACGCAGGGCGACCTCGAGCGCCTCACCGGCATGCGCCAGGTCGAGCTGAGCCTGGGGGCGGCGATGGGAACTGCGGACCGCCTCCACCGCGTTGGGGTCTTGCCGGCACCCGCCAGCGACCTGGCGTTCGTCGCCTTCCCGTGGGCGGTGTCCTCCCAGACCCTGCTGGGTCGCGGATGGGCGCCGGTCCATGACAATGAGACGTGCCTCGGTGTCCTCCTGGACGCCATCCGGGGCTCACACGCGGTCGCGGCGAGACGCCTGGACCGCAAGGACGCCGCCCTCGGGGCGGCCAGTGCCGCGGTGGCCCTGGTGGGCACGGCAGCGATCATGCGGCGTCGCCGCAAGAAGGGTGCGACAGGATGACCGAGCCGACCGGGTCGACCGCCGAGGCGTCGACCAGTGCCGAGGTCGTCCTCTGCGACGTCCGCGACGAGGCGCTCAGCGTCGACGAGGTGCTCGGCCTCGTGCGGCACCCGCAGTGCGGGGGGATCGCGGTCTTCGTCGGGGTGGTCCGCGACCACGACCACGGTGCGTCGGTCACCGCCCTCGACTACTCCGCGCACCCGAGCGTCGTGGACGCCCTCGCCACGGTCTGCAGGGAGGTCGCCGACCGGCACCCGGTCGCGCGCCTCGGGGCCGTGCACCGGGTGGGACACCTCGAGATCGGTGACATGGCCGTCGTCGCCGCGGTGTCCGCGGCCCATCGCGGAGAAGCCTTCGAGGCCTGCCGCGACCTCGTCGACACGCTGAAGTCCACCGTGCCCATCTGGAAGCACCAGCAGTTCACGGACGGGTCCGACGAGTGGGTGGGCCTCCCGTGAGCTCACCCGGTACGCCGACGTCCCCGATCCTCGAACCCGGCCGGCCCGGTGGTCCAGGCCGGTCCGACCCCTACCGGCTCGGTCGCCGCTCCTCGGCGAGCCTCGTGGCGTTGTTCCTGCTGATCGCCCTGGGCGCGCTGTCGACCATCGTGGGGCTGCCCTACGTCGTGATGAAGCCGGGCCCGATCACCAACACCCTGGGCCGGCTGTCGGGCAAGGACCTCATCACCGTCTCGGGGGCCAGGACCTATCCCACCGAGGGGGCCCTCGACTTCACGACGGTCCGCGTGTCGGGCGGGCCCGGCTTCCGGGTCACCATCTGGGACGTGCTCCGGGGCAAGCTCGACCCCAACGAGGAGGTCGTCGACGAGCAGCTGTACTTCCCCAAGGGCGTCACCGACAAGCAGGTGGAGGAGGAGAGCACCGCGGAGATGATCGACTCCCAGCAGGAGGCGATCGCCGTCGCCATCAGGGCCACCGGCCAGAAGGTCACCACCCACACCGTGATCGCACAGGTCGCCAAGGACGCGCCGTCGGCGGCTCTGCTCAGGGCCGGCGACGAGGTGCTCGCCGTCGACGGCACGAGCGTCGACGGGCCCGACACGATCCGCAAGGTCGTCAGCACCCACAAGGCGGGGGACACCGTCACCCTGAAGCTGCTGCGCGACGGTCGCACCATCGAGGTGCCGGTCAAGACCCGGGCCTCCGACGGCCGAGTCACCGTCGGTGTCTTCCTCGGGGTGAAGTTCCAGTTCCCGTTCGACGTGAAGATCGACGCCGGAAATGTCGGGGGCCCTTCTGCCGGGACGATGTTCGCGCTCGGTGTCTACGACCGTCTCACGCCTGGCGCGCTCACCGGGGGCAAGAAGATCGCAGGCACCGGAACCATCGACGCCACCGGCAAGGTCGGGCCGATCGGCGGGATCCGGCAGAAGCTCGTCGGTGCCCGTGACGGCGGAGCGAAGTTCTTCCTCGCGCCTGCCGACAACTGCAACGAGGTCGTCGGGCACGTCCCGGACGGCTTGACCGTGGTGCGCATCGGCACGTTCGACGAGGCCAGGAAGTCCGTCGAGGCCATCGCTGCCGGCAAGGCCGCGAGCCTGCCGACCTGCACCAAGTAGGTCCGCAGCAGGCCCCGGCCGAGCTCGGTCGGTGCGGTCCGCGGGGGAGCCCGGTCTCAGTCCTGCAGGGTCGCGCGGAGGGCGTGCACGAGCCCGGGTGCGATGTCCTCGCCGAGGGCGACCTGGTCGTCGCGGTCGTGGGCCCGCTGCCGCAGCAGGCACCGGCTCTGGCCGTCGCGCGTGACCGCCACGAGCAGGCGGACGTCCTGGCGCTTCGGGTGCGCGGCGAGGGCGTCGACGGCGGACTCGGCGTGCACGGGCAGGTCCCGCTCGGCCTCGGGCGGGACGACGATGCGTTCCACGGCCAGGGCGGCACCCACGACGCTCTCCGGCCACGCGATCCCGCCCAGGAGGGACTCGAGGTTGGAGGTCTTCGGCAGGTCCTCCTGCTCGATCGCGCTCAACGCGCCCTCGGCGAGGTCGGCACCCTTGAGCTGGGCCCGCAGGTGCGGCTCGCGGGCGACGAGGTCGGAGGTCGGGACGAGCGCGAAGAGGCGCGGGTTCTGGTCCCAGCCCGAGGCTGCGACATGGCGCTCGGTGTCCAGGGCAGCGATGGACAGCGGGTCGGCGACGGGGTGGGAGGTCTGGCTCACGGGCCCATCGTGCCGCATCGACGCGGGCGCAGGCGCGCGAGCCACCGCGGAGGTGAGCGGCGGCATACCCGCCGGGGGACCGGCTGACACCGAGGCGTGACCGACGGGGAGGTGGGAACCACAGCCGCCCTCGGTAAGTTGGTCCCACTACCAGCAGGCCCCCAGCGTGGGAGGCGGCGCGGCAGATCGGGCGTGCAGTGAGTTCTTCAGAGTGGTTCGGGCAGGACGGACCAGGCGGCGAGGGTGGCCGGGGTGAGGGCGCCCCGCGCCCCGGGGGCGCAGGCGCGGGTGGACGCCGCCCTCCGACGCTGAACTTCCGCAGGCGGCGCGGACCGTTGGTCCCGACGCTGATCATCCTGGTGGCGCTGGGCTTCCTCGTGTCGATCGCGGCGTCCCTGTGGACCGAGATCCTGTGGTTCAACTCGGTCGGCTACACCAACGTCTTCACCACCGAGCTGATCACCAAGACGGTGCTCTTCATCGTCGGGTTCCTCATCACCGCGGCCCTGGTCGCCTCGAGCCTGCTCATCGCCTACCGGGCACGCCCGATCTACGCCCCGGTGACGGCACAGCAGCAGAACCTCGACCAGTACCGCGAGGCCATCGAGCCCCTGCGCAAGATCGCGATCGTGGCGGTGCCCGCCGTCCTCGGCCTGCTCGCCGGGACCGGAGCGGCGGGGCAGTGGCAGACCTACCTGCTGTGGCGCAACGGGAGCTCGTTCGGCACCAAGGACCCTCAGTTCCACCTCGACCTGTCCTTCTTCGTGTTCACCCTGCCCTGGATCAGGTTCCTGCTCGGCTTCCTCACGATGGCCCTGGTGATGGCGCTGCTCGCGGCGGCCTTCACGCACTACGTGTACGGCGGGCTGCAGATCCAGGCGCGTGCCGAGCGCACCACGCGGGCCACGAGGACGCACCTCGCGATCCTCCTGGCCGCTCTGGTGCTGGTGCGCGCGGCGACCTACTGGTTCGACCGCTACTCGTTGTCGGTCAAGGACTCCTCGTTGCTCACCGGCATCCGCTACACCGACGCGAACGCCGTCCTGCCGGCCAAGGCCATCCTCGCCGTGGCCGCCGTCATGGTCGCCGGCATCTTCATCGCCTCGATCTGGACCAGGTCGTGGCGGCTGCCCGTCGTTGGTGTGGCCCTGCTGGTCATCACCTCCCTCGTGGTCGGGAGCATCTACCCCGCGCTCTACCAGAGGTTCAAGGTCAAGCCGTCGGAGAAGTCGCTGGAGCAGCCGTACATCGAGCGCGGCATCAAGGCGACCCGGGCCGCTTTCGGCATCGACACGATCAAGACGTCCCCCTACAAGGCGACGACCGAGGCGAGCCAGGGCCAGCTGCGCAACGACGCCGAGACGATCCCGGGCCTGCGGCTCGTCGACCCGATCGTCGTGTCGCCGACGTTCAAGCAGCTCCAGTCGGTGAAGTCCTACTACGCCTTCCCCGATGCCCTCGACGTCGACCGCTACACCATCGACGGCAAGGTCCGGGACACGGTGGTGGCAGTTCGGGAGCTCGACCTCAACGGGGTGCCGGCCAACCAGCGCAACTGGCTCAACGACCACACCGTCTACACCCACGGCTTCGGGGTCGTCGCGGCATACGGCAACCAGCGCACGCCCGACGGCGAGCCGGTGTTCTACGAGCAGAACATCCCCCCGACGGGCAAGATCGGGAAGTACGAGCCGCGGATCTACTTCGGCGAGGAGTCACCGTCGTACTCGATCGTCGGGGGCCCCTCGGGCGCCTCTCCGCGGGAGTTCGACTACCCGGACAACAGCGTCGCCGGGCAGAAGAACAACACCTACGAGGGCAAGGGTGGTGTGGCGCTGAGCTCGTTCCCGCGCAAGGTGGCCTACGCCCTGAAGTACCGCGAGCTGAACCTCCTGCTCTCGAACGCCGTCACCAACGAAAGCCGCCTCCTCGACCACCGGGAGCCGCTGGAGCGGGTGAAGCGGGTCGCGCCGTGGCTGACCCAGGACGGCAACCCCTACCCTGCGGTCGTGGACGGCCGGGTCCAGTGGATCATCGACGGCTACACGACCTCGGCCGACTACCCCTACTCCAAGCTCACCGCGGTCGACAGTGCGACGTCCGACTCCGTGACCGCGCGCTCCAGCGCGGTGCAGGCGATCGGTGCGGGCAAGGTCAACTACATCCGCAACTCGGTCAAGGCGACCGTCGACGCCTACGACGGCTCGATCAAGCTGTACGCCTGGGACGACAAGGACCCGGTGCTCAAGGCCTGGAGCAAGGCGTTCTCCAACACGGTCCTGCCGATGTCGAAGATCAGCAGCGACCTGATGTCGCACCTGCGCTACCCCGAGGACCTGTTCAAGGTCCAGCGCCAGATCCTGACCAAGTACCACGTCACCGACGCAGCCTCGTTCTACGGCGGCCAGGACTTCTGGGAGGTGCCGGAGGACCCGGCCCAGGAGCAGGCCAACGTCGTCCAGCCGCCGTACTACCTGACGTTGAAGATGCCCGACCAGGACGCCGCCAAGTTCTCCCTGACGACGACGTTCAAACCGGTCGGTGACCGTCAGGTGCTCTCGGGCTTCCTGGCCGTCGACGCGGACGCCGGCAAGACCGCCGGCCAGCGCAGCAACGACTACGGCACCCTGCGGCTGCTCGAGCTGCCCAAGGACAGCCAGGTCAAGGGGCCGGGGCAGGTGCAGAACGACATCGGGTCGTCCAACCAGACGTCCGCGGCGTTCAGCCTGACGTTGTCGCAGTTCCTCAACAACGCGCGTCAGCAGGGGTCGCGCGTGACGCTCGGCAACCTGCTGACCCTGCCCGTCGGTGGCGGACTGCTCTACGTCCAGCCGATCTACGTCAGCGCCAACACCACCACGGCGTTCCCGCTGTCGCGGGCCACGGTGGTCGCCTTCGGCAACAAGCTGGCCTGGTCGGACACCCTCGACGGGGCGCTCGCCGGCCTCTTCGGTGGCAACTCCGGCACGTCCGCGGGCGACTCCGGGACGGGCGGCAGTGCGACGCCGACCACGCCGCCGACCGGTGGCAGCACGCCGACGCCCACCCCGAGTGCTCCTGGCGTGGCGAACCCGGCTGCGCTCACCAAGGCGCTCGCGGACATCCAGGCCGCGTATGCGGAGGGCCAGGCTGCGTTGCGCCAGAACGACTTCGCGGCGTACGGCGCGGCGCAGAAGAAGCTCGACGACGCGATCAAGCGGGCTGTGGCGGCCGCGCCGAAGGGTGGCAGCGTCAGCGTCTCGCCGTCCCCGTCATCGTCGGCCACGACGCCCGCACCGAGCGCGACCACTCCGTGACGGTCGCTGCCGGGGGACTGTCTCGAGGCCCCCGGCAGCGGCCCGAAGGACCGGCCCGGTGCCGATTTGGAGATCACGCGAGGCGTCCCGTAAGGTTGGGTTCACCGACGCGGGGTGGAGCAGCTCGGTAGCTCGCCGGGCTCATAACCCGGAGGTCGCAGGTTCAAATCCTGCCCCCGCTACAAAGAGCATTCGAGTAATCGGGTGCGACGCCCAGAACCCCCTCCCACGGGAGGGGGTTCTGGCGTACCCGGGACTTGTGCGCGCCAGTTCGCCGGACGGCAGTGGTGGTTGTCGGACGCCTGTCTGGACATCCGACCCCCACGCGCGCGCCGCGTCCAGGGAATGTCCAAGCGACTGATCGACGCCTACGGCGGACGGCCTGGGGGGGGTGGGGCCTGCGAGCGGGAGCGCTTGTCGGGTCACCTGTTCGGTCAGAGTGTCCTCACCGGATGCTGCCCGGCGCGCGGATGGTTCACGCGTGAACTACGTTGCTGATGGCCGACAAGGGAGTGCCAATGACCAGGTCCAGCAATCTGCGACTCGACGACCAGCTGTGCTTCGCGCTGTACGCCGCGACGAACCAGGTGACCCGCGCGTACCGACCTCTGCTGGAAGCCGTCGGGCTGACGTATCCGCAGTACCTGATCATGCTGGTGCTGTGGGAGTCCGACGACCAACCGGCCCACGAGATTGCCGACCGGTTGCAGCTGTCGCCGGCCGCGGTCAGCCCCATCCTGAGGCGCCTCGAGGAAGCTGGACTCGTCGTGCGCGACCAGGACCCGGACGACGCGCGAACCCGTCGAGTTCGCCTCACACCCCGAGGTGCTGCTGTCGAGCTGGGCGCGTCGCGGGCGCAGCTGGACGTCGTCGAGCAGACCGGGTTGTGCGGCGATGAGCTGACCGGGCTGCGAGACGACCTGCACGACCTGGTGATGCGGATGTCGGTGCGAACCTCGTGACCGCCCACAGCGCACCACCCGACGGCTGGGACGGCGAAGGCGACGAAGGACAGTCGTTGGGCGACCTGCTCGTCCGCTGCACCTCCGGGGACGAGGCCGCGTTCGAGCAGGTCTACGCGGCGACGGCGCCGCGCGTGTTCGGGCTGGTGCTGCGCATCGTGGTCCAGCACGCCCTCGCTGAGGAGATCACGCAGGACGTGTTCAGCTATGTGTGGGCCGAAGCTGGTCGGTACGAACCGTCACGCGGAAGCGGAGCGGGGTGGATCCTCACCATCGCGCACCGGCGCGCGGTGGACCGGGTCCGTAGTGTCTCCGCGAGCCGCACCCGCGACGAAGTGTGGACACAGAAGGTGACGTCGGCACCGTTCGACTCCACCGCCGAGGCGGCCCACTCGTCCTTCGAAGCAGCGCGAGTCCGAGGAGCCCTGGCGGCACTGACCCTGAAGCAGCGGACCGCGGTGCAGCTCGCGTACTTCCACGGCCTGACGTACACCGAGGTTGCGGCACACCTGGGAATCCCGCACAGCACCGCCAAGACCCGGATCCGGGACGGGCTTCGCGCCCTGGCTCACGCGCTCGACCCGGGCATGGCCAGCGCCTGACGCAGCCAAGCCGGGTCAGGCGGGGAGGCGGACGACGAAACGGCAGCCCGTGCCGTGGTTGCTGACGGTGACCGTGCCCTGGTGCGCTTCGACGAGTCCTCGCACGATGGCCAGACCGAGCCCAGCACCGGCGTCCGGGCCCGGTGTCCGGGCGCGGGTGCCGCGCCATCCGACTTCGAACACCGACTCGAGGTCGTCGGGGTCGATGCCGCCGCACCCGTCGCTCACGGTGAGCTCAACCGCGTCTGCGGTCGAGTGGCCCTCGACGAGGACGACCCCGTCGGCCGGGGTGTGCCGGATGGCGTTCATGACCAGGTTTCCCACCACCCGGGACAGGGCAGCCGCGTCGGCGCGAACCTCGACATCGGGCACGACGTTCCCGCCGAGCTCGACACCGCGGGTGGTGGCGACCGGCGCGGCGCCGGCGATGGACTCGCTGACCACGTCACGCAGAACCATCGGTTGCAGGGTCAGGTTGAGCGCGCCAGCGTGGATGCGCGACAGCTCGAACAGGTCGTCGACCATGCTCGCCATCCGGTTGGTCTCCGTCAGCATCTGCCGGTGGTAGCGCCGCGGGTCGGTGGCGACGCCGTCGTCGAGGGCTTCGGCCATGGCTCGCAGCCCGGCCAGAGGGGTCCGCAGGTCGTGGGACACCCAGGCAACGAGCTCGCGCCGGGACTGCTCCAGCTGACGTTCGCGCGCCTGAGCGGTGCGAAGCCGGTCACTGCTGCGCGCGAGCTCGTCGGCGACCGCCCGCATCTCGGCGGGGTCACCGACAGGCCTTTGGACGTCCTGCCCGGCGCCGACAGCGGCGGCCATGCCCCGCAGGCGCCGCGCGGACAGGGCCAGGGTGCGGGCCAGGAGCAGCGCGAACACTGCGGACACCAGGCCGGAGACACCACAGACGAGGACGACGACGCTCAAGTCGTGCGTCGACAGGAACATGGCCCGCGCGGTGCCGACGACCCCGGCGACGACTCCTCCGACGGCGACGACGGCGATGAGTCCGGCGGACCAGCGGATCGGAGCGCGCCGGATGCGCCACCCGACGAGGGCGCCGACGACACCGACGCCCAGGGACCAGCAGGCGGCGATGAGGACGACGGTGACCTGGTCGCTGGTCATTGCGGTTCCCACCGGTAGCCGACACCCCACACGGTCAGCAACCGGACTGGGCGGCGCGGGTCGGTCTCGACCTTCTCCCGCAGGCGGCGCACGTGGACGGTGACGGTGGACTGGTCCCCGAAGGACCAGCCCCACACTTCGCGCAGCAGCGCGTCACGGGACCAGGCCTGGCGGGGGTTGGCGACCAGGAAGTGCAACAGGTCGAACTCGCGCACCGTCAGGGGCAGGACGCTGCCACCCAGCGTCGCCGTGTGCTCGGCGGGCTCGACGACCAGGTCGCCGTCGATGACGGTGGCGCCCTTGGGGTGTCGTTGCCCCACTCGGCGCAGAACGGAGTCGACGCGCAGCGCGAGCTCCCGAGGGCTGAACGGCTTGGTCACGTAGTCGTCAGCGCCCAGGCGCAGCCCGACGAGGCGGTCGGTTTCCGCACCGAGGGCGGTGAGCATGATGATGGGTACGTCGCTGCTCTCGCGCAGCTGCCGGCACACCTCGAGCCCGTCGACGCCGGGCAGCATCAGGTCGAGGACGACCAGGTCAGCGCCGCGGCCCCGCATGGCTCGCAACGCCGCTTCACCGTCGCCGGCTTCCTGCACCTCGTGGCCACCAGCTCGCAGGTAGGACACGACGACCTCGCGGACGGTGAGGTCGTCGTCGACGACGAGGACCTCAGCCACCCGGTGCTCCTTTGCGCCTGTCGCGGACCGCCACAGCCGTGGCTGCGCCCAAGACTACGGCGGCGACCGCGACCCACCCGACGGCATACGGGCGGTCCAGCAGGGTGGGGTTGTCCGCCTTGGCGCCGAACCGCCCCAGCACGGGCACCGCCACCAGCGTCACCGAACCCAGCACCACCAGTACCAGCAGCGCTGCCCGACGGGCCCAGGTCGGCAGCACCCGGGCCGCGCCGACGCCAGCGAGGACGACCAGCGGCGCTAGGAGCCCGTCGTGGACGAACACGACCCCGGCTAGCCATGGCCCGGTCGCCAGCAGGTTTCCCCACCCCAGGCCCAGGAACCGGATGGCGCCGTACAGGCCGACCAGGACCCCGACCACGGCGAGGACGGTTCGGGTGCCGCGCAGTTCGGTGCTCATGCCTGGACCTCGAGTCGGTTGACCCACTTGGTCTGCAGGGCACCGGGGCGGTTCGGGGCGATGATCCGGCACGGGTAGCCGTGGTCGAGGGACAGTCGTTCACCGGCCAGCGTGAGGGCAAGGATGGCTTGCGGATCTGCGGCGACGTTGCCCGGCAACCGGCTGCGGCTGGAGGCTCCACCGCGCTGCAGGGACTCGACCAGGACAGCTGCCCCGGTGGGGGCGTCGACCAACGCCATGAGGTCACTGATGCGGACACCGCCCCACGTTCCGGTGGCGCTCCACCCTTCGACGCACGCAATGGGCAGCGTGGCCGTCGTCTGCGGCATGGCCTCCAGCTCTGCTCGGGTCAGGTGCACCTGCGTCCTACCGCCCACGATCGTGAGGGCGAAGGTGGGGTCGGTCGCAGTCGTCGCGACGCCGGCCGCGACCGCGGTCTTGTTGATGGGTACGCCTCCCGGACCGGTTCCGGAGCGGGTTGCGAGGACCGACAGGTGTCGGACGCCCGGGACCCCGGAGGCGGCGCTGCTCACCACGGCGATCCCCGCCGCCGCCCAGGTGACCCGCAGGATGCTGCGCCGAGAAACCGCACCAGGGTCGGGCACCACCTCGGGCCCGAGCCATGCGCTGCGGATGACCGGCAGCTTCACCGCGATGTGGACGAGCAGGGAGCCCATGGCGACCCAGCCGAGCGCGAAGTGCGTCGCCCTGAACGAGAACGACCACGGGTACCACTGGGCAGAGTTCGCCAGACCGGTGACGAGCTGGAGCGACGCGCTGGAGACCAGCACCAGGATGGACACCCGTTCGGCGGCGTCGAGAAGCCTGGCCCGTGTCGCGGTCGGCGGCCGACGGAAGAGCTGCGGGAACACCGACCACAGCTTGACCAGCAGCAACGGCACCGCCGCGGTCCCGGCCGCGACGTGCACGCCCTGGGTGACGCGGTACAGCCAGATGGGTCGGGTCGGCAGGGGCACCAACGGGTTCGGCAGCTGCGCCACGTGGCTCCAGACACCGGTGAGGAACGCAACCAGGAAGCACACGCCGAGCCAGGTCCCCACGCGAGCCGTGAGCTGAGGGGTGCGCGCGTCACTGGTGAAGTCCTCCGGCGTGGGTGCTCGGTCGAGGAGTCTCGTGAGGGCGTCGGTGACGCGGGTGCCGCTCACGACTTCACGCCGGTGGCTGGGCTGAGGACAGCGACGGTGCGCCCCCGTCGATGTGCCACGACAGCGACGGTGAGTCCGGCCTCGGTGGCAGCCTGCGGCAACGCGTCCGGACCCAACTCGGCCCAGGAGAACGACGTGGACGCGAGCCCACCGGCTCGAAGGTGCAGCTGGTGCACGCGCAGGCCGGTGCCGGCCTTGGCCAGGTCGACGACGACCCGGCCCCGGTCGTGGATGAGCTGACGGGCGCGGGCGAGCAGGTCAGACGGGTCGCCGCCGATGCCGATGTTGCCGTCGGCCAGCAGGGCGGTGTCCCAGGTCCCTTCCCCCGGCACCGGGTCGAACAGGCTGCCGCACACGACGGGCACGCCACGCCGCCTCGCTTCCGCCAGGGCTGTTGGTGACGCATCGACGCCGAGCACCGAATGACCGCGATCGCGCAGCTCGGCGGCCAGACGACCCGGACCGCACCCGAGGTCGATGGTGGACCCGTCGCAGTGGTCCAGCAGGAAGCGGTCGCTGCGCGATGCCTGACCGGTCCAGGAGCGGACCGGGAGCTCACGATGGACAGGGTGCCCTTCGATGACAGCGCTGAGCGTCCCGACGGCCAGGGCGGTGGCGAACACCAGTGCTGGTGAGGCGTACCCGGGACGCCGTTCCGCATCCGGGTACGCGTCGATGGGGGAGAGGGTGTGGCTGTCGGTGTCGGCGTCGGTGCGGGTGTCGGTGCTGATGTCGGTGCTGGCGCTCATGCGGTCCTGCTCTCGAGGGTCGGGCCCAGCTGGTGCCAGGCGCGGGCGAACCGGGTATGTGGTGCGGTCGCCGCCACCGCCCGTGCGTCGGCCGCCGTGTCGACGTCGCCGAGCTCGGCGGTCGGGAGCACCGTCCCGGTGGCGTCCTCGATGGCGGCGCGCGTGTGGACCCACGTGTCCGGGCGCGACATCGGCACCAGGTGCAGGCCGGCCACGTCCTCGGCCGAGGTCGTCGCCAGCACCCACCAACCACCGTCGTGCGCCTGCCCGAGGACCGGACGACCACTGCTCGTGGTGGCGACGACGTGCTCGAGGTGACGGCCAGTCAGGTGAGGGGTGTCCATCCCGACCTGGACCACCGGCCCGCCATGCGTGACGTGGACGGCCCGGTGCGCCGCCGCGAGCCGGTGCCCGAACGTGGGGCCCACCTGGTCGACCACGTCCCAGCCGGTCAGCGCGTCTCGCAGTACGGCGGGTTCGACGGACCGGTCGATGGTTCCGGCCAGGGCGACCACCCGGCGCCCGGGCGGGAACACGGCCTCGCACACGGCAAGGGTGTCGAGCAGGGCGGCATGCGCGAGCAGCGCAGCCCGGGCGTCCCCGACCGTGGCGGCCAGGCGCGTCTTGACCTCACCGGCGACAGGAGCTTTGGCCATGACGAGAACCGTGGCCGTGGCCGTGGTCACGGGAGGGCCTTGACGAGGTCGCGGGCGGCCTTGGCCGAGCCGCGCAACGACCCGGACACCTTCGACGTGGTGCCTTCGGCGCGAGGCCCGTAGGTCATGTCGTGCTCGACCACGGACCACCCCGCCCGGTGAGCGCGAACCAGTACCTCGACCGGGTACCCGAACCGCAGGTCCCGAACGCCGAGCGCGAGCAGGTCCACGCGACGGGTCACCCGCACCGACGGGATGTCGTGCAGCCGCAAGCCGGTACGCCTACCGATCCACCATGCCGCCATCAGGTTGAACGCACGGGCGTGCCAAGCCATGGCGGCGCGGGTCATGGGTCGACGTCGTCCGACCGCCATCGTGGCCCGCCCCCGGGCGACATCGGCCAGCAGCGGCAGCAGCTGCGCCGGGTCGAGGGACCCGTCGCCGTCCATCACCGCGACGTACCGGGCCCGCGCGCTGTTCACGCCGGCCTGAACCGCGGCACCGTACCCGGGGCGGTGTTCGACGACCACTCGTGCCCCCCGTGCGCGGGCGACATCCGCGGTTCCGTCCGTGGAGCCGTTGTCGACGACCACGACCGACATGCCCTCGGGCACCCTCGCGAGCAGCGCCGGAAGTGCGCCAGCTTCATTGCGGCACGGGAGGATGAGTTCGCAGTCCAGGACCATGCGACGACGATATGGCCGGCACCGTTTGCGTTGCGGGGCAAAACATTACGGAAGTCTGACCACTCCCATCGGTGACCGCCGCGGGTCCGCTTGTCGTGCGAGGGTCAGCAACGTGACCCCACCACCCGCATCTACGACGCTCCCTCACAGCCACCCCGAGCCACCGCCCTCGGCGGTGGACCATGACGCGTTCGAGCACGCGGTTACGCCGCCCGGGCGGAAGCTGGCGCGGGGCGTCGCTGTGGCCGTCGTGATGTTCACGGTCGCGGTCCTCGTGGCGCACCTGCCAGGGGTGCACGTCCATGCCGGGGCGGCAGCACCGCTGGAGGGGGCGTGGTCGCCGAGGGTCGGGGTGGGCACAGTCCCTGCGCTGGCGTTGCTGGCCTGGGCGGGAACCCCGCACCCCTGGGCGGTCATGAGGCGGCTGAGCTGGGGCCGGCTGCTGCTGGCAGTGTGGGCTTTGTCCCTGGCATGGATGGTGTCCCTCGCCCTCGTCGACGGGGCCGACGGCATCGGTGCCGTCCTGAACCACGACACGGAGTACCTCGCCACCGCCCGTACAGTCGACGACACCGACGCCCTGCTGCGCTCGTTCACCGGCCGGATCCCGTTGGCCGCGAACAACAACTGGCCGGTGCACGTAGCCGGCCACCCGCCCGGCGCCCTGCTGTTCTTCGTCGGGCTGGTCCGCTTGGGGTTGGGGTCGGGTCTGGCCGCGGGACTGGTCGTGGTCACCGTTGTGGCGACCGTCCCGGTCGCGGTGGCCGTGGCCTGCCGAGCCCTCGGCCAGGGCGACCGCGTCGGAAGTGTGCTGCCGTTCCTGGTGCTCGGACCGTTCGCCGTGTGGCAAGCCGTGTCCGCCGATGCGGTGTTCGCGGCGGCGGCCGCGTGGACCGTTGCCTTCGCCGCGCTGACCGGGGCAGCACGCTCCCGCCCGCGGCGGCTGGCGTGGGCCATCTGCGCAGGACTCGGTCTCGGCGGGTGCGCCATGCTGTCCTACGGCCTTCCCCTGATCGCCGCGGTGGTCCTCGCAGCGCTGGTCGCTGCCCATGGCTGGCACCGTGACCTGGTTGCTCTGCTCGCGGTGGTCGCAGTCGGGGCGGCTGGTGTCGTGGGCGGGTTCGCAGTGGTCGGGTTCAGCTACTGGGAGGCGTACCCGGTGCTGCGCCAGCGGTACTGGGATGGGCTCGCCTCGGCCAGGCCCGGTTGGTACTGGTTGTGGGCCAACCTCGCCCTGCTGGCCGTGTCCGCCGGCCCGGTCCTGTTCGGCGCCCTCGGCGCATCCGGTCGCCGCATCCGGGACGCGGTCGTCCGCCCCCAGGATGACCCCGTCCTGACGCTGGTGACCGGCGCGGTGGTGGCGGTGGCGGTCGCGGACCTGTCGCTGATGAGCAAGGCCGAGGTGGAACGCATCTGGCTCCCGTTCGTCCCCTGGCTGCTCCTGGCCACGGTCCTGGTCCCGGTCCGTTGGCGTCGCCTTGCCTTGGTCGGGCAGGCCGGGCTGGGGCTGCTGGTCCAGACGCTGCTGGTGACCCCGTGGTGACCCCGGGTCCGATGCGGGTGCTGCTCACCGGGTCCGCCGGGTTCATCGGCACCGCCACAGCCACCGCCCTCCGGGCAGCAGGTCACGACGTCGTCGAGGTGGACGCGATGGTGCCGCAGGCGCACTCGCGCCCGGCCACCCCACCCGACGGGGTGCACGTCCTGGACGTTCGAGACGCTGACGACTGGGTCGACCTGCTCGAGCGCACGGATGTCGTGTGCCACCTGGCCGCGATGGTCGGCGTCGGCGTCACCGTCGCAGACCTGCCCCTGTACGCCGCGAACAACGACCTCGGCACCGCTGCGCTCCTCGCTGCCATGGCGAAGGTGGGAGTGTCACGGTTCGTGCAGGCTTCGTCGATGGTGGTCTACGGGGAAGGGCGCTACCGGTGCCCGACCCATGGGCCTCAGGCGACGGCGCCCAGACGTGTGCACAACCTCGACGCAGGCCAGTTCGACAACACCTGCCCCCATTGCGGCACGGTGCTGGACTGGGAGACGGTGACCGAAGACGCCGCCCTCGACCCGCGCAGCAGCTACGCCGCGAGCAAGGTCGCCCAAGAGCACTACGCGACCGCGTGGGCCCGTCAGGCTCCCGCCCGCGCCATCTCCCTGCGGTACCACAACGTGTACGGACCAGGGATGCCGAAGGACACTCCGTACTCCGGCGTCGCCGCCATCTTCCGCTCGGCCATGGAAGCCGGCCGCGCACCAGTCGTGTTCGAAGACGGCGGCCAGATGCGTGACTTCGTCCACGTCGACGACGTCGCCCGCGCCAACCTCGCAGCGGTGGAGGCCGTCAGCGGTCGAGACCCGGGCAGCCACACGGCATACAACGTGTGCTCGGGTCGTCCCATCACCATCCTCGACGTGGCCCGCATGGTCACCGCCGGCCAGCAGGGCAGCCCAGCCGCGGTCGTGTCCGGTCGGTACCGGCTCGGCGACGTCAGACACATCGTCGCCTCACCGGCCCGCGCCACCGCAGAGCTCGGTTTCACCGCCGCGATCGCCCCTGCCGAAGGACTGGCCCGGTTCGGAAGCGACCCCCTACGCGACTGAAGCGGCAACCGACCCCGGCTACTCGGGTAGCACCCGGAAGAGGCCCTCACCGACAGCCCGCGTCGCCAACACCGGCGCCAGGCAACGCCGGACCACCCCGAAGCCCCATGTCCGCCAAGGGATCCAGCGCATCCTGGACACCATCGGGGCACCCGCCTACGTCAGGAACAACCGCCTCGACCTTCTGGCCCTCAACGCGTTGGGCCGAGCCCTGTTCACCGACCTGTACCCCGCCGACACCGCCACCGACACCGGCGACGCGAGGCCCACCGCGAACCTCGCCCGCTACCTGTTCCTGGACGACCGCTCTCGCGACTTCTACATCGAGTGGGCCGTGGTCGCCAAGGACGTGGTCGCCTCGCTGCGCATCGAAGCGGGTCGCAACGAGGACCCGGCAGCTTCCGAGCCCGGAGCGGCCGGGTAGTCCATCCAGCCACGGTGGGTGCCCCCTGGCCCAGCCGCGGTGCTCACCTCATTGCTGCGTCGTGTCCACCTGGCTCGTCGGGACGTCGGGTTCGAGCTGGCCGGGAATGATGACGACCTTGCCGGCGACCTTTCCGGTCTCGAGCATCTTCATCGCGGACCCGGCCTGGTCGAGGGAGTACGTCTTGGCGAGAGTGGGGACGAGCCGACCGGCCTCCAGCAGGGTGGTGAGCTGTTCGAGGTCGCTGGCTCGTTCCCTGGCCATGAGGATGGCGAGGCGCTGACGGATGAACAGCGACAGTGCGGCCCCTCGCAGCTGGCGGCCCATCCCGGTGATGTTGCCCGAGTTCTCGCTGCCGACGAAGACCACCGTGCCGCGGGGCTCGAGCGCCCGCCGCAGGCGAGTCAGGGGCGCGCCGCCGCCGATGTCGAGGATGAGGTCGTAGCGGCGGCTCCCGTCGGCGAAGTCGTCGCGTTCGTAGTCGAGGACGTGGTCGGCGCCCAGGCTGCGGACGAACTCGGCCTTGGCGGCGCTGGCGACGCCGGTGACCTGGGCGCCGAACACCTTGGCGAGCTGGACGGCGTAGCTGCCGACGCCGCCGGAGGCACCGATGACCAGGACCTGCTGGCCGGGCTGGACCTTCCCGACGTCCCGCAGGGCCTGCAGTGCGGTGCCGGCGGAGATGGGGACGACGGCGGCCTGTTCGAAGGTGAGGGTGGCCGGCTTGTGGGCGAGCTTGTCCTCCGGGCCGACGGCGTACTCGGCGAAGGAGCCGGGCGCGACGCCATACACCTGGTCGCCGGCAGCGAAGCGGGTCACGGCGGAACCGACCTTGACGACGGTGCCGGCGACGTCGCGCCCGGAGATGGGGTTCCTGGGGCGGCGCAGGCCGGTGACAGGTCGCATCGCGTACGGCTTGCCGGTCATGAGGTGTTCGGTGCCGCGGTCGAGTCCGGCGGCGTGGACCTTGATGAGGACCTCGTTGTCGGCCGGCTCTGGGATGGGGACGTCGCTGACGCGCAGGACCTCGGAGGTGCCGTACCGGGCCTGGGTGACTGCCTTCATGGTGACTCCCTGTGCGGAGGTGGTCGTGGTGTTCATGGTCTTCCTGTCTTGCGTCGGTGGGTAGGGCCTGTGGAGAGTGCAGCGGCGGGTACGGGCGCGCGTCACCGGGTGGGCACCGCTTGGTTGGTGCGGGCGGCGGTGACGACGTCGTGGATGGCGGTCACGGACAGGGCGGCGCCGGCCGGGTCGTGCAAGAACCCGACGTGGTCCATGTCGGCGACGGTGTGCCGGCTGTTCGTGGACAACGCCGCCAGCTGGTTCTGCGCGGTGCCCCAGCCGGGCTTGGCGTCGACGTTGGCCTTGGCGGTGAGAACGACCAACGGCCGGTGCCCGAGGCTGGTCAGGGCCTGCGCCTGGACGAACGTGGTGGGGAGTGAACGTTGTTCGGCGCGCTCTGCGGTCCAGCCGCGAGGGCTGTCCGCGAACGTGGCGGCCTGCTGGCCGGCGTTCCCCGGAAGGTCCGGGGTGCCCAAGGTGGCCAGGACATGGCCGATACCGAAGCGGAACAAGGTTGGTGCGGCGGCGAGGACGCGCCGCATGACCTGGTACTCGCCGTCGAACGTGCTGACGGCCTGCACCTGGTGAGGGCTGGCGCTGTCGAGCAGGACGACACCTGCGACCTGCGCTGGGTACAGGTGCGTGTACGTCAGGGCGTGGACTCCACCGGAGGAGTGTCCGGCCAGGACGAACGGACCGGGCTCACCGGCGGCGGCCAGGAGCTTGTGCAGGTCGGTCGCTGCGGTGGTGGCGTCGGCTGGGTTCGGTGAGTCGTCGCTCCAGCCCTGTCCGACCCGGTCGTACGCGCACACGCGGGTGCTGGCGGAGGCCGCAGGCAGCACGCGCGCCCACTGGGGGGAGGTCTCGCCGAGACCGTTGAGCAGGACGACGGTGGGCGTCCCGGTACCGGCGCAGTGCAGGTGCAGGCGGTACCCGCCGACGTCGATGAGCCTGCCGGGCATCGGGCCGGCGGCGGTCCTCACGTCGCCCCCGGCGACCTGAGCCAACCCGCCGACGCCGGCGACGACCATGAGGGCAGCGACCGTGTGGACGAGGAGCCGGGCACGGCGCCGCGGGAGGTCGCGACGGGTGCGCCAGCCGGTCCAGAGGCCGACCGCGACGAGGGCGGGCGCCCAGGCCCAGGGGAGCCGGCTCATGGCCGGCTCGCCAGGGTTGGCGATGGTCATGAGGGCGCCGCCGAGCGCCATACCGGCCGCGGGGAGGTAGGCCCACGTCTGCGGGCGGTTGGTGTACCGGCTCGTGAGCCAGGCGAGCAGCGCCCATCCCGCGGAGAACGCGATCAGCGCAGCACCGACCACGCGTGCCTCGGACGCGGACGGAAGCAGCACGAACGTGGTGACTGCCGCGGCGACTGCGCCCATACCCATGGCTGCGAGGGTGATGCGACCGAACGGTCCCGTAGGCGCCGGCAGCGTGCTGGTCGTGATCTCGGTCGTGTCGGCTGTGCTCGTGCTCATGGTGCCTTCCGCTTCCTGGCCGACCTGGGTGGTCGGCCCCGAGCACCACGGTCGCGGTATGCGCAGTCCCTCGCCCCGGTCACATGGCCGGGTTCACCGGCCAGGTCCTGGGTCGCCCACGCGACATGACCGTCCCGGCTGAGTGACAAACACCGTCCTTCGGCATGAGCCGCCACGATTCAGTCGGGTGGACCATGCCCAGATGGGACGTTCGTGGGTCGTGCCGGCTGGCGTGCTGGTGGTCAGCCTTGCCGCTTGCGCCGGCGGCGGCGGCGGGACGAGCACGTCCACGTCGAGCTCGTCGTCCAGCTCCTCATCCAGCAGCAGCTCGAGCGCCCCTTCGTCCGAGACGACCACGGAGGCAGGCCCCGGTCCGGTGTCCTACCAGGTGCCGAACAGCGAGTGCCCCAGCGACTACCCGTACGGATTGCTGGTCACCACCGACGTGGACGCCGAGGTCCAGTACCTCGAGAAGATGCCTGCCTGCACCAACGCCGCCGCCACCGACACGTGGGTGCGCAACAAGAGCGACGCCGTGTGGCTCGTCAACACCGACTCCCCAGGATCTGCGCAGCGCCTGCCCGACGGCGTGACCGAGGACCTGGCTGAGGAGGCGTTCCTGGAGGCCGTCCAGCCGCCGACCGCGATCCTCGTGCCAAGCACGTCGAGCCTGGTCAACCTGCCACCGGAGCAGGTGCAGTGGGAAGTCTCCCTCGCGTACACCTTCGGGTGGGAGGCGCAGGACTTCACCCTGAGCAGGATCGAGAGCGCAGCGTCGGGAGGTGCCGTGGCGGCGTTGCGACGACGCGGGTCCCCTGAGGGGGCCGCGGTGGCAGCGTGCGCCCTTGCGGGGTACGACGGTGTGCGAGGGGCGAAAGGTCTTGCCGACGCTGACGGTCAGCAGGTCATCATCGACGTGCTCGGCACGAGTGTGGCCGGGCTGAAGTGCCGCTCCGAGGCCCAGAACGTGCGCACCGTCAACTCTGGTGGTCCCGGCGTCCTGTCCGAGGAGCTATCCCGTCTGGGAAGCCAGACCGAGCTGTTGGAGAACGTGCACGTGCGCCTGGACAACGCGCAGCGACTGGCCAAGGCGGTGGACCTTCTGGAGTTCGTGCACAAGGGCTGAGCGAGATGACTCATGCCAGAAGGCCCGGGCCAGACGGCCCGGGCCTTCTGCTGTGCCCACGCCCTCAGGTGGACGTGGCGTATGCCGCGACGCCGGTGTCCAGCAGGACGCACGGTTCGTCGCCGACGGTCCAGGCGTCGTGGCCCGGTTCGATGTCCAGGACGTCGCCGGGACCGACCGACATCTCGCCGCCGTCGTCGAGACGCACGGTCATCTGGCCGGACAGGCACATGCCCGTGTGGTGGGTCTGGCACGAGGCGGTGCCTGCGATCGGTTTGACGTCGTCGGACCAGCGCCAGCCGGGTTCGAAGACGCCGCGGCCGAGGGTGAAACCTCCGAGGGTGACCACGTCCATGTGGCCGTGCCCACGGAAGGGGCGCCGCTCGTGCGGGGTGTCGATGTTCTGCTTGTCGGTCATGAAGACCTCCTTCGCGTGAAGGGGGCGGCGGTCAGGATGAGGGGTGCGAGGGCGTCAGTCGATCGTCGCCCTGAAGGCGATCCCCTCACCGGAGATGGCTGCCGACTCCTCGATGGGGTGGATCGGTCGTGCGGTGAAACGCAGCCAGGGCGTGAACGGGGCCACGGTCCGGGCGAGCGTCGCAGCGCTGTCGACCTCGATGATGGCCACGCCGCCTTCGGCGTCGGCGAAGCCGTAGAACCCATGGAAGTCGGCGCCGGGCGGTGGCGTCCACCCCTGGAACACGGCCAGGGAGCGGGCCGTGCCGTCTTCGGAGCTGTCGACGAACTCCCAGATGACATGCATCAACATGATCAGCGACCTCCAGTGGGTCGGATCGGGTGACGCCGGGGTTGACGTCCCCGTGCAGACGCGGCGGCTCTCTGGATCAGCGGTGGGCCACTGGCGTCCCATCCAGCGTTCTCCGTGTCCACGGACCACGCCTCCCGCAAATGGGTGAGCAGGCCGAGGGTCTCGGCGGGTGAGCAGGCCGAGGGTCTAGGCCGGGCGTCAGATGAGCGCCGGGATGCTGCGCGCCGCGGTGTAGAGCGCGACGGCGACGAGCAGGACGGCGAAGGCTGCCGTGAGCGCTCGGGGCTGGACCCTGGAGCTGAGGCGGCCGCCGAGCAGGCTGCCGACGACGGCAGCCCCGGTGAACCCGGCGACCAGGGGCCAGTCGAGGTGTGGGCCGCTCGTGGTGATGCGCGCGGTCAGGGCCGTGGCGCTGTTGACGGCGATGACCAGCAGCGAGGTGCCGACGGCCACGGGCATGGGGAAGGACAGCGCGAGGACGAGTGCGGGGACCAGGACGAAGCCACCCCCCACCCCGAAGAACCCCGTGAGCAGGCCGACGGCCGTCGCGGTGACCACGACCTTCGCCAGGCGTGGGCACGCGCAGCTCAGCGGACGGAAGGTGAGGACGGGTTCCGCAGTGGGGTCCCGGAGGTCGTCGCCACGGGCGCCACGGCGCAGGGACCGCTGCAGCATCAGGGTGGCGACCACGAGCATCAGTGCGGCGAAGGCGGTCAGGAGGACCTGGGGGGCGACGTGGGAGGCCAGCGCGGACCCGGCGAACGACCCAGCCGTGCCCAGTGCCCCGAACGCCAGGCCCTGGCCGACGCGGACGTGTCGGGCGCGCGCGTGCGGGGCGACGGCGATCAGCGAGGTGACCCCGACGATGAGCAGCGAGCTGGTCGTGGCGGTCCTCGGGTCCTGCCCGAGCAGGTAGACCAGGGCCGGGACCGTGAGGATGGAGCCGCCCCCACCGAGTGCGCCGAGGGCGAGCCCGATGAGCAGGCCGAGGGGCAGGACGAGCGGCGACAAGGGATGTGCCCTCTCTTGGAGTCCGTGGGCGGCGGGGACCGACGCAGGGACATCGGTCTCCGAAGGGTCGAGCTGGTCAGCTGCGACCGAGGATGCGGGCGAGGAACGAGCCGCCGCCGGCGGCGGCTTTCTCGTCGGCGCTGTGGCCGGGGCAGCGGTCCGCGCGAGGTACGCCGGCCAACACCTGGTCGACGTGCTGGCCGCATCCGGCCCAGGTGGTCCTGCCGCAGACCTTGCAGCTCACGGGACGGCACATGGTGGTTCTCCTTCGAGGGGGTGGGTCGTGCTGGAGGGGATCGTGCCCGGGGTGGGACGTGTATGCGGTACCGCCGCGCCGCTGGTGCGTTCAGGCGGCGTGGGTCAGGGGCAGGCCGGAGCTGGCGGCGAACTCGTCGAAGCTGTCGTCGACGGCGACCACGCGGATGCCGTGGGCGGCCAGGACGGAGGCGGCGATGGAGGCGCGGTAGCCGCCGGCGCAGTGCACCCAGACCTCGCCGGACCCCACCTCGTCGACACGGGCAAGCAGCTCGTGCAGGGGGATGTTCGCGGCGCCGTCGACATGGCCGTCGGCGTACTCGGAGGCGCGTCGGACGTCCAGGACGGTGACCGGGCGGTGGTGGCGCACCTGGGCGAGGTCGGCGAACACGGCGCGCTCGAACGAGCCGAGCGGGTTGTCGGTCCAGCTCTCGGGGCTGCCCGTGGCGGCACCGGCGAGGTGGTCGATGCCGATGCGGACGAGCTCGCGCTGAGCGACGGCGACCTGCTGCGGGCTGTCGCCGAGCAGGGTCAACGGGGTGCCCCAGGGGATGAGCCAGCCCAGGTAGGTGGCGAACTGGCCGTCGAGGCCGAAGTTCAGGGTGCCGGTGACGTGGCCTGCGGCGAACGCGGTCCGGGTCCGCAGGTCCACGACCCACTCACCGGCCGCGACGCGCGCGGCAAGGGTGTCCTTGTCAGCTTCCTCGGGGGCGGTGAGGTCCGGTGCGCCGGGGCCAGCACTGTTGGCCGGGCCCATGTGCGCGTAGTACGCCGGGTAGGCGTCGAGGCCGGCGAGGGTGTCCGCCACCCAGCGCTCCTCGTCCTGGGTCAGGGCCGGGTTCTGGAGTTTCTCGGCGCCGATCGTCGAGGCGGTGGTGTCACCGGTGGAGCCGGCGGAGCAGAACGACCCGAAGCCGTGGGTGGGCAGGACGTGCGTGCGCTCAGGCAGGCTGTCCGCTAGCCGGTGGGCCGAGGCGAACTGGTGGTGCACGAGGTCGTGGGTGTGGTCCTGGCCGAGCAGGTCGGGGCGGCCGGTGGTGCCGAAGAGCATCGACCCGCCGGTGAACACACCGACCGGCTGGAAGTCGCCGACGTCCTGCTCGACGGCCTCGAGGGCGTAGGAGAGGTGGGTGTACGTGTGGCCGGGGGTGGCGATGGCTCGCACCCGCATCGTGGCGGACACCTCGACGACGTCGCCGTCGCGGATGGGCGACCGCTCGTAGGACACCTCGTCGGCAGCGTTGACGTGGTACCGGGCACCGGTCGCCTCGGCGAGGGCGAGGCCGCCGGTGACGTAGTCGTTGTGGATGTGGGTCTCGAACACGTCGGTGATGCGCACGCCTGCTGTGGCGGCGAGGGCGAGGACACGGTCGATGTCGCGCTGCGGGTCGACGACCACGGCGAGCCGGCCGTCGTGAGCGAGGTAGGAGCGGTCGCCGAGAGAGGGGGTGTCGATGGGGACGATGACCGGGGAGCCCGCGGGTGTGGTCGAGGTGGTCATGCGTGCTGCCCTTCCGAAGTGCTCTGAGGGAGTGGCGATCCGGCGAGGACGGCCTTACCGCCGGTCGGCGCCATACCCTCTGGGGTATCAGTTCGAACCTCAGGTTAGTACCCCCTGGGGTATGATCGTCAAATCAGCAGCCTCGCCTGTGAGGTACCCCACGGGGTATCTGCCGAAGCGCCGGAATGAGTCAGACTAGTGCTGCGCTGCATACCCCAGCAGGTATGACCATCGACCGCGGACACGAAGGAGCACGTCGTGAGCTACGCCATCAGCACCACCGTGGCCCAGCCGTTCGAGCAGGCCCTCACGGCAACGCGATCCGCGTTGGCGGAGCAAGGCTTTGGCGTCCTGACCGAGATCGATCTCGCGGCCACCCTCAAGGCGAAGATCGACGTCGAGATCGCTCCGCAGGTCATCCTCGGCGCCTGCCGGCCGCCGCTGGCCCACGCTGCCGTGCAGGCCGAGCCGTCCATCGGGCTGCTCCTGCCGTGCAACGTCGTCGTCAGGCAGACGGCAGGCGGCGTCGTGGTGGAGGCCATGGACCCCGCGGTGATGGTGACCATGACCGGTAACGAGAACCTGGTGGACGTGGCCGGCGAGGCTCGCGAGCGGCTCACCGGGGCCCTCGTCTCGCTCGGCGGCACGCTCACCCACTGACTCCGCCCACGCGCTCATCGACCCACCCGTAGCTGCACAGCCACCGAACCGAAGGACACGCCATGGTCACCCTCAACACCGACGACATGACTCCCGTCATCAACCGGCTGCGCCGCGCCCAGGGGCAGCTGGGGGGCGTCATCCGCCTCATCGAGGAGGGGCGCGACTGCCGTGACGTCGTGACCCAGCTCGCTGCGGTCAACCGCGCCCTCGACCGGGCGGGTTTCGCCATCGTCTCCTCCGGCATGCGTGAGTGCCTCACCTCGCCCGACGGCATCAGCGCCGAGGACCAGGCGACGATGGAGAAGCTCTTCCTCACCCTGGCCTGAACCAGGGACACGACGAGGCCGCCGAGGTCAGACGAACCGGCCGGGGCAGGACGAACCGCCCGGGGCACGACGAAGCGGCCGGGGCCATGCCCCGGCCGCTTCGTGTTACCTGCGTCGACGCACGCGTCGACTTCGGCGCCGGCTCAGGCGTCGACGATCACCGGGATGATCAGCGGGCTGCGACGGTGCTTGCGGTGCACCCAGGTGGAGGCGGCCTTGCGGACCAGCTCCTCGATCTGGTCGAGGTCCTCGACACCGTCGTTGGCGGCCTTGGTGAGCGCCTGCTGGATCGCTGCCGTGGCGTCGGTGAAGTCGATCGTGTCGGTGGCCAGCCCGTGGACCATGTAGTCGGGGTCCTCGGTGAGCTTGCCGGTGTCGGGGTCGACGATGGCGACGATGGTCACGACGCCCTCCTCGGCCAGCGTCCGCCGGATGTGCAGCGTCTCCTCGGTGGCTCCGCCGACCCGGCCGCCGTCGACGTAGACCATGCCGGCCTGGACCTTGCCCGTGATGCGGACCCGTCCGCCGACGAGGTCGATGACCGAGCCGTCCTCGGCGATGAGCGCCTTGTCGGCGTCCACCCCGGTGCGGATCGCGATGTCGGCGTTGGCGCGCAGGTGCCGCCACTCGCCGTGCACCGGAAGGACGTGGCGGGGCTTGATGATGTTGTAGCAGTAGGACAGTTCGCCGGCGCTGGCGTGTCCTGAGACGTGCACCTTGGCGTTGCCCTTGTGCACCACGTTGGCACCCCAGCGGGTGAGCTCGTTGATCACGCGGTAGATGGCGTTCTCGTTGCCGGGGATGAGCGAGCTGGCCAGCAGCACCGTGTCGCCCTCGGTGACCTCGATGGGGTGGTCGCGGCGTGCCATGCGCGACAGGGCCGCGAGGGGCTCGCCCTGCGAGCCCGTGCAGATCAGGGCGATCTTGTTGGCGGGAAGGTTCTCGAGCTTCTTGAGGTCGACGACCAGGCCCTGCGGGATGTTGAGGTAGCCGAGCTCGGAGGCGATGCCCATGTTGCGCACCATCGAGCGGCCGACGAAGGCGACCTTGCGTCCGTGCTCGTGCGCGGTGTCCAGGACCTGCTGGATGCGGTGGACGTGGCTGGCGAAGCTCGAGACGATCACGCGGCCTTTGGTCGTGCGGAAGACCGTGTCGATCGCGGGGGAGAGCTCACCCTCGGAGATGGTGAAGCCGGGCACCTCGGCGTTGGTGGAGTCGGGCAGGAACAGGTCGACCCCTTCCTCGCCGAGCCGGGCGAACGCGCGCAGGTCGGTGACCCGGCCGTCCAGGGGGAACTGGTCCATCTTGAAGTCACCGGTGTGCAGGACCAGGCCGGCGGCGGTGCGGATGGCGACGGCCAGGCCGTCCGGGATCGAGTGGTTGACGGCGATGAACTCGCAGTCGAACGCCCCGAACGAGCGGCGGTCGCCCTCCTTGGCCTCGATCGTCTTCGGCGTGATCCGGTGCTCCTTGAGCTTGGCCTCGATGAAGGCCAGCGTCAGCTTCGAACCCACCACGGGGATGTCGGCACGCTCACGCAGGAGGTACGGGACACCGCCGATGTGGTCCTCGTGCCCGTGGGTCAGCACGATCGCGTCGATCTTGTCGAGGCGGTCCCGGATCCAGGTGAAGTCGGGCAGGATCACGTCGACGCCGGGCTGGTGCTCCTCGGGGAAGAGCACGCCGCAGTCGACGATCATCAGTCGACCCTCGTGCTCGTAGACCGTCATGTTGCGGCCGATCTCGCCGAGGCCGCCGAGGGGCACGACGCGCAGGCCGCCCTTGGGCAGCGGGGCGAGTGCGTCCTTGGTGCGGCGACCGCGTCCTGAGCTGCGGCGACTCATCGGTGGGCTCCTTCGGTGGTGGGACAGGCGGCACGGCGTGCCTGGTGGTGGGTGTTCATCGGTGTCCTTCTGTTGTGCGTGGAACTCTGCTTGGGGTGGGGACGGGAGGGCTGGGAGCGCCTCCGATCACGCCGATCACGTGCCAGTGTCCCCTGTCTGGGGTCAGTGTCCCGCGCCGAGGTGCCCGGCGAGGCGGGTGTGCCGCTCCTGACCCGCGTCCTCGAGGCCCCAGGATGGTCGCGTTCAGCAGGCGACGGTCACCAGGTGACCTCGGCGCAGCCGGTGTGGGTGTCGGGCTCCACCTGCAAGGTGGCGTGCTCGACCCCGAACCGGCCACGCATCACCTGACGCGCGTCGTCCAGGACCGCGTGGGCGTCGGTGCTTTGCGCGGTGACGAGGTGGGCCGTGGCGACGTGCATCCCCGACGTGAGGGTCCAGACGTGCAGGTCGTGCACCTCGTGGACACCCGGTACGGCGCCGAGTGCCTGCGCCACCTCCTCGGGGTCCATGCCCGCGGGCGCCTGCTGGCCCAGGACGACGAGCACCTCACGGCCGAGGGAGACGGCGCGGACGGCGACGAAGACGGCGATCGCCAGGGCGACCCCGGTGTCCCACCAGGCGCTGCCCGTCGCGGCGACGAGCACGCCGGCCACGATGACGCCGAGCGACCCCACCGCGTCGGCGACGGCCTCGAGGTAGGCCCCCTTGACGTTGAGGGACTCCTCGGCGCCCTGGCGCAGCAGGAACAGGCAGACGAGGTTGACGACGAGGCCGACGGTGCCGACCACGAGCATCGGCACCGAGGCCACGTCGGCCGTCATGCCGATCCGTCCGAGCGCTTCGACCACGATGTAGACGGACACCCCGAGCATGAGCAGCACGGCCAGGCCCGACGCGAACACCTCCGCGCGGTACGAGCCGTACGTCCGTCTGCCCGTCGTGTCCGGGCGGGCGGCGACCCGCGTGGCGACCAGGGCGGCGCCGAGCGCGACCACGTCCGCGGCCATGTGTCCGGCGTCCGAAAGCAGTGCCAGCGATCCTGAGAGGAGTCCCGTGACCAGCTCGACGACGAAGAACGCGGCGACGAGGACGAATGCCGTGCGCAGTCGCCAGCGGTGCGCGGCGCCGGCGTGACCGGGGACCGGCGCATGGGAGTGCGAGTGGGAGCCGCCCATGGGTGTCAGTGACAGTCCGGTGCGCGCATGCGTCGATCGTAGTCACGTGGCCTGGGGCGGCCGTCGGCTGTCTAGTCCTCGTCGAGGGCTGCCAGGCCCAGGCACGCGCAGGCCCGGCGGGCGGCGCTGAGGTCGTCCTCATGGGGAGAGCTGAATGCCGTGACGAGTCCGCGCGAAACGACGGACAGGTCGGCTCCGGTCTCCTCGGAACGCCAGGTGAGCAGCTCGAGGGCGGCCGCCGGAGTGAGCCTGAACGCCGCGACCAGCACGCCCTTGGCCTGCTCGATGGTCGGGTCCACGACGGGGCGGCGCGGCTCGACCTCGAGGACGCTGGTCGCCGCCTGCTCGACGGCCGCCTCGAAGGCACCCGTGAGGTCGATGAAGTACCCCTGGACGGTGGCGATCGAGCCATCGGCCGCGCACACCGCCTCGCCGACGGAGAGCACCTCCCGGACCTCGCCGCCCGCGTCGATGACGCGGTGGCGGCAGCAGAACGGCTCACCGGTCGCGAGGACGCGACGCAGGGTTTGCTCGGTCGCCGCCAGGTCGTCGGGGTGCTTGTGGGACATCAACAGGTCGGTGCTCGGCGCCACCTCGCCGTCGGTGAGCCCGTGCAGCTCGAACATGCCCGGGGACCACCACCAGTCGCCGGAGCGGACGTCGTACCGGAACCGGGCCGCGGGTTCGGCGGTGCCGGCCGTCAGGACGCTGAGCGGATCCCATGCCGCAGCGGTCGCCCCGGTGGTTGTCCCGGTCGTCGAGCCGGTCGTGCTGGCGCTGACGGCGGGGGAGTTCACGGCCTTGTCCTCGAGCGAGTCCCCGACCACATCGAGGAGCGCCTCGACCGGCACCCCCTTGGTGATGGGGGCCTGGACGGGAGAGCTCGGGGTGACGGTGCTCATCTGGCTCTCTCGCCTCGAAGATCGGGAGCCACAGATCTACCACAGCCGACACGGCCGGCGGGGGACACGCTCGACCCTTTTCGCTGTTCGGCCATCGGGCGGCGGGGCGGCTCGCACCGCGCGGAAGGGCAGGTAGCATGGTTGCTGAGTACTGGCCCCTGTGCCGTGCCGTCCCTCTCTGCCGACTCAGCTCGGCGCCCGGCGGTGGCGGCTCCCGGGGGTTCGCCGGTCCCACCGCGGGGGAGCACATCGCCCCCGCCCCGGTCGCTCGATCGGTGGGCCCGGTTGGCGTCCACGGACGTCCCGGGAGGGACGGCCACAGGCGCCGATCGTCCCGGTCGTGCCACACGCCGGGTCCGCCCGTCCGCTCGCCAGCGGTCCTTCGGAGGAGAAGTTCTTGGCTCGAGGCCAGCGCCAACCCGGTGCCACGCGCAGTGGTGCCGCCGGTGGCGGTCCTGCCCGCACCGGGGGGAACCGCCGGGGAGCGTCGCCGCGGCCCCAGCGACGTGTCAGCGACCTCGACAACGAGGGCATGATCCCGGTGCTGGCCCGCGCCGTCCGCGAGGTGGAGGCTGCTGCCCAGCGCGGCAAGGTCCGACCCTCGGGGCGCACGAAGTTCCAGGTCGTCGCCCTGCTGGTCCGTGAGGAGCGGACCCGCATCAAGAACGACACCGAGAGCACCGAGGCCCAGCGCACCGAGCAGCTCAAGCGCCTCGACGGTGTGGCCACCATCCTCGCCAAGACCGCCGCGCGCGACACCTCCCTGCTGGTGCTCCTGCCCGAGGACGCCGTCGTCTCCGACGATGCCGCCACCCTCAAGCGGGAGATGCAGCTGGCAGCGGGGTTCGAGGTGCCCGACGAGCCCGAGCCCACTCCCGAGGCCGAAGCCACCACGACCGTCGTCGAGCGCCGCGTCGTTCCCCAGTCGGTCGTGGCCCGCCAGCTCGCCAACCCGTTCCTCGCTCCCGACTTCTCGGCGGTGGAGCTGAAGCGACCGACCGGCCGCCTCAGCAGCTGGGAGCTGCTCGGGCCCCTGTTCCGGTCCTTCGAGTACGGCGGGGCCTCTTCCTGCATGGACCTTCCCGAGGACGTCTCGGTCAAGGCTCCCGACGGCCTCGAGCTCATGCACCACCAGGCCCAGCTCGTCGCCTCCGCGGCAGCCGGCCACCGCACCTTCCTGCTCGCCGACGAGCCCGGGCTCGGCAAGACCGCGCAGGCGTTGCTCGCCGCTGAGGCGGCCGACGCCTACCCGCTGCTGGTCGTGGTGCCCAACGTCGTCAAGACCAACTGGGCGCGGGAGGCGGCGCTGTGGACCCCGCGCCGCACGGCGACCGTCGTGCACGGCAACGGTGACACCATCGACGGGTTCGCCGACATCGTCGTGGTCAACTACGAGATCCTCGACCGGCACGTCGGCTGGCTGGGCAACCTCGGGTTCCGCGGCATGGTCGTCGACGAGGCCCACTTCATCAAGAACAAGACCTCGCAGCGCTCGCAGCACGTCCTGCAGCTGTCCGAGCGGATCCGCTCCCGCACGGTCCGCCCGCTGCTCATGGCCCTCACCGGCACGCCGCTGATCAACGACATCGAGGACTTCCGTGCGATCTGGCAGTTCCTCGGCTGGATCGACGACAAGAAGCCGCTCGCTCCGCTGATGCACGCCCTCGAGGAGACCGGCCTGACGCCGGCCGACTCGGGCTTCTACACCGCGGCCCGTGGCAGCGTCATCGACATGGGCATCGTGCGTCGCCGCAAGGTCGACGTCGCCTCCGACATCCCGGCCCGTCGGATCGCCGACCTGCCGGTGGAGCTCGACGACGAGGCCGGGCGGTCCATCCGCGCCGCGGAACGTGACCTCGCCCGCCGCCTCGTGTCGCGCTACGACTCCGCGCTGGAGAACCGTCGGTCCAGCGTGCTCGTGTCCGGCATCGACCACGAGCTGGTACGCCGCGTGGCTCGCTGGGAGCGCGAGGACACCAACTCCTCGGCCACCGAGGAGAACGTCTTCGGGGTCATGCGTCGCATCGGCCAGGCCAAGGCGGGGCTGTCGGCGGACTATGCCGCGCAGCTCGCCCGCAGCGTCGGCAAGGTCGTCTTCTTCGCCAAGCACATCGACGTCATGGACGTGGCGGAGGAGACCTTCGCCAAGCGGGGGCTGCGCTACTCCTCCATCCGGGGTGACCAGACGCCGAGGCAGCGACAGGCCAACATCGACGCATTCGTCAACGACCCGGACGTGGCGGTGGTGGTCTGCTCGCTGACGGCTGCCGGCGTCGGGCTCAACCTCCAGGTCGCCTCCAACGTCGTGCTCGCCGAGCTGTCGTGGACGGACGCCGAGCAGACCCAGGCGATCGACCGCGTGCACCGGATCGGGCAGGCGGAGCCGGTCACGGCGTGGCGCATCATCGCCGCGCAGACCATCGACTCGAAGGTCGCCCAGCTCATCGATGCCAAGGCAGGGCTGGCGGCTCGTGCCCTCGACGGCTCGGACGAGGACGTCTCGTCGTCGGCTGACATCCAGCTCGAGGCCCTGGTCGCCCTGCTCACGGACGCGCTCGAGGCCCGCCTGGCCGCCTGACCCGCTTGAGCCGGACTGCGCTACGTCGCGGTGCGGGTGGTGCCGTCGGCGACGAGGTCCAGCTCGAGCCGGTCAGCGGCGGCTCGCAAGGTGTGTCCTAGCGCCAGGGTGCCGTGCCCGACCTCGTCCTGCGCGCCGCCACCGACGTAGACCGGGCAGCCGGGGTAGGCGGCGTGCAGGGCGTCCGCGGTCTCGCGGACCGCGATCACGTCCGAGCGCATGGGCACCCCGACGACCACGGCGCCGGGGGAGCGCCGGCGGACGACGTCGACCCAGTGCTGGGCGGGCAGGTCGGTGCCGAGGTGGACGACGCGTACGCCACGTCGTCGCAGCACGACGGAGAAGGCCAGCACCCCCAGCTCGTGGTGGGAGCCGCGCGCCAACCCGATCGCCACCAGAGGGCCATCGGCCTGACCGTCGCTGGCTTCCATCGCCGCCCCGAGATGGCGGTGCACGGTGGCGCTGACGACGTGCTCGCCGGCGACGTCGACCCTGCCGTCACGCCACCAGGTGCCGACGACCTGCAGCGAGGGCATGAGCCAGGAGTCGACGACGTCCTCGAACGCGCCGCGGGCGAAGGCCTCGTCCATGGCGTCCGACACGGCCCCTGGGTCCATGGCGGCGGCGCCCCGGGCCAGCGCCTCGAGGTCGTCATCGCTGGCGCGGGGTGATCCGAGCCGGGCCGCGCCATCACCATCGCCGACCCGGGCCGTGCCGTCGCCGTCGCCGTCGGCATCGGGGGTGGGTCGGTCAGGAACATCCCCCGTAGGGATCCCTCCACCGTCCTCGGAGAGCAGGTGGTCCGCAGCCTGGCGCGGGGCCCAGCCGGCGGCCACGAGGGAGGACATCGCTCGCACGACCTGGAGGGCGTGCTCGTCGTAGAGGCGATAGCCGCCGTCGGTGCGGACGGGTGAGACCAGCCCGTAGCGGCGCTCCCAGACCCGCAGCGTGGCGGCGGGGACGCCGGTCAGCCGTGCGGCGTGGCTGATCGTGTACACCCGCGCAGCGTAGCCGTGACCTTGGGCAAAGTCTGGACAAAGTAGGGGTCGAAGGAGAGAATCATCGCGGGTGCAACCTTGGACAAACATTGTTCAACACGTCTGTCCATGGCCTGGGCCCCGCAGGTCACCTCGGCCAGGGGTGAGGTGACCTACGGAGCAGTCGGTTCGCCCGGCCACCCCCATCGACCCCGACGTGCCGCGACGTCGCTCCGGCACGTCGGGGCCCCCGGCAGGCCAGCAGCCCCGTCAGACCAGCAGTCCGGAGCCCTCGTGAACACCCTCACCACACCGGTCGCCCTCGTCGCAGGTGCCGACGGCGGGCTCGGCCTCGAGGTCGCGCGCCAGCTGTCCCTCACGGGGGCGGTCGTCCTGGTCGCAGCGCGGACCGCTGAGGCCGCCAAGGGCGCGGTCGTGGACCTGCCCGCTCTCGAGGCGCTCGGCGTCGACCTCGACGTCACCGACGACGAGTCGGTGCTCGCTGCGGTCGCGGCAGTGGTGGCCGCACACGGACGGCTCGACATCCTCGTCAACGCCACAGCGTGCGCGGACCCGGCTGGCACCCCTTCCGGCGCGACGACACGAACCGACCTCGAGGAGGCGCTGCGACAGTTCGAGGTCGCGTTGTTCGGGGCCTGGCGCCTGACGAAGGCATTCCTGCCCCTGCTTGAGGCCAGCGCCCACCCACGCGTGGTCAACGTCAGCAACGGGGCAGGCTCGCACGGTGACCCCCTGCACGGGCTCGCCGCGCGCGGGGGTGCCGACGCGGCATACGGGGTGGGAGCCGCAGGGCTCAACGCCCTCACCAGCCTGCTCGCGGCCGAGCTCGCCACGGGCGGGATCCTCGTCAACGCCGTCTGCCCCGAGTCCCCGGTCGCCGGGACGCGGGGACCGGCGACCAGCGCTCCGGGAGTCGTCTGGGCGGCGACGCTGCCCGACGACGGGCCGACTGGCGGGTTCTTCAGGGATGGTGCGGCCCTGCCGTGGTGAGCTCCGCACAACGCGCGACCAACCACACCTGCTGACAGGATGAGCGCATGAGCGAACCCGTCCTCCCGGACGTCGCGCCGGGGCGGGTCGTCGGTGTCGACGTCGCCCGAGCGCTCGCGCTCCTCGGGATGATGGCCACGCACCTCCTGCCCGGCCGTCTCGGCAACGAGGTCCCGTGGCCCCAGCAGCTCGCTGGTGGCCGCGCGTCCGCGCTGTTCGCCGTGCTGGCCGGCGTGAGCATCGCCCTGGTCAGCGGCCGCACGGTGCCGGTGCGTGGCCGCGACCGCGCCGCGGTCTCGGTGCGCCTCGCCGTGCGGGCAGTGCTCGTCGGGGCGCTGGGCCTCGCCCTCGGAACAGTGCCCACGGTGATCGCGATCATCCTCGCGTCGTACGCCGTCCTCTTCCTGCTCGGGCTGCCGTTCCTCGGGCTGGGGGCTCGCTCACTGGCGGCCTGGGCGGTGGCGTGGGTCGTCGCCGCGCCCGTCGGTGCCCACCTCCTGCGGCCCCTGCTGCCGCCGCACGAGGCGGGCAGCCCGCAGCCGGGCGACCTCCTGCGACCTGCCCACCTGTTGAGCGAGCTGCTCCTCACGGGCTACTACCCGGCGGCGGTCTGGGTGGCCTACCTGCTCGCCGGTATGGCGCTGGGCCGGCTGCCGCTCGCCCGGCGGACGACCGCGACGCGCGTCCTCGTGGTGGGGGTCGTCCTGGCGGTGGCGGCGACCGTGGGTTCACGACTGATGCTGACCCTGCCCGGTGCCCGGGCGGCACTCGCGGCCACCTATCCCGACGCCACCACACCGGACCCCTCGCTGCTCACCGACCCCGCGTCCCTCGACGCGACCCTGGCGCACGGGCTGAGCGGGACCACGCCAACCGGGTCGTGGTGGTGGCTCGTGGTGGCGGCGCCGCACTCCGGCACCCCGTTCGACCTGGCGGCGACCATCGGAAGCGCGCTCGCGGTGACCGGGCTGTGCGTCCTCCTCACGCGCACCCAGCCCCGGGTGTGGGCCGCGGCCTTCGGAGCGGGGGCGATGACGCTCTCGCTGTACACCCTGCACGTGCTGGTGATGGCCCAGGGCTGGTGGCCCGACTGGGAGATGCCGCAGGACTACGGCGACCAGGTGCTGGTGGTCGTGGTCGTGGGGGCGTTCTTCGCTCTCGTGCCGATGCGCGGTCCGCTCGAGTCGCTGGTCGCGATGACCTCGCAGCGGGTGGCCCGGCTCCTCGTCCCACCCGTCCGGCCCCGTGGGGCGACGTGAGCACGCCGCCGGCGCCGGGCCAATCCGCCGGCCCCCGCACGACGAATGACCCGCACGTCGACCCCCTGAACGGATGGACCCCCATGTCAGCACCACGCCGCGCCGTCATCGGCAGCGGAGTCGCAGGTCTCACCGCCGCCCACGTGCTCGGCACGCAGGGCCCGGTGACCCTGTACGAGGCCGACCCCCGCCTCGGCGGCCACGCCGACACCCACGAGGTGGAGGTGGACGGTCGCGTCGTCGGCGTCGACACCGGTTTCATCGTGCACAACGACCGGACCTACCCGACGCTGCTGCGCCTGTTCGCCGAGCTCGGGGTGGCCACCCAGGACTCCGACATGAGCATGTCGGTCCGCGACGACGAGTCGGGGCTCGAGTACGCCGGTGCCAAGAAGGCCAAGGGGCTCTTCCCCCGCCTCGCCAACGTGACGAACCCCTCCTACCTGCGCATGCTCACCGAGGTGAAGAAGTTCCACGGCGCGGCCCGTGACGTCCTGGCCCGTGACTCCTCGGACGCGGACCGGGACGAAACCCTCGGGTCCTTCGCCACCCGCTGCGGGTTCAGCGCGTACTTCACCCGCCACTTCCTCGAGCCGGTCGTCGCGGCAGTCTGGTCGTGCGACCCCGAGGTCTCACTGGAGTACCCCGCCCGCTACCTGTTCGAGTTCCTCGACCACCACGGCATGCTCACCGTCTTCGGCTCGCCGACCTGGCGCACCGTGACCGGCGGCTCCAAGCGCTATGTCGAGGCGCTCGCTGCTGGCATCGACGACATCCGGCTCGCCACCGCGGTGACCTCGGTCGTCGAGACGGCTGACGGGGTGGTGGTGGTCGACGCCCGGGGTGGCAGCGAGACCTACGACTCCGTCGTCGTCGCCGCCCACCCGCACCAGGCCCTGGCCATGCTCAGCGCGCCCACCGACCTCCAGAAGGACGTGCTCGGTGCGATCCACTACTCCAGCAACGTCGCCCAGCTGCACACCGACGAGTCGGTGCTGCCGCACACCAGTGGTGCCCGTGCCTCATGGAACTACTGGCGTCGCCCCCAGGGCGATGGCGGCACCGGAGTCCTGGTGACCTACGACCTGACCCGCCTGCAGCGCCTCGACGTGCCGGGCACCCGCTTCCTGGTGACCCTCAACGGGGTGGACTGCGTGGACCAGGACAAGGTCATCGAGACGATGAACTACGAGCACCCCCTCTACACACCCGAATCCGTTGCGGCACAACGTCGCCTGCCCCAGATCAACACCGCGCGCATCGCTTTCGCCGGTGCCTACCACGGCTGGGGGTTCCACGAGGACGGGGCGCTGTCCGGCGCCAGGGCCGCTGCCGCGCTGGGTGTCGACTGGGACCGGTCGGGCGCGGAGGCGAGACCGCGCGAGGCTGCCGTCCGATGAAGACCTCACCCGCGACGCGCATCTACGCGACCTCGGTGCACCACGCGCGCAAGGAGCCGGTCGCGCACCGCTTCCGCACGCGGAGCCACAGCTGGCTGGTCGACCTCGACGAGCTGCCGCGCCTGGGCCGGCTCCAAAGGCTGGCGAGCTTCGAGGCCCGCGACCACCTCGGCGACCCGGCGCAGACGCTGCGGCAGAACCTCGACACGTTCCTGGCCACCCACGGCATCGACCTGCGCGGCGGCCAGATCCTCATGCTCGCCATGCCGCGGGTGCTCGGCACCGTCTTCAACCCGATCAGCGTCCACTGGTGCCACGACCCCGAGGGTGAGCTCGTGTGCACCGTCGTCGAGGTCCACAACACCTATGGCGACCGTCACGCCTACCTCGTGCACGCTGACCAGTTCGGCCGCGCCGAGGTCGACAAGGCGCTTTACGTCAGCCCCTTCAACGACGTGTCGGGCTCCTACAGCCTCACCGTCCCCGAGCCAGACGAGCAGGTGCGGGTGCAGGTCGTCCTGCGCCGACCGGGTCGGCCCGCGTTCGTCGCAGGCATGACCGGCCGCGCGCTGCCCGTCACCCACAGCACCGTCCTGCGGCTCGCGCTCACCCAGCCCCTCGAACCCCTGTCCGTCTCGGCACGGATCCGCCTCCACGGCATCTGGCTGTGGTTGCGTCGCCTGCCGGTCCAACCCCGTCCTTCCCACCACCAGGAGGCAGTCCAGTGACCACCGCCACCGCCGGCCTCGCCACGAGGCCCGTCATCGACCCGGCCCGCTGGCCCGGCCTGACCGCTCGGCGCGCCAAGGTGCGCCGCGTCGTCGAGGGCACGCTGGCCCGGCGCATCTTCTTGTCCGCCGTGAAGCGCCTCCCCGTCCGGGTGCAGCTGGGACGCGAGGCGATCGTCGGTGGAGCGGCGACCGATCCTGCTGCGCCGCTGATGGTCATCGAGCGTCCCGACGCGTTCTTCGAGGCCGTGGGAGCTCGAGGGCTCATCGGGTTCGGCGAGTCCTACATGGTGGGCGACTGGAACGCCGACGACCTCGGCGGCTTGCTCGAGGTGTTCGCTGCCCAGATGGCCACCCTGGTCCCGGAGCCGCTGCAGAAGCTGCGCGCGGTCTACGTCGCGCGGATGCCGCACTCCGAGAAGAACTCGACGGCCAACACGCGCAACAACATCGCCCGGCACTACGACCTGTCCAACGACATGTTCGCCACCTTCCTCGACAGCACGCTGAGCTACTCGTCGGCGTTGTTCGCCGGTGAGGAGCAGCGTGGCGTGCCGGTAGCGGGGGAGGCCGTCAAGGTCGACCGTCCGACGACCGTCCCGAGCTGGGACGACCTCGCCGAGGCCCAGGGCCGCAAGGTCGAGCGGATGCTCGACTCGGCCGGCGTCCGGGAGGGCAGCCGCGTCCTCGAGATCGGCACTGGCTGGGGCGAGCTCGCGATCCGCGCTGCTCGCCGCGGGGCCAGCGTCCTGTCCGTGACGCTGTCGTCGGAGCAGCAGGCCCTGGCCCGTGAGCGGATCGCTGCAGCAGGCTTCGCCGACAGGGTCGACGTCGAGCTGCTCGACTACCGGCTGGTCGAGGGCAAGTTCGACGCCGTCGTGTCCGTCGAGATGATCGAGGCCGTCGGCCACGAGTACTGGGGCGAGTACTTCCGCAAGATCGACAGCGTCCTCGCCCCCGGCGGCAAGGTCGCCATCCAGGCGATCACCATGCCGCACGACCGCATGCTGGCCACGCGCTACACCTACACGTGGATCCACAAGTACATCTTCCCCGGCGGCTTCCTGCCCTCGACGCAGGCGATCATGGACGTCAACCGCGCGCAGACCTCCCTGCACGTCTCGGAGCGGCTGTCCTTCGGCCAGCACTACGGCGAGACCCTGCGACTGTGGGACGAGCGGTTCCTCGGTGCGCTCGACCGGGTCCACCAGCTCGGCTTCGACGAGGTCTTCGACCGGATGTGGCACTTCTACCTCGAGTACTCGCGAGCGGGCTTCCGTTCGGGCTACCTCGATGTCCAGCAGCTCGTTCTCGAAAGGGATGGCGGCCGATGACCGCGACACAGACGACCACCAGCACGCACGACGCCACGGCCACCGTGCCGGGTGTCGCCACGCAGATCGCGGAGGCGCTGGCTCCCTTCGTCGGGGGCGCGCTCCCCGTGCACCTCACGGCCTGGGACGGCAGCGCCGCCGGCCCGCAGGACGCGCCCCGGGTCGTCCTGCGCTCCCCGCGCGCTCTGCGTCGGCTCCTGCGCCACCCCGGTGAGCTCGGAGCGTCGCAGGCCTACGTCACCGGCGAGCTCGACGTGGAGGGGGACCTCAACGCCGCCCTCACCCACGTGTGGGATGTCGCCCACGAGCGCGGCCTCGGCGGCATACGTCCGACGCCCTCGACCGTCGCCGCCATCGTCAAGGTCGCGAAGAGCGCTGGGGCACTAGGAGTTCCACTGCCGCCGCCGGCCAGCCAAGCCGTCCTGAAGGGTCGGTTGCACACCCTCGGGCGCGACAAGCAGGCGATCCACCACCACTACGACCTGTCCAATGAGTTCTACGAGCTCATCCTCGACCCGCACATGGCCTACTCGTGCGGCTACTGGACCTCCGACGACCCCGCCTACACCGTCGAGGACGCCCAGCGCGACAAGTTCGACCTCGTCTGCCGCAAGCTCGGGCTCGAGGGTGGCATGCGGCTGCTCGACATCGGTTGCGGCTGGGGATCGATGAGCCTGTATGCCGCCGAGCACTTCGGCGTGCAGGTCACCGGGGTGACCATCGCCGCCGAGCAGAAGAAGTTCATCGACGCCCGGATCGCCGAGCGGGGTCTGCAGGACCGGGTCGAGATCCGCCTGCAGGACTACCGCGAGGTACCGGACAGCGGGTTCGACGCCGTGGTCTCGCTCGAGATGGGCGAGCACGTCGGCCAGCGCAACTACCGCACCTACACCTCGGTGCTGCACGACCGGGTGCGTCCCGGTGGGCGCGTCCTGATCCAGCAGATGTCACGGCGCGGTCGGCACCCCGGCGGCGGCCCGTTCATCGAGTCGTTCATCGCGCCCGACATGACGATGCGCCCCGTCGGCCAGACCGTCGACCTCATCGAGGAGGCGGGTCTGGAGGTGCGTGACGTCCACGCAATGCGCGAGCACTACGTCCGCACCGTCGACGCCTGGTACGACACGTTCGAGGCCAACTGGGACCGTGCCGTCGCCCTCGTGGGCGAGGAGGTCGCACGCGTCTGGCGCCTCTACCTCGTCGGGGCCTCGATGGCCTTCCGGGACGGCCGCATGGGCGTCGACCAGATCCTCTCGGTCCGCCCGGACCGCGGGACGTCCGGGCTGCCCCCGCAGCGTCCGACGGTCTGGTCATGACCTTCAGCGGGACGAACTTCCTGGCCGTCACAGGGTTTTCGCTCCTCGCGGTCGTCGTCCTCATGGCGGCGACCGCGGTGGTCGGCGCCAGGCAGGGCCGAGTCAGCGTCGTCGACACGACCTGGGGTCTCGGGTTCGTCGTCGTCGCGGTGGTGGCCGCCCTGGTCGGTGACGGGGCCGGGTGGCGCCGGCTGGCGCTCGTCGTGGTCGTCGCCGTTTGGGGGCTCCGCCTGGCGTGGCACGTCACCCGCCGCAACGCGGGCAAGGGCGAGGACCCCCGCTACGAGGAGATGCTGGCCAAGGAGAACGGCAACCCCACCTGGGTCGCGATCCGCAAGGTCTACCTCGTGCAGGGCCTTGCCGTGTGGTTCGTCTCCCTGCCCATCCAGGTCAGCGCGGCCTCGGGCGACGGCATCACCGCGGTCGCCGTCGTGGGCCTGCTCCTGTGGGCCGTCGGGCTCGCCTTCGAGGCGATCGGTGACGCGCAGCTCAAGGCGTTCAAGGCCGACTCCGACAACAGGGGCAAGGTCATGGACCGCGGCCTCTGGTCGTGGACCCGGCACCCCAACTACTTCGGCGACTCCTGCGTCTGGTGGGGCATCTACGTCGTGGCGGCGAGCGCCTGGCCGGGTGTCCTCACCGTCCTGTCGCCGGTCGTCATGACCTACTTCCTCGTCTTCGCGACCGGGGCCAAGCTCCTCGAGAAGCACATGGGGGAGCGGCCCGGCTACGCCGAGTACCGCCGGCGCACGAGCTACTTCCTCCCCCGACCGCCGAAGAAGGTCACTGGCTGACCCCTCGACTAGGGTCGGCGCGTGGACTGCCTCTTCTGCCGGATCGTCGACGGCTCCGTGCCGGCCACCGTGGTGGTGGACGAGCCGTTCGTGCTCGGGTTCCTCGACACCCGTCCGCTGTTCAAGGGCCACGTCCTGCTCGTGCCCCGCATCCACGTCGACACCCTCCCCGACCTGCCGGCTGAGCTCCTGACACCACTCATGGGGGCGGTCCAGCGCACCTCCCGGGCGGTCGTCGCCGGGCTCGGGGCGCAGGGATCGTTCGTCGCGGTGAACACCGTGGTGTCGCAGTCGGTCCCGCACCTGCACGTCCACGTCGTGCCCCGCACCAAGGGTGACGGGCTGCGTGGGTTCTTCTGGCCCCGCACGAAGTACGCCTCGGACCAGGAGGCGCAGGAGTATGCCGCCCGCGTCGCCGCGGCCCTCACGCCGCCGGGGGAGTGACCGTGCGGACCCACACGGTGGTGCCGTCCCCGATCGGCGACCTCACCCTCGTGGCGCACGACGGGGCCCTGGCCGCGCTGCACATGGACAGCACGAAGCACGCGCCCGACCCCGCCAGGCTCGGTGAACGCGACGATGCCGGCTTCACCGACGTCACCACCCAGCTCGGCGAGTACTTCGCCCGCGAACGCACCACCTTCGAGCTGGAGCTCGCGCCGGTGGGCAACGCGTTCGAGCAGCGGGTGTGGGCGCTGCTGCGCGACATCCCGTACGGCCAGACCCGCAGCTACGGGGCCCTCGCGCGGGCGCTGGGTGACGTCGGGTTCAGCCAGGCCGTCGGGGCCGCCAACGGGCGCAACCCCATCGGCATCATCGTCCCCTGTCACAGGGTCATCGGTGCCGATGGCAGCCTCGTGGGCTACGCCGGGGGACTGGACCGCAAGCGGTTCCTGCTGGCGCTCGAGGAGTCCGAGGAGACCCGGGCGACCAGGCTGTTCTGACCCGGTGGGATGGGGCCGCTGGGGCCACTGTGACGCGTGTCCGGTGTGCTCCTCGTCCGTTCGTTCTGTTCGCCCGCAGCCAGGGGGCGGCTCGCGACGCTGACCGACAGGGTTGGTGGTGCCGCGGCCACCAGGGGACGCGGCGGTCGAAGGGACGGTCGGTGCGGGCACTCGTCAAGCTCGGTGTGGTGTCGGCGCTCGCCGCTGCGGTCGTGACCCAGGCGGCATCCACCCACGGGCTGCGCAGTGCCGTCCCCACCTCGGAGAGCTCGCCCCTCTCGACGGCGACCCTCGCTGTCCCCGGGAACGCAGGGAACGACGGGGCCGGCTCGGCCCCCGACGACGCGATCGTCGTCGACGTCCCTGACGCCTGGTCCTTCGACGACGCGCACGGCCGTGCCTCGGCAGACGTCGTGACGGCCGCCTCGCGGACAGCCGCACCTCGGCGCCCGGCGACCCCGCGCAAGCCTCCCAAGCCCCCGGCCAAGGCGAAGTCGGGTGCCCTTCCGGCCGCCGGCACCCCGCAGGCGGTCCTTGCCGCCGCCTACGTCAGCGCGGCAGCCAGGGCGCCGCAGGCCTGTCACCTCCGGCCCGCCCACCTCGCGGCCATCGGGCAGGTCGAGTCGGGTTCCGTCGGCGGCCGCCGCATCGACGACCACCACCGCGTCACCCCGACCATCTACGGTCCCCTGCTCGACGGCGGCCCGTTCGCCGTGGTGCGTGACACCGACCGGGGCGCGTACGACGGTGCCAGCGACTACGACCGCGCCGTGGGCCCCCTCCAGTTCCTTCCGGGGACCTGGCGCTGGGCCGGCCGGGACGGCGACGGAGATGGTCGCCGTGACCCGCAGAACGTCTTCGACGCGGCGCTGGCCACGGCCGACTACCTCTGCCGGGACGGTCGCGACCTGTCCCGCAGCGGTGACCTGCGCGCCGCGATCCTCACCTACAACTGGTCGGGGGAGTACGCCGCCGCCGTGTCCCAGTGGGTCTCCTTCTTCTCCCGGCACGGCCTCGCCGCGATGGACGACGTGGCGTTCCGGGTCGGCTCCGGTGGCCGGGCGAGCGCCATGGCCATCGCCAAGCCCCACCACGCCAAGGACGCGAAGAAGGCCAAGAAGCCGAAGAAGACCAAGAAGTCCACGAAGGCGGCCCCGCCCACGACCCGACCGGGGTCGCAGCCGACGCCCACGGGCACCGCCTCCAAGCCCGAGGTCCCCGTCCCGTCCCCCACGGTCACGACGCCCGTACCCGACCCGACGACGCCGGCCCCCGACCCGACGACTGCGCCGCCGGTGCCCAGCCCGACGCCCAGCACCTCGGTGCCTCCCGTGGGCACGCCGTCCGTGCCGAGCTCCACGGACGGGGTGTCCACTCGCTCCGCAGGGTGAGACGTGCGACGTGACGCCCGTCGCAGGCCCCGCACGAGGTGCGCAGGCGGCATACCGGCGCCGCTAGTCTTGTTGTCGCAAACGCAGGCGTCATCGAGGACGGCACCCCGACCGTGGGGTGGCCGTCCTTCGTCTTTCACAGGAGAGTGTCGGTATGTCGCACGAAGTCCACACCCAGCAGCGCCACCGCGTCGTCGTGGTCGGCTCGGGCTTCGGTGGGTTGTTCGGCACCCAGGCGCTCAAGCACGCCGATGTCGACATCACACTGATCGCCAAGACCACGCACCACCTGTTCCAGCCCCTGCTCTACCAGGTGGCCACAGGCATCCTCTCCGAGGGCGAGATCGCCCCGGCCACCCGTGAGGTGCTGGCCCGGCAGGACAACGCCCGGGTGCTGCTCGGCAACGTCACCCATATCGACCTCTCCGCCAAGACGGTCACCTCCCGCGTCCTGGACCGCGAGACCGTCGTCGAGTACGACTCGCTGCTCGTCGCGGCCGGTGCGGGTCAGTCGTACTTCGGCAACGACCACTTCGCGAAGTACGCCCCCGGCATGAAGTCGATCGACGACGCCCTCGAGCTGCGCGGGCGCATCTTCGGTGCCTTCGAGTGGGCCGAGCTGGCCAGCACCCCCAAGGAGATCGAGCGGCTGATGACCTTCGTCGTCGTCGGCGCCGGACCCACGGGGGTCGAGATGGCCGGGCAGATCGCCGAGCTGTCACGTCGCACCCTGCGTCGCGACTTCCGCACCATCGACACCACCCGCGCCCGCATCATCCTGCTCGACGCGGCCCCGACCGTGCTGAGCGCGTTCGGCGACCACCTCGGGGCCAAGGCCGCCGAGAAGCTGCGCAGCCTCGGCGTCGAGGTCCAGCTCGGCGCCATGGTCACCGGTGTCGACGCCACCGGCATCGACGTCAAGGACTCCGACGGCTCGGTCCGCCGCATCGAGTCGGTCACCAAGGTGTGGGCAGCGGGCGTGCAGGCGTCCGAGCTCGGTGCCCAGCTCGCCGAGCAGTCCGGGGCATCGATCGACCGTGCCGGTCGGATCGAGGTGAACGACGACCTCACCCTCCCGGGTCACCCCGAGGTGTTCGTCGTCGGTGACATGGCCTCGCTCAAGGGCTACCCCGGTGTCGCGCAGGTCGCGATCCAGGGGGCGCGCTATGCCGCGGACCAGCTGAAGCGACGCCTCGCGGGCAAGGAGCCGGCCGGCCCCTTCTCCTACAAGGACAAGGGGTCGATGGCGACCATCTCGCGCTTCAGCGCGGTCGCCTCGATCGGCAGGCTGCACTTCAGCGGGTTCATCGCGTGGGTGCTGTGGCTGGCCGTCCACCTCGTCTACATCATCGGGTTCAAGCACCGCCTGACCACGCTGCTGCACTGGGCGGTGAGCTTCGTCGGTCGCGGTCGGTCCGAGCGCACCGTCACCGAGCAGCAGGTGTTCGCGCGCACCGCCATCGAGCAGCTGGGAGAGGGTTACGCGCCCTCGCTCCCGCGGGTGCCTGCCGACCGCAGGCCCCCGGCGCAGTCGGTCACCCAGGCGCGCGAGCAGGGCAGCCGCACCCTCTGACCGTCCCGTCCAAGGACGGGTCCTCGGCCCGCATACCCGAGCGGCCCCACGGCCGTTCGCCTAGGGTGCACCCATGCCCCTGGACTACCCGATCCACGAGTTCACGCTGCCCAACGGCCTGCGCGTCGTGGTCTCGCCGGACACCAGCGTCCCGAACGTCACGGTCAACCTCTGGGTCAACGTCGGCTCACGCCACGAGAGCCCGGGTAGGACCGGCTTCGCGCACCTCTTCGAGCACCTGATGTTCCAGGGGTCGCGCAACATCGCCAGCGGTGAGCACTTCACCCGGCTGATGGCCGAGGGCGGGCGGCTCAACGCGACAACGTGGTTCGACCGCACCAACTACTTCGAGACCGTGCCGAAGGGCGCGTACGAGCTGGCGCTGTGGATGGAGGCCGACCGGCACGGGTTCCTGCTCGACGCGGTCAACCAGGAGAACCTCGACAACCAGCGTGACGTGGTCAAGGAGGAGAAGCGGCAGCGCTACGACAACGTGCCCTACGGCAAGGCCCTGATCGAGACGTACGCCGCGGTGTTCCCCGAGGGGCACCCCTACCATCACCCGACGATCGGGTCGATGGAGGACCTCGACGCCGCGAGCGTCGAGGACGTCCACGAGTTCTTCCGCCGCTACTACGGGCCCAACAACACGGTGCTCACGCTGGTCGGCGACCTCACCGCCGAGGAGGGCTTCGCCGCCGCCGAGCGCTACTTCGGCCACCTGCCGGCCAGCGCCGAGGCGCCCCGGGCCAACCTCCCGCAGCTCGAGCCGCTGACCGCCCCGGTGCGCGTCGACCGCCCGGGCCCGGTGCCCAACGACCGGCTGCACATCGCCTTCCGGCTTCCGGTCGACAACACCGAGGAGTTCTTCGCCGCCGCCCTGGCCATCGACGCCCTCGGGGGCCTGTCGACCTCCCGGCTGGTGCAGCGGCTGGTACGACGCGAGCAGGTCGCCAACGCCGTGCAGGCGCACGCGATGGGTTTCGTCGACGGCGTGAGCCTGGGCTTCTTCGTCATCGACGTCGCCGAGGGCCAGGACGCCGACGCGATCGAGGCAGCAGTGGTCGAAGAGCTCGAGCGGTTCGCGAAGGAGGGCCCCACGGCCGTCGAGGCGGAGTCGGCGATGGCCCAGTCCGAACGCAGCTGGCTCTCGGCCCTCTCGGGACACGAGGAGCGCGCCGACCTCATCAGCCAGCACGCCCTGCTGCACGGAGACGCCGGCTTCATCAACACCTTCCTGGACCGCATCGCCCTGGTCACGCCCGAGCAGGTTCGGGCCGCGGCCCAGAAGTGGCTCGCGCCACCCAGCAGAGCGGTCGTGCGCCACCTCGTCGCGGCCCAGGAGGAGGCGGCGTGAGCACCCAGACCCTGTCGGCGCAGGCCGGCGCCCCCCGACCCGAGGTGACCCCGCCCGGCCCGTGGAGCTTTCCCGTCCCGACCCGGCGCACGCTGCCCAACGGGATCGAGGTCGTGGCCTACGACATCCCCGGCCAGTACGTCGTCTCGGTGCGCACGGCGTTGCCGCTGCCGCTGTCGGCCGAACCCCGTGAGGTGGAGGGCGTCGCCACGGTGATGGCGCGCCTGCTCGACGAGGGCACCGCCGAGCACACGCCGGAGGAGTTCGCAGAGCTGTTGGAGCGCAAGGGGATCGCGCTGGGGGCGTCGGTCAACGAGGCCGGCCTCGGCGTCGACCTGGACGTGCCCAAGCGCCGCCTCGGGGAGGCCCTCGAGCTGCTCCGGCTGGCCCTCGCCGAGCCGGTGTTCCCGCAGTCCGAGGTCGACCGCATCCGTCGCACCCGCCTGGCCGAGATCGAGCAGGAGCGCGCGCTCGCGCCGCAGCGGGCGGCCCGCGAGTTCGTGGCCACCTTCTTCGACGAGCAGGACCGTGCCTCGAGACCGTCGGGAGGGACGGCCACGACGATCTCGGCGCTCACGAGGCAGGACGTCGTGGACTTCCACGCCCGGCACGTCGGACCGCGGGGCATGACGGCGGTGGTGGCCGGAGACCTGTCGGACCTCGACGTCTTCGCGATGGTCGAGCGCACACTAGGCACCTGGCGCGCCGACGTCTCCACACCGGAGCCCGTCCCCGCCAGGCGCTCCGGTGACGCGGGGCGGATCGTCCTGGTCGACCGGCCCGGATCGGTCCAGAGCGAGCTCCTCGTGGGCTGCGCCGGACCCGATCGGCGCGCGGAGGGCGGCTGGGCGCCATACCCCGTGCTGGGGTTCATGGTCGGCGGGTCGCCGAACGCCCGGATCGACGCCGTGCTGCGCGAGGAGAAGGGCTACACGTACGGCATACGCTCCGTCTTCCGTCCCCGCAGCTCAGGTGGCCTGTTCCTCACCTCGGGGTCGGTCCGCGCCGATGCCACCGTGGAGTCGGTCAAGCTGCTCCTGGAGATCCTCGGGAGCGGTCGGGAGGGCTTCGACGCCGAGGAGGTGCGCTCCGGCGTGGACTTCGTCAGCAAGACCGCGCCGGGCCGCTACGCGACAGCCGACGCCGTCGCCGACGAGGCCGCGACGATGGCGCTCGAGGGCCTCACGACGGAGTTCACCACCCGCAACCTCGAGCAGATGCGCAAGCTGCAGCCGTCCGAGCTCCGGGACGCCTACCGCCGGTGGGTGCTGGGAGAGTGGACCGTCGTGGTGGTCGGCGATGCCGGAGCGTATGCCGACGCCATCCGTGGGCTCAGCCTCGGTGACGTCACGGTGGTCCCTAACTGACCTGACGTCAGGCGCGTGCGTCGGTGCCCAGGCGGGCCAGGACCTCGTCGTGCAGCAGCCCGTTCGTGGCGACGGCGTTGCCGCCCCACGGGCCGACCGTGCCGGCCAGGGAGGTGAACCGTCCACCGGCCTCGGTGACGATCGGGACGAGGGCGGCCATGTCGTAGACCGCGAGGTCGGGCTCCGCGGCGATGTCGACGGCGCCCTCCGCGACGAGCATGTAGGACCAGAAGTCGCCGTAGGCGCGGGTGCGCCAGCACGCGTCGGTGAGGTCGAGGAACTGCTGGTGCCGCTCGAGGGCGCGCCAGCCCGACAGGCTGGAGTAGGACAGCGAGGCGTCCCCGATCCGGGACACCCGCGACACGTGGATGCGCTTGGCCGCCGTGAGGCTGCGGCCGGACCACGCGCCCGAACCCGTGGCGGCCCACCAGCGACGACCCAGGGCGGGTGCTGCGACGAGGCCCAGGACCGGCTGGCCCTCGTCGACCAGTGAGATCAGCGTCGCCCAGGCCGGGACGCCGCGGACGAAGTTGTGGGTGCCGTCGATGGGGTCGATCACCCAGCGGCGGGGGCCGTGACCGGTGGTCTCGAACTCCTCGCCCTCGACGGCGTCGCGGGGACGGGTGCGCTTGAGCTGGGCGCGGACCAGCTCCTCGGCGGAGCGGTCCGCGTCGCTGACCAGGGTGAGGTCGGGCTTGGACTCCACGACGAGGTCCTCGGAGCGGAACCGGGCCATCGTGATCCGCTCGACGGCGTCCGCCAGGACATGGGCGAGGCGCAGGTCGTCGTCGTAGGGCACCCGCCCACGCTAGCCCGTGGCCCCGCCGTGGTGACGGACCGCCACGGACCGACCCGGCACCGAACCGGTTCCGCCCAGATGCCGCTGATACGACCCAAGGTGGCGAAAAGCCACTCCCGCCGAAGATCTGCCCTCAGGTCGGCATCGAGACGATCACGTTTTTGTCTCGGGTTGGCTCAGATCGTCGCCTTTACTCCCTCCTTGCTCTTTCATGGGTGCCACAACACGAACGCCCTGTGCGTTACAGGGCTGCACTCCGACCGTTGGGCAGCCCGGACCGACCGTTCACTCGAACGGCAGACCCTAAGTAGGAGGACATCAATGCGAGGACTAACTCGCACGGTGACCATGGTTGCTGGAATTTCCGCCGTGACGCTGCTCGCTGCAGCGTGTGGTGGCGGTAGCAGCAGCAGTGGCACCAGCTCCAGTGCCGGCGGCAAGGCCGGCGGCGCTGTCACGGTCCGTGGGTGCAACCCCCAGAACCCGCTCATCCCCAGCAACACCACGGAGACCTGTGGTGGAAACGTGCTCGACGCCATCACGGCCAAGCTCGTCCACTACAACCCCGAGACCGGTGCACCGGAGAACGACATCGCCGACAAGATCGACACCACGGACAACCAGAACTTCACGGTGACGATCAAGAAGGGCTACAAGTTCCAGGACGGCACCGAGGTCAAGTCCAAGAACTTCGTCGACGCCTGGAACTACGCCGCCTACGGCCCCAACGCCCAGTCCTCCGGGTACTTCATGGAGCCCATCGAGGGCTTCGACGCGATGCAGTGCGCCGGCACCGACGCCACGGACCCCTGCAAGGGGTTCACCCCGAAGGCCAAGACGCTCACGGGTCTCGTCGCGAAGGATGACTACACCTTCACGATCAAGACCACCGAGAAGGTCTCCAACATGGCGGTCCGCCTCGGCTACTCGGCGTTCTCGCCGCTGCCGGACTCCTTCTTCAAGGACCCCAAGGCCTACGGCGAGAAGCCGGTCGGCGCCGGCCCGTTCAAGCTCGACTCCTGGACCAAGAACACCGAGATCAAGCTCAGCAAGTTCGCTGGCTACTCCGGCAAGTTCGGTGGCAAGCTCGACGCCATCACGTTCAAGATCTACCAGGACGCCGACGCTGCCTACACCGACGTCCAGGCCAACAACCTCGACGTGACCGACGAGGTTCCCTCCTCGGCGATGATCGACGACAAGTACAAGACGGACCTGCCTGACCGCAACGCCCAGAAGGCCGTTGGCGTCATCCAGACCATCACGTTCGCGCCGGTCAAGGTCGACCCGAACTACGCCGACCCGAAGATCCGTCAGGCCATCTCCATGGCCATCGACCGTCCGACGATCATCAAGCAGATCTTCAACAACACCCGTCAGCCCGCCACCGGCTGGGTCTCCCCGGTCGTCGACGGCTACAAGGCCAACGCCTGTGGCGAGTACTGCACCTTCGACCCGGCCAAGGCCAAGGCCAAGCTCGACGAGGCCGGCGGCTTCAAGGGCGGCAAGATGACGATCGCCTACAACGCTGACGCTTCTCACAAGGCGTGGGTCGAGGCGACCTGCAACTCCATCAAGGGTGCTCTCGGTGTCGACTGTGTCGCCACCCCGGTCGTGGACTTCTCCACCTTCCGCGGCAACATCGCGGCGGGCAAGCAGAAGGGCATGTTCCGCACCGGCTGGCAGATGGACTACCCGTCGATCGAGAACTTCCTCGCCCCGATCTTCAAGACCGGCGCGTCCTCGAACGATGGCAAGTACTCCAACCCGGAGTTCGACAAGCTCCTCACCGAGGCTGCTGCCTCGACGGACGCTGCTCAGGCCAACGCCAAGTACCAGGAGGCTGAGAAGCTGCTGGCCAACGACATGCCGGCCATCCCGATGTGGTACTCCACGGCCACCTTCGGCTGGTCCGACAAGGTCACCGGCGTGAAGATCACCGCGTTCGGCACGATCGACTTCTCCAGCCTCGCGCTCAAGTAAGTCGACCCGGACCGCACACCCCAACCGGGTGAGCGGATCCAGATAGCGTCGTCGGCCTGCCGGCCCAGTGTCGGCAGGCCGATGGCCTGTCCGGGGACAGTCGTGGCGAGACCCGCCTGCTGCCCCCAGTACCCCCTATACGACTATGTTGTGATGGGCAGTGGCGCCTACCTGAGGTAGCGTCCCGGCTCGTCCAGCCACGCCGGCGGGAACACCCCATCCCGACGGCGTCAAACCAAAGGAGGTGACGTGTACAAGTACATCCTTCGGCGAGTGATCCAGATGATCCCGGTGTTGCTTGGTGCCACGTTCATCATTTTCTTCATGGTCTACGCCCTTCCCGGCGACCCGACCATCGGTCTGTGCGGCGAGCGACCGTGCCCGGCCGCCTTCGTGGCCGAGTTCCGTGACAAGCACGGACTCAACGACCCGTTCTTCACGCGCTACCTGACCTACGTCGGCAACCTGCTCCAGGGTGACCTCGGCACGAACTTCCGTGACCTGAAGGTCCTCGACGAGCTCAAGCTGCGCTACCCGACGACCGCCAAGCTCGCCGCCATGGCGATCGTCTTCGAGACCGTCATCGGTGTCCTCGCCGGTGTCCTCGCGGGCATCCGCAAGGGCAAGTTCGTCGACAACCTCGTCCTCGTGAGCACGCTGTTCGTCATCTCCATCCCGATCTTCGTCATCGGTGTGCTGCTGCAGTACTACTTCGGCCTCAAGTGGCCGATCTTCCCGGCCACCGTCGGCTCGGACGTCACCTTCTACAAGCTGATCCTCCCGGCGTTCGTGCTGGGCAGCGCCTCCATCGCGTATGCCGCGCGCCTCACCCGGACCAACCTGGTGGAGAACCTGCGGGCGGACTACCTGCGGACGGCTGTCGCCAAGGGACTCACGCGTCGCCGCACCCTGAGCATCCACGCCCTGCGCAACTCGCTGATCCCGGTGGTCACCTTCATCGGCGCCGACTTCGGGGGCCTGCTCGGTGGCGCCATCGTGACCGAGCGCATCTTCAACATCCAGGGCGTCGGTGGCTTCCTCTTCACCGGCATCCGCAACCGCGACCCGGTGAGCGTCGTGGGCACCGTCACCGTGCTGGTGCTCGTCTTCCTCATCGCCAACCTGCTCGTCGACCTCCTGTACGGCGTGCTCGACCCGAGGATCAGTCATGACTGAGTCATCCACCATTGACGTCGCCTCCGAGATGACCCACGCGAGCGCGGGTCCGGCCGACGAGGGTCGCTCCCTGACGTCGGACGCCTGGAGGCAGCTCAAGCACAACCCGATCTTCTGGGTCTCGGTCTCGCTCATCGCGCTCTTCATCCTGATGGCGGCGGTGCCGCAGCTGTTCACCAACGTCGACCCCAACGCCGCGGTGCTCAAGGACGCTCGCGCGCTGCCGAGCTCCGACGCGTGGTTCGGGCGCGACATCCAGGGCTACGACATCTACTCGCGGACGATCTACGGCGCTCGCGCCTCGATCCTCGTCGGAGTGTTCACCACGCTCGCCACGGTCGTCATCGGCCTGGTCATGGGCATCCTGGCCGGCTTCTACGGTGGGTTCTCGGACACTGTGGTCTCGCGCGTCACGGACATCTTCTTCGCGATCCCGCTGCTGCTCGGCGGCATCCTGTTCATGTCCACGTTCCCCAACGACGCGAACTCGCCGTACCTCGTGGTCGTCGGCAAGGTCGTGCTCGTGCTGTCCATCTTCGGCTGGCCCAGCATCGCGCGACTGATGCGCTCCAGCGTCCTGCAGGTCAAGCCCAACGACTACGTCCAGGCGGCTCGTGCGCTCGGGGCGAGCCCGTGGCGGATCATCCGGTCGCACATCATGCCCAACGCGCTCGCGCCGGTCATCGTCGTGTCCACGATCAACCTCGGTGTCTTCATCACCGTCGAGGCGACGCTGAGCTTCCTCGGCATCGGGCTGACCCCGCCTGCGGTCTCGTGGGGTGTCGCCATCTCCGACGCGCTCGTCGCGTTGCAGACCTACCCGCACATCCTGCTGTTCCCCAGCCTGTTCCTGTCCCTTGCGGTGCTGGCCTTCATCATGCTCGGTGACGCCGTGCGTGATGCCTTCGACCCGAAGTCGCGCTGAGCGGGAAAGACACACAGATGACGACAACTGACACCACCGGGACGCACCGCGGCAAGGCCGCGGCGAGCTCCGAGTACCACGCCCAGGACGGGTTGCTGCTGGAGGTCGAGGACCTCCACGTCGAGTTCCACACCGCCGACGGCATCGCCCGCGCGATCAACGGCGTCAACTTCGACCTGTACGAGGGCGAGACGCTGGCCATCCTCGGCGAGTCGGGGTCGGGCAAGTCCGTGACGGCCCAGGCCATCATGGGCATCCTCGACGTCCCGCCGGCCGTGATCCCCAAGGGCCAGATCCGCTACTGCGGTCAGGACCTGCTGACGATGCCCGACGAGAAGCGTCGCAAGACGCGCGGCCCGGAGATCTCCATGGTCTTCCAGGACGCCTTGTCCTCCCTCAACCCGGTGTTCCCGGTGGGGTGGCAGATCGCAGAGATGTTCCGGGTCCACCGCGGGATGAACCGGTCGGAATCCCTCGACCGAGCCATCAAGCTCATGCAGCGCGTGCAGATCCCCGGGGCGAAGGAGCGGGTGAAGGCCTACCCGCACCAGTTCTCCGGCGGTATGCGCCAGCGCATCATGATCGCCATGGCCATCGCGCTCGACCCGGCGGTGCTCATCGCCGACGAGCCGACCACGGCCCTGGACGTGACCGTCCAGGCGCAGATCATGGCGTTGCTGCAGGAGCTGCAGGAGGAGCGCCAGATGGGGCTCATCCTCATCACCCACGACCTCGGCGTCGTCGCCGACGTGGCCGACAAGATCGCGGTCATGTATGCCGGCCGCATCGTCGAGCGGGCGGACGTGTACGACCTGTACCGCCAGCCCGCCCATCCGTACACCAAGGGCCTGCTCGAGTCGATCCCGCGACTCGACCAGAAGGGCCAGGAGCTCGCAGCCATCGGTGGCCTGCCGCCGAACCTCATGCGCATCCCGTCGGGGTGTGCGTTCAACCCGCGCTGCAAGTTCGCCCAGGACGTCTGCCGAGAGGACCGTCCCGCCCTGCGGGAGGTCGCCCCCGGCCGTGAGTCCGCCTGCCACTTCGCCGAGGAGATCCTCAATGGCTGAAGCCATTCTGACCGCGACCGACCTGGTCAAGTACTACCCCATCAAGGGCGGTGTCCTGCGTCGCACGGTGGGCCAGGTCAAGGCCGTCGACGGTGTCAGCTTCGAGCTCCGCAAGGGTGAGACGCTGGGCATCGTCGGTGAGTCCGGGTGTGGCAAGTCCACCCTCGGTCGCCTGCTGATGCGCCTGGAGGAGCCGACCGCTGGTTCGGTGATCTTCGACGGTGTCGACATGTTCGCCCAGAGGGGTCGCGCGATGCGCAAGCTGCGTCGCGACATCCAGATCGTGTTCCAGGACCCGTACACGTCGCTCAACCCCCGCAAGACGGTGGGCGACATCGTGGGTGAGCCCTTCGACATCCACCCCGATGTGGTGCCGAAGAAGGGCCGTCGCAAGGCCGTGCAGGACCTGCTCGACCTCGTGGGCCTCAACCCCGAGCACATCAACCGCTACCCGCACCAGTTCTCCGGCGGACAGCGCCAGCGCATCGGCATCGCCCGGGGCATCGCGCTCAACCCCAAGGTCCTGATCTGCGACGAGCCGGTTTCGGCGCTCGACGTCTCGGTGCAGGCGCAGGTCGTCAACCTCATGGAGAAGCTGCAGGACGAGCTCGGCCTGTCCTACATCTTCATCGCCCACGACCTGTCCGTGGTGCGTCACATCTCCGACCGTGTCGGCGTGATGTACCTCGGCAAGATGGCTGAGCTGGGGGAGGAGGACGACATCTACGGTCGTCCGACACACCCCTACACCCAGGCGCTGCTGTCGGCCGTGCCGGTGCCGGACCCGACGCTGCGTGACAAGAAGGAGCAGATCGTCCTCAAGGGCGATGTCCCCTCGCCGGCCAACCCGCCGTCGGGGTGCCGCTTCCACACGCGCTGCTGGAAGGCCGAGGACAAGTGCAAGACCGACATCCCGCTGCTCGAGGTGCGTCCGGACGGTGGGAGCGGACACCTGTCGGCCTGCCACTTCGCCCAGCCCCGCGAGATCATCGAGACGATCGACCTCACCCAGCAGGGTGCGGGCAACCCCGTCTGACGTCCAGGGGCGACCAGCCACACCGACCGCGCCGTTCCCCACGTGGGGGGACGGCGCGGTCGTGCGTAGGGGGGCGTGCGCTCAGTCGCTCTCGCCGGAGCGGGCGCGCAGCAGTCGTCGCAACGACTCGAGCCTGGACGCACCCGCGTGACCGGCCTGGCCCGAGGCGACCCACGCGTCGAGTGCGCACTCCTCCTCGTCGTGGCTGCAGCCGCGCGGGCACAGGCTGGTGCCGGCCTCGAGCTCGGGGAAGTGCTGGATGATGCGGCCGGGGTCGACGTGGGCCAGCCCGAAGGAGCGGACCCCCGGGGTGTCGATCACCCAGCCGTTGCCGTCCGGGAGCCGCAGGGCGACCGCGGACGACGAGGTGTGGCGGCCCCGTCCGGTGACGTCGTTGACGATGCCCGTGGCCCGGTGCGCGTCGGGGACCAGGCCGTTGACGAGGGTGGACTTGCCGACACCGGAGTGGCCCACGAAGACGCTGACCCGGCCGACGAGGCGTTCGGTGAGTGCCTCGAGCCCGTCGAACCCCGACTCGCCCGTGGCCGTGACGACGTTGGGCACGTTGAGCGGGGCGTAGTTGTCCAGGAAGTCCGTGGGGTCCTTCAGGTCGGCCTTGGTGAGCACCAGCAAGGGCTCGAGCCCAGCGTCGTAGGCGGCGACGAGGCATCGGTCGATCAGTCGCGGGCGGGGCTCGGGGTTGGCCAGCGCCGACACGATGACGAGCTGGTCGGCGTTCGAGACGATGACGCGCTCGACGACGTCGGTGTCGTCCGCGCTGCGTCGCAGCACCGATCGGCGCGGGGTGAGCCGGACGATTCTGGCCAGGCCGTCGGGGTTGCCGGTGGTGTCGCCGACGAGGCCGACGTCGTCACCGACGACGATGCCCTTGCGGCCGAGCTCCCTTGCCTTCATTGCCGTGACGACGCGTTCGGGGGCACCCTTCCGCCCGGTACCCTTGGCGACCAGGACGGTGTAGCGACCACGGTCGACGGCGATGACGAACCCCGGGACCGCGTCCTCGTGGGCCGGGCGGTCCTTCGAGCGGGGACGTGACCCACGGCGGCTAGGGCGGACCCTGACATCGCTCTCGTCGTAGTCGGCGGCCTTGCGGCTCATGCGTGTGCTGCGCTGGTGCTGGGTGACACCAGGTGGTGCCACAGCGCGGTGAACTCGGGCAGCGTCTTCGCGACGGTGCCGGCGTCCTCGACGACCAGGCCCGGGCACCGCAGGGCCAGCACGGCGCCGGCCATGACCATCCGGTGGTCGGCGTAGGTGTGGAAGAGGTTGGGATGCAACGGTCTGGGCTCGATGCGCAGTCCGTCCTCGGTCTCGGTGACCGCGGCGCCGAGTGCGCCGAGCTCTCGGGCGAGGGCGGCCAGCCGGTCAGTCTCGTGGCCGCGGATGTGGGCGACCCCCCGGATCACGGAGGGGGAGTCGGCCAGCGCGGCCACCGCGGCCACGACGGGGGTGAGCTCGGACGCGTCGTGCAGGTCGGCGTCGATGCCGGAGACCTCGCCGGTACCGGACACGGTGAGGCCCTCGCGACTGAGGTTCACGTCGGCGCCCATGGCGTCGAGGATGTCGCGGATGGCGTCACCGGCCTGGGTGGTGTGGTGTGGCCAGCCGGGCACGGTCACCCGCCCGCCCGTGACGAGGCCGGCGGCGAGGAACGGTGCGGCGTTGGACAGGTCGGGCTCGACGAGCACGTCCAGGGCGTTGATCTCCGACGGCTCGACGCGCCACGTGTTGGGCTCGCTGTCGTCGATCAGGGCGCCGGCGTCGCGCAGCGTCTCGATGGTCATCTGGATGTGCGGCTCCGACGGGACGGGCCTGCCCTCGTGGTGGATGGTGACGCCGTCGTCGTAGCGCGGTCCTGCAAGCAGCAGGGCCGAGATGAACTGCGAGGACGCCGATGCGTCGAGGGTGACGGCTCCACCGGGGAGTCCGCCGCGGCCGCGGACGGTGAAGGGCAACGTGCCGCGACCGCCGTCGTCGAGGTCCGCGCCCAGCGCGCGCAGGGCCTGCAGGACCGGTCCCATCGGGCGGACCCTGGCCTGGGCGTCGCCGTCGAAGGTGACCGGACCGGCGGCCAGCGCAGCGACCGGTGGCAGGAACCGCATGACGGTGCCCGCGAGGCCGCAGTCGACGTCGGCACCGCCGCGCAGCGTCGCCGGGGTCACCACCCAGTCGGGCAGGTGGCCGGAGTGCGTGGTGGTGTCCTCGACCCCGGCGCCGAGCTGCCGCAACGCCTGGGCCATGAGCATCGTGTCGCGCGAGCGCAGCGGACGGCGCAGCAGCGACGGGCCGTTGGCGAGGGCCGCCAGGACGAGGAACCGGTTGGTGAGGGACTTGCTGCCGGGGAGGGCGACGTCGGCGTCGACCGGGCCACGTGCGGCGGGAACGGTCCAGTCGCCCGGGGCGGGTCGAGCGGGGGGTCGGACGGGATCAGGTGAGGGCATCGTGCGCCTGGGACGCGGCGAGCTTGGCCTCGAGGCGAGCAGCCTTCGCGGCGTGCTTGGCCTCCCTGCGGGTGCGCTTGGCAGCCCGCTTGGCGGAGTTGCTGGCCAGGCCGGCGCGGTAGGCCAGTCCCGGCTGGCCCTCGGTGTCGACCGAGGCCAGCAGCAGCCCCCCGAGGAGACCGAGGTTCTTGAGGAAGCCGATGCGGTGGGCGGAGCGCGTCGCCGGGTCGGACTCCTCCCAGAACCGGTGCCCGACATACGTGGTCGGCACGATGGATCCCACCAGCGCGAGGGAGGCAAGACGCGGGATGCGACCGGTCGCGAGGAGCGCACCACCACCGACCATCACAGCGCCGTTGGCGCGGACGAGCAGCTCGGGGTCGTTGGGCAGGCCCAGCGGGGCCACCTGCTCGGCGAACGGGGCCACCTTGGCCTTGAGCGCGGCAGGGTGCCGCAGCTGCTCGAGGCCCTGCACCACGAAGATCGCGGCAAGCAACGGACGGGCCACACGGCGGACGAGGGTCATGATCACTCCCAAAAGACGTCGGGGGAGACGGGTGTTCCCCTGAGACTCCCTTCCTACCGTATGGGGCAGGTCGGCGTCGCTGCGTACCCTGTCCATCATGTGCGGACGCTACGCGGCGACAGCGAGTCCCGACGAGCTGGTGGAGGAGTTCGAGGTCGAGCAGGACCGCACCGCCGACCCGGCCCGCAGCATCCTCAAGAACCCGCAGAGCCCGCCGCCCGGCGCCCCGGACTGGAACCTCGCCCCGAGCAAGCAGGCACCCGTGATCCTGTCGAGGGTGCCCCGCGACACCGACGAGACGTATGCCGCAGGGGCAGGCCCCGTGCGCCAGCTGCGGCTGCTCACGTGGGGCCTGGTCCCGAGCTGGTCCAAGGACACCAGGATCGGCATGCGGATGATCAACGCCCGCGCCGAGTCGGTCCTGGAGAAGAGCTCGTTCGCCAAGGCCGCGGCGTCGCGACGTTGCCTGGTCCCGGCGCAGGGCTGGTACGAGTGGCAGAAGTCGCCGGTCGCCACCGACGCCAAGGGCAACCCGCGCAAGCAGCCGTTCTTCATGCATCGCGCCGACGGCGACGTCGTGGCCTTCGCCGGCCTCTACGAGTTCTGGCGGGACAGGGAGATCGCCGACAAGGACGATCCCCAGGCGTGGCTGACGACGTTCACGATCATCACGACGGACGCCGAGCCCGGCCTCGACCGGATCCACGACCGTCAGCCGCTGGTCCTCGAACGCGCGGACTGGGCGACGTGGCTCGACCCCACCATGACCGACACAGCCGAGGTGGGGGCACTGCTCGCGTTCGCCCAACCAGGACGGTTCGAGGCCTACCCCGTGGGGACGGCGGTGTCGTCCAACCGCAGCAACGGCCCACAGCTGATCGAGCCCGCGGCGGAGTCCGAGCTCGACGGAGTCGTCGACCCGATGACCGGCGAGATCGTCGGGAGAGCCGGCGGCGACGTCCCGACCGAGCAGACCAGCGGCGGGGTGAACCCGGCATGAGTGCGCCCCGCACGCTGGAGGTGGCCACGCCCCTCGGTCCCGCGGTCGTGCAGGTCCTGCGCCCGGTGCGCGCCGTGGGCACCGTGGTGCTCACGCACGGGGCCAGCGGCCGGGTCGACGGCCGCGACGTCCTCGCGGTGCGCGACGGGCTGGTCGCGGGGGGCTGGGCCGTGGCTCTGGTCCACCAGGCCTGGGGGGTCGCCGGCCGTCGCACGCCTCCGCGACCGGGACCCCAGGACGAGGCCTGGCTGCCCGTGCTCGAGGCGCTCACCAAGGGTCGCGGACGGCTCCCAGCCCCGCTGGTGGTGGGGGGCAAGAGCAACGGAGCCAGGGTCGCCTGCCGCACCGCCCACCTGGTCGGCGCCGACGCCGTCCTGTGCCTGTCGTTCCCGCTGCACCCGCCGGGCAAGCCGCAGACGTCGCGGGCGCACGAGCTGCGCGAGCCGCTGTCGCACGGCATACCGCTGCACGTCGTCCAGGGCAGCCGGGACCCCTTCGGCACGCCGGCGGAGGTGCGGGCAGAGCTGCCGGACCCCGTGCTGGTCACGGAGGTGTCGGGGGAGCACACGGTGAAGGACACCGGCGCGCTCGTGGTGGCCGCCATGGCCTTCCTCGCGGGTGTGGTCCGGGCGGCGGGTCACGGCTGACCCGGGAATGACACCCGGTGGTGTGCCGTTGCACGAGATGTCCCCACCCGCAACCGGAACCGCACCGGAACCTTCCAGGAGCCGCCCCCGTGCCACTGTTGACCGCCTCGCCGCCCGAGAGCGGCGCCACCGCAACCGTCGCGCAGGGTCTGGCCGCCGGTGCCACCACGCGTCTGTCCGTAGGATCCACCACCACGACCGGGCCGACCCCCTCGACGAGCGGGCTAGGCTGGAGGGCGATGACTGAGACCCCTGCCCCCGACGCCACGATCGTCGACGTGGCCACCGAGACGACCGAGGAGCGGCAGGCCCGCTTCCAGCTCGAGGCCATGCCCCTGTTGGACCAGCTGTACTCCGCCGCCCTGCGGACCACCCGTAACCCCGCCGACGCCGAGGACCTCCTGCAGGAGACCTACACCAAGGCGTACGCCGCGTTCCACCAGTACCGGCCCGGCACCAACTTCAAGGCGTGGATGTACCGCATCCTCACCAACACCTACATCAACAGCTACCGCAAGAAGCAGCGCGAGCCGCTTCAGTCCGACGCCGCCGAGATCGAGGACTACCAGCTGGCCCGCGCCGAGTCGCACAGCTCGGCGGGCCTGCGCTCCGCGGAGACCGAGGCTCTGGACCACCTGCCCGACACCCAGGTCAAGCGGGCCCTGCAGGCGCTCCCGGAGGACTTCCGGATGGCGGTCTACCTCGCCGACGTGGAGGGCTTCGCCTACAAGGAGATCGCCGAGATCATGGAGACGCCGATCGGCACCGTGATGTCCCGGCTGCACCGAGGCAGGCGCCAGCTGCGTGAGCTGCTGACCGACTACGCCGCCGAACGCGGCTTCGCGACCCAGGGAGCGGACTCATGATGTGTGGAAGCGACTCCGGACAGGGTGACGCGGCAGGAGCGGACTGCTCCGAGGTCCTGCACCGCGTCTACGAGTACCTCGACGGCGAGATGACCCGTGACGACACGGAGAAGATCGCCCACCACCTCGAGGCGTGCTCGCCCTGCCTCAAGCAGTACGACCTCGACCAGGCCGTCAAGGCCCTCGTCAAGCGTTCCTGCGCCTGCGAGGAGGCTCCGGTGGAGCTGCGGACCCAGATCATGGCCCGGATCACCACGATCCGCTTCGAGGCCTCCGAGTAGCCTGCACCACCCAGCACGACAGAGCGGCGGCCGGATCCACTGGATCCGGCCGCCGCTCTGTCGTGCGTCGTTGCGCTGGCTCAGGCGTTGGGCTTGCGGCCGTGGTTGGCCGCGTTGCCCTTGCGCGAGCGGCGCTTGCGGGCGCGCTTGCTCATGGGGGTCTCCGTCGGTCGTGCGATGGCGCCAGGACAGCGCCCTTCCTGGCCTCATTGTCTCACAGGCGGACCCGTGCTCCGTGCCGAGACTGGTCGGTAGGGCCCTTTTGCGGAGGTATGCCCACCGCGATGGGGGACCGAACCTTCAAGACTTGGCAAAGAACAACGGATTCGACGGTGCGCTCCGCATGGGCGGGACATCATAGTCCTGCGACCAGAGGCCACCCCTGAGGCATCGGCGCAAAGACAGCTCGGAACGGTCCGAACGGATGAGGGACCATCCCCCGAGCAGAAGGAGAACCCCAGCCATGAAGACGATCACCACCATCTTCGAGTCCATCCTCGGTGACAACAAGGACCTCGTGTGGTCCCCCGACGAGCGCGACGGCGGCCCGACCTCCTACACCTGGAACTGGGGCGGCTGATTCTGCAGGCCAGCTCTTCTTCGGGCGTCTAGATTGGCCCCATGAAGCGCTGGCCGTCACGTGTGGGAGGCGCTGCCAGCCGTACCGTCTTGGCGACGCGGATCTACGTCGGGGCTGTCAGCGTTGCAGCCGTGGGCATGTTGGGCTTGGGCTACATGGTGGCCGGCCGCCCGTACGAGCCGAGAGCGCTGCTGGTCCTCACGGTCCTGGCGCTCGCAGGATGGATGTTGAAGGAGAGCGACACCGGCAACCGGGTGCGCCTGTCCTTCACGAGCATCGTGCTCCTCGCCTCGGCGGTGATCGTCGGACCTGTCGGCTGTGGCGTCATCGGCGCCCTCGCCAACCTCACCGAAGTCCGGCGTGGGCGCAAAGCTGTCTGGCTGTTCAACGCTGCGATGAACTCCGTCATCGGCAGCGTGGGGGGGCTGGTCTACCTCCTCCTTGGCGGCGAGAACGTCCTGACGAGCGGGTTGAGCGCCAGCCAGATCCTCCTCGGGGTCGGGGCGCCATTGCTGGCGGCCGACATCTGCCAGTGCCTCGTCAACGCGGTCATGCTCGCAGGCGTCATGCGAGCCTCCGGTGGGCCGCCGGTCCTCACCCAGATCGTCAAGCTTCTGAGCACGTCCGGCATCGCGTACGTCGGGTACGGCCTGATCGGGTTCCTGCTCGTGGTGCTGTGGATCCCTGCCGGTGTCGGATGGTTCAGCGCGGTCCTCGTCCTCGCCCCGCTCCTGGTCGCCCGGTGGGCCTTCGTGCAGTACGGCGACGAGCTCAGGGCTCACGACCGCACGCTGAGCGCGTTGGTAGCCGCGGTGGAGACCAAGGACCCCGCGAATGCTGGCCACAGCGACCGCACCGCGCAGCTCGCCGAGTGGCTTGCCGAGACGTTGGGCCTGGGCCACAAGGAGATCCAGGACGTCCGCACCGCGGCGATGCTCCACGACATCGGCAAGGTCTGCGTGCCCACCAAGATCCTGCGTGCCAAGCGTGAGCTGACCGACGACGAGCTCGTGGTGATGGCGGAGCACGCCCTCAGCGGTGTGGACCTCGTGCGCGGGATCACCTTCCTCGCCGGCTCGGTGGACGGGATCGCCCACCACCACGAGCGGTTCGACGGACGCGGCTACCCCGGGGGCCTGTCTGGCGACCAGATCCCCCTCGCGGCTCGCATCATCGCGGTGGCCGACACCTTCGACACCCTCACGACGTCGAGGCCCTACCGCTCGGCCCTGCACGCAGACGCCGCCCTCGGAGTGTTGGCCCAACGGGCAGGTAGCCAGTTCGACCCTGCGGTCGTCGAGGCCCTGCGCCGGGCCCTTGGGCGCCGCGAGTGGGCGACCACGGACAGGTCGCCGGGCGCGCCCCTCGACCCGACGGCGATCCTCGACCACGACGAGCCCGAGATCTCCGACCTGTTCGCACTCCGTGACGACCTCCGGGCTCGGGTCAAGGGGGCCACGACGAGCGTGGCGATCCCGTTGGGTGGGCGCGTGTGACTGCCCTGCGACGGATCTCGGTGGACCTGACGTGGCCACTGGTCGGGCTCGCCGTGCTCGTGGCCGCGCAAGCGGCCTGGCAGGGTGCTGACGACCTGCTGGCGTTGCGCGGCTCGATCCTGGTGTCGGTCCTGCTGTTCTTCGTCGCGGTCACGGTGGGCGAGGCGGCCCGTCTGACCGTGTTGACCGGCCGGGAGACCGCACCGATGTCCACCGCTGCGGCGCTGGGCCTGTCCCTGTCGTCGTTGGACGTGCAGCGCGGCGGTCATCTTGGCGCTGGGCCGGTGGTGCTCGTCATCGCGCTGGCCATGGGTGCGGGTCTGTTCGCCCTGAGGCTGGCCGGTCGGCCGGTGGACTGGCTGGAGACGTGCGCGAGGTTCTCGGGGATCACCGTCGCCGCCCTGCTCTACCGCTACCTCGAGCTCGACGGCCAGACCCTTGTCGAGTGGCAGCAGAACATGTCCGGTGAGCGCTGGCTCGTCGGCCTGGTCATGCTCGGTGTCGGCGGCCTGACCATGACCGCGCAGATCACGCTCGAGGCTGCAGGCCAGGCCGGCCGCGAGGGCCTGCCTCTCGTCCCTGCCGTGATCAGCGAGGTTCGGTCCACCCTCGCGCTCGCCACTGCGCTCGTGACGTCGGGTGCCCTGATCGCCCTGGCCGAGGTCGCGATCGGTATCGCCGCCCTGCCGCTGTTCCTCTTCCCCTTGGTGCTGACGTCGTTCGCGGTCCAGCGCAACGCCAACATCCGGGCCACCTACCGCCAGACCATCGGGGCCTTGTCCTCGCTGACCGACCAGGCCGGGTACACCGTCACGAGCCATGCCGCCCGGGTCTGCGAGATCTCCCTGGCCATCGGGCGCGACCTCGGCATGAGCCAGCGTGAGCTCACGGACCTGGAGTATGCAGCGCTGCTGCACGACCTGGGCCAGGTCGCCCTCCGTGAGCCGATCCCGCAAGGGGCCACCGTGATGGCGGCCCCCGCCGACCAGCAGCGCATCGCCCACGACGGGGCCGAGATCGTCCGCAGCACCGGGGTGCTCGACAACGTCGCGGAGATCATGGAAGCCCAGATCACGCCATACCGTCAGGTTCGTGAGTTCGACCAGCAGCTCCCGATGGCGAGCCGAATCATCAAGGTGGCCAACGCCTACGACGACCTGCGTGGCCCGGACGGACTGCACGGCGAGCGGGCGATGGAGCGCATCCACCTCGGACTCGGCTATGAGTACGACCCCCGGGTCGTCGACTCGCTGACGCGCTACCTCGACCGTCGCCGCCGAGCCGCCCCGCCCGTGGCGTAGCTGGAACGAGAGGGCGGTGCCGGGACCAGGTCCCGACACCGCCCTCTGCCTGCAGGGGACCGGCGCTACGGCGTGCCGGCGGTGAGGTGCACGTCCATGCTGACGTTCTTCTCGACGCGGGGGTCACCCGCGTCGGCGAAGTAGTCGCCCTTGATGGTGTCGTCCTTGCCCGAGTCGACCTTGAGGGCGTTCAGCACCACGGTGAGGATCACGGCGATGACGAGGTTGATGGCGAAGGCGGTCATGCCGATGTAGCCCATCTTGCCGATCACCGGGATCATGTCGAGCGATCCGCCGAAGTGGCCCTTGGTTGCCGGGTTGATGACGTTGTAGGCCGTCACGGTGCCGTAGACCATGCCGACGGCCCAGCCGCCGAGCAGCGCCCAACGGTGGAACCAGCGGGTGTAGAGCCCGAACACGATCGCCGGGAACGTCTGGAGGATCCAGATGCCGCCGAGGAGCTGGAAGTTGATCGCGTTCTGCTTGTCGAGCGTCAGCACGAAGATCAGCGCGAACGCCTTGACGAGCAGGGAGACCAGCTTGGAGATCTTGGCCTCCTGCGCGTGCGTCGCGTCGGGCTTGATCCAGTCGCGGTAGATGTTGCGGGTGAAGGTGTTGGCCGCTGCGATCGACATGATCGCCGCCGGCACGAGCGCACCGATCGCCACGGCCGCGAAGGCGACGCCGGCGAACCAGCTCGGGAACATGTCCTCGAACAGCTGGGGGATGACGAGCTGGGCGTTCGGCTTGCCGTCGAGGCCGATCGGCTTGGTGCCGGCGGCGATGGCGACCCAACCGAGCAGGGCCAGCAGGCCGAGCACGAAGGAGTACGCCGGGAGGATCGCGGCGTTGCGACGGATCGTGTTGCGGCTCGAGCTGGACAGGGTCGCCGTGATCGAGTGCGGGTACATGAACAGGGCGAGCGCCGAGCCGAACGCCAAGGTGGCGTAGGCCCAGTACTGCTGGCTGTTGGGGATGTACGCGCCGGTGGGCTTGCCCGTCACGGGGCTCGTCTTGGCCATCTTGGCCTCGGCCGCGCTGAAGACGTGGTCCCAGCCGCCGACCTTCGAGGGCAGGTAGATGACCGCGACGATGATGACGAGGTAGATCAGGGCGTCCTTGACGAACGCGATCATCGCCGGGGCGCGCAGGCCGCTGGAGTAGGTGTAGGCGGCGAGCAGGGCGAACGCCACAAAGAGCGGCAGGTCCTTGGCCAGCGCGTTGCTGCCACCGACACCGGCGACCTCGAGGACGGCCTGGATGCCGACGAGCTGCAGGGCGATGTAGGGCATCGTCGCGAGGATGCCGGTGATCGACACCGCGAGCGACAGGCCCTTGGAGCCGTAGCGTCCCTTGACGAAGTCGGCGGGGGTGACGTAGCCGTGGCGGTGGCTGACCGACCACAGGCGGGCCATGAAGATGAAGATGATGGGGTAAAGCACGATCGTGTACGGCACGGCGAAGAAGCCGCTGACCGACCCGAGCGCGAACATCGCCGCCGGCACCGCGACGAACGTGTATGCCGTGTAGAGGTCACCACCGAGCAGGAACCACGTGACCCAGGTGCCGAAGCGGCGACCACCCAGGCCCCACTCGTCGAGCGACTCCATCGAGTCGGCCTGGCGCCAGCGCGAGGCCATGAAGCCCATCACGGTCACGAGGACGAAGAGCACGATGAGCACGGTGAGGGCGACGCCGTTGACACCACCGTTGTTGGTGGCGGCGGGCAGCAGGGTGCTCATCGTCCGTTCTCCTCACGTGAGTCGTGGCCCGGGTGGCCGGGCATCGGGCGGTGGGGGCGGGCCTTGAGCACGAGGCGGTAGGCGGTGTAGGTCGCTGCTGAGCAGAGGAAGACCCAGAGGAACTGGTACCAGATGAAGAACGGGAAACCCCAGAGCTCAGGGTCCTTGCGGGAGTAGCTGCTCACCCACGCCAGGGCGATCATCGGGAGGGCCAGCAGGACGGCTGCGATCGCCAGGAGCCCCTTGTTGGCGGGTGGGACGGTGTCGTGGTCGACGTCTCTGTCGATGCTCACGGTGACCTCCAGGTGCAGAGTTGGTGACTGCGTGTTGGCAGTCCGAAGTGCACGGTACGCCCGACTCGGGAGTAACCGGGGGAGGTCACAGGCGTCACATTGGTAACAAGGCGAAGGACGCAGGCGAGGTCGGTTCGGGCTCGAGACCGAGCCGGGCACGCGACCGGGGCCGGGCGCGGGTGCAGGCCCGCGGGCGGCCCCGGTCATGACGTCAGGGTCAGTGCTCCCCTCTGCCGGCGGGACAGGGGTTGTGTAGGTCGCCGCTGTTGAAGTTGTTGTAGCGCGTGATCGTCGTGCCCCCGGTCGAGGGGTACACCGTCTTGAGCAGCGGGCCGTACTCGGCGGTCGAGGTGCCTCCGAAGGTCCTCTTCGTGCCGGGGATGAACCGTCCACCTTCCTGCCAGGTGCACGTGCCGTGTTTGTTCGCCGTCGTGAAGATCGGGTAGAACTGCGCGCCGCGCGGCGGGTTCACGCAGTTGGCTCCCGTGGTCCGGTCGCAGAAGGGCGGGTTGTCCTGGGAGTCCGCAGCCTCGATCCGGGGCAGGTCGGTCTCGAAGGCCACCTTGGAGTAGTTCGTCGTGCGGTTGGCCAGCGGGCTGGTGAACAGCACCGGGGAGGGGTGCAGCGCACGGTCACGACCCACGTCGCGGAAGGTGCCTGGCCAGTCGTTGCGGTAGGACTGCCCGTCGAAATCCGCGTCGGAGCTGAAGCACCCGTTGATCTTGACCACCAGGGAGTCTTCGGCGGGGACACAGGCGTTGTTGCCGTCATCCTCGTCCAGACCGCTGGAGTCCTGGCTGCCCGGCGACGCGCAGTTGAAGTTGGCATCGATCGCCAGGCAGTTCTCGAAGTGGCCGATCTCGTCGGACATGGCCACGTTGTAGGTGTGCGCCGACCAGGTGTTGCCCCGCGGGTTGGCCGTGGAGTACTCCGGGTGGAACGCGTAGGGCTGCGCCTGGCAGGTGCTCGACGTGGGCGTGTACAGGACGTGCCCGAACCCGTTCTCCACCGAGGCCGTCATCGACCCGTCCTGGCCGGTGGTCAGGTCGGAGAGCTGGATCCGCAGCCCCGCGTCGGTGTCGTGCATGTGGATCCGGATCTGGTCCCCGGGGTTCATGAACAGGTCCTTGGCCTGGTCGGGGGTCACGGCGCTGAGGTCCGGGTTGTCGAACGTCCCCGTGAACAGCGGGTTGGCCGGAGCCTGGGAGTGACCGTTGCGCGTGATGTAGGCCCAGTTGATCGGCTCGACGCCACCGAGAAGGTAGTTGTCACAGGCCGCGGTGTTGGGGATACCGGTGTTCTGGTCGGAGTTGAAGCTGTCGATGGTCATCGCGGCGCAGTACTGGTGGGCGGTGCACCCGAAACCTTCGAACTGGGGCACGTAGCCGGGGCCGTAGAACTGCAGCTCCATGTAGGCGTTGCCCGGGTGCTTGCCGATGTAGTCCGGGGCGGCGGGGTTGGTTCCGACCAGGTTGTTGGTGTCGGAGTCCGGGGTGCAGGTCCTGGTGTACTCCGGGGCGGACTCGGTGTCGCAGAGCGTCAGGCCGAACCAGAAGGTCGGCCGCAGCTGGAAGTTCCAGGTGGCTCCGCTGGCCCCCGACGCGGTGGGCTGCGACTTCGGGTCCTTGGGCAGGACCAGCGTGTAGGTGATGTCGTTGCCGGACCCGCGCACGCCGGACTTGAAGAGCACCGAGGGCTCGTCGTGACCGACGTACTCGCCGGCCGGGTTGTCGAAGGTGTCGGCACACAGCGCGTTGTGGCTCTGGCAGAGGGGCTCGTGGTAGGTCGATGAGGCACTGGCTGCAGGCCGTGCCGTCGTCTGGCCGCTCGCCGCTGCGAGGGGGAGCATGGCGGTCGAGAGGGCCAGCAGGCAGGCCGTCCCGAGCGCGAGGAAGGTTGGTCGTTTCACTGGTTCGTCCTTTGGCGCGGGCGACAGCCTGGCTCGAACCGAACGGTGCCCGTCCCTGCAACGCGAACCCCGTCCGCCCCCCCGTGCGGGCCCAAGCGTCGTGGATGTGGATTCCGTGTGCAGACACCAGCGGGTGCGGCCGACCGGGTCCTCGTCGCTCACTCCAGCAGGTGCCGATGCGGGCTGTTCGCGTCCCGTGGGGAGGCGCGTTCCGCAACCGAGCAAGAGCCGGGGTGGGCCGCCGACAACCGGCCAGTTTACGCCCGGCTCCGCGCGACGCCTCCGTCATCTGGATCATCGATGACGTATGTCGAGGCGGCCCTTCCAGCGCGCGGGCGGCGCTGCGCGGCGGCATACGTCAGCGCCCGCCCCGATGGCTCGGGACGGGCGCTGACGATGGGACCAGGCTCAGGCGGCCTTGGTCTCCTTGAAGATCGCGGCGATCTCGTCGATCTTGGCGAGCAGCTCGTCGGCCTTGCCGGCGTCGAACTCGCCCTTGGTGCCGGAGGCACCGGCCAGCTTGGTCGCCTCGTTGAAGAGGGTGTGCAGCTGGGGGTACTTCTCGAAGTGCGGGGGCTTGAAGTAGTCGGTCCACAGCACCCACAGGTGGTGCTTGACCAGCTCGGAGCGCTGCTCCTTGATGACGACCGCACGGGTGCGGAAGTCGGGGTCGTCGTTGTCGGCGACCTTGGCGATGATCGCCTTGATCGACTCGGCCTCGATACGTGCCTGGGCGGGGTCGTAGACGCCGCAGGGGAGGTCGCAGTGGGCGCTGACCTCGGTGGTGCGGAAGATGCGGGAGAGCATGCGGATCCCTTCTGCGAGACGGATGATCACGTGCTCGTTCAACCTACCCCGCGTTCCCGGTCGTCGCACGGCGCCCCCTGCGACCCTTCGGCACACGGATCCGGTGGGGGATCCGGAACAGGACCAGGGCCCGGATCTGCTCGCGTGCCAGCGACCCGATCCCGTGGGTCCAGGAGTCGGCCACGCCGAACAGGCCCTGGTTGTCGGACTCGACCCAGTACCGCGCGGGGTCGGCAGGGTCGCGCATCGTCACCCGCTTGACGGCCAGGGGACGGGGGGCACCGTCGTCGTCCGGGGGCAGGCGCACGATCGCCAGTCGGCCGAGCCTGGGCGGGGCGCCCTTGAGGACGACCATGCGGTCGCCGGTGTGCAGGGTCGGCTCCATGGAGCGGCCCTTGACGACGACCAGGCCGAGGGCCAACGGCATCAGTGCTCTTCCTCCTGGCGCATCCGGCGCAGGAAGGACCTGGTGCGGTCGTGCTGGGGGTTGGAGATGACCTCGCTCGGGGGGCCTTGCTCGACGACGACCCCGCCGTCCATGAAGACGACGCGGTCGGCCACTTCACGGGCGAAGCCCATCTCGTGGGTGACGACGATCATCGTCATGCCGCCCTTTGCCAGGTCGCGCATCACCTTGAGCACGTCACCGACCAGCTCGGGGTCGAGCGCCGAGGTGGGCTCGTCGAAGAGCATCAGCTTGGGCTGCATGGCGAGGGCGCGCGCGATGGCGACGCGCTGCTGCTGGCCACCGGAGAGCTGCGCGGGGTAGGCGTCGGGCTTGTCCTTGAGGCCCACCTGCTCCAGCAGCGCCAGCCCCCGTTGACGGGCGTCGGACCTCTTCTCGCCGTTGACCTGGATCGGCGCTTCCATGATGTTGTCGAGCGCGGTCATGTGCGGGAACAGGTTGAACCGCTGGAACACCATGCCGATGTCACGGCGCTGCGCGGCGACCGCTTTGTCGGTGAGGTGGTGCAGCGTGCCCCCGCGGTCGTCGAAGCCCATGAGCTTGCCGTCGACCCAGATGCGTCCGCCGTCGATGGTCTCGAGCTGGTTGATGCAGCGCAGGAAGGTCGTCTTGCCCGAGCCAGAAGGGCCGAGGAGGACGACGACCTCGCCCTTCGCGACATCCATGTCGATGCCCTTGAGGACCTCGGTCCCGTGGAACGCCTTGGTGACGTTGACGGCATGGACGAGGGGCTGCGTATGGGTGGGTTGGCTCATCAGTGCTCCGCTGCGATCTGGGCCATCTTGCGTCGTGCCGCCTTGGAGGGTTCGCCGAAGCCGCGACTGTAGTAGCGCTCGAGGTAGTACTGGCCGACCATGAGGATCGAGCAGACGATGAGGTACCACAGCGTCGCCGCCATGAACCCCGGGACGATCTGGAAGCTGCGCTGACCGAAGCCGTAGGCCTGGAAGTACAGCTCGGTGATGATCGACGCGGCGATGAACAGCGAGGTGTCCTTCACCATGGCGATCGTCTCGTTGCCGGTGGGGGGCACGATGACCCGCATGGCCTGGGGGAGCACGATGCGACGCATCGTGTTGCCGGGCGGCATACCCAGTGCTTGGGCCGCCTCGATCTGGCCCTTGTCGACCGAAAGGATCCCGGCACGGGCGATCTCGGCCATGTAGGCGCCTTCGGACAGACCCAGGCCGAGGATGCCGATCCAGATCGACGAGGAGATGTCGTTCCAGCTGAAGCTGAAGAACGTGAGGTCGCTGGACAGGCCCAGGGCGTGGGACAGCTGCTGGCCGAAGGGGATGCCGACGTGGATCGGGTTGTAGAGCACCGCGATGGCCCCGCCGAGGATGGCCAGCAGGACATAGCGCGGCATGGCCCGGAAGAACCACGTGTAGGCGAAGGCCACCCCGCGCAGGACGGGGTTGTCCGACAACCGCATCACCGCAAGGGTGATGCCGATGGCGATGCCGAGGATCATCGCCCCGACGGTGCCGAAGATGGTGCCCTTCCAGAGGCCGTCGATCACGGGACGCTGCTGCATGATCTGGAACGCGAAGGACCAGTTCCAGTTCTGGTTGGTGACGACCGAGCTCACCATCATGGCGACGAGGACGAGGATCACGGCGACCGCGATCCAGCGGCCCGGGTGACGGACCGGCCGGGCGTGGATCTTGCCCGGCCGGTCCGTCACCTCGACTGCGCTGTCAGACATCAGGGCTGCGGGTTGACGGCGAAGTCGCTGATGGCGCCACCATCGGTCTTCCACTTGGTGAGGATCGCCTTGTAGCTGCCGTCAGCCTCCATCGACTTGAGGGCGCCGACGATGGCCTGACCGAAGTCGGTCTCCGCCTTCGGGAGGACGAACCCGTAGGGGGCCGAGTCGTACTGCTTGCCGAGCAGCTCGAGCTTGCCGGAGGTCGTCTCGACCGCGCTGATGGCCGGCGGCAGGTCCACCAGCATGGCGTCGGCCTTGCCGGTGAGGACGGCGGAGGTCACCTTGGCCTGGTCCGCGTCGACGATGGGCTTGATCGCGGGCTTGCCTGCATCGGTGCACGCCTTGTTGCGCTTCGGCAGGTCCACGTCGGCCTGGACGGTGGCCTTCTGCACGGCGATGTTGAGGCCGCAGGCGTTCTCGGGATCGACCTTCTTGGGGTTGCCCTTCTGGGTGACCCACTGGGTGCCGGCCGTGAAGTAGCTGACCATCGTGGCCTGCTTCTCGCGGTCCGCGTTGATGGTGAAGGACGAGACGCCCACGTCGTACTTGCCGCTGGTGACACCGAGGATGATCTGGTCGAAGCCGGTCGGGACCCACTGCGTCTTGACGCCGAGCTTGGCCGCGACCGCGTCGAACAGGTCGACGTCCATGCCGATGACCGTCTTGCCGTCGGTGTCGAGGTACTCGTTGGGCTGGTAGGTCGCGTCCGTGCCGATCACGATCTTGCCGGCGCTCTTGATCTTGGCCGGCAGCTTGGCCGCCAGGGCAGGGTCGACCGCGACGCTGGTCGACGAGCTGCTGGAGGAGCTGCTGCTGCTCGTGTTCTTGGAGAGCGAGTCGGAGCCGCAGGCCGTCAGGGCCAGGCTGGCCGTTGCCAGCCCTGCGACGAGGACCGCCGTGGGTCGGATGCGGTGGGTCATGGTGGAGAAGTTCCTTCCTCAGGTGCTGCGCGGGGACGGCAACATCCATGCCCGCGGGGGCTGGTCCGCATCCTGCCATTCTCGAACGCGATCCGTGTCACAGTCCCGCTACGAGCCTGTTCCTCGAATGCCACCTGTGCAAGCATCAATCAGCGGGTAATCCCCGTCATCATGCGTTTGATTGGCCACACCCCGGCCCGACTGATCGTCCGGCTGCGTCGGCTGTGCCCCACGCATCACCTTTCCTCCTTCTTTCCTGAGGTGTCTTCTCCATGTCTGCAGCTGCAGCGTCTCCGGCATACCCATTCTTCGACCCCACCGATCCGGTGTTCCGGGCGCACGAGGGCGGCAAGCTGGGGGTGCATGCCACGCAGCCCCTGCGTGACCGCGCCGACCTGGCCCTGCTCTACACGCCGGGGGTCGCCGACGTCTCGCGCGCCATCGCCCGCGACCCGTCGCTCGCTGCGCGGTACACCGCCCGCAGCAACACGGTCGCTGTCGTGACCGACGGCACCGCGGTGCTCGGCCTGGGAGACATCGGTCCGCTGGCCGCGATGCCGGTGATGGAGGGCAAGGCGGTGCTGTTCAAGCACTTCGGGGGAGTGGACGCAGTGCCGGTCTGCATGGAGACCGGCACCGTCGACGAGCTCGTCGACGCCATCGCGCGGATCGCCCCGACGTACGGCGGGATCAACCTCGAGGACATCTCGGCGCCGCGGTGCTTCGAGATCGAGCGCCGCCTGCAGGAGCGCCTCGGCATCCCCGTCTTCCACGACGACCAGCACGGCACGGCCATCGTGGTGCTTGCCGGCCTGCTCAACGCCGCTCGGGTGGTCGGGCGGACGCTGGCTTCCCTGCGGGTCGTGGTCTCGGGTGCCGGAGCTGCGGGGGTGGCGGTCGCCAAGCTGCTGGGGCGCGCTGGGATCGCCGACATCGTCGTGTGCGACTCCCGCGGGATCATCTCCCCGGCGCGGCCCGACCTCGCGGACCACAAGCGCCGCCTTGCTGCCACGACCAACCCCCGAGGGATCTCCGGGACGCTGGGGGATGCGCTGGTGGGTGCGGACGTCTACATCGGGGTGTCCGGGGGGACCGTGCCCGAGCACGAGATCGCTCGTATGGCGCCCAGCTGCATCATCTTCGCGCTCGCCAACCCCGACCCGGAGGTCCACCCGGACGTGGCGGCTCGGTATGCAGCGGTGGTTGCCACCGGGCGTTCGGACTTCCCGAACCAGATCAACAACGTGCTGGCGTTCCCCGGGATCTTCCGCGGCGCGTTGGACTCAGGGGCGCCGCAGGTGACCGAGGCGATGAAGCTGGCCGCCGCAAGGGCGATCGCCGACCTGGTGCCTGAGCCGACGGCAGACGAGATCGTGCCCAGCGTCTTTGCGGACGGCGTGGCCGACGCTGTCGCGAAGGCCCTGATCCTCGCCACGCCGTCGCGCTGAGCGCGCCACCTCGTTCGGGCCAGGGGAGGACCAGTCGGTCAACGCGTCTCGAGGAGGGACGCGTAGAACTCGCGGCAGGCGGCATACGTGGGGAGCAGACTCTGCTGCTCCGCCTCGGCAAGGGTCGGCGCGTCGGCGTCCTTGGCGGACAGCAGTGGCTCCCGCATGCCCTCGGGCAGCTCCAGACCGATCGCGGGGTCGAGGGGGTGGATGCCGTGCTCGCGACCGGGGTTGTAGGGGGACGTGACGAGATACATCGCCGTGGTGTGGTCCTCGAGCGCAGCGAAGGCGTGGCCCATGCCCTCGGGGAGGTAGACCGCCCGTCGGTCCACCGTGTCGAGCAGGATCGCCTCCCACTGGCCGAATGTCGGCGAACCCACCCGGATGTCGACGACGAAGTCGAGCAGGGAGCCGGTGAGGGCGGTGATGTACTTCGCCTGCGACGGCGGGACATCGGCGAAGTGGATGCCGCGGACCGTGCCGCGCGACGAGACCGAGACGTTGGTCTGCACGATCTCGGGGCGGTGGCCGAGGTGCTCGGCGAGCAGGTCGCCGCGGAACGACTCGAGGAACACGCCACGGTCGTCCTTCATCTGTCGCGGCGTGATCTCATAGGCATCGGCGATCGACAGTGGGCGGACCTCCATCAGAACGTCCCACGCTTCTCGGCGAGGAGACCGGCGAGGTGCACGCCGTACCCGCTCTTGGTCAGCGCCCTGGCCAGGGCGTCGAACGTGTCGTCGTCGATCCAGCCGTTGCGCCAGGCGATCTCCTCGACGCACCCGATCTTCTGGCCCTGCCGCTGCTCGACGACGTGGACGAACTGTGCGGAGTCCATCAGTCCCTCGAACGTCCCGGTGTCGAACCAGGCGGTGCCGCGGGGGAGGACGGTGACGCTGAGGTCGCCGCGCTGGAGGTAGGCGTCGTTGACGCCAGTGATCTCGAGCTCCCCGCGGGGGCTCGGCTCCAGCTCGCTGGCGATCTGCACCACGTCGTTGTCGTAGAAGTAGAGGCCCGGGACCGCATAGTTCGACTTGGGCCGCTCGGGCTTCTCCTCGATGGACAGCACGGTTCCGTCGTCGGCGAACTCGACGACGCCATACGCCGAGGGCTCGTTCACGTGGTAGGCGAAGATGTGGCCGCCGCTCAGGGTGGTGTGGGTCTGCAAGGCAGTCCCGAGGCCGGTGCCGTAGAAGATGTTGTCGCCGAGGACCAGCGCCACCGAGTCGTCACCGATGAAGTCGGCCCCGATGACGAACGCCTGGGCGAGCCCGTCGGGGCTGGGCTGCACGGCATACGTGAGTTCGATGCCCCACTGCGAACCGTCGCCGAGCAGGCGCACGAACTGCGAGTGGTCGTCCGGCGTCGTGATGACGAGCACCTCGCGGATGCCGGCCATCATCAGTGTGGACAGCGGGTAGTAGATCATCGGCTTGTCGTAGATCGGCATGAGCTGCTTGCTGATCCCGAGCGTGATCGGGTGCAGGCGCGTGCCGGAGCCGCCGGCCAAGATGATCCCCTTCATGGGGCAGACACTACTGATCGGAGCGGAACATCTGCTCCGATACCCTCCCCGCATGAGGGTTCTCGTCACCGGCGCTGCAGGTTTCATCGGGTCCAACTTCGTCATCCGGGCCCGTCAGGTGCGGCCCGATTGGAAGCTGACGGTCCTGGACTCCATGACGTATGCCGCGAACCTCGCCTCCCTCGACCCGGTGATCGGCGACATCGACGTCATCAAGGGTTCGGTCACCGATGCCGACCTGGTCGACGACCTCGTCGCAGCCCACGACCTCGTCGTGCACTTCGCCGCCGACTCGCACAACGACAACAGCCTCGACGACCCGTGGCCGTTCATCGACACCAACATCATCGGGACCTACCAGCTGATCCAGGCGGTGCGCCGCCACGACAAGCGGCTGCACCACGTGTCGACCGACGAGGTCTACGGCGACCTCGAGCTGGACGACCCGGCGAAGTTCACCGAGACGACCCCGCTGAACCCCTCGAGCCCGTACTCCGCGTCCAAGGCGAGCGCGGACCTGTTGGTGCGCGCGTGGATCCGCTCGTTCGGGCTCAAGGCGACGCTGTCCAACTGCTCCAACAACTACGGCCCACGCCAGCACCCGGAGAAGCTCATTCCGAGGCAGATCACCGGGATCATCGACGGTGTGCGGCCCAAGCTTTACGGCGACGGCCTCAACGTCCGCGACTGGATCCACGTCGACGACCACAACGACGCCGTCATCACCATCGTCGAGCAGGGACGCCTGGGGGAGACCTACCTCATCGGCGCCGACGGGGAGATGGACAACCGCAACATCATCGGGCTGGTCCTCGAGCTCATGGGCAAGCCGGCCGACTGGTTCGACCACGTCCCGGACCGGCCCGGTCACGACCTGCGCTACGCCATCGACGCGACCAAGCTGCGCACCGAGACCGACTGGGTTCCGGCGCATCCCGACGTCCGCTCCGGACTCGCCGACACCATCGCGTGGTACGAGAACAACCAGGACTGGTGGCGGACCGCGAAGGTCGTCGCCGAGGCCCGCTACGAACGGATCGGTCGCTGATGACCCGCTGGCTCATCACGGGCTCGGGCGGCATGCTCGGCCTCGACCTCCAAGTCGTCCTCGCGCTCGCCGGGGTGCCCTCGTCCGACGTGACGGCGCTGGAACGCAAGGACCTCGACGTCACCTCCCTTGACGCGGTCCGTGACGCGGTCCGCGGCCACGACGTCGTCGTGAACTGCGCGGCATACACCGCCGTCGACGAGGCCGAGACCCACGAGGCGGAGGCGTTCGCCGTCAACGCGATCGGGGCGGCCAACGTCGCCGCCGCGTGCCGCGAGACCGGCGCCCGACTCGTACACATCTCGACCGACTACGTGTTCGCCGGCGACGTGGACGAGCCGTATGCCGAGGACGCGCCGCTCGCGCCGCTTTCCGCCTACGGTCGCAGCAAGGCCGCCGGGGAGTGGGCGGTCGAGGCGCACTGCGCGCGGGCCTGGATCGTGCGGACCGCATGGCTGTACGGCGGCGGGGGGCCGAACTTCGTCAAGACCATGGCCCGGCTCGCAGGGACGCACGACACGCTCTCGGTCGTCGACGACCAGCGGGGTCAGCCGACGTGGACCATGGACGTCGCCCGCGCGATCCTGCGCCTCGTGGACGAAGGTGCTCCGTTCGGTGTCTGGCACGCGACGAGCCAGGGGGAGACGACGAAGTACGGCTTCACCCGCGAGATCTTCACCCTCCTCGGACTCGACCCGGAGCGGGTGAAGCCCACCACGAGCGACGCCTTCCCGCTGCCCGCACCGCGACCGGCCTACAGCGTGCTCGGCCATGACGCCTGGCGGATGGCGCGCATCGCTCGGCTGCCCGACTGGCGCGAGAGCCTGGCGCTGGCGCTGCCCGACGTGGTCGAGCAGGGCTGACCCGACGTGGTCGAGCAGGGCTGACCCGGCGCGGCTAGGGTCGGGGACATGCTCGCCGTCTACGCTGCCCGCCAGTCCGCCGACGACCCGCTCTCCGGTCTGGAGGTCGGCGAACGTCCCGAACCGAAGGCCCGCGAGGGCTGGACGACGGTCACGCTCAAGACCGCCGGCCTCAACCACCACGACGTCTGGTCGTTGCGTGGCGTGGGTCTGGCCGCCGACCGGCTGCCGATGATCCTTGGCTGCGACGGCGCGGGCGTCGACCCTGATGGCAACGAGGTCATCATCCACGCGGTCGTGCCCAGCGACGGCTGGCGTGGCGACGAGACCCTCGACCCGCGTCGCACCTTGCTGTCCGAGCTGCACGACGGCACGCTGGCCCAGCAGGTGGCGGTGCCCACTGGCAACCTCGTCCCCAAGCCCGCAGGCCTGTCGTGGGAGCACGCCGCCTGCCTGTCCACGGCCTGGCTCACGGCATACCGCATGCTCTTCACCCAGGCCGGGCTCACTCCCGGCGCCACGGTCCTCGTCCAGGGAGCGGGCGGCGGCGTCGCCACCGCGCTCGTGCAGCTGGGCGAGGCGGCTGGATACCGCATGTGGGTGACCACGCGCGACGAGGCCAAGGGTGCGCGGGCGCTCGAGATCGGCGCCGACCGCGCGTTCGCGAGCGGTGAGCGGCTGCCCGAGCGGGTCGACGCGGTCATGGAAACCGTTGGGGCAGCTACCTGGTCGCACTCGGTCAACTCGCTCAACCCCGGCGGCGCCATCGTCATCAGCGGGGCGACCTCTGGCGACGCCCCGGCCAAGGCGGAGCTCACCAAGATCTTCTTCAAGCAGCTGCGCGTCCTGGGCTCCACGATGGGCACGCGGTCCGAGCTCGAGCGGCTCGCGGCGTTCGTCACCCAGCAGGGCATCGAGCCGGTGGTCGACTCGGTGATGCCGTTGGAGCAGGCACGCGACGGGTTCGCGACGATGGCCGGCGGCGACGTGTTCGGCAAGGTCGTCTTCACCGTCAGCTGACGCCACCCCTACGACGAAGGCTCCCGGCGCGCTGCGCGGGGAGCCTTCGTCGGTGCCGGTGATCCGACGGGTCAGGGGTCAGCTGGGGGAGACCTGCAGCCAGTCGTACCAGCCGTTGTGGAGGACGAGCCACGCGATCAGGCCGTATCCCGCCTGGCCGGGGTGGTGCGGCACCCGGCTGGCGGCGAGGTCGGTGCGCCACTGCTCGTGACCGAGCAGCGGGCGGTAGCAGTCGACGAAGGGGACTCCGCGGCGCGAGCAGACATCGGCCTGAGCCTCGACGAGGACGTCGAGCTTGGTGTTGAGCTCCTCGTCGTCCGACGGGGGTGGGCTCGCGACGAACGTGCCGATCCCGGCGCTGGCCGCGTCGTCGAGGATGTTGGCGAGGTTGAGGCGGTGCCTGGCCAGGGTCACGCCGGACATCGCGTCGTCCGTGCCGACCGAGACCACGAGGCGCTTCTCCGAGCGGCCCTCCCAGCGGGGCGCGCACTCGGTCTTCCAGCGGTGCAGCAGGTCGGCGGAGGTGTCACCACGCACGCCGAGGTTGTATGCCGTGAGCTCGAGGTCGGGGTGGTGCGTGCGTCCCACGACCCGCGAGACCCAGCCCTGGCCCTTGGGGTCGCCGACCCCGGCAACCAGGGAGGCGCCGAGGAAGACCAACCCGACGTCGCGGGGGCCGTCGGAGGCAACCTGGAACTCGGCGCTCGGGTTGAAGGTGGGCTCGCTCACGCGTCAGTCCTCATCGTCGTCATCGGTGACCAGCGGCCACCGAGGTCACTCGTCGTCATCGTCGTCGAGCCGGGCCAGCCAGGTGGCCAGCCTCTCGACGGGGATCTCGAACTCGGGGTTGAGGTCGACGAACGTCCGCAGCTGCTCGGCCAGCCACTCGAACGAGATCTCTTGCTCGCCTCGCCGCGAGGCGAGCTCCTCGATTCCGCGATCCGTGAAGTACACGTCGCAAGGCTATCGGGGCGCGGGGCGGGTGCCGACGTGGGCGCGCTGAGGGGCGTTGCCAGCCGCCTTTGCCGACCGCAGGCGGAGGGCGCAGAGGCTTATCGCGTGAGGTTCTCGAAGATGAGGACGACGTCTGCCGCCGCGCACACGATGAGTGTCAGGTTGACGATGAACGGGCGTCGGCGCGCCTGCGGGGGACGTCGTGGCGTGCGCGCGTTTGGGCCGATTGTCCGAAGCATCCTTTGATGCTCGAGCCGATGGTGGAGCGGGACCACCCCCACCTGTTCTAGTCCGCATGGAGGGGTTTGTGCACAATGAACTTTTCGCCCTTGTCGTTCGAACAGGTGTTCGAATAAGATGCAGGCATGTCGATCGCACCGCTCCACTCCTCGCCGCCGCTCACTGCGGCATCGGGGTTGCGTGAGGTGCACGCGGTGCTGGACCGCTGCGGCGGGGTCGACGACGTTTCCACGTATGCAGCGGCGAGCCTGATCGGTGAGCTCGAGCGGGCGGTGGCTCGGCTGCAGAGCATGAAGCTGACCTTGGTCGCGAGGGTGGACAAGGCCGATGTCGCTGCAGATGCAGGCATGACCGGCACCGCGGCGTGGCTGGCTGCCCGGTCCCGCACCGACGGCGCATCTGCCGCCAAGGAGCTGCGACTGGCGACGGCCCTCGATGAGGGTCTGGCCGTGACCCGTGCCGCCCTGGGGCAGGGGCAGCTGTCGACCGAGCACGCCCACGTCATCGCCCGTGCGACCGAGCAGCTTCCGCCCGGCCTCGATGTCGAGGAACGTCTGGCCATCGAGCAGCGGCTGGTCGCGGTCGCCCAGCGGGTCGACCCCATCGCGTTGCGCAAGGCCGCACGTCGGGCGCTGGAGTCGGCCAAGCGGGACCAGACCGAGGTGGACGCACACGAGGACTCCGTGCTGCGCAGTGAGGAAACCCGGGCCCTGGCCGCGACCAAGCTGACCCTCCACGACAACCTGGACGGCACCATCACCGGACACTTCACCGTGCCCACGCTGGCGGGACAGATCCTGAAGAAGGTGATCCAGCAGATCGCCTCGCCGCGCAGGTTCGCCCAGCGCGCTGCCAAGGACGCCAAGGCGCAGGCAGCGCAGGGTGGTGCCCGGGACGCTCTCACGGCATCGGAGCTGGCGGAGGCGACCTGGGCCAGGTTCCGGACAGAGGACCTGGAGTGGTCCCAGAAGTACGGGCGCGCGTTCGTCGAGCTGCTCGAGCACCTGCCCACCGACCACCTGACCCGCAAGGTCAACGCCACCATCCTGGTCACCCTGGACCACGAGCGGCTCAAGGCCGGGCTCGGTGCCGCCCACCTCGACACCGGGCACGACGTGTCCGCGTCGCAGGCCAGGCGGCTGGCATGTGGTGCCGGGTTCGTCCCGGCCGTGCTGGGCGGCCAGTCCCAGGTGCTCGACCTCGGCCGGAGCCAACGCTTCTTCACCGAGGCCCAACGGGTCGCGCTCGCGGTGGTCTACGACACCTGTGCGGCCGATGACTGCGACCGGCCCTACGCCTGGACCGAGCACCACCATGAGGACCCGTGGAGCACGGGAGGTGCGACCGACCTCGACCAGGCGGTCCCGCTGTGCGGCTACCACCACCAGCGAATTCATGATCCCGGCTACCAGCACCGGATCGCACGCGACGACAGACGCAAACGGGTCACCTTCGTCAAGCGGAGCTGAGCCGCAGAGCTCGACTCGGCGACTCCACGTCGACGCTTCACGCCCGGCGTCCAGACACAGGATGCCGCGCGGCCCGTGGGCCACGCGGCATACCGTGCGTGCGGTCCCCGCCCCGGTGGTCGGGGCGGGGGTGGGGTCAGCGGCGCAGGGCCGTGGTGATGAGCTCGTTCTGCTGCTCGGCGTGGCGCTTGCTCGAGCCGGTCGCGGGCGACGCAGAGGCCTTGCGCGACACGACCTGCAGGGCACGCTGCTCGCCCAGGTCGGCCAGCGCCTGCGGCAGGTTGAGTGCCATGAACGGCCACGCGCCCTGGTTGCGGGGCTCGTCCTGGACCCAGATGACCTCGGCGTTCGGGTACTTCGCGAGTTCGGCCGCGATCTCCTTGGCGGGCAGCGGTGCCAGCTGCTCGACCCGGACGATCGCCGTCGCACCGTCGTCGGCCTTGTCGCGGGCGGCCTCGAGGTCGTAGACGACCTTGCCGCTCGCGAGCAGCACCCGGGTCACCGCCGCAGCGTCGAGCTCCTTGCGGTCGGGGAGGACCGGGCGGAACGTGCCGGTGGTGAACTCCTCCGGCATGCTGCTGGCGGCCTTGAGGCGCAGCATCGACTTCGGGGTGAAGACGATCAGCGGGCGACGCGGTCGGGCGTAGGCCTGACGGCGCAGCAGGTGGAAGTAGCTCGCCGGCGTCGAGGGGTAGGCGACCGTCATGTTGTCCTCGGCGCACATCTGCAGGAAGCGCTCGATGCGGGCGGAGGAGTGGTCCGGCCCCTGGCCCTCGTAGCCGTGGGGGAGCAGCAGCACGACGGACGAGCGCTGGCCCCACTTCTGCTCCGAGGAGGAGATGAACTCGTCGATGATCGTCTGCGCACCGTTGAAGAAGTCGCCGAACTGCGCCTCCCACAGCACGAGGGCGTCGGGGCGCTCGACGGAGTAGCCGTACTCGAAGCCCATGGCGGCGAACTCGGACAGCAGCGAGTCGTAGACCCAGAAGCGGGCCTGACCGTCACCGAGGTAGAGCAGCGGGGTCCACTCCTCAGCGGTGTGCTTGTCGATGAGCACCGCGTGGCGCTGGACGAACGTGCCGCGGCGGCTGTCCTGGCCGGCGAGGCGGACCGGGGTGCCCTCCATGAGCAGCGAACCGAAGGCCACGAGCTCGCCGGTGGCCCAGTCGATCCCGCCCTCGCGGGTCGACGTGGCGCGCTTCTCCATGGCCTGGGCCAGCTTGGGGTGCACGGTGAAGCCGGGCGGCGGGTTCACGAACGCGTCACCGATGTGCTGGAGCAGGTCGGCGGAGATCGCCGTCTCCTGCGCCGAGCGGGTGGTCTGATCCTTGGCCTGGGCCGACGGCGGCTCGAGGCCCGAGTGGCCCTCGGCATCGGTGCCGGCCAGGGTCTGGTCGCTCGGGGAGCCCTGTGCGGCAGCCTCCTTGAGAGCGGCCTTGGTCTCGACGAAGACGCGCTCGAGCTGCTGCTGGTAGTCGCGCAGCGCGGCCTCGGCCTCCTCCTGACCGATGTCGCCGCGGCCGATGAGGGCCTCGGTGTAGAGCTTGCGGACCGAGCGCTTGGCCTCGATGAGGTTGTACATCAGCGGCTGGGTCATCGACGGGTCGTCGCCCTCGTTGTGGCCACGGCGGCGGTAGCACACCATGTCGATGACGACGTCCTTGTTGAACTCCTGCCGGAACTCGTAGGCGAGCTCGGCGACCCGCACGCAGGCCTCGGGGTCGTCACCGTTCACGTGGAAGATCGGCGCCTGGATCATCCGGGCGACGTCGGTGGAGTAGGTCGACGAGCGCGACGCGCTGGGCGAGGTGGTGAAGCCGACCTGGTTGTTGATGACGACGTGGATGGTGCCGCCGGTGCGGTAGCCGCGCAGCTGGGACAGGTTGAGCGTCTCGGCGACCACGCCCTGACCGGCGAAGGCCGCGTCACCGTGCATGAGCAGCGGCAGGACGGTGAAGTCCTCGCCCGCGAGGTCGAGGCGGTCCTGCTTGGCGCGGGTGATGCCCTCGAGGACCGGGTTGACCGCCTCGAGGTGGGAGGGGTTGGCGGCGAGGTAGACCTTGGTCTTGCTCCCGTCCTCGGCGACGAACTCGCCCTCGGTGCCCAGGTGGTACTTCACGTCGCCGGAGCCCTGCACGGACTTGGGGTCCTGCTTGCCCTCGAACTCGCGGAAGATCTGGCCGTAGGACTTGCCCGCGATGTTGGCGAGCACGTTGAGGCGGCCGCGGTGCGGCATACCGATGCACACCTCGTCCATGGAGTCGGCGGCGGCGCGGCACAGGATCCGGTCGAGCAGCGCGATGACGGACTCGCCACCCTCGAGGCTGAACCGCTTCTGGCCGACGAACTTGGTCTGCAGGAACGTCTCGAACGCCTCGGCAGAGTTGAGGCGACGCAGGATGCGCAGCTGCTCGTCGGGACCGGGCTTGGCGTAGCCAACCTCGATCTTGGACTGCAGCCAGCGTCGCTGCTCGGGGTCCTGGATGTGCATGTACTCGGTGCCGATGGTGCGGCAGTAGGAGTCACGCAGGATGCCGAGAATCTTGCGCAGGCGCAGCATCGGCGCCCCGCCGAAGCCACCGGTGGCGAAGTCGCGCTCGAGGTCCCACAGGGTGAGCCCGTGCGACGTCACATCGAGGTCGGGGTGGCGGCGCTGGCGGTACTCCAGCGGGTCGGTGTCGGCCATGAGGTGGCCGCGCACGCGGTAGGCGTGGATCAGCTCCTGGACGCGAGCCGTCTTGTTGACGTCGTCGTCGTGGTGGGCCGAGATGTCCTGGACCCAGCGGACCGGCTCGTACGGCAGACGCAGGCTCTCGAAGATCTCGTCGTAGAAGCCGTTCTCGCCGAGCAGCAGCTGGTGCACGATCCGCAGGAAGTCACCGGACTGCGCGCCCTGGATGATGCGGTGGTCGTAGGTGCTGGTCAGCGTGAGGATCTTGGAGACGGCGTTGCGGTTGAGCGTCTCCTGGCTGGCGCCCTGCCACTCGGCGGGGTACTCGAGCGCGCCGACACCGATGATCGCGCCCTGCCCGGCCATCAGGCGCGGCACGGAGTGCACGGTGCCGATGGTGCCGGGGTTGGTCAGGGTGAGCGTGGTGCCCTGGAAGTCCTCGACCGTGAGCTTGTTGCCGCGGGCCTTGCGGACGACGTCCTCGTAGGCGGTCCAGAAGTGGGCGAAGTCCATCGACTCGGCCGACTTGATGGAGGGGACGAGCAGCTGCCGCGTGCCATCGGGCTTGGCCATGTCGATGGCCAGGCCGAGGTTGACGTGGCCGGGCACGACGATCGCCGGCTTGCCCTTCTCGTCGGTGGTGTAGCCGTTGTTCATCTCCGGCATGTGGCCCAGGGCCTTGACCAGGGCATAGCCGATGAGGTGGGTGAACGAGACCTTGCCGCCGCGCGAGCGGGCGAGGTGGTTGTTGATGACGACGCGGTTGTCGATGAGGAGCTTGGCCGGGACTGCGCGGACGCTCGTGGCGGTCGGGACGGTCAGCGACGACTCCATGTTGGTCACCGTGCGGGCGCTCGCGCCGCGCATGGGGCGGATCTCGTCCTGGTTGACCGGGCCGGTCGACTTGGGGGCCTGGGGCTCGCGGGGCTTGGGGTGCTCCTTGGCCGCGGCCGCCTCCTTGTCCTCGGGCTTGTCGGCGACGGCAGTGTCCGTACGGGCGTCGGAGCGGTCGGTACTCGTCGCCTGCGCCTTGCCGGAGTCGGTCGACGAGGACGCCTTCGCCTCGGGAGCCTTCGTGTCGGGGGCCTTCGTGTCGGCAGCCTTGGCGGCCGTCGCAGCCTTCGCCGCGGGCTTCGCGGGGGCGCTCGCGGCCGACGCGGGTGCTGCGGGGGCGGAGCTGCCGTTCACGGGCGCCGACCCGTTGCCGTCACCACCCTCCGCCGGCGTGTAGTCCTCGAAGAACGACCACCACGCCTTGTCGACGGAGTTCTTGTCGTTCTTGTACTGCTCATACAGCTCGTCCACGAGCCACTCGTTCGGCCCGAAGGCCGCCATGGGGTCGCTGGTCGGGGACTGGTCGGGCACGGCGGATACGCCTCTTTCGTAGCGTCGGCAATGACGGGCAACAGATGCACCCAGACTATCCCCGTTGGTGTGCTCAGGGGCACGCGGGTGAGACGGATTCGGACACGCCGCCCGCCATCGGTCCCACGCCCTCCCACCTGCGGGTATGCCGCGGGGCCGGCTTCCCGACGGAAACCGGCCCCGCGACGCCCGCTGGAGCAGCGGTGGTCAGCTGATGTCGCTGTGGACGGTGCGCCAGGACCCGAACCCCGCCAGCACCGCGGCATACGCGGCGAGCACCAACGCGCCGGCCCACCACTCGAGGTGCGGCGCAGCGTTGGGCCCGCTCTGCGTCACGCCGTTGACGACGGCCTGGGAGGCGGCGGTGGGCAGGTACATGACGATGTGCTCACGGCCCCAGTCCCACAGCCCGAGCAGCACGCCCGCGATGGGTTCGACGATCCAGGCGACGCCCACCGAGATGAGCAGGGCAGCGACCTGGTTGGGGATGAGGATCCCCGCACCGAGGCCGATCAGCGCCCACAGGCCGAGGACCAGCAGGCTGAGGACGAGGGTGCGGATGACACCCGCGGTCGGGAACGCCTCGTGGCCCCGGGCCGACAGCACGATGGCGCCGGCAACCACGGAGGCAACCATCGAGATGAGGCCGTAGACCACGCCGATCCCCAGTAGGGCGATGACCTTGGCCCACATCAGGCGCACGCGCCGCGGAACGCTGAGGAACGTGCTCGTGATGGTCTTGTGTCGGTACTCGCTGCCGATCTGCATGACCCCGATGACCAGGAGCAGGAGGTAGCCCACCTGCAACCCGCTGGTGTACACGCTGTTGGCGACCTGCTCAGGGGTGCCGGTCGGGATGCCCCGGGCGGCGTCGGTGGGATCCTGCGGCTGCGTGAGGAGGAAGCCGAAGAGCACGGACAGGCCGGCACCGGCGACGAAGATGGCGATGGCCATGCCCCACCACATGCGCGTCGTGAAGAACTTGCGGAACTCTGCGCGCACTGCGGCGGTCATGCGTTCGCCCCTTCCTGGCCGGCGACGGCGTCTCGTTCAGCGGGTGTCCCGCCACCGAGGTTGCGGTTGGTTCCTTCGGTGAGCTGGAAGAAGACGTCCTCGAGGTCGGTCGTGGCGACCCGCAGCTCGTAGATCGGCAGTCCGGCCCGCAGCGCGACGTCGCCCACGAGGCGAAGGTCGGACGTCTCGACGTGGAGGCCGTCGTCGTGCGGGCTGCTGATCAGGTCGGCGACGCGCAGTGCACCGGCGAGCGCCTCGGCGTCGGTGGTGCGCACGATCGCCCCGCCCTTGCCGTGCAGGTCAGCCATGGTGCCCTGCTTGACCAGCCGACCGTTGGAGATGATGACGACGTCGTCGACGGTCTGCTCCACCTCCTGGAGCATGTGGCTAGAGATCAGGACCGTCTTGCCCTGGCCGGACAGGTGGCGCAGGAAGCCGCGCAACCAGCGGATGCCCTCGGGGTCCAGGCCGTTGGCCGGCTCGTCGAGGATGAGCACCTGGGGGTCGCCGAGCATCGCCGCAGCGAGGCCGAGGCGCTGCCGCATACCCATCGAGTAGCCGCCGGCGCGCTTGCGGGCGGCCGCGGGGATCCCCACGAGCTCAAGCATCTCGTCGACCCGGGCGTTGCCGACGCCCATGGTGTCGGCGAGGACGCGCAGGTGGTCGCGCCCGGAACGGCCGGGGTGGAAGTTCGTGGCCTCGAGCGCCGACCCGACCGTCGACATCGGCGAGGGGATGTCGCGGTAGACCCGACCGCCGATGGTCGCGGAGCCGCTCGACGGTGAGATCAGGCCGAGGAGCATGCGCAGGGTGGTGGTCTTGCCGGCGCCGTTGGGCCCGAGGAAGCCGGTGATCCGGCCGGGCTCGACGGTGAAGGACAGGTTGTCGACGGCCGTGAAGTGGCCGAACCGCTTGGTGAGGTCACGCACCTCGATGCGAGCGCCTTCGCGGGGCGTGGTCGGTGGTCTGGTGGTCGCTGTGGTGGTCATCGTTCCCCCGGTCTGGTGATCATGGGCGCCATCCTCCCAACTCACGCAGGGTGAGGGTCAAAGGGGTTGGGCCTCGGCGCGTCGTGTCAGGGGTGCCGGGCCGGTCGCGCAGTCGGCCGGTGAGGGAGGTCGACCCTAGGATGGCCGCACTATGACCGAATGGTTACTGGTCCTCGCGGGCGTGGCACTGACGATCGGGACCGCTGTCTTCGTGGCGACCGAGTTCTCCCTGGTGGCGCTGGACCGCCCCACCGTCCAGAAGGCCATCGACGGGGGTGATGTCGGGGCCGAACCCGTGCTCTCGTCCCTGCGCCGGCTCTCCACCCAGCTGTCGGCGGCGCAGGTGGGCATCACCCTGACGACCCTCATCCTGGGGTTCATCGCCACCCCGTCGATCGGACGCCTCCTGGAGACGCCGCTGGGTGCGGCCGGCCTCTCGGGCCCGACGCTCGCGTCGGTCTCCGCCGGGCTGGCGCTGCTCATCGCGACGTTGTTCTCCATGGTGTTCGGCGAGCTGCTGCCTCAGTTCCTCGGCATCTCGGCGCCCCTGGCCACGGCCAAGGTCGTGGCGCGCCCGGTCCGGATGTTCGCGGTCGTCTCCCGCCCGCTGATCGTCGTGCTCAACGGTTCGGCCAACCTCTTCCTCCGGGCGCTCGGCATCACACCACAGGAGGAGCTCTCCGGGGCGCGGACCCCGCAGGAGCTCACCTCTCTCGTCCGCCGTTCCGCCGAGGCAGGGACGCTCGACCAGGGCACGGCCCGGCTCGTCGCCCGGTCCCTGGGGTTCGGTGAGCAGACCGCGGCCGACGTGATGAGCCCGCGGGCCCGGTCCACCTCGATCGAACGCACCGCCACCGCCGACGACGTCGTGCGCCTCGCCCGGCGCACCGGCCACTCGCGCTTCCCGGTGACCGGCGAGGACTGGGACGACATCGACGGCGTCGTGCACGTCAAGCGCGCCATCGCGGTCCCGCACGAGCGCCGCCACGACGTCCCCGTGTCCGCCCTCATGGTCCCGCCGCTGCTGGTGCCCGAGACGATCCGCCTCGACCCGCTGCTGCTCATGCTGCGCGAGCACGGCCTGCAGCTGGCCATCGTCGTCGACGAGTACGGCGGCACCGCCGGCATCGTCACCCTCGAGGACGTGGTCGAGGAGATCGTCGGTGAGGTGTCCGACGAGCACGACGTGTTCCGCACCACCGGCAGGGAGCTCACCGACGGGTCGTGGACCGTCCCCGGCCTGTGGCGACCCGACGAGGTGCGCGACCGGCTCGGCGCCGAGGTGCCGGACGGCCCGGCCTACGAGACCACCGGTGGCTTCGTCATGGCCGAACTGGGCCGCATCCCCGTCGTGGGCGATCGTGTGGAGATCCCCGGCTGGGAGATCACGGTCCTCGCGATGGACGGTATGCGGGCCGACCGGCTGCGGTTCCGCGCCGACGACCCTGATGCGGTCCCCGACGGGGCGAGTGAGGACGGGGCAAGCGACGGCCGGGCCCGTGACGACGGGGCCACCGACAAGGGATCCACCCACGTTGGAGCTGCCGACAGCACGGGCGCCCCACCCCAGGCCAGCCCCGGGCAGAAGGGGTCCGATGCGTCCCAGCCGGCCCCGCGCCATACGGAGGAGGGCGCATGAGCGCCGGCGCCGTCTGGGTGACGGTCCTGCTGCTCCTGCTCAACGCGTTCTTCGTGGGGGCCGAGTTCGCGGCGATGGCCGCGCGGCGATCCACCCTCGAGCCGCTCGCTTCCGCAGGGTCCCGGCGTGCGCAGACCTGTCTCGACGCCCTGGAGCAGATGGGGTCCCTTCTCGCCTGCGCGCAGCTCGGCATCACGGTGTGCTCGGTGCTGCTCGGTGCGGTCTCCGAGGCGGCTCTGCACCACGCCCTCGAGCCCGTGGTCCGGCACCTCGGCCTGCCGACCGGCGTCGCCGACGGGGCAGCCCTGGCGCTCGCCCTGCTGGTCGTCGTCTACCTGCACGTCGTCGTCGGCGAGATGATCCCCAAGAACCTCGCGCTCGCGGGACCGGAGCGCGCAGCCCTCGTGCTCGTGCCCGTTCTGCTGTTCATCACCCGCGTGCTGCGCCCGGTCATCACCGTCATGGAGCGCCTGGCCAAGTCGTTGGTGCGCCTGTTCGGGGTGGAGCCCAAGGACGAGATCGCCTCCACGTTCACCGTCGAGGAGGTCGAGCACATCCTCGCCGAGAGCCACCACGAGGGGCTCATCGAGGAGGGGCAGCACGGCCTCGTCGGTGCGGCCCTGGAGTTCAGCGACAAGGACGCGGTCGACGTGGCCGTGGCGCTGGGCGACCTGGTGACGCTTCCCCTGACCGCCAGCCCTGACGACGTCGAGCGGCTCGTCGCCAAGCGTGGGTTCTCCCGCTACCCCATGGTCGACCAGACAGGCGCCCTCGCCGGCTACCTCCACCTCAAGGACGTGCTCTACGCCGACGACACGGAGCGCTCGATCGCCGTCCCGGTGAAGCGGGTCCGCAAGCTGGCGACGGTCCAGGCGGCCGACGAGGTCGAGGAGGTGCTGCGGACGATGCAGCGCACCGGAGCCCACCTGGCCCGGGTCGTCGACACCGAGGGTGGCGACATCGGTGTCGTCTTCCTCGAGGACGTCATCGAAGAGCTCGTCGGTGAGGTCGCCGACGCCTCCCAACGCTGACCCGCTTACCCGTCGCTGCCCTCACCCGCACTTCGAGGTGGTGGCAAACCGTCCCGTCCAGGCCGGATGCGGTCGGTCTGCCACCACCTCGACGCCGAGATGTGTGGCCAGCCGCTGCAGCAGCGCCCACCTCCGCGCCGGGTTGGTGTGGTCCGACCGGGTCAGCTCCACGTACTTCCAGCCGTCGTCCTGCAGCAGCAGCCGACGCGAGATGTCCTTGTCGCCCCGGGCGAAGCTGCCGAAGTGGTGGCCGCCTTGGTACTCACCGATCACCTTCTTGTCCCGCCAGACGAAGTCACCCCGGCAGAGAAATCCCGCCCCGTTGGCGGTCATGACCGGGACGTTGATCTCGGGTTCGGGGAGACCGTGGCGGCAGAAGAGCAGGCGGCTGCGGGTCTCCATCGGGGAGTCCGCTCCGAGCCGCACCCATGCGATGGCCTCCTTGAGCGCCCGGATCCCGCGTGGCCCCCGACTGGTTGCCCGTCGGGCGAGGGCGTGGTGCAAGGGCTCGAGGCTGCCCGCAAGCCGTGCGATCCGGTCGCCGACGACGACCAGGTCCTCCACACCGAGCAGGGCGGCCAGGTCGACCCAGGTGTCGACGATCGACACCACTCGCAGGCCACGCAGGATGACGACCTGGCGCGACTCGAGCCCGAGGTGGGGCCTCGTCTCGGGGCGCTCGATGGGATTGCGTGACGACGGACGCATCACGTGCAGCGGGCGGTGGTGCTCGTTGCCCCGCACCCCGACCGTCAGCCGTCCCACCAACCGGGGCCGGTCTGCGCACTCCGTGGAATGGCCGTTCGAGGTCTGCACCCCTCATCCGACCCGTCGTCAGGCCTGCCTCGCGTCCCAGCTGGGTGCTGAAGGCCCGTCCAGCGAGGTCCGAGGGGAGGTGGGACGGGCGGCTGGGCATGAGCAGCAGGGTGCCGCAGCGGCGCCATACGGCCGGCCCGTCATCCACAGGCGACGCTTGCCGGCGATAACGAAAAGGTGGCAAGCCGCTCTCTCCTGGTGGGGAGAGTGCGGCCTGCCACCATCTCGATGCTGGGCTGGTGCCCCCGGCAGGATTCGAACCTGCGCTCCCGCCTCCGGAGGGCGGTGCTCTATCCCCTGAGCTACGGGGGCCGTACTACGCCGTGTGAAAGGCGCGCCCGGTGAGGGTAGCAGCCTAGGGTGGCCCGCATGGAACACGGGGGACTGGTCATGGTGTGCGATGACACCGAGCCGATCCGCCGCCTGATCCGGCTGAACCTCGAGCTGGAGGGGTACGACGTGGAGGAGGCGACCGACGGGAGCCAGCTCCTCGCCCGTCTGCAGGAGCGCGCCGACTCCGGCCTGCCGCTGCCGGGGGCGATCACCCTGGATGCGCAGATGCTGCCGCGCGACGGCTGGTGGGCGATCGCGCGGATCCGCAGCGACCCCCGACTGGCCGACATCCCGGTGATCATGGTGACCGCCTCGGTGCAGCAGCACGACCGGACCCAGGCCACGGCGTCCGGGCTCGACGCGTTCGTCGCCAAGCCGTTCGACCCCGAGTACCTCATGCGGCTCGTGGCCGGCTTCGTGACCGGGGGCAGGGCCCACACCCCGGCTCCCTGAACGAGGCCTGCGGCGCTTGGGTGGGTGTCCACCGGCCGTGCGACCGCCCTCCTCGACGGTGCTCCGACGACGTGCACGGACCCGCCCGAGACGGCCCCCTAGACTTGCCGCGTGACTCCCGAACAGCTCGCCGCTGCCCTCCGCACCGCCCTGACCGACGCCGTCGCCGCTGGTGACCTCGCCGTGGACGTGCCTGCCGAGGTCCGTGTGGAGCGTCCGAGGAACCGCGACCACGGCGACTGGTCCACCAACGTCGCGCTGCAGCTGGCCAAGCTCGCCGGTATGCCGCCGCGCGACGTCGCCGCGCTGCTCGCCGAGCGCCTCGGCCGGGTCGACGGAGTCAAGGCCGTCGACATCGCCGGACCCGGGTTCCTCAACATCACCCTGGACGCAGCATCGGCCGGCGAGCTCGCCCGCAGCATCGTCGAGTCGGGGGCGGCCTACGGACACAACGAGTCCGAGGCGGGCCACGTCATCAACGTCGAGTTCATCTCGGCCAACCCGACCGGCCCGCTGCACCTCGGTCACACCCGCTGGGCTGCCCTCGGCGACGCCATGAGCCGGTTGCTCAAGGCCTCGGGCGCCACCGTGACGACCGAGTACTACATCAACGATGCTGGCGCGCAGATGGACAAGTTCGCCGCCTCCGTCCTCGCGAGCGCCAAGGGGGAGCCCACACCCGAGGGTGGCTACCCGGGCGCCTACGTCGCGGACCTGGCGGCGCAGGCGCTCGCCGCGCGTCCCGACCTGCTCGAGCTGCCTGCCGACGAGGCGCTGGCCGAGGCGCGTGCGCTCGCGTACGCCGCGCAGCTGCAGGACATCAAGGACACCCTCGCCGACTTCGGGGTGCACTTCGACGTGTGGTTCTCCGAGACGGAGCTGCACGAGTCGGGTGCCGTGACGCAGGCGGTGGACCGGCTCCGCGAGCAGGGCCACGTCTTCGACCAGGACGACGCGGTCTGGCTGCGCACCACCGACTTCACCGACGACCGCGACCGCGTGATGATCCGGGCCAACGGCGAGCCCACGTACTTCGCCGCCGACGCCGCCTACTACCTGTCCAAGAAGGACCGCGGCTTCGACGAGAAGATCTACCTCCTCGGCGCCGACCACCACGGCTACATCAACCGGCTCAAGGCGATCGCGGCCTGCGCGGGCGACGACCCCGAGCACAACATCGAGGTGCAGATCGGCCAGCTGGTCAACCTCGGGGGCGCCAAGCTGTCCAAGCGCGCCGGCAACATCATCGAGCTGCGCGACCTCATCAGCTGGATCGGCACCGACTCGATCCGCTACTCCCTGGCCCGGTACCCCGCCGACAGCCCGCTGTCGCTCGACGGTGAGGAGCTGCGCAAGCAGACCAACGACAACCCGGTCTTCTACGTGCAGTACGCCCACGCGCGCACGTCCAACGTCGCGCGGCTCGCGGGCGAGGACGGCGTATCGCGGGCGGACGGCTTCGACCCCTCGCTCCTGTCCGACCCCACCGAGGCCGCCCTGCTCGCCATCCTGGGCGACTTCCCGCGGGTCGTGGCCCAGGCGGCCCACCTGCGTGAGCCGCACCGGGTGGCCCGGTACCTCGAGGACCTCGCCGGCCACTTCCACAAGTGGTACGACACCTGCCGCGTGCGGCCGATGACCGCCGACGAGGAGGTCACCGACCTGCACCGCAGCCGGCTGTGGCTCAACGACGCCACCCGGCAGGTCTTGGCCAACGGACTGGACCTCCTGGGAGTCTCCGCACCCGACAGGATGTAGTCCATGCGCGCTCACGAGGCCGGTGCCCTCCACGCCGAGGGGTACGGCGGACCACCGCACTGGCTGCCCACGCCCGGCGACGTCAACGAGCTGATGCCGCAGCTGTGGCCGCAGACCGTGACGCGCGACGCCGACGGACGGCTGACCGTGGGTGGTCTCGACGTGGTGAGCCTGGCGCGCGAGTTCGGCACGGCTGCATACGTCGTCGACGAGGAGGACTTCCGCGCACGGGCCCGGGCGTTCCGCGACGAGTTCGCCGAGCCGTTCGCCGAGCTCGGCGGCGTCGACGTCTACTACGCCGGCAAGGCGTTCCTGTGCACCGAGGTGGCCCGCTGGGTCGCGGACGAGGGGCTCTGCCTCGACGTCTGCTCCGGTGGTGAGCTTGCCGTGGCGCAGCGGGCGGGGTTCCCGGCGCAACGGATCGGCTTGCACGGCAACAACAAGAGCGTCGCGGAGATCCGCCAGGCGCTGGCCTACGGTGTCGGGCGCATCGTCGTCGACTCGTTCGAGGAGATCGAGCGCGTGGCCGAGGTTGCAGCCGAGCTCGGCGTCCGCGCGCCGGTCATGGTGCGGGTCACGGTCGGCGTCGAGGCGCACACCCACGAGTTCATCGCTACGGCGCACGAGGACCAGAAGTTCGGGTTCTCCCTCGCCGGGGGTCGCGCCGCCGAGGCGATCGTCCGCATCCTCGGGCACGCCGACACCCTCGACCTGCTGGGACTGCACTCCCACATCGGCAGCCAGATCTTCGACACCTCCGGCTTCGAGGTCTCCGCCCGCCGGCTCATCGGCCTGCACGCCGAGGTGGCCCGGGTCCACGGGGTCCACATGCCCGAGCTCGACCTCGGCGGCGGCTACGGCATCGCCTACACGTCCGAGCACTCCCCGTTGGCGCCGCGCGAGCTCGGCGCGCAGATGGCCGACCTGGTCGCGCGCGAGCTGAAGTCGGTCGGCGACGGGAGCGCAGGCACGCAGGCGCCGAAGATCTCGATCGAGCCGGGCCGCGCGATCGCCGGCCCGAGCACCTTCACCCTCTACGAGGTGGGGACCGTCAAGGACGTGGAGCTCGGGGGAGGGCTCAAGCGCACCTACGTGTCCGTCGACGGCGGGATGAGCGACAACATCCGCACCGCGCTGTACGACGCGGACTACTCGTGCACGCTGGCGAGCCGCCGCTCCGAGGCCGGACCGCGGTTGGCGCGCGTGGTCGGCAAGCACTGCGAGAGCGGCGACATCGTCGTCATGGACGAGTACCTCCCCGACGACATCGCCGCGGGTGACCTCATCGCGGTCCCCGGGACCGGGGCCTACTGCCGCAGCATGGCCAGCCAGTACAACCACACGCCCCGGCCGCCGGTGGTCGCCGTCCGCGACGGACGGGCCCGGGTCGTCGTGCGGCGCGAGACCGTGGAGGATCTGCTGGCGCTCGATGTGGGCTGAGGACATCTCGCGGGCGTCGGCCCGGGTTTCCCGAGAACGTCCGGATGACGGAACAATGAGCGTCCACCACGTGGTCACACGGCACGATGGCCGGACCGCAACCAAGCCCTCCGGGGCGCTGAGGAGCACGTCGTGAGTGACAGCCAGAAGGTGACGGCAGGCGAGCCCCTGCGGGTCGCCCTGCTCGGGTGCGGCGTGGTCGGGTCCTCGGTGGCCCGCATGCTCACCGAGCACGCCGACGACCTGGCTGCCCGGGTGGGCCGCCCGCTCGAGCTCGTGGGCATCGCGGTCCGCCGGGCCGGTCGGGACCGCTCCGACCTGCCGGTCGACCCGGCACTGTTCACCACCGACGCCGACTCCCTCGTGACGCGCGCCGACATCGTCGTCGAGGTGATCGGCGGCATCGAGCCGGCTCGCGGGCTGATCGAGAAGGCGATGGCGCACGGCGCCTCCGTCGTCTCCGCGAACAAGGCGCTGCTCGCCGAGGCCGGTCCCAGCCTGTACGCCTCTGCGGCCCAGCACGGCGTGGACCTCTACTACGAGGCCGCGGTGGCGGGCGCCATACCGATCCTGCGACCCATCCGCGAGTCGCTCGCCGGTGACGACGTCCGCAAGGTGCTCGGCATCGTCAACGGCACCACCAACTACGTCCTCGACAAGATGGACACCACCGGCCTCGGCTTCGCCGAGGCCGTCGAGCAGGCGCAGGCGCTCGGCTACGCCGAGGCCGACCCGACGGCCGACGTCGAGGGGTTCGACGCCGCGGCCAAGGCTGCGATCCTCGCCTCCCTGGCCTTCCACACGCGGGTCTCCAGCGACCAGGTCTACCGCGAGGGGATCACCGAGGTGAGCGCCGCCGACGTGCAGGCCGCGCGCGAGATGGACTGTGTCGTCAAGCTGCTCGCGATCTGCGAGCGCACCGAGGTGCCCGGCGAGGACGGCGTCCTGACCCCCGGGGTCAGTGTCCGGGTGCACCCGGCGATGATCCCCAGGTCGCATCCGCTGGGGGGCGTGCGCGACGCGTTCAACGCGGTGTTCGTCGAGGCCGACGCCGCGGGTCAGCTCATGTTCTACGGCAAGGGCGCCGGCGGGGACCCGACGGCCAGCGCGGTGCTCGGTGACGTCGTGGCCGTGGCCCGCCACCGCGTCGGTGGTGGCCGCGGACCGGGGGAGTCGGCCTACGCCGACCTGCCCGTCCTGGGCATGGGCCAGGCGTTGACGAGGTACCACATCAGCCTCGCCGTGGCCGACCGTCCCGGTGTCCTCGCCCAGGTGGCCACCGCGTTCGCCGCCCACGACGTGTCGATCGAGACGGTGCGCCAGCAGGTCGTCGTCGACGACGAGGGTGGCCAGACCCGCGCCAGCCTGGTCGTGGTGACCCACACGGCGACGGACGCTGCACTGTCGGCGACCGTCGAGGCGCTCGCCGCCTTGGACACCGTGCACGAGGTCACGTCCGTGATGAGGGTGGAGGGAGCCTGATGGCCACGATGTGGAAGGGCGTCATCCGCGAGTACGCCGACCGCCTGCCGACCCTCGCGGGCGCGCCGGTCATCACGCTCCAGGAGGGCGGCACCCCGCTCATCCCGGCCGAGCACCTGTCCTCGCTCACCGGGGCGAACGTGTTCGTCAAGTACGAGGGGCTGAACCCCACCGGCTCGTTCAAGGACCGCGGCATGACCGCCGCCATCTCCGTCGCCGCCCGCAACGGCGCGAAGGCCGTCATCTGCGCGTCCACCGGCAACACCAGTGCCAGCGCGGCCGCCTACGCGACCAAGGCCGGTATGACGTGTGCGGTCCTCGTGCCCGACGGCAAGATCGCGATGGGCAAGCTCAGCCAGGCGATCGCCCACGGGGCAACCCTGCTGCAGGTCGACGGCAACTTCGACGACTGCCTGACCCTGGCCCGCAAGCTCGCAGAGGCCTACCCCGTCGAGCTCGTCAACTCGGTCAACCCGGCCCGCATCGAGGGGCAGAAGACCGCCGCCTTCGAGGTCGTCGACGCGCTGGGCGACGCCCCTGACATCCACTGCCTGCCTGTCGGCAACGCCGGCAACATCACGGCCTACTGGAAGGGCTATCGCGAGTACCACCGCGACTCCGAGCAGCCCGGTCCGGCGAGGACGCTGCCGCAGATGTGGGGCTTCCAGGCCGCCGGTGCAGCGCCGATCGTCCTGGGCCACCCCGTCGACGACCCCGACACCATCGCCACGGCGATCCGCATCGGCAACCCCGCCTCGTGGAAGCAGGCCGAGCAGGCCCGCGACGACTCCGGCGGTCGCATCGAGTCCGTCACGGACGAGCAGATCCTGCACGCCCACCGCGTCCTGTCGGCCCGGGAGGGCATCTTCGTCGAGCCCGGCTCCGCGGCATCCGTCGCCGGCCTGCTCCAGGCGGCCGAGGCGGGGCACGTGCCGGCCGGCGCCACCATCGTGTGCACCGTGACCGGTCACGGGCTGAAGGACCCGCAGTGGGCCCTGCGCAACGCCGACGGTTCCGACGTCACCCCCACGAGGGTGTCGGTCGACGCCTTCACCGCGGCTCAGGCCCTGGGACTGGACGGCTGATGGGCGCTGCCCTGGCCCCCGGGGCGGCGGTCGAGGTGCGGGTGCCGGCGAGCAGCGCCAACCTCGGGCCCGGGTTCGACTCCGTCGGCTTGGCGCTCGGGCTGTGGGACAGCTGCGTCGCCACGATCACCGAGAGCCCCGGCCTTCGCATCGAGGTCGAGGGGGAGGGTGCGGCCGACGTCCCGCGGGACGCGACGCACCTCGTCCACCGCTCGATGGTGCGCGCCTGGGAGGAGCTCGGGGTCGGCGCTCCGGCAGGGCTGCTCCTGCAGTGTCGCAACGAGGTGCCGCACGGACGTGGGCTGGGTTCGTCAGCCACGGCGATCGTCACGGGAATCGTTGCGGCACAAGCCTTGCACGACGTATGCCGCGGTGCCGAGGGCCCGGTCGACCTCGCCTTCGCCAACACGCTCGCGGCCAGGCTCGAGGGACACCCGGACAACTCCTCGGCGTCGGTCTACGGCGGCCTGACCCTGTCGTGGTCGGACAGCGACGGGGACGGAACGCACACCGTGCGGCTGTCCCTGCATCCTGAGGTCCGCGTCCTGGTCCTCGTGCCGGCGACCCAGCTGTCGACCGCGAAGGCGAGGTCGGTCCTGCCGACCCACGTGCGTCACGGGGACGCCGCCCTCAACTCCGCCCGGTCGGCACTGCTCGTGCAGGCCCTGACCGACCACCCGGAGCACCTCCTCGCCGGCACACGGGAGTGGCTGCACCAGGAGGCTCGACGGGAGTCCTTCGGCGGCTCGATGGAGCTCGTCGACCGACTGCGCGCGGCCGGGCACGCCGCGGTCATCTCGGGCGCGGGACCCTCGGTGCTCGTCCTGTCGACGCGCGACGCGGTGGGCTCCGTGGCCGCCCTCGTCGACACCGCGTGGCAGGTCCTCGATCCCGGGGTGCCGGCCGAAGGAGCGCAGGTCAGCGTGCTTGCGCGCTAGGAGACAATCTGCGCACGTTGGACTTCTGGCCAAGGTAACGGTGTTACATTGAGCACGCACTCGCCGCCGGTGCCGCCCCTTCGCGGAACACCAGCGAGCTGCACCCTCCACATGACGGCAGCCTTCGCTGCCCTGGCCTCACCGTGCTGCATGTGGCTCCACCGGTCGGCCGCTGCCGACCCACGCACCGGCTCGGGATCTGAACCCGGCCGCATACGAGGGGGAAGGATCCTTCGTGACAGACACCACCACTCTCGGAACTGCGCCGTCGCAGGACGAGAAGCCGCGCCGCTCCGGTGCACTGAGCACCATGAAGGTGGCTGAGCTCCAGGGCCTGGCCGCGAGCATGGGCATCGCCGGCACCGCGAAGATGCGCAAGGGCGACCTCGTCGCCGCCATCAAGGACCGCCAGTCCGGAGGCTCCGCGCCCCGGCGTGAGGCTGCGGCAGAGGAGCGTCCGGCGGCAGAGTCGCCTCGCAGCGAGCCCGCTCGCACCGAGTCAGCTCGCACCGAGCCCGCTCGCACCGAGCCCGCGAACACCGGGTCCGCCCGCAGCGAGTCCCTGCGCGCCGGGTCCGCGACCACGGAGCCGGCGGACGCCGGGTCCCAGCGCACCGACTCCCAGCCCCAGGAGGCCTCGACCACCGAGGCTCCACGCACCGAGTCCCCGCGGGCCGGGGCCGAGCAGGCGCGAGCCGAGCGTCAGCGTGCCCGCGCCGAGCGGGCCGCCCGCGCTGCCGAGCGTCGTGCCGAGCGCCCGCAGACCGAGACCCCGGCGGACCGGGGGGAGGCCGAGCGCAGCCAGGACCGTGACGACCGGGTCCGCAGCGAGCGGGGCGACGGGCAGCAGAACCGCGCCGACCGCTCCACCGAGCGTGACGAGCGGGGCCAGTCCGAGCGCAGCACGCGGGGTGATCGTCAGCAGGGCGAGCGGGACGACCGGAACGACCGGAACGACCGGAACGACCGCCAACAAGGTGACCGGAACGCCCGGGGCGACCGGTCCGAGCGCGAAGAGCGTGACGACCGCCAGCACGACCGGGGGACCCAGGGCGGCAACCAGCACCAGGGTGGCCAGAACCCGAACCACCGCGCCCAGAACCAGGGTGGCCAGAACCAGGGTGGCCAGAACCAGGGCGGCCAGAACCAGGGCGGCCAGAACCAGGGCCAGCAGGACCAGGGCTACGGCGACGAGGACGGCGACGGCCGCGGCCGTCGGCGCAACCGCAACCGCAGTCGCAACCGTGACAAGCGGGGTCGCACCGACCGTCAGTACGGCGGGGACTACGAGTCCGAGCCCCAGGTGGCCGAGGACGACGTCCTCATCCCCGTGGCAGGCATCCTCGACGTCCTGGAAAACTACGCCTTCGTGCGCACCTCGGGCTACCTGCCGGGCAACAACGACGTCTACGTCCCGCTGGGCACCGTCAAGAAGAACGGCATGCGCAAGGGCGATGCCATCACCGGTGCGGTGAAGGCGCAGGTCGAGGACCAGCAGCAGAGCCAGCGCCAGAAGTTCAACGCGCTCGTGCGTCTCGACACGGTCAACGGCATGACCCCCGACGAGGCCCGCAAGCGGGTCGAGTTCGGCAAGCTCACGCCGTTGTATCCCCAGCAGCGGCTACGTCTGGAGACCGAGGCCGGCCTGCTCACCACCCGGGTGATCGACCTCGTCGCCCCCATCGGCAAGGGCCAGCGCGGACTCATCGTCGCCCCGGCCAAGGCCGGCAAGACGATGGTCATGCAGGCCATCGCCAACGCGATCACGACGAACAACCCCGAGTGCCACCTCATGGTCGTCCTGGTGGACGAGCGTCCCGAGGAGGTCACCGACATGCAGCGCGCGGTCAAGGGCGAGGTCATCTCCTCCACCTTCGACCGTCCCGCCGAGGACCACACCACGGTGGCCGAGCTGGCCATCGAGCGGGCCAAGCGGCTCGTGGAGATGGGCCACGACGTCGTCGTGCTGCTGGACTCGATCACCAAGCTGGGCCGTGCCTACAACCTCGCCGCACCGGCGAGTGGTCGCATCCTGTCCGGTGGTGTCGACAGCGCCGCCCTCTACCCGCCGAAGAAGTTCTTCGGTGCCGCGCGCAACATCGAGGACGGCGGCTCGCTGACCATCCTCGCCACAGCGCTGGTGGAGACCGGGTCGCGCATGGACGAGGTGATCTTCGAGGAGTTCAAGGGCACCGGCAACATGGAGCTCAAGCTCGACCGTGGCCTGTCCAACCGCCGGATCTTCCCCGCGGTCGACATCAACAACTCGGGCACCCGCAAGGAGGAGCTCCTCCTCTCCGGTGAGGAGCTCAAGATCATGTGGAAGCTGCGTCGGGTGCTGGCCGCCCTCGACCAGCAGCAGGGGATCGAGCTGCTCATCGACAGGCTCAAGAAGACCAAGAGCAACGTCGAGTTCCTCATGCAGGTCCAGCAGAACTCCTCGCTGAAGCCGCACGACGAGAACAGCTGACACCGGTCACCACCGGTCCCTGGGACCGGACCGGACGGAGCCCGGCACCGACCTGGTGCCGGGCTCCTTCGTCTGCGCCCACCCGTCGCGTTCATTCCGTGGTGTCGCGTCTTCCTCTGGTCGTGGGAGGCGGGAAGTAATCCGTTCGGCTCTATTTGCCAAGGGAACGCCACGGATGCGGCCTGACGCGGACCATTGCCTGCCGCACCCCATACATTTGATGTAATGCACCGTAGTGATGCAGGACTGACGAAAGGACCAGCCGTGGCCATGCCCGATGGGGCCCGCGTGCTCATTGCCGACGACGACCCCGACATCCGAGACCTCGTGGAGTTCAAGCTCACGCAGTCCGGGTACGCCGTCGAGGCTGTGGGCGACGGACTGGCTGCGTGGGAGTCCTTCCAGGCCCAGCGTCCGGCGCTGGTCATCCTCGACGTCATGATGCCCGGGCTGTCCGGCATCGACGTGCTGCGCAAGATCCGCGACAGCGAGCACGGCGCCGTGCCGGTGCTGCTGCTCAGCGCGAAGTCGCGTGACAGCGACGTCGACACCGGTTTCGCCGTCGGTGCGGACGACTACGTGATCAAGCCGTTCAGCCCCCGGGAGCTCCTGCACCGGGTGAACGGCATGCTCGCTCGAGCCCGGTGACCACCCGGCAGCTGCTCCTGGGCATCGAGCTCTTGGTCCTGCTGGCCTGCCTGACCCTCGCGCTCAGCGTCGTCGTCTCCAAGGTGACCCGGCTGCGTCGCGAGAGCCGGACCGCTCTCGCGCTCGCGCCCGTGCGCGGAGCGCTCATCGAGCTGGCCGCGGGCGAGCCGGACGGCCTGCCGGCGCTGCGCAGTGCCCGTGGAAAGACTGCGGACGCCATCGACCACGCGGCCGTCGGCCTGCTCGCCAAGGTGCGTGGTGAACCCGCCAGCCAGCTCGTCACCGTGCTCGAGGAGCACGGTGCGATCGACCGGGCCAGGGCCGACATCGCCCACCGCTCGCCGGTGCACCGTGCCCGCGCGGTCCAGCTGCTGGGCCTGGCGCGGGTCGACGACTGCTCTGCACTGATCTCCGAGGCGCTCGAGGACGAGGCGTCCGACGTGCGCGCCAGCGCTGCGTATGCCGCGGCCTACCTCGCCGACCCCTGGCTGGCCGCCCCCCTGCTTCGTTCGGTCGGTGCCGGTGGTGGCATCCCCGCGGGGCTTGCCGCCGACGCCCTCCTCGAGATGGGCTTCGAGATCACGCCGGTGCTGCGGGCCGCCATGCGCAACCCCGCGCCCCGCACCCGGATGGTGGCCGCGCACGTCGCCGGCGTCGGCACCTTCGTGCCGGCCCTGCCCGAGCTGCGCGAGCTCGTCGACTCCGATCCCGATCTCACGGTGCGGGTCGAGGCGGCCGAGGCGCTGGGGCTCATCGGCCGGGACTCGGAGATCGACCTCCTGGCCCGCCACACGGCGCAGGGAGCGCCCACCGACCTGCGTCGTGCCTGCGCGAGGGCCCTGGGTCGCATCGGCTCCGCCGACGCCCTCGGGCCCCTCGTCGCCCTCCTGCTCGACCCCGACACCCGCCTCGCCGAGCTGGCCGCCCATTCCCTCGTCCAGATCGGACCGCTCGGCATGCGCACCCTGCAGGACCGACGGTCGGAGCCGGCGGCGGGGACGGCGCTCGTGCTGGCCGGGCTGAGGGCCGGGACGTCGTGAACACGTTCATCGACGGACTCCGCTCGACGGTCCAGTGGTTGTACGCCGTCACCTCGATCCCGATCCTGGTCTACTTCACCCTGATCAACCTGTCGTTCGTCGTCCTCATCTGCACCGCTGGGCTGCAGTTTCGGCGCTATCTGCGCATGCGAGACGCCTCCGTGGACACCCTGGGCGGCGAGCTCGCCCTAGGTGTGTCGGTCATCGTGCCCACCTACAACGAGGAGGTCGGCGTCGTGACGTCGGCCAAGGCGATGCTCTCCCTGCGCTACCCGCGCCACGAGGTCGTCATCGTCGACGACGGCAGCACCGACGACACCTTCGCGCTGCTGCGCGACGCCTTCGACCTGATCCGGATCCCGCGCCAGGTCCCGCAGGACATCCCGTTGCGTTCGCTGATCACCGAGGTGCACGTCCCGCGCGACGGTCACACCCGCCTGGTCGTCGTGCGCAAGACCAACTCGGGCCGCTCGGAGGCGATCAACGCCGGCATCAACGCCGCCGTCGAGCCCCTCGTGGCGGTGATCGACGCCGACTCGATCCTCGAGCCGGACGCCCTCCTGCGCGTCAGCAAGCCGTTCACCGACGACCCCACCCGCATGGTGGCGACCGGCGGCACGATCCGCGCGGTCAACGGCAGCCGCGTCGTCTCGGGACGGCTCGTCAAGCTCGCCATGCCCAAGACGTGGCTGGCCCGGATCCAGGTGGTGGAGTACCTCCGGGCCTTCCTCATCGGTCGCACCGGCTGGTCCCGCCTCGGCATGCTCATCCTCATCAGCGGCGCCTTCGGCATGTTCCGTCGCGACGTCGTGGTCGAGGTCGGTGGCCTGGACCCGGACAGCATCGGCGAGGACTTCGAGCTGATGCTGCACATCCACAAGCACATGATCGACACCGGTCGCGACTACAGCGTCGAGTTCGTCCCCGAACCGGTGTGCTGGACCGAGGTCCCGTCGACCTTCGCCGTGCTGGCGCGCCAGCGGCGCAGGTGGCACCGGGGCCTGTGGGAGACGCTGTGGGCCTATCGCGGGATGATGTTCCGCCGCAGGTACGGCCGCATCGGCGCGCTCGCCCTCCCGTACTACTGGCTGTTCGAGCTGTTCGCCCCGTTGCTCGAGGCCTTCGGGATCATCGTCGTCCTGCTCGGCCTCGCGCTCGGCATCGTGAACATCCCCTACGCCATCCTCTTCCTCGTCCTCGCCTACGGGCTGGCCATCCTCGTCACCCTCGCTGCGATGTCGGTGGAGGAGTGGGCCTTCCACCGCTACACGCGCTGGCGTGACCTGGCCGCCACGGTCGCCGCCGCGGTGCTGGAGAACTTCGGCTACCGACAGCTCACCGTCTTCTGGCGGTTGTCGGGCTGGTGGGCGAGCCTGCGGGGCAAGAAGCAGGTCTGGGGTGTCATGACCCGGACCGGCTTCGACGAGGTGGAGTCGTGAGCCGGCCGGCCCAGTGGTCGGTCGCTGCCCAGCTGCGCCTGCTGGTGGTGACGATGCTCTGCATCGTCCCCGTCGTCGCGGGCGCGGCGCTGCTGACCGTCCACGACAACTCCCGCGACACGGCTCGCGGCAGCCAGGCCCTGTCGCCGGCCCTCGACGCCACGGCCGCCGTGCGCCAGGAGATGGCCGATGCCAACGCCAGGTGGAGCCGGGAGCTCGTTGGGTCCGCCACCGGCGCGGACTCGCAGATGCAGGCGTCCCTCACCTCCATCCAGGTGCTGGTCGACCGACAGCAGGCCGCCCTGGGTCGCGACGTGCTCCCCAAGGCGGAGCGGACGCGGTACCTCCAGCTGAGTCGCGAGCAGGAGGCCGCCGCGCGCGCGTGGTTCGACGTCGTCGACCGGTCCAGGTCCGGGGCGGAGCGCAGGACCCGGGCGGAGGTGGTCGCAGCAGCCGACCAGCGCTTCGACGCCTTCCGGGCCGCTTCCACGAGCCTTGAGTCGCAGCTGGTGGCCGAGCGGTTGAAGACCCGCGAACGCGTCGCCGGTGCCTTCGACCGGCTGCTGGTGCTCATGGCCGCCCTGACCCTCTTGTCCACCGTCGGCGCCTACCTCATGTGGCGCACCATCGAGGGCTCGCTCTCGCGTCCGATCGTCCTGTTGCGCGGTGTCGTCGGGCGCCAGCGCGCCGGGGACGGCCTGGCGCGCGCCGACTCGAGGTCGGGGGCGGCCGAGATCCGGGCGCTGGCAGAGGACTTCAACGACCTGACGACCACCAACCGGGCCCTCATGGAGGAGCAGGCCCAGGTCCTGCACATGCACGAGCTCGTCCTCCAGGTCGCCCAGATGGTGCGCAGCGTCGACGACATCGAGGAAGTCCTCCAGCTGGTCTGCTCGCACCTCGGCACGGCCATGAGCGCCGACCGGGTCCTGCTCTACACGCTCGGCGACGGTGAGGAGGCGGTCGAGGAGCGGGTCCAGTGGCACCGGGAGGACCTTCCGCCACTGCCTCCGCTGCCGCCGTCGCTGGCCCGCAGCGTCCCCGACGTCAACCGTGAGCTGCGACGCGAGGGATCCGTCTTCGTCATCCGCGACCTGCTCGACCCCGAGGTCGCCCGGGACGAGCGAGCCGCCGCCTTCCATCGCGCCACCGGTGCGAGGTCGATGGTGATGGTGCCGGTGGGGGTGGGAGAGCGCGGGCTGGGGGTCCTGGCCCTCATGACCGTCGACATCTACCGACGCTGGCGGCGGTTCGAGATCCAGGCGGTGCAGCAGTGCGCCGGGTACCTGGCCCAGACGATCACCCAGCTGCGGCTCAACGAGATGCAGCTCGAGCAGGTGCGTCGGCTGACCGAGCTCGACCGCCAGAAGACCGACTTCATGGCCACGGTCAGCCACGAGCTGCGCACCCCGCTCACCTCCATCAGCGGGTACCTCGAGCTCCTCGAGGACGGCGACTACGGCGGCCTCGAGGACGCTCAGGGGTCGGCCCTGCGCGTGATCGGGCGCAACGCGACCAGGCTCCGCGGGCTCATCGAGGACCTGCTCGTGCTCAACAAGATCGAGGCGACCGGCCTGGAGTCCGACCCGGAGGACGTGCTGGTCAGCGATGTCGTGCGCGGGGTGACCGAGATGCTCCAGCCCGTGGCGGCCCGCGGGTCGGTGCAGCTCGTCATCCATGCCGTCGACCCGTGCCTCAAGGTGCACGTCGACCGGATCCAGCTCGAACGCGCCCTAATCAACCTGGGGTCCAACGCCGTGAAGTTCACCCCGGCCGGAGGGGTGGCCTCGATCACGACCCGGGCGGTCGGCCGCACCGTCGAGATCGTCGTCGCCGACACCGGAATCGGCATCCCGGCGAAGGACCAGGCCAAGCTGTTCGACCGGTTCTTCCGGGCTTCCAACGCCAACGCCCAGGCGATCCCGGGCACCGGCCTCGGCCTGGCCATCGTCCGGGCGATCGTCGAGGGGCACGCCGGCACGCTGACCTTCGTCTCGGTGGAGGGGGAGGGGACGACCATGACGATCAGCCTCCCGCTGCTCACGGCCCCGTCGTCCACCTCTCGGACCGCGAACGGCTCCGGGACGCGATCCCCGCGGTCGGCCGGTGGGAATGAGCAACCGGCTCCCACCGTTTAGGAGATGTGCGCCGCTGTCTGGCACACTTGACCGCTGGCCGGTTCACGGCAGCCAGGGCACTCCGCCCGGCCGACCCGGCCTCATGACTCAAGGAGCGCGAAGTGAAGAAGGACATCCACCCCGAGTACGTCGAGACGACCGTGACCTGCACCTGTGGCAGCACGTTCGTGACCCGCAGCACGGCCACCTCCGGCCAGATGCGCGCCGAGGTCTGCTCGCAGTGCCACCCGTTCTACACCGGCAAGCAGAAGATCCTCGACACCGGTGGTCGCGTGGCCCGCTTCGAGGCCCGCTACGGCAAGAAGGCCGTGGCCGAGAGCAAGTAGCTTTCCCGATGCGCCGGTCCTGACCCTCGTGGTCAGGGCCGGCGCATTGCTTTACCCGCCACGGGCGGACCCCGCACCGCCCAGCGCCATCACCGCACCACCCGAGGAGCCCCCCCATGTTGGAGTCCGCCGCCGCCCTCGTCGCCGAGCACGCCGACCTCGAGCAGCAGCTGGCCGATCCCGCGGTGTTCGGCGACCAGGACCTGGTCCGCCGGCTCAACAAGAGGTATGCCGCGCTGGGCCCCACGGTCGCCGCCTACCACGCGTGGCACGCGGCCACCGACGACCTCGCCGCCGCGCGCGAGATGGCCAAGGAGGACGCGGAGTTCGCTGCGGAGGTGCCCTCGCTCGAGGCCACCCTCGAAGCCGCCGAGGACAGGCTGCGCCGCCTGCTCGTGCCGCGCGACCCCGACGACGACCGCGACGTGATCCTCGAGGTCAAGGCGGGGGAGGGTGGCGAGGAGTCGGCGCTGTTCGCCGGCGACCTGCTGCGGATGTACCTGCGGTACGCCGAGCGGCGGGGCTGGAAGACCGAGCTCATCGACGCGACCGAGTCCGACCTCGGCGGCTACAAGGACGTCCGGATGGCCGTGAAGGCCAAGGGCACCCCGCAGCCCGGCGACGCCCCGTGGGCGCGGCTGAAGTACGAGGGCGGGGTGCACCGAGTGCAGCGGGTGCCCGTGACCGAGAGCCAGGGGCGCATCCACACCTCGGCAGCAGGCGTGCTCGTCATGCCCGAGGCTGAGGAGGTCGAGGTCGTCATCGACGCCAACGACCTCAAGATCGACGTCTACCGCAGCTCCGGACCCGGCGGCCAGTCGGTCAACACCACGGACTCGGCGGTGCGCATCACCCACCTGCCGACCGGCACCGTCGTCTCCTGCCAGAACGAGAAGTCCCAGCTCCAGAATAAGGAGTCGGCGATGCGGGTGCTGCGGGCCCGCCTGCACCAGCTCGCCCAGGATGCCGCCGACGCCGAGGCGAGTGCCGCGCGGCGCAGCCAGATCCGCACCGTCGACCGCAGCGAGCGGATCCGCACCTACAACTACCCCGAGAACCGCCTGTCCGACCACCGCACCGGCTTCAAGTCCTACAACCTCGACACCGTGCTGGACGGCGAGCTCGACGCCGTGGTGCAGTCCGCGGTCGACGCCGACGAGGCCGCCCGCATGGCTGCCGTCGCCGAGGCCTCCTCGGGCTCGGCGAAGTAGGCCCGACGTGCCGACCGAGGAGACGACCGACGCCGCCAGCGGGGCTGGTGACCTGGGAGCCGCCGTGCGGGCCGCGGCGACCCGGCTGTCCGAGGCCGGCGTGCCGTCACCGGAGCACGACGCGCTCGCCCTCGCCGCCCACGTGCTGGGTCGGCCGGTGGGGGAGCTGCGGACCGCGATGGTGCTCGGCGCCTCGGCACCGGACCCCACGGCATACGCACGCCTCGTCGAGCACCGCGCCGACCGGGTGCCCCTGCAGCACCTCACCGGGCGCGCGGCGTTCCGCCGCCTCGAGCTCTCGGTCGGTCCGGGCGTGTTCACCCCCCGCCCGGAGACCGAGGTCGTGGCCGGCCTGGCGATCGAGGCCGCCCTCGCCGTCGACGCGGAGCCGGTCGTGGTCGACCTGTGCACCGGCTCCGGTGCGATCGCGCTCGCGATCGCCGACGAGGTGCCCCGGGCCACCGTGCATGCCGTGGAGCTGGGGGAGGACGCGCACGCCTGGGCGGCGCGCAACGTCGCCGACACGGGGCTCGACGTGACCCTCGTGCACGGTGACGCGACGACGGCGTTCCCCGAGCTTGACGGGACCGTCGACGTGGTCGTGTCCAACCCGCCGTACATCCCCGTCGGGATGGTGCCGGTGGACCCCGAGGTCCGTGACCACGACCCGGAGCTGGCGCTGTACGGCGGCAGCGAGGACGGCCTGGCCATCCCGCTCGCCGTCGCCGCTCGCGCGGCCGTGCTGCTGAGGCCGGGTGGGGTCCTGGTGATGGAGCACGCCGACAGCCAGGGTGCGTTGCTGCCGGCGGCGCTGGAGCGCACCGGCCAGTGGGTCGACGTGCGTGACGAGCGTGACCTCACCGGCCGACCGCGGGCGACCGTCGCCGTCCGAGCCTGAGCCGCCCGGGCAGCTCAGGCGGGGCAGCTCACGCGGGATCAGCTCGGGCGGGGCGGCTCGGGCGGGGTCAGCTGGTGGAGGCGGCGACGAGCGCGCTCGCCGTCTCCTTGGCGACCGACGGCGCCTCGGGTGCGGCGTCGAGCGTGCCGCTCGCGAGGCCGCCGTCGAGCAGCAGCGTCAGGGACCGGGCCAGGGCGCGGGGGTCGCGGGCCCCGGCCCGGGTCGCGAGGTCCTCGACCCAGGTGAGGACAGAGGCCTTGTGGGCGACCGTCCGCTCGTGGGCAGCCGTCCCCGGCTGGGACTCGGCCGCGGCGTTGATGAAGCCGCAGCCCCGGTAGCCCTCCCACCGGCAGGCGTTCTGCAGGGCGTCGAAGAGGCCGACGAGCTGGTCGGCGGGCGCCGGACCCGCGGCCTGCGCGGCGGCGTGCAGCTGCCCCGACCACTGTTCGTCGACCCGGTCGAGGTAGGCGATGACGAGGTCGTCCTTGGCGGGGAAGTGCTTGTAGAAGGTCGCCTTGGCCACGCCCGACTCGGCGATGATCAGGTCGACCCCCACGGCGCGGATTCCCTTGGCGTAGAAGAGCTCCACAGCGGTGTCGAGGATCCGGTCGCGCGCAGCGCTCGACCGCGCGAGCGGTGCGTCGGTCGTGTCGGTGGTGGTCACGGTGGTGGGCCTCCTCGGAAGGTCGTGGGGCCAGCATACCTTGGCAGTAGACAGATCTGTCTGCTACGTTCTCGTCATCAGTAGACAGATCTGTCTACTTCACTGACTCCAGGAGAACCCATGAAGATCGCAGTCCTCGGAACCGGCATGGTCGGCCAGGCGCTGGCGGGCCGTCTGGCCGAGCTGGGCCACGACGTCGTCACCGGCACCCGTGACCCCCAGTCCACCCTCGCGCGCACCGAGCCCGACGGCATGGGCAACCCGCCGTATGCCGCGTGGGCCACCGAGCACCCGGAGGTCACCCTCGCGACGTTCGCCGACGCCGTGTCCGGTGCGGACCTCGTCGTCAACGCCACGGGTGGCGCGGCGGCGATCCCGGCCTTGCAGGCCGTCGGCGCCGAGGTCCTCGGGGACAAGGTCGTCATCGACATCAGCAACCCGCTCGACTTCTCCCAGGGCTTCCCTCCCACCCTGTTCGTCAAGGACACCGACTCGCTCGGGGAGCAGATCCAGCGGGAGTTCCCGCAGGCGCGGATCGTCAAGGCCCTCAACACGCTGACGGCCGAGCTCATGGTGCGCCCCGCATCACTGGGGGAGCCGTCGTCGGTGTTCGTGTCCGGCAACGACGCCGAGGCCAAGGCGACGGTGACCGCGCTGCTCGAGAGCTTCGGGCACACCGATGTGATCGACCTCGGCGACATCTCCACCGCGCGCGGCACCGAGATGTTGCTCCCCGTGTGGCTGCGGCTCATGGGCGCGCTCGGTACCGGCATGTTCAACTTCAAGATCGTCCGCTGACCATGCCTGGCGTTCCGGGGGAGTCCATGGCCGGCCGGACCGTGCTGGTCACCGGTGGCACCGGCGGGATCGGCGGCGCCACCGCTGCCGGTCTCGCCTCCCTCGGCGCCAGGGTGGGGATCGTCGGGCGGGACCCGGCTCGCGCGGAGGCGGCCGCCGCGAACATCCGGCGCACTGGAGGAGACGTCGACGTCTTCGTCGCCGACCTGTCTGCGCAGCGCGAGGTGCGGGCCCTCGCGAAGGAGGTGCTCGCGGCATACCCACGCCTGGACGTGCTGGTGAACAACGTCGGTGGCTTCTGGGCGCACCGGCACGCCACCGAGGACGGCCTGGAGCGCACCTTTGCGGTCAACCACCTCGCTGCGTTCCTGCTCACCAACCTGCTGCTCGATCGGCTGCGCGAGAGTGCGCCGGCTCGCGTCGTCACCGTGTCGTCGGGGGCCCAGGCCATGGGCCGTCTCGACTTCGACGACCTGCAGGCGGAGCAGGGCTACAGCGGCCAACGCGCCTACAACCAGTCCAAGCTGGCCAACGTCATGTTCACCTACGAGCTGGCCCGGCGCCTCGAGGGCACCGGCGTCACGGCGAACGTCCTGCACCCGGGGGTGGTGCGCACGGCGTTCGGCCAGGAGGACTCCGGTGGCTGGATGCGGCTGCTGCTGCCCGTCGTCCGCCCGTTCATGAAGACCCCCGACCAGGGGGCCCGGACCTCGATCCACCTCGCCTCCGCCTCCGTGGTCGAGGGCGTCACGGGTCGGTACTTCGCGAACGAGCAGCCAAAACGCTCCGCCAAGGCGTCCTACGACCGGGTCGCGGCGGCCCGTCTGTGGGACGTGTCGGCCGAACTGACCGGGATTGCCGGCCCCGCCGCCGAGGCCTGATCCCCTCGCCGCGTCCCACCGCCCCCGGTCGCGAGGGGCACAACTACGCTGGCGGACATGAGCCCTGTGTACGACTGCACCACCGAGTCCGGGCGCGCCGAGGGGATCGCGGCAGCCGTCGAGGTCGTCCGTGACGGCGGCGTCGTGGTCCTGCCGACCGACACCGTCTACGGCATCGGCGCCGACGCGTTCTCCCCGGAGGCGGTCGCCTCCGTCCTCGCGGCCAAGGGCCGCGGCCGCGAGATGCCGCCGCCCGTGCTGGTGCCGAGCGTCCGGACGGTCGACGGCCTGGCCACGGACATCCCGGAGTGGGCACGCGACCTGATCCGCGAGTTCTGGCCCGGGCCGCTCACCCTGGTGTTCAAGGCCCAGTCCTCCCTCATGTGGGACCTCGGAGACACCAACGGGACGGTGGCCGTGCGCATGCCGCAGGACGACACCGCCCTCGCGCTGCTCACCGAGGTCGGTCCGATGGCGGTCACCAGCGCCAACCTCACCGGCCAGCCCCCGGCCACCACGGTCACCGACGCGGCCGCGCAGCTCGGCGCCTCGGTCGCCGTCTACCTCGATGCGGGCCCGACGACGAGCAGCGAGGTCTCGACGATCATCGACTGCACCGGGTCCGAGCCCGAGGTGCTGCGCCTGGGAGCGGTCACCCAGCAGCAGATCGACGCCGTCATGCTGGCCGCGCAGCCTGTGGACGAGGTCCAGCCGCTGGGGGTCGACGAGCCGACGGACGACCCGACGGACGAGTCCAGGGACGATCCTGCTGACGAGCCCACGGACGGGGGCGGCGACCAGCCCGCTCACCAGGCCACGGACACCCCCGACGAGGAGCCCACGGACACCCCCGGAGCGGAGCCGACGCAGGCCATAGAGTTGTCGGCGGATCCGACCACCGAGCGCACCCCCGCCGACCACCCAGGAGAGACCCGATGACCCAGAGCGACACCTTCTACGGCTCCGACTTCGGCGCGCTCGAGGCCTTCGACCCCGAGATCGCCGGCGTCCTCGTCTCCGAGCTCGACCGCATCCGCGGTGGTCTGCAGCTCATCGCATCGGAGAACATGTCCAGCCCCGAGGTCCTCACCTCGCTCGGCTCCACGTTGTCCAACAAGTACGCCGAGGGCTACCCGGGGCGCCGCTACTACGGCGGCTGCTCCGAGGTCGACAAGGCCGAGACCCTGGCCATCGAGCGGTGCAAGGCGCTGTTCGACGCCGACCACGCGAACGTCCAGCCCCACTCCGGCGCCAGCGCCAACCAGGCCGTGTACGGCGCGTTCATGTCGCCCGGCGACACGATCCTGGCGATGGCGTTGCCCATGGGTGGCCACCTGACCCACGGCACGAAGGTCTCCTTCTCCGGCAAGTGGTTCAACGCGGTGCACTACGGCGTCGACCGCGAGACCGAGGACATCGACTACGCCGAGGTCGAGCGCCTCGCCAAGGAGCACCGCCCCAAGGTGATCCTCGCCGGTGGATCGGCGATCCCGCGGCTCATCGACTTCGAGTTCTTCCGCAAGCTCGCCGACGAGGTCGGGGCGATCTTCTGGGTCGACGCCGCGCACTTCATCGGCCTCGTCGCGGGCAAGGCGATCCCCAGCCCGGTCCCGTACGCCGACGTCGTCTCCTTCACCACGCACAAGGTGCTGCGCGGCCCGCGCTCGGGCGCCCTGGTCTGCAAGGCGGAGCACCAGGCCAAGATCGACAAGGCCGTCTTCCCGATGATGCAGGGCGGTCCGCAGATGCACACCATCGCGGCCAAGGCCGTGAACTTCAAGGAGTGTGCGACCCCGGCGTACCAGGCTTACGCCAAGCAGGTCATCGAGAACGCACGCGTCCTCGCGACGTCGTTGGGGGAGAAGGGGATCCGTCCGACGACAGGCGGCACCGACACCCACCTGTCGCTGCACGACCTCCAGGGCGTGGGCGTCACGGGCGCGGACGCCGAGGCGCGTTCCGACGCGGCCGGCATCGTCCTCAACAAGAACGCCATCCCGTTCGACCCGCAGAAGCCCAACATCGCCAGCGGGATCCGCGTGGGCACCCCCTGCGTCACGACCCAGGGCATGGGCACCGAGGAGATGCGCACCATCGCCGACCTGATCGCCAAGGCGGTCGTCGAGGGTGACGCCGACCCCGACCACGCGGTCTCCAAGGAGGTCCGCGCGGGCGTGACGGACCTCGTCACCAGGTTCCCGGCATACCCTCGAGGCTGAGTCCCGACCCACCCGAGAGGCGCCCTGAGTGCGCGAGTACCTCCTCGTCCTGATGGTCGCCGCGGTGATCACGTATGCCGCGACGCCGCTCATGCGTGCCATCGCCGTCCGCACGGGGGCCTTCACCCCCGTGCGCGATCGTGACGTGCACTCGACGCCGATCCCGCGCCTGGGGGGAGTGGCGATCTTCCTCGGGTTCGCGGCCTCGATGCTGGCGGCGAGCAGGCTGCCGTACCTCGGGCAGGTGTTCGAGCTCGGGCCAGAGCTCAAGGGGACGCTGGTCGGCGCCGGCATCGTGTGCCTGCTCGGGGCGATCGACGACGTCCGCGAGCTCGACTGGCTGACCAAGCTCGGTGGGCAGATGATCGCGGCCGGGATCATGGCGTTCAGCGGCGTCATGCTGTTCCAGCTCCCGATCGGCGGCGTGACCGTGCTGCCCGAACCCTTCATGGTGGGGCTCACGGTCTTCGCGGTGGTCGTCTTCACCAACGCGGTCAACTTCATCGACGGCCTCGACGGGCTCGCCGCCGGCGTCGTCGTCATCGCGGCCTCGTCGTTCTTCATCTACAGCTACGGCATCTCGCGCACCTTCGACCCCCCGAACGTGTTCTCCTCGGCGACGTTCATCTCGGCCGCGCTGATCGGCTGCTGCCTGGGCTTCCTGCCGCACAACTACCACCCGGCGCGGTTGTTCATGGGCGACTCGGGGGCGCTGCTGCTCGGTCTGCTGCTGGCGGCGGCGACGATCTCGACGACCGGCAACGTCACGCCGTCCCAGGTGAGCACCAACCCGGTCGCGGCCACGCTGCTGCCGCTGGTCGTGCCGGGCGCGATCATCCTGCTGCCGCTCGTCGACATCCTGCTGGCAGTCGTCCGGCGCACCGCCCGCGGTGAACGCCCGTGGAGCCCGGACAAGCAGCACCTGCACCACCGGATGCTCCAGATCGGCCACGGTCACCGACGCGCGGTCATCCTGCTCTGGCTCTGGGCGGCCGTCGCGGCCCTGGGCTCGGTGAGCTTCATCTTCATCGACGACGCGCTCGTCGCGGCCGGTGGTGTGCTGGCCGCGGTCGTGGTGGTCGGGGTCCTGACGATCTGGCTGCCGCGCTGGTCCGTGCCCGGCCACCGGCCGAAGGTGCCCTGAGCGCCCCGCTCAGCATGGCGGCATACCCAGGCGTGCGCGCAGGCCGGCCTCGACCGAGGGCCACTCGTCCGCGAGGACGCTGAAGACGACCGTGTCGCGGAAGGTCCCGTCGGCGCGCCGGGTGTGCCGGCGCAGGACGCCCTCGCGCGTCGCCCCCAGCTTCGCGATCGCCGCCTGTGACCGGTGGTTGACTGCGTCGGTCTGGATCTTGACCCGCCCGAACCCGCACTCGAACGCGTGACCGAGCAGCAGCAGCTTGCACTCCGGGTTGACCGCGGTGCCCCACCAGCGTGAGCCGTAGAGCGTCCACCCGAGGTGCACCCTCTCGTTGACCACGTCGACGTCGCCGAGGGACGTCGTGCCCACGACGGTGCCGGCCGCACCGAGTCCGCCGTCTCCGGTGAGCCGCACCGTGTATGCCGTGCGGCCGGTCCCGCGCGCGGCGATGGCGCTCGCGACCAGGGCCCGGGTCGCCGCGAGGTCCGGGGGAGGGGCGCTCATGACGTATCCCTGGGTGTAGACGACCGGGTCGCCGTGGACCGCGTGCAGCCCCTCGGCGTCGTCGGGGTGCACGGGGTCGAGCCGGACGTGTCGACCGACCAGTGGGACGCCGGTAGGCGCGTTGGCACTCACTGCGGCAGGGTATCGGCGGCGCCCGGTCCACGACGCACGCCCGACCCCGTCCGTGGCACGCCGCAGCCGCCGGGATGGTGGCAGGGTTTTGGAACCCCGGGAGCGCTTGTGATACCTTTCACAAGCGCCCCAAGGTGGGTGCAGACCACCCCATTCGCCAAGCGCCGAAGCTCCGACGAATCAGGCAGGCCAGACCTTTGAGCACTCCTCCGCCCCCCACCCACGACCCGTTCGCGGTGATGCTGCGTGGGGCCTTCCTCCCCACCCTCGCGGTGGGTCCGGTCGCGGTGGTCGTGGCTGCGGTCCTCGGTGGCGGCAAGGCGGCGCTCGGTGCCGGCCTCGGCTTCGTCATCGCGATGGTGTTCTTCGCCCTAGGGCTGCTGGTCATGCGCAAGCTGGGCGGGGCAACCGACCCGTTCCGCTTCCTCGCCAGCGCGCTGGCCGTCTTCATGGGGCAGCTGATCTTCCTGCTCGTCGTCATCATCGCGCTGCAGGGCGCGACCTGGCTGAACGGCACCGCCTTCGGCCTGTCCATCCTCGCGGTCGCCGTGGTCTGGCAGGTCTTCCAGGTCGTGGCCTACGTCCGGAGCCGCAAGCCGGTCTTCGACGAGTCGCAGCCCCCCGTGCAGGATGGGGGGTCCACCCCATGACCCCAGGAGCTCGCCATGAGCACGCCACCACCCTCGGAACCGCCCCGTCGGCCCACTCCGCTGGAGCAGGCCGACTCCGGGCACGAGCGGATGGAGGAGGCGCGCATGTGGAACGTCGTGTCCTACCTCATCACCGGCCCGGCGATGTTCGGGGGCATCGGCTGGGGGCTCGACCACTGGCTGGGCACGACCTGGCTCGTCGCCGTGGGGATCGTCGGGGGGATGGCCCTGTCGCTGTACCTCGTGTGGTTCCGGTACGGTACGCAGTGACTTCCGCAGGTCAGACCCCGCACGGTTGCGCTTGGCGTTGGAATGCCGCCGCCGTAGGCCAGTGGACTGTCCCACACACCACGCTCGAGGAGAACACGTGAGTCTGAACGTGCTGGCCGCCAGCAACCTGGCGGCCGAAGGCGGCGACGGATCGGGATACCAGGCCCCGACGCCGGCGGAGTTCTACCAGCCCCTGATCGGTCACGGAGACTTCGCGCTCACGCGACCCATGGTCATCCTCGCCATCTCCGTGGCGCTGCTGGCCTGGGTCCTGGTCGCCACGACCAAGCGCGCGGCGGTCGTCCCCGGCAAGGGGCAGTGGATCACCGAGAGCGCCTACAACTTCGTGCGCAACGGCCTGGCCCGCGACATCATCGGCAGCCGGGACTTCCTGCGGTTCGTCCCGCTCCTGTTCACCATGTTCATGCTGATCCTGGTGAACAACCTGTACGGCATCATCCCGCCGTTCCAGTACCCCACGATGAGCCGCATCGGCTTCCCGATCGCCCTCACCCTGCTCGTCTTCGTCGTCTACCACGCGGTGGGCATCCAGAAGAACGGCGCGTGGGGCCACATCAAGCACATGATCCCGCCGGGCCTGCCCAAGCCGATCTACGTGCTGATCATCCCGCTGGAGCTGCTGACGTACTTCGTCACGCGTCCGCTGACGCTCGCCCTGCGACTCTTCGGCAACATGTTCGCCGGTCACCTGCTGCTCCTGCTGTTCATCACCGGCGGTGAGTACATGCTCATCCACGGCAGCTTCGGCCTGAAGATCGCGGGGGTCGGCAGCTTCGGCATGGCGCTCGTCCTGACCGCGTTCGAGGGGCTGATCGAGTTCCTGCAGGCGTACATCTTCACCTTGCTCGCAGCGACCTACATCGCCGGCTCGCTCGCCGACGAGCACTGAGACCGTCCGGGCCGACCGCCCGGAGCAGGACCCGCTCGACCCACAACTGAATAACCAACCCACGAACGTCCGGGTGGCACGTGCCACCCGGTACCTCAAGAACGAAAGAGGACTCATCCCATGAACGGGACCATCAACATCGGTGGCAACATCGCCATTCTCGGTTACGGCCTGTCCGCGATCGGGCCTGGTGTGGGCATCGGCCTCATCTTCGCCGCCTACATCAACGGTGTCGCCCGCCAGCCTGAGGCCCGCGGCGTCCTGCAGGGCATCGCCATCCTCGGCTTCGCCCTCGCCGAGGCGCTGGCCATCTTCGGTCTGGTCCTCGCGTTCGTCTTCAAGTCCGCCTGACGAACCCCGCACCAGCCCCAAGCCGTCTGGCACCACAGCACTAGGAGAACCCGTGCAGCACTTCACCGGCATCACGCAGGTGGTTGTCGCGGCCGCCGCCGAGGACAAGACCGGCGAACGCCTGCCGATCCTGCCCCTCTGGGGTGAGCTGATCTTCGGCATCATCGCGTTCGCGATCCTCTACTGGGTCGTGGCCAAGAAGGTCGTGCCGAACCTCGAGAAGGCCTACGCCGACCGCACGGCTGCCATCGAGGGCGGTATGCAGCAGGCCGAAGAGGCCCAGCAGCAGGCCCAGGCGGCCCTGGAGCAGTACCAGGAGCAGCTCGCCGAGGCCCGTGCCGAGGCCGCGCGCATCCGTGAGGAGGCCCGCGAGCAGGGTGCGGCGATCGTCGTGGAGATGCGCAGTCACGCGCAGACCGAGGCGACTCGCATCACCGAGGCCGCGCACAAGCAGATCGAGGCCGAGCGCCAGCAGGCCGTCGTGTCGTTGCGGTCCGAGGTGGGTCGCCTGTCGACCGACCTGGCCAGCCGCATCGTGGGCGAGTCCCTCGAGGACGAGGTCCGCCAGCGCGGCATCGTCGACCGGTTCCTCGCCGAGCTCGAGTCCGGTCAGGTGCAGCCCGAGAAGGTCGGAGAGGGCTCCTGATGCGTGGTTCGTCGCGCGCAGCCTCGCTCGCCGGGAGCACGGCCCTCGAGGCCGCGCTCGCTGCGGGAGCGGACCGCCGCGCCCTCGCCGAGGAGCTCCTCGCCGTGACCGCGCTCATCGACGGCAGCGCCACGCTGCGCCGGGCCCTCGCGGACCCGTCGCGTGAGGCTGCCGGCAAGCAGGCGCTCGCCGAGCGCCTGCTCTCCGGCAAGGTCTCCCCGGAGGCCGTGGTCGTGGTCAAGGCCCTCGTGGGCCAGCGCTGGGCCACCGAGCGTGACCTCTCGGACACCGTGGAGCGGCTCGGCATCGAGTCCCTGCTGGCTGCGGCCGAGGCGAACGGGCACAGCGACCGCGTCGAGGACGAGCTGTTCCGTTTCGAGCGGATCGTGGCCGGCAACCCCGGCCTGCGGGACCGCCTGACCAACCGCCAGGGCGACGTCCAGGCCAAGGCCGGCGTGGTGTCGCAGCTGCTCGAGGGCAAGGCCAGCGAGGAGACGGTCCGGCTCGCCCGCCAGGCCGTGCTCGCCCCCCGGGGTCGCAAGCTCGACCGCACGCTCGAGGACTACCTCGCCCTCGCCGCGACGCGGCGCGAGCAGGTCACGGCGGTCGTCACGGCGGCCACCGACCTCACCGAGCAGCAGCGTGAGCGCCTGTCGGCAGCGCTGCAGAACATCTACGGCAAGACCATCGTGCTCCAGGTCGTCCGCGACGAGCAGGTCATCGGTGGCATCCGCGTGCAGGTCGGCGACGAGGTCGTCGACGGCACGGTCCTGCGGCGCCTCGACGAGGCCCGCAGGCACATCGCCGGCTGACGGCACGCACCACAACTCAAGAGCACGACCACCACAACGCCTTCCGGTCCGAGCCCACTCGGCGCCGGTCACTGCACCACTCAAGGGAGAAGAGATCAGATGACGGAGCTTTCGATCCGTCCGGAGGAGATCCGGGACGCACTGGACAACTTCGTTCAGTCCTACGAGCCCGGCACGGCCTCCCGCGAAGAGGTCGGCCGCGTCAGCGATGCCGGTGACGGCATCGCCCACGTCGAGGGCCTGCCCTCGTGCATGACCAACGAGCTGCTCGAGTTCGAGGACGGCACGCTGGGCCTCGCGCTCAACCTCGACGTCCACGAGATCGGCGTCGTCATCCTGGGTGACTTCTCCAAGATCGAGGAGGGCCAGGAGGTCAAGCGGACCGGCGAGGTGCTCTCGGTGCCCGTCGGTGACGCGTTCCTCGGCCGTGTCGTCAACCCGCTGGGCCAGCCGATCGACGGCCTCGGCGAGGTGGCGACCACCGAGCGTCGTGCCCTCGAGCTGCAGGCGCCCACCGTCGTGCAGCGCAAGTCGGTGCACGAGCCGCTGCAGACCGGCCTCAAGGCCGTCGACGCCATGACCCCCATCGGTCGTGGCCAGCGCCAGCTCATCATCGGTGACCGCCAGACCGGCAAGACCACGGTCGCGGTCGACACCATCATCAACCAGAAGCAGAACTGGGACTCCGGCGACCCCGAGAAGCAGGTCCGCTGCATCTACGTCGCCATGGGCCAGAAGGGCTCGACCATCGCTGCCGTCCGCGGCACGCTGGAAGAGGCCGGTGCCCTCGAGTACACGACCATCGTCGCGGCCCCCGCGTCCGACTCGGCCGGCTTCAAGTACCTCGCTCCCTACACCGGTTCGGCCATCGGCCAGCACTGGATGTACCAGGGCAAGCACGTCCTCATCGTGTTCGACGACCTGTCCAAGCAGGCCGAGGCCTACCGCGCCGTGTCGCTGCTGCTGCGTCGCCCGCCGGGCCGCGAGGCCTACCCCGGTGACGTCTTCTACCTGCACTCCCGCCTGCTGGAGCGCTGCGCGAAGCTGTCCGACGACCTCGGCGCCGGCTCCATGACGGGTCTGCCGATCATCGAGACCAAGGCCGGTGACGTCTCCGCGTACATCCCGACCAACGTCATCTCGATCACCGACGGCCAGATCTACCTGCAGGCCGACCTGTTCAACGCCAACGTGCGTCCCGCGATCGACGTGGGTGTCTCCGTCTCCCGTGTCGGTGGCGCCGCGCAGATCAAGGCCATGAAGGAGGTGTCCGGTCGTCTGAAGCTCGACCTCGCGCAGTTCCGTGCGATGGAGGCCTTCGCCATGTTCGCCTCGGACCTCGACCCGGCCTCCCGTGCCCAGCTCGCCAAGGGTGCCCGCCTCGTCGAGCTGCTCAAGCAGAAGCAGGCCGCGCCGTTCCCGGTCGAGGAGCAGGTCGTGTCCATCTGGACCGGCACGACCGGTCAGCTCGACTCCATCGCGGTGGAGGACGTGTCCCGCTTCGAGACCGAGTTCCTCGACTACCTGCGTCGGGAGAAGAAGGGCCTGCTGGACGCCATCCGCGAGTCCAAGAAGTTCGAGGACGAGACCCGCTCCGGGCTCGAGGACGCCGTCACGGCGTTCAAGCAGCAGTTCGCCGCCTCCGGCTCCGAGACCACCCCCGTCGGCCACGAGGCAGACCCGGGCGAGCTCGAGCACGAGCCCGAGCAGGAGAAGATCGTCAAGCAGAAGCGCTGAGTCGTATGCCGGGTGCGCGCCAGCCGCGCACCCGGCACCTCACAGCGAGCGTGCTGCGGCTCCACCGCAGCGCCCCCCCCAGAACTGATCAGCGGCCACAGGCCACCAGGAACGAACGAGAGAGGCGGCAACATATGGGAGCGCAGATGCGGGTCTACCGCCAGCGCATCCGGTCCGTCCAGGCGACCAAGAAGATCACGCGCGCCATGGAGCTCATCGCAGCGTCCCGCGTGGTCAAGGCGCAGCAGCGCGTGCGCGAGTCCTCGCCGTACGCCCGTGCGCTGACCCGGGCCGTCTCGGCCGTGGCGACGTTCTCCAACGTCGACCACCCGCTGACCACCGAGCACGAGAACGTCCGCCGCGCCGCCGTGCTCGTCGTCACCTCCGACCGTGGACTGGCCGGGGCCTACAGCTCCTCCGTCCTCAAGGAGAGCGAGCGACTCATCGGCGAGCTCAAGGCCGCCGGCAAGGAGGTCACGCCCTTCCTCGTCGGACGCAAGGCGGTCGCCTTCTACAAGTTCCGCAAGCGCGAGTTCGCTGACGAGTGGACCGGCTTCACCGACCAGCCCACCTTCGAGGTCGCCCGGGAGATCGGGGAGACCCTGGTCGCCGCGTTCAACCGTGCCTATGACGAGGGCGGCGTGGACGAGGTGCACATCGTGTTCACGCGCTTCGTGAACATGGTGACGCAGGAGCCCGACGTCATCCGCATGCTGCCCCTCGAGGTCGTGGAGGGCGAAGAGGCCCCCGCCGAGGACGACGTCCTGCCGCTCTACGAGTTCGAGCCGAGTGCCGAGCAGGTCCTCGACGCGCTGCTGCCCAAGTACGTCACGGCGCGCATCTACAACTGCCTGCTGCAGGCCGCCGCGTCCGAGCTCGCTTCGCGCCAGAAGGCGATGAAGTCCGCCACGGACAACGCCGAAGAGCTCATCAAGAAGTACACCCGGCTTGCCAACCAGGCTCGCCAGGCCGAGATCACCCAAGAGATCAGCGAGATCGTGGGCGGCGCCAGCGCCCTCGCCGACGCCAGTTGAGAAGGTAGAGAGAAACCAATGACTGCCACTGTCACTGAAGAGACCAAGGCCGCCACCCCCGGTGGCATCGGCCGCATCTCCCGCATCATCGGCCCGGTCGTCGACGTGGAGTTCCCCGCCGACGCCATGCCGGAGCAGTACAACCTGCTGACCACGTCGGTCGAGCTCCTGGGGGAGACCAAGAACCTCAACCTCGAGGTCGCCCAGCACATCGGCGACAACATGGTCCGTGCCATCTCCCTGCAGCCCACCGACGGCCTCGTCCGCGGCACGCAGGTCCAGGATACCGGCGGCCCGATCTCGGTGCCCGTCGGCGACCAGACCCTCGGCAAGGTCTTCAACACCACCGGTGAGGTCATGAACCTCGCCGAGGGCGAGACCTTCGAGGTCAAGGAGCGCTGGGGCATCCACCGCAAGGCGCCGGCCTTCGACCAGCTCGAGTCCAAGACCCAGATGTTCGAGACCGGCATCAAGGTCATCGACCTGCTGACCCCGTACGTCCAGGGCGGAAAGATCGGCCTGTTCGGCGGCGCCGGCGTGGGCAAGACGGTGCTCATCCAGGAGATGATCGCCCGTGTCGCCCGCGACCACGGTGGTGTGTCGGTGTTCGCCGGTGTCGGCGAGCGCACCCGTGAGGGCAACGACCTCATGGTCGAGATGGAGGAGGCGGGTGTCCTCGGACAGACCGCGCTCGTCTTCGGCCAGATGGACGAGCCGCCGGGCACGCGTCTTCGCGTGGCGCTGTCGGCGCTGACGATGGCGGAGTACTTCCGCGACGTGCAGAACCAGGACGTGCTGCTCTTCATCGACAACATCTTCCGCTTCACGCAGGCCGGTTCCGAGGTCTCCACCCTGCTGGGCCGTATGCCGTCCGCCGTGGGTTACCAGCCCACCCTCGCCGACGAGATGGGCACGCTCCAGGAGCGGATCACCTCGACGCGTGGTCACTCGATCACCTCGATGCAGGCGATCTACGTGCCGGCTGACGACTACACCGACCCGGCCCCGGCCACGACGTTCGCCCACCTGGACGCGACGACCGAGCTCTCCCGTGAGATCGCCTCGCTCGGCATCTACCCGGCCGTGGACCCGCTCACGTCGACCTCGCGCATCCTCGACCGTCGCTACATCGCCGAGGACCACTACAACACCGCGGTGCGCGTCAAGCAGATCCTCCAGCGCAACAAGGAGCTGCAGGACATCATCGCCATCCTCGGTATCGACGAGCTCTCCGAAGAGGACAAGATCCTCGTCAACCGCGCCCGTCGCATCCAGCGCTTCCTGTCGCAGAACACCTACGTCGCCAAGCAGTTCACCGGCATCGAGGGTTCGACGGTCCCGCTGACCGACAGCATCGAGGCGTTCACGAAGATTGCCGACGGCGAGTACGACCACGTGCCCGAGCAGGCGTTCTTCATGTGTGGTGGCCTCGACGACGTCGAGCGCCAGGCCGCGGAGATCGAGAAGAACCTCTGACGCGACAGCGTCCATGAGGTCGACGCGAGAGCGTCACCAGCAGCACCCGTAGGTCGCGGGGCCGGCCACACTGGCTGGCCCCGCGGCATACCGCCCGTCGCGCGGCGCCCCCGCGGCGGCCGTTAGACTCGATCAGTACGCATTCCCGTGGAGGACACCGTGAGCACCCTGCAGGTTGAACTCGTCGCTGCCGACCGCAAGGTCTGGGAGGGCGAGGCCGAGATGGTCGTCGCCCGTACCGTCGACGGCGAGCTGGGCATCATGCCCGGGCACACGCCCCTGCTCGGGGTCCTCGTCGAGGGTGAGGTCCGCATCAAGACCGGTGAGAGCAGCGCCGTCGCCACGGTGGACGGCGGGTTCCTGTCCGTCGACCGCGACAAGGTCATCATCGTCGCCGAGGCCGTCGACGCCTCGCAGATCCCGGCCTAGTCGGAGGGGGTGAGCATGTCGCCCGTGGTCGTGTTCGAGATCATCGTGGGGACGCTCGCCCTGCTCGCAGTCCTGGCGCTGGCATACATCTTCGTCCGTCGGCGCCTGCTGTCGTCCGGGGCCCCGCTCATGCTGTGCGCGCTGCGGCTGCCCGGCCGATCCTCCTACCGCCTGGGGCTGCTGCGGTTCTCCGGGGGCACGCTGGAGTGGTTCACCCTCATCGGCCCCTCGCCCCGACCGCTGCGCTCGTGGGACCGGCCCCGGCTGGAGCTGGGTCCGCCCGAGGTGTCGCAGGAGCCCGTCTCCGGCCTGCCGGACGCCGTCACGGTGCAGTGTCGTTACGACGGCGAGGAGTTCCGCATCGCCCTGGCCCCGCCCGCCTACACGGCGATGCGCAGCTGGCTGGAGAGCTCGCCCCCGGGTTTCAACGTCAACGTCGCCTGAGCGGCGTCACTTCTTCTCGCGGGGCACCTCGGCTCGACCGCCGCCGGGCTGCCACAGCACGTCGCCACCGATCGGCAGGTTCGCCACCCGGGCGAGCACGAAGAGCAGGTCCGAGAGCCGGTTGAGGTAGGTCGCGGTGAGGACGTTGACCCCACCCTCGCCCTTCCTCCCGGTGCCGGGCTGGTCGCCGTAGGCGTCGATGGCCGCCCAGGCGGCTCGCTCGGCGCGGCGCACCACGGTCGTGGCCACGTGCAGGTGGGCTGACCCGACGGTGCCGCCGGGGAGGATGAAGGAACGCAGCTTCTCGACCCGCTCGAGGTATCGGTCGCAGTCCGCCTCGAGCTCGTCGATCCAGGCCTGCTCGACGCGAAGGGGCGGGTACTCGTAGGTCGGTTGCAGGGGGGAGCAGAGGTCGGCGCCCACGTCGAAGAGGTCGTTCTGGACCCGCAGGAGAGTGGCCCTGACGTCCTCGGGGAGGTCACCGGCGGCGACCGCGACCCCGATGGCGGCGTTCGCCTCGTTGGCGTCGGCGTAGGCAAGCAGACGGACGTCGGTCTTGCTGGTGCGGCTCATGTCGCCGAGGTGGGTCTTCCCGTCGTCGCCGGTCCGGGTGTAGATGCGGGTGAGGTTGACCATGGCTGCAGCCTGTCAGATGAGGTGGTCGACCGCGGATAGGGTGGGTCGGTGGCTGAGAGATTCAGGGTTGTCGGAGGCACCGCGCTGCGCGGCGAGGTGGCCGTGTGGGGCGCGAAGAACAGCGCGCTCAAGCTCATGGCGGTGGCCCTGCTCGCGGTGGGACGGACCCGGCTCACCAACGTGCCGGCCATCCTCGACGTGACGATCATGGCCGAGCTGCTGCGACGGCTCGGCTGCACCGTGGACTACGACGCCACGGCGGGCGTCGTCGAGATCGACGTCCCGGAGAAGATCGGCCACCGCGCCGACTACGACCTCGTCCGCGCCCTGCGCGCGTCGACCGCGGTGCTGGGCCCGCTGGTGGCCCGGACGGGCTCGGCCGACGTCGCGGTCCCCGGTGGCGACGCCATCGGCTCGCGCGGGCTCGACCTGCACGCAGCCGGGCTCGAGGCCCTGGGTGCCAGCGTCCACGTCACGCACGGGTTCCTCGTCGCCGAGGCGCCGGGAGGGCTTGACGGTGCGGAGATCCGTTTGGAGTTCCCCAGCGTGGGCGCCACCGAGAACGTCCTCACTGCCGCCGTGCTCGCGCGGGGCACGACCCGACTGGAGAACGCCGCCCGAGAGCCCGAGATCGTCGACATCGCCGCGATGCTCATCTCGATGGGCGCCCAGATCCAGGGTGCAGGCACCTCGGTGATCGAGGTGCAGGGGGTCGACGCCCTCACGGCGATCGAGCACGCAGTGGTGCCGGACCGCATCGCGGCCGGCACATGGGCCTTCGCGGCGTCCGCGACGCGTGGCGACGTCGAGGTCGTGGGCGCGGTCAGCGCACACCTGGTCGCTGCCCTGGAGCTGGTGGAGGCCAGCGGGGCCACCGTCACCGACACCCCGCGCGGCTTCCGGGTCGACTCCGGCGGACGGCGCCCCCAGGCGTTCGACGTCGCGACGCTGCCCTACCCGGGGTTCCCGACGGACCTGCAGCCCTTCGCGCTGGCGTGCAACGCCGTGGCAGAGGGCTCGGCGATGATCACCGAGAACCTCTTCGAGGCGCGCTTCCGCACGGTCCAGGAGCTCAACCGCCTCGGGGCGGAGACCCGTATCGACGGACACCACGTCATGGTCCACGGTGTCGAGCGCTTGTCGGGTGCCCCGGTCGAGGCGAGCGACATCCGGGCCGGGGCTGCCCTGGTCATCGCCGGCCTGGTGGCCGACGGGATCACCACGGTCAGCGGTGCCCAGCACATCGACCGCGGTTACGCGGGGTTCGCGGAGAGCATGCAGGGCCTGGGTGCGGACGTCACCCGCGAGCCGGACGACGACCCGTTCCTGTGACCTGGATCTCAACAGTTACCAGATCTTGACCTGACCCGGGACAACCAGCCTCCCCTTCGGTTGCGTCTGTGTGAGTGAATGTGTCACCGGACAAGGGGGTTCGCATGTCGGTCAGCACCATCGGGGTACTCCCCGTGGCAGTCCGCGCGCTGCACACGGGTCAGGAAGTCGCCATCACCGGCCGCATCGACGTGCACTCCGTCCCGGACGTCAGGTTGCTGCTGCACGAGATCATCGACACCGGGTGCGGTGACGTGTATGTGCGTCTCGCCGGTGCGGAGATCGGTGACGCGACCGGCCTCGGGGTCCTCGTGGAGGCGTACAACCGTGCCCGCCGCGCCGGCCGCCGCCTGGCGGTGGTCGACATGAGCGAGCGCACCGGCCGTCTGTTGCGTGCATCACGCCTCGACCGCTCGCTGGTGCTCCGCGACCTTCCGGATGTGGCGACTGTGGCGGCTGTCACCGCCTGAACGCCTCCCGGCCTCGACCGCGCCGCAGGTACCTTCGGGCTCATGCCCGAGCCGCTCGAGCGCACTGACGCGCCCACTCCCGCCCCTGTCACCGACCGCGGGACCGGGATCGGCTCCCTACCCCCTGCTGCTGCGCCGGCCCGGCCCGAACGGGACCGGCCATGGGTGATGCGCACGTACGCCGGGCACTCCAGCGCCACCGCGAGCAACGCGCTCTACCGCCGCAACCTCGACAAGGGCCAGACCGGGTTGTCCGTCGCCTTCGATCTGCCCACGCAGACCGGCTACGACCCCGACCACCCGCTGGCTCGGGGCGAGGTCGGCAAGGTGGGTGTGCCGATCTCGCACATCGGTGACATGCGGGCGTTGTTCGACCAGATCCCGCTCGACCGGATGAACACCTCGATGACGATCAACGCCACGGCCATGTGGCTGCTGGCGATGTACGAGGTGGTGGCGCAGGAGCAGGCGGTCGCGGACGGCCGCGACCCGGACGAGGCCGTCCGCGCGCTGACCGGCACGACGCAGAACGACATCATCAAGGAGTACCTCTCGCGCGGCACCTACGTGTTCGCGCCCGAGCCCTCGCTGCGGCTGATCACCGACATGGTCGCCCACACGGTGTCCGACCTCCCGAAGTGGAACCCCATCAACATCTGCAGCTACCACCTGCAGGAGGCGGGGGCCACGCCGGTGCAGGAGATCGCGTACGCGATGTGCACCGCGATCGCCGTCCTCGATGCGGTGCGGGACTCGGGACAGGTGCCGCAGGAGCGGTTCGGCGAGGTGGTCGCGCGGATCTCGTTCTTCGTCAACGCCGGCGTGCGGTTCGTCGAGGAGATGTGCAAGATGCGGGCGTTCGTGCAGCTGTGGGACGACCTCACCCGCGAGCGCTACGGCGTGCAGGACCCCAGGCAGCGTCGCTTCCGGTATGGCGTGCAGGTCAACTCCCTCGGCCTCACCGAGGCGCAGCCCGAGAACAACGTCCAGCGGATCGTGCTGGAGATGCTGGCGGTGACGCTGAGCAAGGACGCCCGCGCCCGGGCGGTCCAGCTGCCCGCGTGGAACGAGGCGCTGGGCCTCCCGCGCCCGTGGGACCAGCAGTGGTCCCTGCGCATGCAGCAGGTGCTCGCCTTCGAGTCCGACCTGCTCGAGTACGACGACCTCTTCGAGGGTTCGACCGTCGTGGAGGCCAAGGTCGCTTCGCTGCTCGACGGTGCCCGAGCCGAGATCGCCCGGGTGCAGGAGATGGGCGGAGCCGTGCCGGCCGTCGAGAGCGGCTACATGAAGTCGGCGCTGGTGGCCTCGCACTCGTTGCGGCGCCAGCGGATCGAGACCGGCGAGGACGTCGTCGTCGGCGTGAACCGGTTCGAGACGACCGAGCCCAACCCGCTCACGGCAGATCTCGACGCGGCGATCCAGACCGTCGACCACGACGTCGAGGCCAAGGCCGTTGCCGCAGTCCGCGCGTGGCGTGAGCAGCGCGACGCGGACCCCGTTGGTCGCGACCGGGCGGTTGCCGCGGTGGCCGCCCTGCGGGCCGACGCGCGGGCAGGCGCGAACCTCATGGCGGCGTCGCTGGAGGCGGCACGGGCCGGGGTGACCACGGGGGAGTGGGCCCAGGCGCTGCGTGAGGAGTTCGGCGAGTTCCGGGCGCCCACAGGGGTGTCCGGAACCGTCGGGGTGAGCGACGGCGGCAGCGACGAGCTGCGCGCGGTGCGTGAGCAGGTCCGACGGACCGCCGACGAGCTCGGCGAGCGCCTGCGGGTCCTGGTGGCCAAACCCGGGCTCGACGGCCACAGCAACGGTGCCGAGCAGATCGCGGTGCGGGCCCGGGACGCCGGGTTCGAGGTGGTCTACCAGGGCATCCGGCTGACCCCGGAGCAGATCGTCGCCGCCGCGGTCGCCGAGGACGTCCACCTCGTCGGCATATCGATTCTGTCCGGCTCGCACATGGAGCTCGTGCCGCAGATCCTCGACGGCCTGCGGGCGGCCGGCGCTGCTGAGGTCCCCGTCGTGGTCGGCGGGATCATCCCCGACAGCGATGCGCGGGCGCTCCGGGCGCTGGGGGTGGCAGCGGTCTTCACCCCCAAGGACTTCGGCCTCAACGACATCATGGGCGAGTTCGTCCGCATCGTCAGGGCCGCCCGGGGCCTTGCCTGACGTTCCTCGCCTGACGTTCCTCGCCTGACCGGGTCCGAGCCGCCTGAGGCCGCTGGACGGTAGCGGGACCGTGGATCTACACAAATTTACCGTCTGGGTATCGGTGGTTCCCGTTCCCGCGGGGCGTCTCATGGCCTACGTTCGGCCCCGGCGTGGTGAACCGGTGGGGGAGTGTGTCCTCCACGGGCCCTGGGGGACCCCGGGCAGGTGGTGTGTTGCCACGGCGAAGGAGACCTCGTGTCGATGCAATCTGGGGGAAGGCGTCGTCGCGGCTACACAGCCGCTGTCGGTGTCAGCGCCCTGTCGGTGGTGGCTGCGGCAGCGCTGGGCGCCGTACCCGCGAATGCAAGTACCCAGCCGACCCCGGTCAAGCACCGGGGTTCAGCCCTCTCGCTCCCCAGGGGCGCCATGGGCGCCGGCTCGATGCGCCTCGGGACGCTGAAGTCCGCGGGCGAGAAGGTCGACAGCTCGCTCGCCGGGGCCAAGGGCCCGGTCGATGTGATGATCGAGCTCGACGCCGCCCCGGCGTCGACGGCGTTCACCCGGGCCCGTTCCCGGGGCGGGGCTGCAGCCAAGCTCGCCGCCCGCAACCAGACGGCCACCATCAGGCGGGCGCAGGCAACGGTCGAGGGGCGCTTCGGTGCCTCCGCGACCCAGGCGCGGACGCTGTACCGCGCCCACGCCCTCTACTCGGGTGTCGCCGTGCGCACCGACGCGAGCAAGCTGAACGCCCTCGCTGCCCTCCCTGGTGTCAAGGCAGTCCACCGCATCACGCCGAAGGCCAAGTCCAACTCCGCGTCGGTGCCGCTCATCGGCGCACCCGCCGTCTGGAAGGGCCGGGGCGAGACGGGTCAGGGCGTCCGGGTCGGCATCATCGACACCGGCATCGACTACACCCACGCCGACTTCGGCGGTCCCGGCACCGGCGCTGCATACGCCGCGGCCAAGGCCTCCAACACGTTCACGCCCACCGCCAAGGTGGTCGGCGGCTACGACTTCGCCGGCGACGCCTACAACCCCGGTGGTGGCAGTGCCGTCCCCGTTCCCGACCCCAACCCGCTCGACTGCGAGGGCCACGGCTCCCACGTCGCCGGCACCACGGCCGGGCTCGGCGTGACCAAGGCCGGTGCGACCTACACCGGTGGGTACGCCACCGACATCGACCCCGCCACGATGGCGATCGGGCCTGGCGTCGCCCCCGGCGCCTCGCTCTACGCCCTCAAGGTCTTCGGCTGCGAGGGTGACACCAGCATCGTCGGGGAAGCCCTCGACTGGGCCGCCGACCCCAACGGTGACGGCGACCTCTCGGACCGCCTCGACGTGGTCAACATGTCGCTGGGCTCCAGCTACGGCTCGCCGGACGACCCGGACGCTGTGGCGTCCAACAACCTCGCGGCCCTCGGCACCGTCGTCGTGGCCTCGATGGGCAACAGCGGCGACGTGTACGAGGTCGGCGGTTCGCCCGGCGACGCCACGCGCGTGCTGGCCGTCGCGGCGTCGGACGACAGCGACTCCGTGGTCGACGGCCTCAAGGTCGACAGCCCCGTGGGCATCGAGCCGGCCGACACCGTCGACGGCCACCAGGACGACGTCTTCGGTGCGCTGAAGTCGGTGGCCTACGACTGGGCCACCAAGCCCGGCCTGACCAACACCGACGTCGTGACGATCGGGGACTGGAGCCAGCCGGAGTCGGCAAGCAACAACTCCGACGCCTGCTCGCCGCTCTCGACGGCTGACGCCACCAAGGTGGCCGGCAAGATCCTGATGACCAAGTGGTACGACGGGACAGGTCGTCGTTGCGGCTCCGTCGGCCGCTCCGGCCAGGCCAAGGCCGCCGGCGCCGTGGGTGTCATCTTCGGCAGCGACGTCAACTCCTTCTCCGCCGGTGTGACCGGCGACGTCGACATCCCCGCGATGCTCGTCGTCAACCAGGGCACCCTCGCGATCAAGGCCAAGCTCGACGCCAACACCCCCGTCAAGGTCACGATGACCAACGCGCTGCGCAACAGCGTCACGATCGTCGACCGCGGTGCGATCGACCAGCTCGCGGGGTTCTCCTCGCGAGGTGTCGGTATCGCCAACAACGTCAAGCCCGACGTCGCGGCCCCGGGTGTCACCACCTTCTCCGTCGCGGTGGGCACGGGCAACGAGGGCATCGCTGAGAGCGGCACCTCGATGGCGTCCCCGCACGTGGCAGGTGAGGCCGCCCTGGTGCGCGGCGTCCACTCCACCTGGACCCCCGAGGAGGTCAAGGCCGCCATCATGAACACGGCGACCCAGGACGTCTTCGTCGGCCGCAACCACACCGGCGCCGTCTACGGCCCGGAGCGGGTCGGTTCCGGTCGGGTCAAGGCCGACGCGGCCGTCGACACGACGACGCTCGCCTACGTCAAGGACACCCCCGGCGCGGTCAGCGTCTCCTTCGGACCCGTGGCCGTCACCACTGCGACCACGACGCTGAGCAAGACCGTGCACGTCGTCAACAAGCGGCCCACCGGCTCCTCGTCGTACACGATCGGCTACCAGCCGGCACACGCCACCCCGGGTGTGAAGTACTCCTTCAGCCCCAGCCAGGTGAACCTGCCTGCCGGTGGCTCCGTCGACGTCAAGGTGACGGCGACGTTCACGAAGTCGGCGCTGCGGGCAGTGCAGGACCCCACGACGAACTCCAACCCGCTCGGGTTCTGCCTCGACGACGCCTGCAACGTACCGGCACAGCGAAGCTACCGCGCTGACGCCAGCGGCCGCATGGTCCTGACGCCGGTCGGCACGACTACCGGCTCGGCGCTGCGCGTCCCCGTCTGGTCTGCTCCTCGGCCGGCTTCGGCGATGACGACGTCGTCGCAGGCGACCGTGGCGAACAGTGGCCCGGTCAAGGTGGGTTCGCTGGCTCTCTCCGGCAGCGGGGTGTCGCAGGGATCCGGTTCGACCGGCTACGAGTCGTCGGTGTCCACGTTCCAGCTGCAGGGGACCAGCCCGAAGATCCCGAGCTGCTCGCCGACCCTGGTGTTGCACTGCATCGCCTTCGCCGACGACCGCTCTGCCGACCTTCGTTATGTCGGCAGCGCCTCGGATGCCCCCCTGTTGACTGCGGCCGACCGCGGCCAGTCGATGCTCACCTTCGGCGTCAGCAGCTTCGGCCCCTGGCGCACGCCGGCCTCGTACACCGAGTTCGACGTGCTGCTCGAGACCGACGCCACCAACCCCGGACCCGACGCGATCGTCTACAACACCCGAGCGGTGACGACGGACGACTACGACTACTTCTTCTCGGAGCTGGTCGACCTGCGCAAGGCGTCGGCGACCTACGGCAAGGTCCTCGACGACGAGCTGATCAACGGCATCGATGGCTCCTTCGACACCAACGTCTTCAACAGCGACTCGCTGGCCCTTCCGGTCTCGGTGGGCACGTTGCAGGACGCGGGGCTCATCACCGGCGCGGCTCCGAAGGTCAAGTACTGGGTGGAGTCCTACACGGCGGAGGCCGGGGCGGTCGACGCCATCGGCTCGGCCACGTCGCCCCTGACGATCAGCGTGGTCTCGCCCGCGCTGGCGGCCTACGGTGACTACGGCACGCTGCTCAACACCGACCTGCCGGGCAAGTCGCTGGACGTCCGTCGCGACGATGCGTCGTACGCCTCGGACAAGCCCCAGGGCCTGCTGCTCATCCACCACCTGAACACCGATGGCGCCCGCGCCCAGGTCGTGACGGTCAAGGCGAAGTCGTCGACCAGGCTCACCGCGAGCTCGACGTCCTACACCTACGGTGGCAAGCCGGTCTTCACGGCCACGGTGAGCCCGTCGATCGCGACGGGCACGGTGTCCTTCCGGGACAACGGGAAGCTCGTCAAGACGGTCGCCGTCAAGAGCGGCAAGGCAGTCTGGACGGCGACGGGTCAGACGCGGGGCGTCCACTCGATGACCGCGACCTACAACGGTGACGCCAGCACGCTCGCGAGCGTGTCCGCGGCGGTCAAGGTGACGGTCAACGGGCTGGCGAGCAAGGCCTCGCTCGCCTCCACCTACCGCTCCTACGGCTACGGCTACCGTCCGACCCTGACCTCGGTGGTCAGCCCGTCGGCGGCATCCGGGACGGTGACGTTCCGCGATGGTTCCCGTGTTCTGGGGACGGTCAAGGTCAGCAAGGGCAAGGCGGCACTCCGGGCGCCCGTCCTGGCACGTGGCACGCACCGCCTGACGGCGACCTACAACGGGTCGACGGTCTACAACCCCGCGACGTCCTCGGTCGTCTCGGTGGTCGTGCGCTGACCCCGGTCCACCCCGCCTGAGGCTCTGGGCCCCTGCCACCCGGCAGGGGCCCAGAGTCGTCTCCAGTCAGGGGAGGGGGAGTGCGGGGCCGAGGATCCGAGCGCCGGTCAGAGCCAGGCGCCGCGTCGCAGGACGCGCAGGGGCGCCAGCTGGTCGTCGACCACCAGGACATCTGCGTGCGAGCCGGGAGCCAGGCTGCCCACGCGCTCGAGCGCGAGGGCCCGGGCGGGCGTGAGGGTCGCGGCCATGACGGCGTCCGCGAGGTCGATGCCGAGCTCGGCGACGCACCAGCGGACCTGGTCGAGCAGGGTGGACACCCCGCCTGCCAGCGACCCGCCGTCCACGAGGCGCGCCTCGCGACCGCGCACCTCCACCCGCCGGCCACCGAGGGTGTGGTGGCCCTCGGCCAGGCCGCTGGCCGACATGGCGTCGCTGACCAGGGCGATGCCCGCCGGGCCGACCGCGTCGAACACCAGCTGCACGGTGGCGCCGTCGAGGTGCACCCCGTCGGCGATGAGCTCCACGACGGCCTCGCCCCGGACTGCTGCCCCCAGCGCCGCGGCGACGGGACCGGGCGCGCGGTGGTGCAGCGGCGGCATACCGTTGAAGAGGTGGGTGACCAGGGGGAGACCGCCACGGACCCCGGAACCCCTCACCGCAGACAGGGCGCGGGCGCAGGTCGCGTGGTCGGCGTCGGTGTGGCCCAGGGCGCCCAGCACCCCGTGACCGGCGAGGGCCGACGGAAGGCCGCCCGCGGGGTCTCGTTCCGGGGCGAACGTCATGTGCGCCAGACCTCCGCCGGCCGCGTTCACGAGGCCGTCGACGAGGTCGAGGTCGACGTCGACGAGCGCGGACGGGTCCTGGGCGCCGCAGTGGGTCGTGGACAGGAACGGGCCCTCGAGGTGGATCCCGGCCAGCTCGCCGGACCCGACCAGGGGCGCGAGGGCCGCGGCCCCGGCGAGCAGGACCTCGGCCGGTGCGGAGACGAGCGACCCGACGACCGAGGTGGTGCCCGAACGGTGGTGGTGTGCGGCAGCGGTGCGCGCACCGTCGACGTCGGGACCGAACTCCCCACCGGCGCCCCCGTGGCAGTGCACGTCGACCAGGCCGGGCAGCAGGAGGCTGCCCGGCGGGAAGCCCGCGAGAGGGGGCAGGTCCGCCCAGGGGTGGGGCAGCTCGTGGCGCTCGCCGGCATAGGAGATCAGGTCGCCTTCCACGACGAGCGCACCGTCCTCGATGACCCCGCCGGGCAGGACGAGGCGTCCGGTGAGCAGGTCGGGGTCGAGGGCGGCGCTCATGGTCGTCATGACGCGATCGTGGCCCAGCTGCGCAGGGCGAGGTCCACGGCGTCGACGGAGCGGACGAAGGACGTCTCAAGGTCACGCGGGTGGTGGCTGAACCCGCCCATGGCCTCCAGTCCGAGGAACCCGTAGACCATCGACAGCACGAGTCGGGCGGCATCCGTCTGGTCCGGATCGGCCAAGCCGTACCCACGCAGGACCGCTCGCACCAGCTCGCCGTGTCGGGGGGCAGCGCTGTCGGACGCCGTGGCCGGGTCCAGCTCCTGCTGCATGGCGGTGTAGCGACCGGGGTGGTCGAGGGCGTAGCGCCGGTAGGTCGTCGCGAACGCCCTCAGCGCGTCCTTCCCGGCCAGACCGGCCACGGCGTCGGAGAGCAGGTCGGCGAGCTCGGCGAGGGCCAGCACGGTGACGCGGGTCCGCAGGTCCTTCAGGCCCCCCACGTGGGAGTAGAGGCTGGCGTCCTTGACCCCCAGGCCCCGGGCCAGCGCAGCGAGGCTGACGGCCTCGAAGCCGACCTCGTCGGCGAGGTCGGCGGCAGCCACCGTCACCCGGTGCGCGGTGAGACCTGCTCGTGCCACGTGGACCTCCTACCTAGGACTCCTAGTTGATCACCTATGATCCATAGTATGCAGGAGCTGACCGAGACCGAGATCAGGGCGTGCTTCGTCAACGCCACGAAGGGCGAGTCCAAGCGGCTGGCGCTGCCCAAGGACCTCGCCACCCTGCCGTGGGACGACCTCGACTTCCTGGGGTGGCGGGACCCGGCTGCCCCTCAGCGGGCGTACGTGGTGGCCTCGACCGGTGGGGTGACCACGGGGGTCGCGCTGCGGCTCGCCGACTCCACGGCCGGGAGGCGGCGACGCAACATGTGCGCGGTGTGCCTGACCACCCACCCCGGGGACGGGGTGTCGCTGATGACGGCGCGCAAGGCCGGGCGGTCGGGACAGCAGGGCAACTCCGTGGGCACCTACCTCTGCAGCGACCTCGCCTGCTCGCTGTACGTGCGCGGCCTGCGCAGTGCCGGACCGGGCTCACGCTTGCAGGAGTCGCTGTCCCTCGAGGACCAGTCCGAGAGGCTGGTCTCTCGGCTCCAGGCGTTCCTGGACGGCGTCGCGCGCGAGAGCTGACCGGCCCCACTGACCGGGCCCCACTGACCGATCGCGCGGCATACCCTCTGCCTGTGAGCGACCTCCACTGCCCTGCGACGCTGCTCGTCGCCCGTCACGGTGACGCGGAGTACGGCCACCCGTCCGTGCTCTCCGACGAGGGCGGCTGGCTGAGCGCCGAGGGGCGGGCACAGGTGCGGGGGATGGCCGACTCGCTGCGCGAGCGCAACATCGCCCGGGTCTACACCAGTCGGCTGGAGCGTGCCATCGAGTCCGGGCAGCTGGTGGCCGAGGTGCTCGGGGTGGACGTCGTCGCGGTCGGCGGGTTGGCGGAGTTCTCCGTGGGGGCGTTGGCCGGCCGTCGTCACGACGACCCCGAGCTGGCCTCGGTGTTCAAGGCGTGGATGCACGGTGACCAGGGGCGGTTCATCCCCGGCGGCGAGTCGGGCGCCACGGTCCTGCGGCGCTACCGTGAGGCGCTGCAGGGGATCGCCGACCAGCACCGTGGCGAGACCGTCGTCGTGGTCAGCCACGGTGGGGTGATGTCCTTCGTGCTCCCGAGGTTGGAGGAGCCCGCGGTGCGCGCCGACCTGGTCGCGCGGGCGTTCCTGCCCAACTGCGCTGTGGCCGAGGTGGAGGCCGACGGCGACGGGTTCCGGGTCCTGACCTGGCCGGGGTCGCGCGAGCGTGGCGTGGTCTGACCGACCCTCAGAACAGACGTGTGGTCGTGTCGTCGATCCCGCGGAGGGCGTCGTAGTCCAGCGTGACGCAGCGGATGCCGCGGTCGGTGGCCAGCGTGCGCGCCTGCGGCTTGATCTCCTGGGCGGCGAAGATGCCGGTGACGGGGGCCAGGTGGGGGTCGCGGTTCATCAGCTCGAGGTAGCGCGTGAGCTGCTCGACACCGTCGATGTCGCCCCGACGCTTGATCTCGACGGCCACCGAGCTGCCGCCCGCGTCCCGGCACAGGATGTCGACCGGCCCGATCGCGGTCATGTACTCGCGCCGGACCAGGGTCCAGCCGTCGCCGAGGGTGTGGATGTGCTCGGCGAGGAGCTTCTGCAGGTGGGCCTCGACGCCGTCCTTGATCAGGCCGGGGTCGACGCCGAGCTGGTGGGCCGAGTCGTGCAGGACCTCGTGGATGAGCACCCGGAGGCGGTCCTCGGACTTCGCGTGCTGGACCTGCCAGACCTGGGTCACCCCGTCGGCGGCCTCGTGCTCCTCGGGGGAGACCTCAGCCATCGCGCACGGCGGTGACATCCAGTTGAGCGGCTTGTACGAGCCGCCGTCGCTGTGGACCAGCACCGAGCCGTCCGCCTTGACCATCAGCAGCCTCGTGGCGAGGGGGAGGTGGGCCGACAGACGACCGTCGTAGTCCACCGAGCACGTCGCAATCACCAGTCGCACGAGGCGTCACTCTACGGTGAGCTGCTCCGCCCGGGCGAACCGGTGAGAACGTGACCAAAGTCCTGATTGCGTGGCTGGGATTGCGGGCGCACACTCGAGGTCTGAGGTGAGGTGAGCACCCATGCTGCTGATGCTTGGCAATGGCGCCGCACTGGCCATCGTCGTCGCCGGTGCGTGTGTCCTGCTGCGCTGGGTCTCGTCGGGGGTGCCGCCCAAGACGCTCCAGCCGGTGTTCGACCGCATCGACGCGCTGCGTGCCCGGCGCCGTCCACGACCGGAGCCCTTGCCGCCCATCCTCGTGGCCCTCGAGGTCAGCCGGCTCGCCGACCACGTCCGGTACGTCGAGCGCTCGGACCTCCCCAACAAGGCCGAGCGACTGATGGCGGCTCGTCTCGCCTACGACCACACCCTGCGCGACTACTGCCGGGCCGTCGACATCCCCGTGCCGACGGCCATCCGCGGCCTGTCGAGCGAGCAGCGCTTCCACATGGAGTCCGCGTTGATCGGCACCGGACACGAGTGGTGACGCGCCGGCGCGGCCGGGGGGTGGTGACCGTCACGCCTGCCTGCTCTCCTCCCTGATGGAGGGCTCTGACAGACTTCGCCGCATGGCTCGTGAGTTCAGCAAGGTCGCTGTCGTCGGACTCGGCACCATGGGTGCCGGCATCGTGGAGGTGTTCGCGCGCAACGCCATCGACGTCGTCGCGATCGAGGTGGACGAGGCGGCGGTCGACAAGGGCCGCGGTGTCCTGCAGCACTCCACCGACCGCGCTGTCTCCCGCGGCAAGCTGACCGCGGAGGACCAGGCCGCCCTGCACGCGCGAGTGCACTTCACCTCCAGCATGGACGACGTGGCCGACTGCCAGCTCGTCATCGAGGCCGTGCCGGAGCACCTCCACCTCAAGAAGGAGATCTTCGCCAAGCTCGACGCGGTGGTCGGTCCCGACGCGATCCTCGCCACCAACACGTCGTCGCTGTCGGTCACCGAGATCGCCGTCGCCACGAGCAACCCCAAGCGCGTCGTCGGCATGCACTTCTTCAACCCGGCCCCTGTCCTGCAGTTCGTCGAGGTGATCCGCACCGTCGTCACCGAGGACGAGGTGTTCGAGGACGTCAAGGCCCTCGCCCAGCGCCTCGGCAAGCAGCCGGTGGTCGTCGGTGACAAGGCCGGCTTCATCGCCAACGCCCTCCTGTTCGGCTACCTCAACCACGCCGTCGCGATGTTCGAGAGCAAGTACGCGAGCCGCGAGGACATCGACGCCGCGATGAAGCTGGGCTGCGGCTACCCGATGGGGCCGCTCGCCCTGATGGACCTCATCGGCCTCGACACCGCCTACGAGATCCTCGACACGATGTACAAGCAGGGGCGCGACCGGTTGCACGCCCCCAGCCCGATCCTCAAGCAGATGGTCAGTGCGGGGCTCAAGGGCCGCAAGAGCGGCCGCGGTTTCTACACGTATGCCGAGCCGGGCAGCTCCCAGCTCGTCGACGACGCCCTCACCCCCGCTGCCGCCGCCGGAGAGCACGAGGCGACGCGCACGGTGCGCACCGTCGGTGTCGTGGGGTCGGGGACGATGGCCACCGGCATCATCGAGGTCTTCGCCAAGGCCGGTTACGACGTCACCTACGTGACCCGCAGCCAGCCCAAGGTGGACGCCGTCACCGCGGCGGTCCAGAAGTCGCTCGAGAAGGCCGTCCAGCGCGGAAAGCTGACCCAGGAGGCCCGTGACGAGGCCCTCGGCCACCTCACCGGTTCGACGTCCCTGGACGACCTCGCCACGGTCGACCTCGTCGTCGAGGCCGTCGTCGAGGACCTGGCCGTGAAGCGTGCGCTGTTCGAGAACCTCGACGAGATCTGCAAGCCGGGAGCCATCCTCGCGACGACCACCTCCTCGCTGCCCGTGGTCGAGTGCGCAGCCGCGACGACCCGTCCCGACGACGTCGTCGGCATGCACTTCTTCAACCCCGCGCAGGTGATGAAGCTCGTCGAGGTCGTCCACACGGTCTCGACCGCCCCCGACGTCGTCGCGACCGTGCAGCAGGTGTGCGCCGACCTCGGCAAGCACGCCGTCACGTGCGGCGACCGCTCCGGCTTCATCGTCAACGCCCTGCTCTTCCCCTACCTCAACGACGCCGTGAAGATGCTCGAGGCCAACTACGCGACCGCCGACTCGATCGACACGGCCATGAAGACCGGGTGCGGTCTGCCGATGGGGCCGTTCGAGCTGCTCGACGTCGTCGGCCTCGACGTCTCGCTGGCAATCCAGCGCGAGCTCTACCTCGAGTTCCGCGAGCGTGGGTTCGCCCCTGCGCCGCTGCTCGAGCACCTGGTCACCGCTGGCTACCTCGGCCGAAAGTCCGGCCGCGGCTTCCGCACCTACGCCTGATTCGGCCCGCTGCCGCGCGGTGGGACACGGTATGCCGCCTGCGCGGCATACCGTGTCCGCGTCAGCCGGCGGCGGCGCGGGGTAACGCAGGGAGGGGGCTCCGGCGTCTGGGTCGGTGACGGGCTGCAGGGCAGCCCACGAGCCGAGGGGGAACCATGACCAGGTCCGACGACGAGCCGCTCGAGGCGCTGCTGCGCGAGGCCTTCGCCGGGGCGCGTGCCCAGGGAGGACTGGGCACGAGCGCCGTCGAGGCCGGGATCGCGGCACGAGCCGGGCGGCTGCGTCGTCGCAGATCGGTGGTGCGCGGCAGTGTGCTGACCGTCGGGATCGCGGCGACGGTGCTCGCCGTCGTGCTGGGTCCGGGCTCGCTCGGCCCGGACCGGGCACTGGTGCCTATCAGCACCCACACCACGTCCACGCCTTCCCGCTGGGCCTTTCTGGTGGGGAGCTCGGAGGGGTTCGCCTACCGGTTCCCGAACACGGTGGCCATGCCCTGGCCCGCGGGTGTCATCGGGCAGTCGCTGCCCGACGACACCGACTCGGGCGGAAACGTCCTCCTGCAGTCGGACGCCTCCCCGCTCTCGCACGAGGACGCAGACCTCGCGGGCCCGGCAGGTGTCTGCACGTGGGACAGCCGACCCGACCGTCGCCGGCCTGTAGCCGGACGATCGTGGGACCTGACCTTCTTGTCGAGCCCGGGCCGGGGTAGAGCCCACCTGGGGCTGGCGGGGTTCACGACGGGGACCGGGGAGGACGTCCTGCGAGACCTTCGATCCGGAGCCCTGCCGTGCGGGCCCGGGCCCGATCTCAAGCCGGTGACGTGGCAGGGTCACGACGACCGCTCGGTCCTCTTCATCGGGACCTCCACCGTCGCCGACAGCACGTTCACGCAGGTGATGGCGGTGACGCGGGTCGGCGACGTCCTCGTGAGCGGCGCCGCGATCTCGGCCGACGCCGCGCTCGCCCGGCGAGTGGCGACCGAGCTCGCCGACAACACTGCGGCCCCGCTCGACGAGCTGGCCTTCCCACCCGCCCTCGGCCAGCCACTGGGAAAGAGCGCCGCGGCACCCAACGCCGCGTCGGCGCCCGGCGCGAGCCCGGCCGCGCCGCTCGTGGCCGCGGAGGAGTACCGGTTCGGCGACGTCTTCCCCACGATTGCCCAGCTGGGCCACGACCTGCGCTATCACGGTGACGCCAGCCACGGCCGGAACATCCCGGCTTCCAGTGGTCAGTTCTGCGACCTCAGTGGGTTGTCCGCCGCTCGGGTGGCTGAGGCGAACGCGGCGCCCCACCCCGTCGCAGGGACCCTGCAGGGCGCGTGGTCGGGGGACGGCCAGGGCCTCGACCCGAGCGTCGACATCGCGGTGACTGGCTACCCCACGGGTACCGGGCCGGAGGCCTTCCGCCGCCTGCAGCAGGACACCGGGCCCTGCACGTGGCTGCCGGCCCAGGAGCGTCAGGCCTGGCCGGGAGAGGACGACCAGCAGACGTGGCTGTCCCGCGGCGCTGGCGCGGGTTCAGCGACCTACATCGCCGCCCGTCGTCTCGGTGACGTCATCGTCTCGGTCCAAGTCGTCGGACTCTCGGCCCAGGACGCGCGCGACGAGGCGGTCCGGGTGAACGGCATCGTGGCGAAGAACGTCCGCGACAGCGGCCTCCCCGCCGCTGCGGGGCGGTGACCGTGGGGTTCTTCAGCCGGCCGACGTCGGCGTCACCCGGGCGCGTGAGCAGCGATGCAGAGGCCTACGTCTCGGCTGCCATCCCACGCCTCATGGGCGCGGCGCTGTCCCTGACCGGCAACCGGCACGACGCCGAGGACCTCGTCCAGGACACCTTGGCCAAGGTCCTGGTGAACTGGCGGCGGGTGGAGCGGGCCGACAGCCCGGACGCCTACGTCCGCAAGGTCATGGTCAACACCTTCGTCTCGGGCAAGCGCCGCCGCTCGTCCAAGGACGTCGTCTCCCACGAGCTGGTGACCGCCGACGCCGTCGCGCCGAACACCGGGCCGGCGGGTCCGGAGGAGCGGGACGCGATGTGGACGCTGCTCGCCGGCCTGTCGCCGCGGCAACGGGCGGTGCTCGTCCTGCGCTACTACGACGACCTGCCCGATGCGGCGATCGCAGAGGTCCTGGGCTGCTCGCCGGTGTCGGTGCGCGTCACCGCGCACAGGGCGCTGGCCAGGCTCCGCGAGCGGATGCCGGGTCTGGGAGACTCGACGTCATGCCCCGAGCCAACCGGCGCCGCCGCGACGACGTCCCGCTGAACGTCGACCGTGCGGTCGGCGGGCTCACGCGACGTGAGTCGTATGGCGGCTCCGAGTGGTTCGTGCGCCGGGTCACCGGCGCCTCGGCCAGCCGCGCATACCTGTGCCCGGGCTGCCAGCAGAACATCGCGATGGGCACGCCCCACGTGGTGTCGTGGCCCGCGGACGGCATGGGTGGGCTCGACGACCGCAGGCACTGGCACACGACGTGCTGGGAGGCGCGCGAACGGCGCCACACCACCGGCTCCTACCGCTGAGGACCCGCCGATCCCGGTGGGGACGTTCGCCTCTGGGGAGGCGCCCGGGCCCGGGGTCACGGTGGACGCGTGTCGGACGGACTGCAGGTCGACGATGTGGTGCACACCTTCGGCGACAGGGTGGCTCTGGACGGCGTCACCTGTCAGGTGCCCTCGGGGCGCCTGACCGGGCTGCTGGGACCCAACGGGGCGGGGAAGACCACGCTGATGCGCATCCTGCTCGGCGTGCTCACGGCGGACGGCGGCGAGGTGTGGCTCGACGGCCGACGCCTCGAGGACGTCCACGACCGGCACGCCTGGGGTTACATGCCGCAGGAGCGAGGCCTGTACCCGGCGATGACGGCCGGGGCCCAGCTGGTGCACTTCGGCAGGCTGCACGGGCTCTCCCGCCAGCAGGCCACCCTGCGCGCCAGGGACCTGCTCGGGGAGCTGGAGCTCGCTGACCGGTGGGACGAGCGCACGGACCGGCTGTCCGGCGGCATGCAGCAGCGGTTGCAGCTCGCGACGGCGCTGGTGCACGGGCCGCACGTGGTGGTGCTCGACGAGCCGTTCGCGGGTCTCGACCCTGTGGCGGTCGAGCAGCTCTCGTCGATGCTGAGGCGGCGTGTCGAGGACGGGTGTCTGGTCGTCTTCTCCAGCCACCAGCTCGACCTCGTGCAGGACCTGTGCGAAGACATCGTCATGGTCGACCATGGTCGCACCGTCCTCTCCGGGTCGGTCTCGGGGCTGCGCGCCGCCTCGGGACAGCGCCGGCTGCGCCTGAGCCTCGCCTCGTCCGAGCGAGGGTGGCTCGAGTCCTTCCCCGGGGTGCAGGTGGTCAGCGACCTCGCCGACGACCTGCGGCTGACGGTGCCGCCGGAGGTGGACGCGCTGCAGCTGCTCGACGCCGCCCGCTCGTGCGGACCCGTGCTCGACTTCGGCCTCGAGCTGCCCACCCTGTCCGAGCTGTTCCTTGCGGCGGCGTCGGGCGAGCGCAGGCACGAGGCCGTCCGATGACGTGGTGGCGGGGGACGGCCCTGGTCGCCGAACGCAGCCTGCTGGAGACCTTCCGTTCACGCGCGTACCGCCTCATCACGGCTGTGCTGCTGCTCGCCTCGGCAGCCGCGGTCGTGGTGCCCCGGCTGGTGCTCGACCGCCCCACCCACTACACGCTGGCCACCGTGGGCGCGGCGTCCGCGCCGCTGCGGGCCGTCCTGCAGCTGGCTGCCCGACAGGGTGGCTACTCGGTGGGCTACACCTCGCTCGCCACGCCGACCGAGGTCCGTGGGGCGGTGCGCGACGGTCGGGCCGCTGCGGGGCTCGCCGACGGCACCGTCTACACCGGCACCGGGGTGGCCCAGACCTTCCCCGCCGTCGTCGCCCAGGCCGTCGCGTCGGTCGAGGTCGCCGCGCGCCTGCGTGCCACCGGGCTGACGCCGGCGCAGATCGCCTCGGTGGCCACCGTGCGACCGCCACCGCAGGTGGAGGTCGGCCGGACCGACAGCAGCGAGCGGGCCGCCGTCGGTTTCGGGGTCGGTGTCGCTCTCTACCTCGCGATCACGTTCGCGGGCGGCGCGATCGCCTCGGCCGTGGCGGTCGAGAAGTCGACCCGGGTCTCCGAGGTGCTGCTCGCGGTGCTCAGGCCCAGCCAGGTGATGGTCGGGACGGTGTCAGCGGTCGGCGCCGCCACGCTGGCGCAGCTGCTCGTGCTGGGGACGCCGCTGGCCGTCGCCGTGAAGCTCGGCTACGTCGGGCTGCCAGCCGTGGCAAGCGGCGACCTCGCCCTGGCCGTCGTCTGGTTCGTGCTTGGATTCGGGCTCTACGCCTTCTTGTTCGCTGCGTCGGCAGCGCTCGTGGACAAGGTGACGGAGGCGAGCGCGGCCGTGGCGCCGGTCACGATGGTCCTGGTCATCGGGTACCTCCTGAGCATCATGGTGGTCACGGGTGACCCGTCGAGCGGGTGGAGCACGGCGATTTCCCTGTTCCCGCTGAGTGCACCGATGGCGATGCCCATCCGCTGGTCCGGTGGCCAGGTCCCGGTGTGGCAGCTGGTCGCCGCGATGGTGCTGACGGCAGCCACGGCCACTCTGCTCGTCGCGGTCGGGGCCGTCGTGTACAGGCGTGCGCTGCTGATCACCGGCCACCGGGTGCGTTGGTCCGAGCTCTTCGGCCGTCGCGGGCGGCGGGGCGGGACGAGCGGGCGGACTGCGGCTCAGTGGCGACGCTGGCGGGGCAGCAGGACCTCTTCGTAGAGGAGCAGCAGGCCTGCGGCGACGGGGATCGCGAGCAGGGCGCCGAGCACCCCGAGCAGGGTGCCGCCGGCGAGGGCAGCAACGACCGTGACGGCCCCCGGCACGGACACGGTCCGCTGCATGATCTTCGGGGCGACGACGTAGTTCTCCACCTGCTGGTAGACGACGTAGTAGATGGCGGCGATGACCGCGTCCCGCGGCTCGGTGAACAACGCGACGATGATGACCAGGCCGGCGCCGAGGGTGGCTCCGACCATGGGCACCAGGCCCAGGATGCCGACGGAGACCGCGAGCACCGCGGCATACGGGATCCCGACGATCATCATCATGATCCACGAGCACGCGGCGTTGATCGTGGCGACCGCGACCTGGCCTATGGCGTAGGAGCCGGTGCGGCGCATGATCTCCTCGGACAGCGAGATCACGCGGGGACGGCGCGAGGCCGGGACGATCGCGTACGCGGCCTGCTTGACGCGTGGCAGCGAGGAGAGCAGGAACAAGGTCAGGACCAGGACCGTGAAGACCTGGAAGATGCCGCCGATGACGGCGGCGCCGACCCCGAGCACACCGCCGAACACCTGGCCGATGAAGTTGCTGTCGGTGAGGCGCTTGTTGAACTCTGCCTCGATCTTGTGGACGATCTGGTAGTGCCGGTCCAGGTCCCTGACGACGGGCTTGTTGAGGATCTGGGTGAGGTAGTCGGGGGTCTTCGCCGCGAGCTCGGCACCCTGCTGCACCACGGGCGGCACGACGAGCAGGCCGATCAGCGTGAAGACCACCACGACACCGGCAAAGACGAGGGCGACCGCGCCCGGACGCTTGACGCCGCGACGGGTCAGGAACTCGACGAGAGGGTTCAGCGCCAGGGTGAGGAAGAAGGAGACGACCAGCAGCGTGATCACCGTGCCGAGGCGGCCGACGGTGTGCCACAGCAGGAGGGCGGTGAGGACGCCGAGCGCCCCCACGAACCCCATGAAGAAGGGGGACTGGCGGTTGAGGGGACGACCGGCCTGACCGTAGCGCTGCCCGCCCTGGGGGGCCGTGCCGTTGACGTCCGTGTCCGTGCCGCCGGAGGTGGGTCCACCCTGCTGGTCAGGGATGGGCAGTCCCGGCAGGGCGTCCGCCAGCGGGTCGGTCGTCGACGGTGGCTCCGGCTCCGGCTCCAGCGCCCGGGGTCGGTTGCTGGCACGCAGAGCCTCACGCTGTGCGTACCGGAACTCGCGCCATCGCGCCAGCACTGACATGTCCGAAACCCTAGGGCACGCCCACGACCGTCGCCGTGGATGCCCAGGTCAGGTGTTGCGGAACCGGTTGATCGCAGCCAGGTGGGTGGCTCGCTTCTCGGGGTCCGTGACACCCAGGCCGGCCTCGGGCGACAGGGTGAGCACGCCCACCTTGCCCTGGTGCAGGTTCTGGTGGACGTCGTATGCCGCCTGGCCCACGTCCTCGAGCGCATACGTCTTCGACAGGGTGGGGTGGATCAGCGCGCGGTTGATGAGGTCGTTGGCCTCCCACGCCTCGCGGTAGTTCGCGAAGTGGCTGCCGATGATGCGCTTGAGGTTCATCCACAGGTAGCGGTTGTCATACTCGTGCATGTAGCCGCTCGTGGACGCACAGGTGACGATGGTGCCGCCCTTGCGCGCGACGTACGTGCTCGCACCGAAGGTCTCGCGGCCCGGGTGCTCGAAGACGATGTCAGGGTCCTTGCCGCCGGTGAGCTCGCGGATCCGGGCGCCGAAGCGCTTCCACTCCTTCTGGTCCTGCGTGGTCGGGTCGCTCCAGAACTTGTAGCCCTCCGCGTTGCGGTCGATGACCAGGTCGGCGCCCATCGCGCGGCAGATGTCGGCCTTGTCGGGGGAGGACACGACGCACACCGGCGTGGCCCCTCCGGCGAGGGCCATCTGCGTGGCGTAGGAGCCGAGGCCGCCGGAGGCGCCCCAGATGAGGACCACGTCACCGAGCTTCATGCCGGCACCGTTGCGGGAGATGAGCTGCCGGTAGGCCGTCGAGTTCACCAGACCGGGGGAGGCCGCCTCCTCCCAGGTGAGGTGGGTGGGCTTGGGCATCAGCTGGTTGGTCTTGACGATGGCGAGCTCGGCGAGGCCACCGAAGTTGGTCTCGAAGCCCCAGATCCGCTGCTCGGGATCGAGCATCGTGTCGTTGTGGCCGTCGGCGCTCTCGAGCTCGACCGACAGGCAGTGCGCGACGACCTCCTCGCCGGGCTTCCACTTCTGGACGCCGGGGCCGGTGCGCAGCACGACGCCGGCGAGGTCGGAACCGACCACGTGGTAGGGCAGGTCGTGGCGCTTCGCGTAGCTCGAGGTGCGGCCGTAGCGCTCGAGGAAGCTGAAGGTCGACACCGGCTCGAAGATCGAGGTCCAGACGGTGTTGTAGTTGATGGCGCTCGCCATGACGGCGACCAGGGCCTCACCGGGAGCGAGCTCGGGGAGCGGCACGTCGTCGACGTGCAACGACCGGCGAGGGTCCTTGTCGCGGCTCTCGAGCCCCTCGAACAGGTCAACCTCGTCCTTGTGCACGGTCACCCCGCGGTAGGACTCGGGGAGGGGGAGGGCGGCATACGTCTGTTCGGTGCGGTCCCCGGAGAGGATGGCGTCGCGGATGTCCTGCATGGAAATGGCTCCTCGGCGTCGTCGGCGTCAGTGGCTCGGATGCGGCCGAAACTACTGGGGAGCAATGCGGTTCGCGCGACAGTGAGACTCCGGTCACGCGGTGACCTACCTCACCTACCTCAGCCTGGGACGAGGGGCCGCGGGTCAGGGCAGGCGCACGTCCGCGACGACGAGGTTGTGGTCCGAGGGTCGGGCACAGTCGCTGCGCTGCAGCACGTTCTCCGAGCGCACGGCGCCGCGCAGGCCCTTGACCATGACGACGTCGATCCGGGTGCCCCAGCCAGGGAAGGACCCGACCATGGGGATGGCCAGGGTGCAGGCCATCTTGTTGATGGTGGGGTACCGCAGGTTGACCTGGGTCAACGCGGACGCGGTGTCGTAGTAGCCGGCCCGCACGAGGGCGTCGTGGGCAAGGTACCCGCCCACGTTGGGCTGGTAGGTGTTGAGGTCCCCGGCGAGGACCACGGGCAGGGCCGAGGGGTTGGACCGGGCGACCTGGCCCAGGATGTCCGCGACCTGTCCGGCTCGCAGGTTCTCGTAGACGGCATCGGTAGCCGCGCTCGTGGAGTGTCGCTGGTCGAGGTGGGCGGCCACGACGAAGAACTTCGTGCCGGTGGTGCGGTCCTGGAGGATGGCGAAGCCGGCACGGCGACGTGCCGTCTCCGAGTCACCCGACAGCAGGCGCAGGCGCACCGTGCAGGACGACGACCACGCGACGCCGTTGGTCGTGTCGAGGCACGAGGAGAGCAGCCGGTAGCGCGAGGAGTCGTAGAGGATGCGCGCTCCCTGGACTGCCGAGGGGCTGCCCGGCATGACGTAGCGCGTGGTCCGGACGAGCTTGTAGCGCCCGGCGCCCTTGCGGGCGAGGCTGGCGACCAGGCTCTGGGCCTGCGTCTGCGCCGTCATGCTAGGGCCCGAGCCGTCCGCGGGCGTGATGCCGAGCTCCTGGAGCCCGACGACGCCGGGGTTGCGGGACAAGATCGTGTCGGACACCTTGTCGACCCGGCTGAGCCAGGACGGGAAGCCCGCCATCGGCGTGGCCGTGTGCACGTTGAACGTCGCCACGCGCAGCAGCGTGCCGGTGGTCGGGGCGGATATCGGTCGCACCCCGAAGCTCTGCAGGTAGGGCCATGTCCGGGTCGAGGTGCCGGCGGTGGTCTGGTTGACGGCGCGGAAGCGGTAGAAGACGTGGTTGGCCGAGCCGAGCGAGGCACCAGCCGATGCGACCTGTGCCGCCGTCAGCGTCACCGACCGACGCGACTTGGCCACCGTGAAGGTCTTGGACCCGCGCCCGTGGAGGGGGAGGGAGTGGTCGGTGCTGCTGAAGACGGTCAACCCGGTCTCGATGACGAAGGCCGTGGTGTTCGAGCCGTCCTGGCGCCAGGACAGGGTCACCTCGCCGGCTCCTGGTCCCGTGGTGGCGGTGACCGCGGAGATCGGCCCCGGGGTGGGCGGGGCGGCGGCCTGGGCGGCTGGGGCCGCGAGGGTTGCCGCGAGGACGGTGCCGAGGAGAGCAGCGGTCAGGAGACGCAATCGCATGGGGGATCCCTGGGTCGGTGCGCCACGTGCGCATTCGCCAGCACTCTGTCAGTGCCCCGGGGGACCAGGGGGATCAGTCGCCAGATTTCGAACCGTTCGGACGAGGCGAAGGAACCGTCCGCGCCCCTTGGGGGTCGGTCAGTGGGTCTCGTACGCCGGTTGGACGAGCTCCACGAGCACCCCACCGGCGTCCTTGGGGTGGATGAAGTTGACCTGGCTGTTGGACGTGCCGCGGCGGGGTGCGTCGTACAACAGCCGCAGGCCGCGTTCGCGCAGCACCGCACTCACCGCCTCGACGTCCTCGACGCGGTAGGCGACCTGCTGCACGCCGGGGCCGGAACGGTCGAGGAACTTGGCGATGGTGGACTCGGGCGTGAGGGGTGCGAGCAGCTGGATGTGCGACCCGCTGCCGCCGACCGCCATCATCGCCTCGCGGACGCCCTGCTCCTCGTTGACCTCCTCGTGCGCGAGGGTCATGCCGTAGGTGTCGCGGTAGAAGGCGATCGCGGCATCGAGGTCGGTGACGGCGATTCCGACGTGGTCGATGGCGGTGAAGAGCTCCGTGGGCAGCGCTGCATCCATGGCCTCACCCTAGGTCCTGTCGGTCGCCCCGTGAGGGGGGTGTGACGTCGCCCCTAGACTGATCCCCATGTCTGCACTGTCCCGGGACGACGTCGCCCACCTGGCCGGCCTCGCCCGCATCGACCTCTCGGACGCCGAGCTGGACCGCATGTCCGGTGAGCTCGGCGTCATCCTCGACTCCGTCGCCAAGGTGCAGGAGGTCGCGGCCGGTGACATCGAGCCGATGTCGCACCCGCTGCCACTGACCAACGTCACGCGTCCCGACGTCGTCCGCCCCTCGCTCGGTGCCGAGGCCGCCCTCGCTGCCGCGCCGCAGCAGGACCAGCAGCGCTTCTCGGTCCCGCGCATCCTCGCCGAAGACTGAGTGGCGTTCGCCGTCCCGCACCCGATCCCGAGCTCATCCCGCTCCTCGCGACAGACCAAGGACCACCCACTCGTGAACCCCGACATCACCCGTTCCAGCGCGGCCGAGCTGGCGCACGCGCTCGACTCCCGTGAGCTCAGCTCCGTGGAGGTCGTCCAGGCCCACCTCGACCGCATCGCAGCCGTCGACGGCGAGGTGCACTCCTACCTGCACGTCGACGGCGAGGGGGCGCTCGCCGCGGCCCGCGAGGTCGACCAGCGACGCTCCTCCGGCGAGGAGCTGCACGTCCTCGCCGGCGTGCCGATCGCGGTCAAGGACGTGCTCGCCACGAAGGGGCTGCCGACCACCTGCGGGTCGAAGATCCTCGAGGGCTGGGTCCCGCCCTACGACGCCACCGTCGTCGCGAAGCTTCGCGCGGCCGGTATGCCGATCCTCGGCAAGACCAACATGGACGAGTTCGCGATGGGCTCCTCCACCGAGCACTCCGCCTACGGCCCCACCCACAACCCGTGGGACCTCACCCGGATCCCCGGCGGGTCCGGTGGTGGCTCCGCGGCCGTCGTCGCGGCATACGAGGCCCCGCTGGCCATCGGCACGGACACGGGTGGGTCGATCCGCCAGCCCGCCTCGGTCACCGGCACGGTCGGGGTCAAGCCCACGTATGGCGGGGTGTCCCGCTACGGCCTCGTCGCGCTTGCCTCGAGCCTGGACCAGGCGGGACCGTGCACGCGTACCGTCCTCGACGCCGCCCTGCTGCACTCGGTCATCGGTGGTCACGACCCGATGGACTCGACGTCGATCGACGCGCCGGTGCCGTCGGTGGTCGAGGCGGCCCGCCGGGCCGACGTCAAGGGACTGCGCGTCGGCGTCATCAAGGAGCTCGGCGGCGAGGGCTACCAGGCCGGTGTGCGCGCGCGCTTCGACGAGTCGGTGGCGCTGCTGCAGGAGGCCGGTGCAGAGGTCGTCGAGGTGTCCTGCCCGAGCTTCGACTACGCGCTCGCGGCCTACTACCTCATCCTCCCCAGCGAGGCCTCCTCCAACCTCGCCAAGTTCGACGGGATGCGGTACGGCGCAAGGGTGCTCCCCGCGGGCGTCGACGACCCCAGCGCCGAGCAGGTCATGGCGGCGACACGCGACGCCGGCTTCGGCGACGAGGTGAAGCGCCGCATCATCCTGGGCACCTACGCCCTGTCGAGCGGTTACTACGACGCGTACTACGGCCAGGCGCAGAAGGTCCGTCGCCTCATCGCCAACGACTTCTCCGCGGCCTTCGAGAAGGTCGACGTGCTGGTCAGCCCGACGGCGCCCACCACGGCGTTCAAGCTCGGCGACAAGCTCGACGACCCGATGTCGATGTACCTCCAGGACGTCGCCACCATCCCGGCCAACCTCGCCGGCGTCCCCGGCATGTCGCTGCCCAGCGGCCTCGCCGACGAGGACGGGCTGCCCACGGGCATCCAGATCCTCGCGCCCGCGACCCACGACGACCGCCTGTACGGGGTCGGTGCGGCCCTCGAGCGGATGCTCCTGGACCGTTGGGGCGCACCGCTGCTCACCAAGGCCCCCGAACTCTCCGCGAAGGGAGCGTGACCCCGATGGCCACCGCTGTCACCGAAGAGGTCGTCGACTACGACGAGGTCCTCGAGCGCTACGACCCCGTGATGGGGCTCGAGGTGCACGTCGAGCTCAACACCGCGACCAAGATGTTCTGCGGCTGCGCGACCGGCTTCGGCGCCGAGCCCAACAGCCAGGTCTGCCCGGTGTGCCTGGGCCTGCCCGGCGCGCTCCCGGTGGTCAACGACACCGCCGTCGAGTCGGCCATCCGGATCGGCCTGGCGCTCAACTGCGAGATCGCGCAGTGGTGCCGCTTCGCCCGGAAGAACTACTTCTACCCGGACATGCCGAAGAACTTCCAGACCTCGCAGTACGACGAGCCGATCGCGTTCGAAGGACACCTCGACGTCGAGCTCGAGGACGGCTCGACCTACCGCGTGGAGATCGAGCGCGCCCACATGGAGGAGGACACGGGCAAGTCGCTGCACGTCGGCGGCTCCACGGGTCGCATCCACGGCGCCGAGTACTCCCTCGTGGACTACAACCGGGCCGGCATCCCGCTCATCGAGATCGTCACCAAGCCGCTCACCGGTGTCGGCGCGCGCGCCCCCGAGGTGGCCAAGGCGTATGTCGGTGCGTTGCGCGAGCTGCTGCGCGCCCTCGGCGTCTCCGACGTGAAGATGGAGCAGGGCTCGCTGCGCTGCGACGCGAACGTCTCGCTGCGTCCCAAGGTCGGCGACCCCACGAGCGCCGAGCAGGCGGCCGTGCCGCTCGGCACCCGCACCGAGACCAAGAACGTCAACTCGCTGCGCAGCGTCGAGCGCGCTGTCCGCTACGAGATCACGCGGCACGCGGCGATCCTCGACAAGGGCGAGAAGATCACCCAGGAGACACGGCACTGGCACGAGGACACCGGGGTCACCACGAGTGGCCGCGAGAAGTCCGACGCCGAGGACTACCGCTACTTCCCGGAGCCCGACCTCGTACCGGTCGCCCCGACCCGCGAGACGGTCGAGTCCCTGCGGGCGACGCTCCCCGAGCCTCCCGGTGAACGGCGCAAGCGGCTCCAGTCCGACTGGGGCTACAGCGATCTCGAGATGCGCGACGTGATGAACGCCGGTGCCGTCGAGCTCATCCAGGAGACCGTTGCCGCGGGTGCGACCCCGGCGGCCGCCCGCAAGTGGTGGACCGGTGAGCTGGCCCGCCGGGCCAACGCCGAGGGTCGCTCGGTCGAGGACTTCGGTGTCACACCGGCCCACATCGCCGAGCTCGACGGGCTCGTCCGCGGTGGCCGCCTCAACGACTCGATGGCCCGCCAGGTGCTCGATGGTGTGCTGGCAGGCGAAGGCACCCCGACAGCGGTCGCCGACGCGCGGGGCCTGGAGCTGGTCCAGGACGACGGGGCGCTCGAGGCCGCCGTCGACAAGGTCATCGAGGCCAACGCCCCGATCGCCCAGAAGGTGCGCGACGGCAAGGTCCAGGCCGCAGGGGCCCTGATCGGCCAGGTCATGAAGGAGATGCGCGGCCAGGCCGACGCCGGCAGGGCCCGCGAGATCATCCTCGCCAAGCTCGGCGCCAGCTGACGGCTCGCTCGACCCACGACGCCCACCCCGGAACGCTGCGGGGTGGGCGTCGTTCGTCGGGCGTCAGGTGAGGTCGGCGAGGGGGATGGCGAGGAGCTTGTCGTCGCCCGGGTGGGGGGTGCCCCTGGAGGTGTTGTTCGTCAGGATCCACAGGCGTCCATCGGGGGCCACGACGGCGTCCCGCAGGCGCCCGTACCTGCCTTGGAGCAGCCGCTCGGGTGCACCGGCAGTGGTGCCGGACACCGGGATCCGCCACAAGGACTCACCCCGCAGGGCGGCCATCCAGACCGCCCCGTCGGCATACGCGATGCCGCTGGGGGAGGCGTCGGACGTCGGCCACTGCACGAGGGGCTCGACGAAACCGGCATGAGGCTGCCGGCCCTCGACGACGGGCCAGCCGTAGTTCCTGCCGGGCTCGATGCGGTTGAGCTCGTCCCAGGTGTTCTGGCCGAACTCGCTCGCGTACATAGTCCCGTCCGGCGCCCACGCGACCCCCTGCACGTTGCGGTGGCCGTAGCTCCACACCGGTGAGCCGGCGAACGGGTTGCCGGGAGCGGGCTTGCCCTCCTTGGTGATCCGCAGGATCTTGCCCCCGAGCGACGTGCGGTCCTGCGCGCGGTCGGTCTGGCCGGCGTCGCCCGTGGTGACGTAGAGGAACCCGTCAGGCCCGAACTTCAGCCGCCCGCCGTTGTGGTTGCCGGCCTTCGGGATCCCGGTGAGGATGGCGCGCGGCTGGGAGGGCCTGCCGTCCTCGAACGTCACGCGCAGCACCCGGTTGTCCCGGGCCGAGGTCGCGTAGAGGAAGACGGTGCGGTCACTGGTGAACGTCGGTGACACGGCGACCCCGAGCAGCCCGCCCTCCCCGCCGGGCTCGACGCCACTGACGCGGCCGAGGTCGACCGGGGCCCGGCCGTCGCGGACCTGGAGCAGGCGTGCCTGGTCGCGCAGGGTCACCAGGGCGGACCCGTCGGGGAGGAACGCCACGGCCCAGGGGACGTCGAGGTGGGTGGCCACGGTGGACGACCTGGTGGCCCGAGGCGTGGGCCCCGCGGTGGAGGTGGCGGTGGACGTGGCAGTGGACGCCGAGGTCGCCGACGGGCTCGCGGGCACGGCGGTGGTGGGGGTGGGGGTGACCGGGCTGACCGCGGGCGCGCTCAGCGCGCTGCCACTGCCGTCCGACCCGCTGCAGGCGCAGAGCCCCAGGACGAGGACGCCGAGGACGGCGCCGAGCCGAACCACGGGTCCACGTGGGGAGTGCGCCCCCGGGCGCGCGGAACGGGCAGACGGAAGGGGACGAGGCGGCATACCCCATTGTGCCGGTCGTGCGCTGCGGTCTCAGCCCTCGTGGACGATGTTGCGCAGCTGCCGCCCTGCCGCATAGGCCGAGATCTGCTCACGCAGCAGGCGGACTGCGCGAGGACGGAAGGCGCTCGATCCGCCGCCGACGTGCGGCGTGATCAGGACGCCGGGGGAGGACCAGAGAGCGTGGCCCGGTGGCAGGGGTTCGGGGTCCGTGACGTCGAGGGCGGCCAGGATCCTGCCGTGGGAGGTCGCGCGGACCAGGGCATCGGTGTCGACGACCTTGCCGCGCGCGACGTTGACGAGCAGAGCGCCGTCGGGCAGGGCCGCCAGGAAGTCGGCGTCGACCAGCTGCTCGGTGTGCGCGCTGAGCGGGACCAGGACGATCACCACGTCTGCGTGGGGGAGAAGGTGGGGCAGCTCGTCGACCCCGTGGACCGACGGCACCAGCTCGTCGCCGCCGCGCGCGCGGCTCGCCACGGCCGTGAGCTCCACCTCGAAGGGGATGAGCCGGGCAGCCACCGCGCGACCGATCGACCCGTAGCCCAGGATGAGGACCCGCTTGTCCGCCAGGGCCGGGTGCAGGTGCAGCGGAAGCCAGGTCCCGGCGTCCTGGGACTGGGCGCGGACGAAGTCCGGCAGCCCCCGCAGCGCCGCAAGGGTCAGCGCGACGGCCAGCTCGGCCGTCGAGGCGTCGTGCACCCCCGCGGCGTTGGCCAGCCGCACCCCCGACGGCACCAGGGGGAGCGCCGAGTCGTAGCCGGCGGTCAGCAGCTGGACCAGGTCGAGGCGCGGCACCTGCGACAGGGCGCTGAGCTGGGCGCTTGCGCCGGTGTAGGGCGGCACGACGACGGCGACCTCCTCGGCCCGGTCGGGCGGGGTGCGCAGGTCCCAGGTGACGTACTCGATGCCCGGAACCGGTCCGACGTCGCGGACCCAGCTGTCGTCGGGGAGGGTGACCACGGTCATGGGCGCCACGCTACGCGAGCGCGCGACGGGGCCGCCCGGCACCTGTCGGCGAGCACAAACTACGCCATTTTGCGTATTGCTGGTCTAGTACATCTGACGGAGAGTGGAGCTTCCCCCGACGAGAGATGTGATCCCCCATGCCCCCCCGCTCTTCCCTGCCCACCTCCGATCCGCGTCCGTCGAGCCGGAGCACCCGCCGCCCCACGTGGCTGCTCCTGGTCGGCGCGCTCCTCACGGTCGCCCTGGTCCCGCTGGCGGCCTGCATCGCCAAGCCTGCTGACGCCGCCGTCGCCGGGGCTCCTGTGTCGTCGGCCCGAGCCCACTTCACCGTCAACCTCAAGGGTTCGTACTCGGCCGCCGTCGCGGCCGGTTTCAACGTGTTCGACGTCGCCGGGTCGCAGAACAACCCCGCCGGGGTCAAGGCCAAGCTCGCCACCCTCCCCGCCGGCTCCAAGGCCATGATCTGGGTCGGTGGCCTCGACAACTCCTCGTCGACCCCGGGCTTCACCCTGTCGCAGTTCAAGGCGCAGGTGAACGCGCTCAAGTCCGACCCCCGCGTCTACGGCTACTTCATCTCCGACGAGCCCCACCCGGGCAAGTTCCCCCTGGCCGCCGCGCACGTCCGCGAGCGCGCCGACTACCTGCGGGCCACCGCCCCGGCCCAGAAGTCCTTCATCGTGGTCCTCGACGGCACCAACTCCTGTGGAGGCACCCTGGGCTGCGAGTATGCCGCGCTGGCACCGTCCAAGACCCACGTCGACCTCGTCGGCATCGACTCCTATCCCTGCCACATGGGTGCGGCGTGCGACTACGCGAAGATCACGGAGCGGGTCAACGTCGCTGCGAAGAACGGTGTGCCGAAGTCTGCGATGGTTCCCGTGTACCAGGGCTTCGGCCAGGAAGGTAAGGCGTCCGGCGCGTACTACCGCACGCCGACCACGGCAGAGCTCACCAAGATGCTGAGCACGTGGACCGCGGCGCTTCCGAACGCCGTGCTCGACTACGCCTACACCTGGGGCACCCAGACCACTGCCCCCCAGGCCCTGGCCAACCACCCGGCGCTGGTGTCGGTGGTGAAGTCCTACAACGGTCGCTGACCCCTGCAGCTGCTGAAGCCCCGTCGGACCTGATCCGGCGGGGCTTCGGCGCGCCTGTCCTGAGGTGCTCAAAGGCCGGACGACCTGCAGAAATGCCAGAGGGGATAGGACGGATGGTGGAGCGGCCCGTCACCCCGGTGGGGGGCCACACGGGCCGAGCCCCGCGCTCCAATTGCGTGGTCGAGGCGTCATGTGCGCCTTGTCCACATTCCATGGCTAGCAGGGGGCACCCGTGAACGACGCAGCGACAGTGGTGAGCGGGGTGCTCGGCTCGAGCGCGACCCGGGGCAGACGTGGACGCGCGCGGGTTCCCCTGCTCGCGGGGGCAGCGGTGGCGGCGATGGTGGTGGTCCAGGCGGGTGCTGCCCAGGCCGCTGCTCCCGTCACCCGGTACGTGGACAGCGCGTCATCGAGCTGTTCGGACACGGCGACCGGGGCGGGGAGCCAGACCGTTCCCTACTGCACCCTCGGCCGGGGAGTCACCGCCATGAAGGCCGGGGACACCTTGCTGGTCATGCCCGGCAACTACACCGGTGGGGTGACCCTCGGGCCGACCTACGCCGGCACCTCCGGTCAGGTGACGACCATCAGGTCGGCCATGCCGCAGGGAGCCGTCATCACCACGTCCGCCACGGCGGGCATCACGCTGACCGGCACGTCATACGTGGTCGTCGAAGGGTTCAAGATCGACGGCACCACCAAGGAAGGCATCGGTGCCTACTCGTCCAGCAACGTCACGATCCGCGGCAACGTGATCAGCCACGCCGGGCTGCCCCAGCTGAATGCCGTCGCCAACGGCATCGAGCTCTCCGGCACGACGAGCTCCACGGTCTCGGGCAACTACCTCCATGACAACAGCAACGACGGCATCGCGCTGCTGAGCTCGGCCGGAGCGACTCCGGTGAAGTCGTCCGGCAACGTGGTGTCGGGAAACACCTCCACGAACAACGCCCGCGTCTTCGTGCGCTCCGCCACCGGCATCCTCGTCACCGGCGACGACAACACCATCACCGGCAACACGACGTACGCCAACGAGGACACCGGCATCCAGGTCAGTGCGGCTGCTGCGGCCGCCCCACCGGCCAGCGGCAACAGGGTGATCTCGAACGTGTCCTACGGAAACCTCGACCACGGCATCGACCTCAGCCAGGCACCCAACACCAGCATCCTCGGCAACAGCGTCTACAAGAACGCCACTGCGGGCATCGATGCAGAGTCCAGCTCGTCCGGCATCACGGTCGCGAACAACATCAGCGTGGACAACGCCATCGGCAGCACCAGGACGACCGGCCAGATCCGTGTCGACGCCGGCTCCCAAGCGGGGACCGTGGTGGACAGCAACCTCGTCTTCAACTCTTCCAGCGGGGCGCTCTACACCTGGGGGCTGAAGGCCTACTCCTCGGTGGCGACCTTCCAGGCTGCCTCCGGTCAGGGTGTCTCCGACCTCTCCGGCGACCCGAAGTGGGTCAACCCGGGAGCTGCCGACTTCCACCTCATGAGCTCATCTCCGGCGATCGACAACGCCGACACGACGGTGGCCGGCTGGCCGAGCTGCGACAAGGAGAACGTCTGCCCGCACAACGACCGGGGTGCTCTGGAGTTCGTTCCCCCGGCGGCAACGGCCCCGGCAGTTCCGACGGGGGTGCAGGCGGTTTCTGGGCACGGGGGTGCGTCGGTGTCGTGGACGGCTCCTGGTGATGGGGGTTCGCCGATCACGGGGTACACGGTGACGGCGAGTCCAGGTGGTGCGTCGGTGAGTGTGGGTGGTTCGACGACGTCGGCGACGGTGGGGGGGTTGACCAACGGGACGTCGTACACGTTCACGGTCAAGGCGACCAACGCCGTTGGCACTGGGCCGGCGAGTGCGCCGAGCAATGCTGTGGTGCCGACGGCGGCGCAGACCGCGCCGGGTGCGCCGACGGGGGTGCAGGCGGTTTCTGGGCACGGGAGTGCGTCGGTGTCGTGGACGGCTCCTGGTGATGGGGGTTCGCCGATCACGGGGTACACGGTGACGGCGAGTCCAGGTGGTGCGTCGGTGAGTGTGGGTGGTTCGGCGACGTCGGCGACGGTGGCGGGGTTGACGAACGGGACGTCGTACACGTTCATGGTCAAGGCGACCAACGCCGTTGGCACTGGGCCGGCGAGTGCGCCGAGCAACGCTGTCGTGCCGACGGCGGTGACTCCACCACACGGGACCACCTCGAACTTTGGGGGCGTGTTCTCGCCTGGTGACTTCACTGGGGACGGGCGTTCGGACGTGATGGCTCGTAGGTCCAACGGCGACCTGTACCTGTATGCGGGTAATGGTCGGGGTGGCTGGGTTGGCGCGGGTCGCAAGGTGGGTTCGGGGTGGAACATCTTCACCACCGTGTTCTCGCCTGGTGACTTCACTGGTGATGGGCGTTCGGACGTGATGGCTCGTAGGTCCAACGGCGACCTGTACCTGTATGCGGGTAATGGTCGCGGTGGCTGGGTTGGCGCGGGTCGCAAGGTGGGTTCGGGGTGGAACATCTTCACCACCGTGTTCTCGCCTGGCGACTTCACTGGTGATGGGCGGTCGGACGTGATGGCTCGTAGGTCCAACGGCGACCTGTACCTGTATGCGGGTAATGGTCGCGGTGGCTGGCTTGGCGCGGGTCGCAAGGTGGGTTCGGGGTGGAACATCTTCACCACCGTGTTCTCGCCTGGTGACTTCACTGGTGATGGGCGTTCGGACGTGATGGCTCGTAGGTCCAACGGCGACCTGTACCTGTATGCGGGTAATGGTCGCGGTGGCTGGGTTGGCGCGGGTCGCAAGGTGGGTTCGGGGTGGAACATCTTCACCACCGTGTTCTCGCCTGGCGACTTCACTGGTGATGGGCGGTCGGACGTGATGGCTCGTAGGTCCAACGGCGACCTGTACCTGTATGCGGGTAATGGTCGGGGTGGCTGGGCCGGCGCGGGTCGCAAGATCGGGTCGGGGTGGAACATCTTCGGTTGACCGGCGTGGTCAGCGACGCGGTCCGGGACCAGCTGGCGGCCTTCGTGCGGTGACAGCGGACCGCAGGTGACGCAGGGCCCTCTGCGCCCTTCTCCAAGAGAAGGGCGCAGAGGGCTGCCCTCCGTCGGTGGTTGGTGCCATGGTGGGTCCCATGAGCGAGACCATCGTCGGTATCGGGACGCGCAAGGGGCTGTGGCTCGCCCGTAGCGAGGACCGCCGGACCTGGGCCGTCGAAGGCCCCCACTTCCTCATGAGCGAGGTGCTGTCCCTGCTGTTCGACACCCGCCGGGAGACCCCCAGGGTCGTCGTGGGGTTCCGTTCGTCGCACTGGGGCCCGTCGCTGCAGCACTCCGACGACCTCGGCGCCACGTGGGTCGAGCACCCCGAGGGGTCGATCCGGTTCCCTGAGGACACCGACACCGCCCTCAAGGCCACCTGGCAGCTCGTCGCCGACCCGCACGACCCGCAGGTGGTGTGGGCGGGGACCGAGCCGCAGGGCCTGTGGCGCAGCGACGACGGGGGCGAGACCTTCGAGCTCAACCGCGGCCTCTGGGAGCACCCGCACCGGCCCGAGTGGGGAGAGGGGTTCGGCGGCGGTGCGATCCACACCGTGCTGCCGAGCCCGGTCGACGCCGACTCGATGCTCGTCGCCATGAGCACCGGTGGGGTCTACAACACCCGTGACGGTGGTCGGTCCTGGTCGCCGGGCAACACCGGCATCCACGCCTACTTCCAGCCCCACGACGAGTGGCCCGAGTTCGGACAGTGCGTCCACAAGGTCGCCCGCGACAGCGCCACCCCGACGCGGCTCTACGCCCAGAACCACAAGGGCGTCTACCGCTCCGACGACGACGGCGTCACGTGGACCTCGATCGAGGCCGGCCTCCCGACCAACTTCGGCATGACCGCGGTCGCCCACCCGACCCGGGGTGACAGCCTGTGGCTCGTGCCCATCGCGTCCGACGGCGAGCGCATCCCACCGGGTGCCACCTTGCAGCTGCAACGCACCGACGACGCCGGTGCGACCTGGCGCAGGCAGGACGCAGGACTCCCGAGGCCCAGCTACACCAACGTCCTTCGCGACGCCGCCGGCACCGACACCCATGAGGAGCCGGGGCTCTACGTAGGCACCCGCAACGGCGAGGTCTACGCCACCCTGGACGGCGGCGACTCGTTCACGCGCATCGCCGAGCAGCTGCCGGACGTCCTCTGCGTCCGCGCGGTGACCCTTCCGTGACGGCGAGGGTGGTGCTGCCCGGGCTGCTGCGTGACCTTGCGGACGGGGCTGCGGAGCTGCCCGTCGAGCTCGCCGGGCCCGCACCGCTGTCGCAGGTCCTCGACGCCGCCTTCGCGCCGTGGCCGGTCCTCGCGTCCCGCATCCGCGACGAGCGTGGCCAGATCCGCCGGCACGTCAACGTCTTCGTCGACGGGGAGGACGCCAAGCGGGCCGAGGGCGTGCAGACGCAGGTCGGACCACAGGCGACGGTCCACGTCATCAACGCGGTCTCGGGCGGCTGACCGCGCGCGGGAAGGCTCAGCCGGTCCAGACCCCGTCGTCCCACGCCCGCTGGAGAACCTCGCTGTATGGCGCAAGGTCCAGACCGCGTGAGGCGAGCCAGGCGTCGTCGTTGTACGTCGCGGCATACCGTTCGGCGCCGTCGCACAGGAGGGAGACGATGCTGCCGCTCTCCCCGCGTTCGGTGAGCTCGCAGGCGAGCCGCAGCGCGCCGTACAGGTTGGTGCCGGTGGAGGCGCCGGCACGGCGGCCGGTGCGTTCGGTGAGGAAGCGCATGGCCGCGACCGACGCCGCGTCCGGCACCCCGAGCATGCGGTCCACGACGGTCGGCACGAAGCTCGGCTCGACCCGGGGACGACCGATGCCCTCGATGCGCGAACCGCAGGCGGCGGCCACGCCGGACCGGTCGCCGCGGAAAGCGGGCAGGAAGGCCGAGTGCTCGGGGTCGACGACACAGACCTGACTGGCGAGGCCGCGGTAGCGGACGTAGCGGCCGATGGTCGCGCTCGTGCCGCCGGTGCCCGCCCCGACGACGACCCAACGGGGAACCGGGTGCCGCTCGAGAGCCATCTGCTCGAACACCGACTCGGCGATGTTGTTGTTGCCACGCCAGTCGGTGGCCCGCTCGGCGTAGGTGAACTGGTCGAGGTAGTGGCCGCCCCGCTCGGCGGCGAGCCGACGGGCCACGTCGTAGACCTCACCCGCGTCGTCGACGAGGTGGCAGCTGCCGCCCTCCCGCTCGATGAGGGCGATCTTCTCCGCACTCGTGGTGCGGGCCATGACGGCGATGAACGGGAGCTCGAGCATGCGGGCGAAGTACGCCTCGCTCACGGCAGTGGAGCCGCTGGACGCCTCGATGACCGTGGTGCCCTGCCGGAGCTCGCCGTTGCAGAGCGCGTAGAGGAACAGCGAGCGGGCGAGCCGGTGCTTGAGGCTTCCGGTGGGATGGGTGGACTCGTCCTTGAGGTAGACGTCGACGTCCGGCAGGCCCGGGACGGGCACGTGCACGAGGTGGGTGTCGGCGCTGCGGTTGGCATCTGCCTGAAGGCGGCGGATCGCCTCGTCGAGCCAGACCCGGTCGGTCGGGGTGGCTGCCGGTACGTCGAGGATCGAGCTCGCCTGGTCCATGGGGGCGAGGCTAGCGGTCCGGTGTGGGGGCGCCCGGCGAGACGGCCCGGTCGGTGGCCGCACTCAGGAGCAGCGGGAGGAACCTGCGCTCGAGGGACCCCGCCGGGACGGCGGCCGGGTCCAGGAGGTGCTGGCCGAGACCGCCTTGGAAGACGATGCTGATCAGGCGGACGAGATCGCCCGAGGACAGCACGGGATGCAGGCCCTGGGCGTCGGCGATCCGGTCGACGACGACGACCAGCTCCTCGCGGATGTTCTCCTGCAGGGAGGCCCACGCCGTGCGCGCGGCATCATCGCGCAGGGCGTACAGGGCGAGCTCGCTGGTGAGCAGGTGCCAGCGTCGCCGGGCCTCCGGCTCGTCGGTCCACACCTCGAAGACTCCTTCGAGGACCTGCTCGAGGGAGAGGCCGGGCCGTTCGGCGACCGCGGCGATGCGTTCGCGCAGCTGCCGGGCGTGCGCGGCATACAGCTCGAGGACGAGCTCGTCCTTGGACTCGAAGTTGGAGTAGAAGGCACCCCGGGTGAAGCCGGCCTGCTCGCAGATGTCCTCGACGCTCGCGCCGTTGAAACCTCGCTCGGCGAAGACCTCCTCCGCCGCTGCCAGCAACCGGGCCCGAGTGGCTTCGCGGCGCGCAGTGCGCCGGGGCGGGGGCATGGTGGGGCTCACAGCGGCTGGAGTGGAACTGGGCATGGTGCAGAGAATACACTCCTGTATTGAATACGTTTGTGTATCGAAGGGCGACCCCGGTTCTCCGTGGCCGCCGGACAGGTAGATCGCATGGAACTCACCGCCCACAGCGTCAGCGTCGCGGGTCTGCACGGCCCGTTGCTGCTGCCCACGACCCTGGCGGCCCACCCCGGCCACGTCACGCTGGTCGCGGGCGACCCCGGGTACGGCCACGTCGCCCTCGCGCTCGCGCTGGGCGGCAGGGTGCCCCTCGCCCAGGGGGAGGTCGCGTTGGACGGCGATCCGAACGAGGACCTGCGCCGCCGCCACGTCACGCTGGTCGACGTCCCCGACGTGACCGCGCCGGAGGACGCCGTCAGCGTCCGGTCCGCGGTCGCCGAGCAGCTCGCCCTGGCGGGTCGACCGGCCAGCCGAGCAGCCACCCGTGCTTTCCTCGCCGGGCACGGCGTGGACGCGGCGCGCGATCGCTTCGAGACCCTCCCGGCGTCCACCCGCACCGTCCTGCTCATGCACGCCGCCGCGACCCGCGCCGCCACCCGGGTGCTCGTCGTCGCCGCGCCGGACCGGTTCGGGGGTGACCCGACCGGTTGGTATGCCGCGGCGGAGCAGCTCGCCGCGACGGGCCTGACCGTGGTCGTCCAGGTCACCCACGCGACGGCTCGCCTGCTCGCCCTCCCGGCCACCTTCGAGCTGGGGGTGGATCGATGACCGCGCTCCGCCTCGCCCTGACCGAGCTGCGTCGAGTCACCGCCGGACGCCTTCCCCGGGCCGCGTTGGCCGCGCTGGTCCTCGTCCCCACCCTCTACGGCGGCCTCTACCTCTACGCCAACAAGGACCCCTACGGCAGCCTCGACCGGGTGCCCGCCGCAGTCGTCGTCGAGGACGCCGGCACCACGCTCGCCAACGGTGAACGTCTGGAGGTCGGCGACCGGGTGGCCAGCGAGCTCGTGGACTCCCACAGCTTCGACTGGCACCGCGTCTCGCGCGCCCGTGCCGACGCCGGCGTCGAGGACGGGAAGTACGACTTCGCCCTCGTCGTCCCCAGGTCCTTCTCGACCGACCTCGCGTCGAGTGCCGAGTTCACCCCCAAGCAGGCCCAGCTCCAGGTGCTCACCAACGACGCCAACAACTACCTCGCTCGGACTATCGCCAACCAGGTCGTCGCCCAGGTCACGAAGAGCGTTGCCTCGCAGGTGAGCTCGACTGCGGCCAACCAGCTGCTCGTGGGGTTCGGCACGATCCACGACAAGGTCTCCGACGCCGTCGACGGCGCCGACCGGATCGCCAAGGGCCTGGCCGATGCCGACACCGGCGCACAGCAGCTCGCCGACGGTGCGGGCCGACTCGTCACCGGACAGCGGCAGCTGCTCGCCGGCTCGAAAGAGCTCTCGTCGGGCGCGACGAAGGCCGCGTCGGGCGCGGACCGACTCTCCTCGGGTGCCGCCAGGCTCAGTTCGGGGCTGGGGGCGCTCGACGACCGGACGCGGAGCCTGCCGGCTGACACCCGCAAGCTCGCGGACGGCGCCCACCAGGTCGCCGCCGGCAACGCGAAGGTCGCGGCGGCCGGACAGCGGGTCGCGACGGCGTCCCAGGACCTCGTGACCACCATGACGTCCTCGCAGGGTGACCTCGCCGACCGCCTCAGGGCCGCGGGTTTCACCGCAGAGCAGGTGCAGACGGTCCTCGACGCGACGACGCGGCTCAGCGGACCGGTCGACGAGGCCAACACGCAGGTGCAGGCGGCCTCGGGCCAGCTCGACCAGCTGGCCGCGGGGGCTGGGCAGGTCGCCGACGGAGCCGACCGGCTCGCCGCCGCGGCCGGCCCGCTTCACAACGGCATCCATGACGCGGCCACCGGCAGTACCACGCTCGCCTCCGGTGCGAACGACCTCGCAGCCGGGAACAGGTCGTTGGCCGACGGGGCCGCGCGACTGGCAGCGGGGCAGCAGGACGCCGTCGACGGAACCTCCCGGCTCAAGACGGGTGCGGACCACCTCTCCGCCGGGATGGGGCAGCTCTCGGACGGCGCCACGAAGCTGCACGACGGCCTGGCCAAGGGGCTCAAGTCCATCCCCGACCCGAGTGCAGACCAGCGCAAGGCCGTGGCCCAGACCCTGGGCAACCCCGTCGGGGTGCAGGCGAGCTCGCTGGCCTCCGCGACGAGCTATGGCGCAGGGCTCGCCCCGTTCTTCCTCAGCCTGTCGCTGTGGATCGGTGCCTACGTCCTCTTCCTGCTCCTCACCCCGCTGTCGTCGCGGGCCCTGGCGACCGGTCAGCCGAGCTGGCGCACTGCCCTCGGGGGATGGCTGGCACCCGCGCTGCTCGGGCTGGTGCAGGCGGTCCTCGTCTACGCGATCGTCATGCTCGGGGTCGGCATCGACGCCGAGCACCCGATCGCGCTGCTCGGCTTCATGGCCGCGGTCTCGGCGACGTTCGTCATGGTGCTGCACGCCCTGGCTGCGAGGTTCGGGGCGCCGGGCAAGTTCCTCGGTCTCGTGCTGATGGTGGTGCAGCTGGTCAGCGCCGGCGGCACGTTCCCGTGGCAGACGCTCCCGGAGCCGCTGCACCCGCTGCACCGCGTGCTGCCGATGTCCTACGCCGTCGACGGCGCCCGTCGTCTCATGTACGGCGGGTCGCTGGCGCCGCTCGCCCTCGACCTCGCCGTCCTCGGCGCCTGGTTCGTCGGGGCCTTCCTCGTCTCGACGTGGGCGGCCCGCAAGGCGGGGCGCTGGTCCGCGCTGCGGATCAAGCCGGAGCTGGCGCTCTGAGGTGGTCGTCGAGAGGTTGTTCTCGAGACGTGGTCGTCGAGGGGTGGGCCCGGTGGTCAAGACTGGCCGTTCGCGTCGGACAGGGCCATGCTCGGACTATGACCCTGGCCAGCGATGACAAGGTCCTGATCCTCTTCCGGCACGCCAAGGCCGAAGAGGGTCTCGGCAAGGCCGACCGAGACCGCGAGCTCACGGCTCGAGGACGCCGAGACGCCCGCGCCGCCGGTGCCTGGCTCCACGAGCACGGGCTCGGACCGGAGCTCGTGCTGTGCTCGCCCGCGGCAAGGACCCGCCAGACCTGGGCGGAGGCCGAGAGCGGCGGAGCGTGTGGCGAGACGGTGACGTACGACGATGCCGTCTACACCGGCGGGTCGGACGCGGTCCTGCGCACGGTGAGGGAGGCCGACGACGAGGCGCAGGTCGTGCTGGTCGTCGGCCACAACCCGACCATGGCGGCGCTCGCGAGCGGGCTCGCGGAGGGCAACGGCTCGCTCCAGGCCCACGACTGCCTGGCTGCCGGGTTCCCCACCTCCACCGTGGCGGTGCTGCGCTACTCGGGCCCCTGGCATGGCCTGGGTTTCGGCGCGGCAGAGCTCGATCGGTGTCATGTCGCCCGAGGCTGATTCGCCACGTGAGACCCGCGTCCCACGTGTTGGACCACGGTCCTAGACTGCCGACATGACGACCACCGAGCCCACCACCACCGGCGTCGACATCAAGCCGCGCAGCCGCGACGTCACCGACGGGATCGAGAAGACCGCGGCCCGCGGCATGCTCCGCGCGGTGGGCATGGGGGATGACGACTGGGTGAAGCCGCAGATCGGGGTGGCCAGCTCCTGGAACGAGATCACCCCCTGCAACCTGTCCCTCGACCGGCTCGCGAAGGCGGTCAAGGACGGCGTGCACTCCGCAGGCGGCTACCCGCTCGAGTTCGGCACGATCTCCGTCAGCGACGGCATCTCCATGGGCCACGAGGGGATGCACTTCTCGTTGGTGAGTCGCGAGATCATCGCGGATTCTGTTGAGACGGTGATGAATGCTGAGCGCCTCGACGGCTCGGTCCTGCTCGCGGGCTGCGACAAGTCGCTGCCGGGCATGCTCATGGCCGCGGCCCGCCTCGACCTCAGCTCGGTCTTCCTCTACGCCGGGTCCATCCTTCCGGGCATCGCCAAGCTCTCCGACGGCTCCGAGAAGACCGTGACCATCATCGACGCCTTCGAAGCCGTCGGTGCCTGTGCCGCCGGCCTCATGTCGCGCGCGGACGTCGATGCCATCGAGCGGGCGATCTGCCCCGGCGAGGGTGCCTGTGGCGGCATGTACACCGCCAACACGATGGCGTCGGTCGCCGAGGCGATCGGGATGTCGCTCCCCGGCTCGGCCGCGCCGCCGGCGACCGACCGGCGTCGGGACGGGTTCGCCCGCAAGTCCGGCGAGGCGGTGGTCGAGCTCCTGCGCCGCGGCATCACCGCCCGCGACATCATGACCAAAGAGGCCTTCGAGAACGCCATCGCCGTCGTCATGGCGTTCGGCGGCTCCACCAACGCCGTCCTGCACCTGCTCGCGATCGCCAACGAGGCCGAGGTCGACCTGACCCTCGACGACTTCGAGCGCATCGGTTCCACGGTGCCCCACCTGGCGGACGTGAAGCCCTTCGGTCAGTTCGTCATGACCGACATCGACCGGGTCGGGGGAGTGCCGGTCGTCATGCGCGCGCTGCTCGACGCCGGTCTGCTGCATGGCGACTGCCTGACCGTCACCGGCAAGACGATGGCCGAGAACCTCGCGGACATCGCGCCGCCGGACGTCGACGGCAAGGTCGTGCGCGCCATGAAGGAGCCGATCCACAAGACCGGTGGCATCACCATCCTCAAGGGGTCGCTCGCCCCCGAGGGTGCCGTGGTGAAGTCGGCCGGCTTCGACTCGGACGTGTTCGAGGGCACCGCCCGCGTGTTCGACGGCGAGCGCTCGGCCATGGACGCCGTCGAGAAGGGCACGCTCAAGGCCGGTGACGTCGTCGTCATCCGGTACGAGGGCCCCAAGGGTGGGCCGGGTATGCGGGAGATGCTGGCCGTCACCGGAGCCATCAAGGGGGCGGGTCTCGGCAAGGACGTGCTGCTGCTCACCGACGGCCGCTTCTCCGGGGGCACGACTGGCCTGTGCGTCGGCCACGTGGCACCTGAGGCCGTGGACGGCGGGCCGATCGCGTTCGTCCGGGACGGCGACACGATCACCCTCGACGTGGCCAACGGCCGTCTCGACGTGCACGTCGACGAGGCCGAGCTGGCCCGCCGGGCGGAGGGATTCGAGCCGCCGGCCGCCAAGTACCCGCGCGGGGTCCTGGCCAAGTACCGCAAGCTCGTGGGCAGCGCGAGCGGCGGCGCCGTCTGCGGCTGACGCTGTCTCGCCGCGCCACGCCCGCTGCCGACGGCGGGCGTGGCGCAGCGCAGCGCAGTCCTGTGACTGAGACGACAGGTCCGTATCGCGAGACCGGTTGTCTCGCTCGTTGACACTGCAGGGCGCGCGGGGGAGAGTGCACGTGTGGCACGAATTCTCGTACTTCCCTAGCGCGCAGGCCCTGACCGATCAGAGCCAGCGCGCTGCCCTCCGTTGTCCCGCACCGGGACTGGAGGGTTTTTTTGTGAGCAGATCCGGTGTGAGCGCACTTGCGAGCAGCCCCAGCGAGAACCGAGACCGAAAGCGGTAGAGACGTGAGCGACACGAGGACGACGCCGGCCCCCAGCCCGTCCCAGGTGGCCCAGAAGGCCAAGCAGGCACAGCAGGAGGCCCGGGCGAAGACGCCCACCGAGGTCACCGGGGCCCAGAGCCTCGTGCTCTCCCTCGAGGCCATGGACGTCGACACGGTGTTCGGCATCCCGGGCGGGGCGATCCTGCCCGCCTACGACCCGCTGCTCGACTCGGTCAAGGTCCGCCACATCCTCGTCCGTCACGAGCAGGGCGCCGGCCATGCCGCCGAGGGCTACGCGAGCGCGACCGGCAAGGTCGGGGTCTGCATGGCCACCTCGGGTCCCGGCGCCACCAACCTCGTCACCGCGATCGCCGACGCCTACATGGACTCGGTCCCGATCGTCGCCATCACCGGTCAGGTGAGCTCGGCGTCGATCGGCACGGATGCCTTCCAGGAGGCCGACATCCGCGGCATCACCATGCCGATCACCAAGCACAACTACCTCGTCACCGACGCGTCGCAGATCCCGCGCGTCATCGCCGAGGCCTTCCACATCGCCTCGACGGGCCGACCCGGACCGGTGCTCGTCGACATCTCCAAGGACGCACTCCAGGCCCGCACCACCTTCAGCTGGCCGCCGAAGTTCGACCTGCCGGGCTACCGTCCGGTGGCGCGTCCGCACGCCAAGCAGATCCGCGAGGCCGCCCGCCTGATCGCCGCGGCCGAGCGGCCGGTGTTCTACGTCGGCGGGGGCGTCATCCGGGGCAACGCGTCCGACGCCCTGCGCGAGTTCGTCGAGCTCACGCAGATCCCCGTCGTGACGACGTTGATGGCCCGTGGCGCCGTCGCCGACAGCCACCCCCTGCACCTGGGCATGCCGGGCATGCACGGCTCGGTCGCCGCGGTCACGGCCCTGCAGAAGTCGGACCTGCTCATCACCTTGGGCGCCCGGTTCGACGACCGGGTGACGGGCCAGCTGTCGACGTTCGCCCCGGGTGCCAAGGTGATCCACGCCGACATCGACCCCGCGGAGATCTCCAAGAACCGTGTCGCGGACGTGCCGATCGTGGGTGACGTCCTCGAGGTCATCGGCGACCTGCACAAGGCGGTGGCCGCCGACGTCACGGCTGGTGTCGCCGGGGACTACGCCGCCTGGCGCGACCAGACGGCTGGGTGGAAGGCCGCCTTCCCGCTCGGCTACACCACACCCGAGGGTGAGCAGAGCGTTGCCCCGCAACACGTCATCGAGCGCATCGGGGCGATCAGCGGACCGGAGTCCGTGTACGTCGCCGGGGTCGGCCAGCACCAGATGTGGGCGGCACAGTTCGTGCAGTACGAGCGCCCGAACGCGTGGCTCAACTCCGGTGGCCTCGGCACGATGGGGTATGCCGTGCCCGCTGCGATGGGGGCCAAGGTCGGCCAGCCGGAGCGCACGGTGTGGGCCATCGACGGCGACGGCTGCTTCCAGATGACCAACCAGGAGCTCGCGACCTGCGTCATCAACAACATCCCGATCAAGGTCGCGATCATCAACAACAGCAGCCTCGGCATGGTGCGCCAGTGGCAGTCGTTGTTCTACGACCAGCGCTACTCCAACACCGACCTGCACACTTCGGTCGGCAGCCGCATCCCCGACTTCGTCAAGCTGGCGGACGCCTACGGCTGCGCGGGCCTGCGGTGCGAGCGTCCCGAGGACATCGACGCGACCATCAAGGCGGCCATGGAGATCAACGACCGTCCCGTCGTCGTCGACTTCGTGGTCCACCGCGACGCCATGGTGTGGCCGATGGTGCCGGCGGGAGTGAGCAACGACGCGATCCAGGTCGCCAAGGACACCGCACCGCAGTGGGACCGCGAAGAGGACGAGGCGACGGCCCAGCCCGAGGGCGCCGCCAACTCCGAGGGTGCCAACGACTCTGACAACGCGGAAGGGAAGTGAGCGCCATGAGCAAGCACACCCTCTCGGTCCTCGTCGAGAACAAGCCCGGCGTGCTCGCCCGCATCGCCGCACTGTTCTCGCGCCGGGGCTTCAACATCGACTCGCTCGCCGTCGGCCCGACCGAGCACCCCGAGATCTCGCGCATGACCGTGGTCGTCGACGTCGAGGCCCTCCCGCTCGAGCAGGTGACCAAGCAGCTCAACAAGCTGGTCGAGGTGCTCAAGGTCGTCGAGCTCGAGCCGACCGCGTCGGTCCAGCGAGAGATCCTGCTCGTCAAGGTCCGCACCGACCTGCACAGCCGCAGCCACGTCCTGGAGACGGTGCAGCTGTTCCGTGCCAAGGTCGTGGACGTGGCCAGCGACACCCTGACCATCGAGGTCACCGGCAACCGCGACAAGCTCGCCGCGTTCCTCGAGGTCCTCGAACCCTTCGGGGTGAAGGAGCTCGTGCAGTCGGGCATGGTGGCCATCGGGCGCGGTTCGCGCTCGATCACCGACCGGGCCATGCGCAGCGCCTGACCCCGCGCACCTCCGGTGGCGCACGCGCCATACGCGACCACTGGCTGAATCACCAAGACCTGCAACCGAACTCATCCGACACCGACCGACAAGTCACCAACCGAAGGAGTGGCCACCGTGGCCCAGATGTTCTACGACGACGACGCTGACCTGAGTGTGATCCAGGGCAAGAAGGTGGCCGTCATCGGCTACGGCAGCCAAGGGCACGCGCACGCGCTCAACCTGCGTGACTCGGGGGTCGACGTCCGTGTCGGTCTCGCCGAGGGCAGCAAGAGCCGGGCCAAGGCCGAGGCCGAGGGTCTGACCGTCAAGACCGTGGCCGAGGCCGTCAAGGAAGCTGACCTCGTCGTCATCCTCACGCCCGACCAGGTGCAGCGCACGGTCTACGCGAACGACATCAAGCCCAACCTCAAGGAGGGCGCCGCGCTGCTGTTCGGGCACGGCTTCAACATCCGGTTCGGCTACATCACGCCCGAGGCGACGTCCGACGTCCTCATGGTCGCCCCCAAGGGCCCTGGCCACCTCGTGCGTCGCGAGTACGTCGACGGTCGTGGCGTGCCGGTGCTCCTCGCGGTCGAGCAGGACCCGTCCGGCTCCGCCTGGGACATCGCCCAGTCGTACGCCAAGGCCATCGGTGGCCTGCGCGCCGGCGGCATCAGGACCACCTTCACCGAGGAGACCGAGACCGACCTGTTCGGTGAGCAGGCCGTCCTCTGCGGTGGTGCGAGCCAGCTCGTGCAGTACGGCTTCGAGACCCTGACCGAGGCGGGCTACCAGCCGGAGATCGCCTACTTCGAGGTGCTGCACGAGCTCAAGCTCATCGTCGACCTCATGGTCGAGGGTGGCATCGCCAAGCAGCGCTGGTCGGTCTCGGACACCGCGGAGTACGGCGACTACGTCTCCGGGCCGCGGGTCATCGACCCCAGCGTCAAGGAGAACATGGCGGCCGTCCTCGCCGACATCAAGAACGGTGCGTTCGCCAAGCGCTTCATCGAGGACCAGGACGCCGGTGCCCCGGAGTTCAAGGCCCTGCGCGAGAAGGGTGCCCAGCACCCGATCGAGTCCACCGGCAAGGACCTGCGCAAGCTGATGTCGTGGATCAAGGACTCCGACAACGACTACGTCGAGGGTTCTGCCGCCCGCTGACGCGAGCCAGGCACGATCTGCTGCTCGACGGCCCAGGGGTCCGCCCCGGCCGTCGAGCAGCTTCCGTCCTGATCGACCCGCCGTATGCTGTGCGCCGGCACGGCGCGGTGCCCGAACACCGCGTTCCCGCATCCTTCGACCCGCAGAGGACCGCCCTGTGAGCAAGCCGATCGTCCTGATCGCCGAGGAACTCTCGCCCGCCACCCTCGATGCACTCGGTCCGGACTTCGAGGTCCGCCACGTCGACGGCGCGTCCCGGGAGGCGCTGCTGCCGGCACTGGTCGACGTCGACGCCGTCCTGATCCGGTCCGCGACGAGGATGGACGCCGAGGCCATCGCGGTCGCGAAGCACCTCAAGGTCATCGCGCGTGCGGGCGTGGGCCTCGACAACGTCGACGTCCCCGCGGCGACCCGGGCCGGCGTCATGGTCGTGAACGCCCCGACCTCCAACATCACCTCCGCCGCCGAGCTGGCCGTCGGTCTGCTCCTCGCGACGGCTCGCAACATCGCTCCCGCCAACCAGGCGCTCAAGGGCGGTGCGTGGAAGCGCAGCCAGTACGGCGGCGTCGAGCTGCTCGACAAGAAGGTCGGCGTCGTCGGCTTCGGCCGCATCGGCCAGCTCGTCGCCGAGCGGCTCAAGGGCTTCGGCATGGAGATCCTCGCCTACGACCCCTACGTCTCCGCCCAGCGCGCAGGCCAGCTGGGTGCCCAGCTCGTCACGCTCGACGAGCTGCTCGAGCAGAGCGACTTCATCACGGTGCACCTGCCCAAGAACCCCGAGACCCTCGGCCTCATCGGCAAGGAGGCCCTGGGCAAGGTCAAGCCCACCGTGCGGATCATCAACGCCGCCCGTGGCGGGATCGTCGACGAGGATGCGCTGGCCGAGGCCCTGCGCGAAGGGCGCGTCGCCGGTGCCGGCATCGACGTCTTTGCGACCGAGCCGACCACCCAGAGCCCGTTGTTCGAGCACGAGTCGGTCGTCGTGACACCGCACCTCGGCGCCTCCACCGACGAGGCGCAGGAGAAGGCCGGCGTCTCCGTGGCCAGGTCCGTGCGGCTCGCCCTCGGGGGCGACCTCGTCCCGGACGCGGTCAACGTCTCCGGCGGGGCCGTCCCGGAGGAGGTACGTCCCGGGATCGCGCTGGTGGAGAAGCTGGGTCGCATCTTCACCGCGCTGGCCGGCTCGGTGCCCGTGCAGCTCGATGTCGATGTGAAGGGTGAGATCACGGCGCACGACGTCTCCATCTGGAAGCTGTCCGCGCTCAAGGGCCTGTTCACGGACGTGACCGAGGACCCGGTGACCTACGTCAACGCCCCGCTGCTGGCCGAGCAGCGAGGCTGCGAGGTGCGTCTGCTCACCGACCCGTCGACGCAGGACTTCCGCAACGTCACCACGCTGCGCGGCACCCTCGCCGACGGGACCACGGTCAGCGTGTCCGGCACCCTCACGGGTCCGCGCCTCATCGAGAAGATCGTCGGGGTCAACGGATTCGACATCGAGGTGCCCCTCACCGAGCACCTCGCCTTCTTCACCTACGTCGACCGCCCCGGCGTCATCGGCACCGTGGGTCGCCTGCTCGGGGACGCGCAGGTCAACATCGCCGGCATGCAGGTCGCCCGCAACGAGAAGGGTGGCCAGGCGCTCGTGGCCCTCACCGTCGACAGCGGGATCCCTGCCGACGTGCTTGCGGCGATCGCGTCCGAGGTCGGCGCCGAGGTCAGTGTGGTCGACCTCGTCGGCTGACCCGTCTCCGGGGGAGCCGGGTCAGGCCGGGAGGGGGTCGTCGTGCAGGACGAGGTTGAACAGCAGGCTGTCGCGCCACGCGCCGTCGAGGAACAGGAACTGCGGGATCCGGCCGCACTCCTCGAAGCCGCACCGGCGCAGGACGCCCTGGGACGCCACGTTCGCGACCATGGTGCTGGCGCCGAGGCGGTGCAGGCCGATCGCCGTGGCCCTCTCCACGAGGTGCTCGAGCAGGGCGACGGCCAGACCGCGGCGCAGGTGGCGGTGGTCGACCCAGTAGCCCACGTCAGCACCGTGCATGGCGCCGCGCACGATGTTCTGGAGGTTGGCGGCTCCGACGACCTCCTCGCCGTGCCACAGCAAGGAGCAGTCGTAGAGCCCCAGCTCGACCTGGCGCAGTCGACCGCCCACCACCTCGCGCTGGCCGGTCGCGGTGAAGAAGGACTCCGGGCGCTGGGGTTCCCACGGTTGCAGGTGCTCGCGGTTGCGCAGGGCTGCGGCGGCGAGGGCTGCGGCATCGTCGATCACCAAGGGGCGCAGGGCGTATCCGTCGGGAAGCACAGTTCACCGTAGGCGTTGGGACGGCATCCACGAGACGCGGGTCACGTCCAGAGGCGTCTCACTGTGTGGGAGCCGGGTACCAAATAGTTGGACGTCCACCTAATCTCAAACCATGACGCAGCGGGTCCTGATTCTTATCCGCCGCGGCGAGTTCCGGTAGTCAGCCACCTCGCCGCGGAGATCCCGCGTGCATGGCTGACCGAGGCACCCCGTCATCCGGGAGTGGCCCCCGCTGAATTCCATTGAACCCGAGTCCCTGTGCGACACAGGGCATTTCACGAAAGTTGAACACCATGAGCGAAGAAGCCCAGAAGGCACGTCAGGCACTGCAGGAGTCGATGGACCTGCGCGAGCAGGGTCACTCCGACGACTGACCCAGCCCCATCCCGGCGGTGCCAGCACGCACGCCACGACGAACGGCCCCAGGCGACCCGCCGGGGCCGTTCGTCGTGAGGTCCTGGTGGGCGAGGACCGTCGAAGGGGGGTGTCGCCCATGGGCCCATTTGCGTAGCAGTGGTCGTCCTGCCGCGCGACGCGACCGAACGTCGCGTGGGCAAAGGTGGGTGGATGACGGTCGCTCCCCAGCCCACTGCCAGGTCCGTGCGTGTCACCGGGCTCGGCCATGCCGGCCTGAAGATCGAGGTGCCGAGCACCGGCCGCCGCATCCTGCTGGACCCATGGTTCAGCCGCACCGGGGCCTTCCTGGGTTCGTGGTTCCCGTTCCCGGACAACGCGCACCTCGACGGACCGCGCGTGCGGGACGCCGATGTGGTCGTCGTCTCCCACGAGCACCTCGACCACCTCGACCTCGAGCTCATCGCTGGGCTGCCCCAGGACGTGCCGGTGGTGGTGCCGCGATACCCGTCGACCATCCTCCAGCGGCGCATCGTCGCCGCCGGGCACGACAACGTCGTCGTCCTCGACAGCTGGGACCGGTTCCCGCTCGGGGGCGAGGACGACTGGTTGACCGTCATCACCGAGCACTGTCCGATGAGCCACGATGCCGCAGTGCTCGTGCACGTCGACGGGCGAACGGTGTTGCACACCAACGACGCCCGCATCTCCTTGGCCCAGGCTCGCCGCGCCGTGGTCGAGGTGGGGGCGCCGATCGACCTGATGGGGCTGCAGATGTCCGGTGCGAGCTGGCACCCGGTCTGCTACGAGTACACGCCCGAGGAGCAGGAGCGCATCAGCGAGGCCAAGCGGCTGGGCAAGTTCTCGGCGGTGGGGCGCCTGGTGCGCGGGGTCCGGCCTCGGATGGTGATGCCGTATGCGGGGCCCCCGTGCTTCCTCGACGACGACCTCTTCGAGCTGAACAGCGGCCTGCACGGGTCGGGGATCTTCCCCGACCAGGACGAGGCAGTCGCCTGGCTCGGCAACCGGGTCGCCGACCAGCGCAGCACCTACCTGCTGCCAGGCGACAGCATCGACCTCACCGACCTCGAGGTCGTTCGCGACCCCGAGTGGGAAGGCTTCTCGCTCACGGCCGGCCCGGCCGCTCGGCGGGCCTACCTCGAGGCGTACGCCGCCAGGCGGCGCCCGGCGATCGACGAGGTGCGGGCAGCTCATCCGGAGCCGGCCGAGGGCCCGGGGCTCGGCCTGGCCTTCCGCGAGCACCTGGAGTCCCTGGCCACCCTGTCGGCCTACTTCCTGGCACGCATCGGCATGGTGGTCCGCTTCGAGATCACCGGTCCCGGCGGCGGCGTCTGGGACGCCCACATCGGCCCCGACACGGTGCGTGTCGACCTGGACGGAGGTCAGGGCCCGGCGAACTACCGGCTGTGCATCGCGTCACGGTGGCTGGCGGGCGTCGTGGACGGACGCACGCGCTGGGAGGAGATGCTGCTCTCGCTGCGGCTCTCAGCCCGCCGCGAACCCGACCACTACAACGACTACCTGGTCGGCCTGCTCAAGCACGCCGACCTGGCTGCTCTGCGCGCCGTGGAACGGTTCGAGAGCGAGCGTGACGCCGATGCCGTCACCGAGATCCAGGTGGGCGGCGAACGCCACGTCGTGGGGCGCTACTGCCCGCACGCGGGGGAGGACCTGTCCGAGACCGGGGTCGTGGTGCAGGGAGCGGACGGGCCGGTGCTGCGGTGCCTCGGACACAACTTCGAGTTCGACCTGTCCAGCGGCGAGTGCCTCAACGCCCGGTGTGACCCGTTGCAGGTTCGGGCCCCTGTGGCTGCTGGTTCCTGACCTCGCCCTCGCCGAGGTCCACCAGGCCGACCACGAACAGTGCGGTCATCGCCAGGTAGTAGAAGGTGCGTCGCATCGTCGGACGACGCAGGTAGTCGAGGTCGGCCGCCACACGCAACGGTACGAGCTCCCGGAGGTACCAGTCCTCGACCGTCCACCCTGCTGGCGGCGTCGCCGAACGGTCGCGGTACCGCAGCTGCGCAGGACCGGTGAGCCCGGGCCGGGCGCGGAGCACGGTGCGGCTCCGGGCGTCATACCTCTCGGCGAGCTCCACGCTCTCGGGCCGCGGCCCCACGAGCGTCATCTGCCCGCGCACGACGCTCCACAGCTGGGGCAGCTCGTCGATGCTCAGGCGGCGCAGCACCCGCCCCAGTCCGGTGACCCGGGGGTCGCCGGACGCGGTGACCCCCGGTCCACGGTCGGAGCCCGTGGGGGTGCGCATCGTGCGGAGCTTGAAGAGGTGGAACGGCCTGCCGTCCTCGCCGACCCTGGTGGCGCGGTAGAACACCGGTCGTCCCTGGACCAGCAGGACCGCGACTGCGGCCAGCAGCAGGATCCACGACGCGAGGACCAGCGCGAGGCCTCCCAGGACGATGTCGAGGGCTCGACGGGAACGGGAGATCGTGACCACGAACGCTGCCGGGTCGACGGAACTGTCCATGGTCATCCCGTCCCTGCCGCCACGAAGACGTCGCTGAACACCTGCGAGGCCAGCTGGCACTCGGCTGCCAGCGCCGCAAGATTCGTCGGCATCTCCGAAGGTGTCATGTGGGTGAAAAGGTGAGCCCCTTGGGCCCGTGCGGCGAGCAGGGCCGGCCACAAGGGGTTCTGGGTCGGGTGGTTGCCGAACAACGAGACCACCGACCCCTGGTAGCGCTGGCGCCAGGTCCACAGGTCGGTCGCCTTGGCCCCGCGGGACTGGGGTGTGGTGACGAAGGTCGCCACGTCCTGGGTGGTGTTCCCGTGGTACCCGTTCGGGACGGCAAGCGCCTTGCGCGACTGGAGCACGGTCAGCGAGGGCCACGGGCCCTGGGCGATGTAGGACCAGGCGCGGTTCTGGGCCAGGGCGAGGTCCCCACCCGGGTAGCTGTCGGGCACGCCGAGGCCCGTGCTGACGCTCAGGTGGTCGATCAGCCCCGCCTGGAGGTAGGTCGTGATGGCGGCATAGGTTGCCGCGGGTGCGACGGCCCTGGCGTGCTGGACGCACTCGATCGACCCGGATGACCTTGGGAGACAACCCAGCTCGAGAACCACCACGTCGACGAGCAACGGGACGTGTGGTGCTGCGGCCTTCAGTGCGGCACGCGTGTCCGTGAGGAACTGTTTGGCCTGGGCCGGGGTGCTGAGTCCGTCGTGGTACCCGAGCTCGTCGGCCACCTTGATCCCGGCGGTCCCGGGCTCACGCGACAGGAGAGCCACCCGCTGCACGGCCCGGTCGAAGCTGGCCGGGCCTTCGAGCCAGCGAGCGACGAGGTCGGTCTCCCACCAGACCGCGGTGCCCTGGCTGTGCAGGAGCCTGCCGACCCGCTGGTAGGGGTCCAGGTTCTTGAGCGAGGTCAGGGTGACCTTGGGCAACGGTGTCCCGGACGGTCGGGGAGGTGCTGAAGTCGGCCCGGCCGCAGCAGGGGGCAACGGCCGAGCCGACGGCGAGGAGCCCAGGAAGGGCAGGGCGGGCGGGTGGCAGCACGCCGTCGCCCCGAGCAGCAGGGCGGTGAGCACGCCGATCAGTGCGCGGGTGGGGTTGCGGGTGCTCACGATGCACGCCCTGCGCTGCGTTGTTGGGCATCGTGGGGTGCAACGGCGACAGGGGTGTCCGTCGTGAGGGGGACGACGACTGTGGTGCGCGCCGAGGTCGGAGCCCGCGCGGTGCGGGTCGACCACAGCAGGAGCAGGACCAGGGCGCCGTCGCTGAGCAGGTAGGCCGACGTGGAGGCGACCGACGCCCCGATTGCGCCGTGACGGGGGATGAGCAGCAGGTCGAGCACCACGGTGACGACCAGGCCGAGACCCAGCAGGAGGGAGTTGATGCCCGGCCGGCCCTGGGCGTAGAGCAGGCCGGTCGCGGCACCCGCTGCGCCCGAGAGCACCATGCCGAGCACGAGGATCTGCGCCGGCCGGATCGCGCTGTCGAACCCGTTGCCGTAGAGCAGGTGGGTCACCGGGGCGGCGAGCAGCAACGCCGGGACGGCGATCGCCACGACCCCCACGAGCGCCGGTCCGGCGATCCTGCGCGCCCGGTGGGCGGCCTCCGCGGGCCGCACCGCCGCCAGCCGGGGGTAGGCGGTCCAGCTCAGGGCGAGCGAGGGAAGGCGGAGCAGCTCGGCGTACTTGGAGGCCACGGCATACGTGCCCAGCACGGCGGGTCCCGCCATCGCGCCCAGCAACATGAAGTCGAGGCGGGCGTTCAGCAGCGTCACCAGCCCACCGACCTGCCCACGAGTGCCGTAGGACGCGATCTCCTTGGCCAGGCGTCGGTCCGGACGGCCCCACCACCCGTGGGGTGGGCCCGCCAGGCCCCAGCGCGTCCACCGCTCCGACAGCGCGACCCGGTGCCAGGCCCAGAGCCCGACGAGCAGGTCGGCCCCCATCAGCGCCCAGACGATCGTGGCATCGCCGTGGCCGGTCACCTTGGTGCCCACCATGAACAGGGGCAGGAAGGCCACCTCCTCGGCGGCGATCGCCAGGTCTGCTGTTCGTCGCTGCTGCAACCCCTGCAGTGCGGTCTTGCCCAGCGTCATCACCAGCTGGCTGGCGACGGTCAGGCCGGTGAGGAGCAGCAGCGCGGTCGAGTCGTGCTTGAAGAACAGGTGCCGCAGGACCGGGGTCAGCAGCCACCACAGCACCGTGCCGGCGGCCGCTCCCGACGCCGCGATCATGGCGATGGTCGGCCACAGGGCCCGGTGCTCACCACGCCCCGGCGCCAGGAAGAAGGCCATGGCGTTGGGCAGACCCAGCACTGCCAGCACACCGACCAGTCCCGGCAGCATCCTCAGCAGGGCGTAGCTGCCCACTGCGTCGGCGCCGCCGGTGCGCGCGATGAGGATCGTCGCGGCGGTCAGCGCCCCGATGGCGACCGCGCGCGCGGAGACGTTGCCGGCGACCTGTCGCAGCCAGCCGTCGGAGCCCCGGGTCAGGCGGCGCATCATCGCGCGACCTTGCGAGCCCCGGAGCCCTCGGTGCTCAGGGCGAGGAGTGCCACGAGGCCCAGCCACGTCCAGGCGTGCCGGAAGTGCAGCACCTCGTAGAAGGCGCCCGACACGGCCAGCACGGGTGCCCCGACCGCCAGCGCCCACGCGCGGGGCACCGCGTCGCGGGCACCGGCCGGGAGACGGCGCGTCAGCACCTTGCGCAGGTTGGCCCCGGTGGCGAGCCAGAGCAGGATCAGGCCGAGGACGCCGATCGGGCCCCGCTCGAGCAACGTGGCCATGTAGTCGTTGTGGGCCTCCTTGACGTATGGCGCCTGGAAGGCGAGCAGGGTCGCCTTGGTCCTCGCCGGCCCGTACCCGCTGCCCGACCCCTGGAACCACAGGCGGGTGCTCTCGTCGAACAGCGCCGAGCGCTCACTGACCGAGCTGTTGCTGCGTCCCACCGAGTCGCGGAAGAGGGGGATCGAGCCGGCTGCCGCCTCACGGACGCTGGTCAGGTCCACGTGGGGGCTGACGAACACCGCTCCGCCCACCACGAGGGCAGCGCTGAGGCTGAGGGCCAGCAGGGCAGCCGTCGGTCCCTCCCGCCGCCAGGCGTGCAGGATGGCGAGCCCGGTGAAGACCAGTGCCAGGCCGATGGCGCCGCCGTTGCTGCCCGTGAGGACGATCGCCGCGAGGACGAGGAGGTAGCAGAGCCGTCGCAGCGGCATGTTGACCGGTCGACGGCAGGCGAACATCACCACCAGACCGAGGACGAGGTAGTTGGCGGCCAGGTTGGGGTCGCCGAAGGTGTAGGAGGCCCGCGACGCGTCGGCCGCCGTGACGCCGGACAGCGGGCCGAACCCGACCATGTAGGAGAGGAGGCCGATCAGGGCCACGATCGGCACCGTGCGGCACCAGGCCTTCGTCAGCGCCACCACCATCTGCGGGTCGCCGCGGCCGCTGACGATGGCGAAGGACCACAGCAGCAGGAGGAGGTCCTGGGCGAGGACGAGCACCACGCGCGCCGGTGCGCCGGAGATCAGGGTCGCCACCAGGCCACCGACGATGAGCAGGGTGACGCCGGCGGCATACGGGACCCGGACGCGCACGCCGGTCGCCGCCGTCGCCACCACGGCCAAGGTGATCGCGACGAGCATCGGGACGTCAGCAAGGGCGCTGTTGCCGGGACCGGCGGGCACGAGGATCGGCGTGAGGGCCACGGTGCAGGCCACGAAGGCAGGCACCGGGCTCCTGAGCCGCGACGGCGTCGGACCCGCGTGCGCGCCCGAGAGCCCTTCGTGGGTCTGGATCCCGGTGGTGGTCATGGTTCGTGCACCTCCGCCCGGCTCGGCAGCGCCGCCAGCACCTGCAGGTGGTCGTGCCCGAACTGGTCGTGGTTGGCCCGGGCGGCGACCTCGCCGAGTCCGGTCAGCGCCACGGCGTACCACAGCTCTGCCGGAAGGCCCAGGAGGTCCAGGGCCCGCACCAGTCGTGCGCGCACGAGATCGGGGTACCAGCCGTCGCCGAGCAGTGCGTAGGGCAGCGTCGAGGCGTTCTGCCCGCGACGAAGTCCCGGGTGCCGGGGGACCGCACGACCTGCACCGGTGTGGCGGTCGAGGTAGAGGCTGTAGCTGAGCAGGAAGCGCGCGACGTCCCGCAGCGGCCAGCCCCGGCGATCGGCTCCCTCCCAGTCGACAACCCCGGTCACGGCACCGTCGCGGACCATGACGTTGCCGAACCAGAAGTCGCCGTGGACGACGGTGCGCGGGCACGAGTGCGCCGCAAGGAGTTTGTGCGCACCGGTCAGCTGGTCCAGGGCGGTACGCAGGCCAGGGGTGCCCGCGTCGTACCGCAGGGACAGCTCTGCGGCGACCTCGTCGGCCCACGTGAACGGTGCCGCCTCCCCGCGAGTTACGGACCACAGCGACTCCAGCCAGCCGAGTGCTCCCTGGACGTCCGCGACGACGGGGCGACGTCGCGCGGTGTGCCGCCAGCGGTGGTACCCCACGCTCATCGGGCGACCCGGCACGCGGGTCGACACCAGGACCTCGAGCGGCGGCTCCACCGCAGCGAGCCCCGCGACGTCGGTGATGCGGCGTGGGACGGTCGAGCCGAGCCCGTCGAGGGCTTCGTGGCGCAGCCACGTCAGGGCGTCCCGCTCACGCCGAACCGCGTCACGGGCAACCTCGGTGGTCGGCACCTTGCACACCAGGCCGGCGCCCGAGGCGGTGCCGAACAGTGCCGTGATCTTGGCGTCGGGGTCGCGGCTGGCGGCCAGGAGCAGGACCCGGGACCCGTTGGGTCCCAGCTCCGTGAGGGCGCCCGCGATCGGGAGCGGCACCGTCATCGCCGCACCCCGAGGACGAGGCGACCGGGTGCCAGCGCACCGGTCCAGCGCCACGGTGCCCGCGCGCCGAGCACCAGCGCCAGGCTGCCCAGCGCCGTGATCCATCCGCGTGTCGGGGGCACCATCGCCACGGTGTCCCAGAATGCCGAGACCGTCTGCGGGTGGTCGTCGAAGATCACCAGCGGACGCGAGCCGGAGGGGAGAGCGACCAGCTCGCGCTCCACCAGCACCCCTGCCCGGTCGCATCGTCGTCGGACGGAGCGTCGCAAGAAGGGGCGATCGGCGACGATCGCCACCGGGGTGCCCGGGGCGAGCTGGGCAAGGACCCGCGCGGCTTCGGTCCAGGGCACCGCGACCGTACCCGGGGGACACAGCGGCGCCCAGACGGCAGCCGGCCCAGGCCCCACCGTCGCACGGTCGGCGCGATCGGCGCGGACGCTCGGGCCCTCGTCACCGTGGGCGACCGGAAGCGCCCCGGGTGGAGGGTCGAGGAGCTGGGGCGAGGCGCCCACGCGCTGCCACCTCATCACGCGACGTTCCTGTGCGAGGGCGCTGCGCTCGACCCGGATGGCGCGACCGCCGGGCTCGGGAGACCGAGAGCGCGCGAGTACTCCTCGTCGAGGATCTCGCCCAGGCGGTGCTCGTCATACTCCCCGGCGGCGCGCTCGCGGCCCTTGCTCGCCATCATCGCGGTCCGGTCGGGTTCGTCGAGCAGCTCGCGGATGCCGGAGGCGAGCTCGAGCGGACGGCCGGCGCGCACCAGCACCCCGGTCTCGCCGGGGACGATCAGGTCCGGGACGGAGTTGACCGCCGTGACCACTGCGGGGATGCCGCACCGCATGGCCTCGACCAGGGCGCAGGGCAGCCCCTCGTAGCGACTCGACATCGCGAACACGTCGAACGCCGGGAGCAGGTCCGCCACGTCGTTGCGCTCGCCGGCGAGCAGGACGCGGTCCTGCAGGCCCCGGCGACGGACCAGGTCCTCCACCTCGGCACGGAGCGGACCCGAGCCGATCCACACCCCGCGGACGCGGGGGTCTCGCAGGGCTGCCAGGGCCTCCACGAAGTGCTCCGGCGCCTTCTGGAAGTCCAGCCTTCCCACGGTGCCGACGACGACGTCGCGGTCGTCCAGGCCCAGCGTCCGTCGAGCTGCTGCCCGCGAGGCAGCGGTCAGCGGCACGGTCCGCGACTCCACCACGGGGGAGATCGTGCGCAGCGTGGCGTCGACGACCAGGCCGCGGCGCAATGCCTCGCTGGACACCCCGGTCCCGATGCAGAGCACGACGTCGGTGTAGGCGGCCAGTCGGCGCTCGGCGGTGATGTATGCCTGCCGCCGAGCCCTTCCCTGGAAGTCGTGGAAGGGGAAGCCGTGGTAGGTGTGCACGATCGCGGGTGTCGAACACCGGTGTGCCGCAACGCGTCCCACTGCTCCGGCCTTCGCGCTGTGCGTGTGCACGACGTCGAAACGCCGCTGGGCGAACAGCTCCGTGAGCCGTCGCACGGCCAGTAGGTCCTGGCGTGCGGAGAGCTGCGGCACCAGGGAAGGCTCGAGCACGACCTCCATTCCTGCGGCTTCGGCCGCGCGGGTCAGCGGACCGCCCTCACCGGTCACGAACGTCACGCGGTAGCGCGAGGGGTCCAGCCCCCGAGCCCCGCGCAGGGCGACTCCGCCGGCTCCGGCGATCATCCTGGTGACCACGGTCGCCACCTCGATGCGTGAGTTCACGGGGTGACCTTCCGGGTGGACTGGGAAGCCAGGTCCTGGGCAAGGACCCGCTGCAGCCGGCTGAGGGTGGGCTCGCCGGATGCGTCGAGCCCGCTCCCGGGGACCCCGAGGGTGAGCTCGAAGCAGGGCAGCGACTCGGTCAGCCGGTATGCCGTCTCCTGCAGTGGGGGATGGGCCGCTCCGAGGCCGCCCAGGGCGAGCTGGGCGACGAGCGGCCAGAACCGCTGGAGCTCGCCGGCGGCGTAGGTCCCGGCCACCAGGGCGCGGGCGGCAGCAGCGCTGGGCAGCCCGGTGACCCGGGTCTCGCCGTGGTCGTCGCGTCGCACGACCACCACAAGCTGGGGACGCAGGCACTCGACCCTGCCCGTCCAACGGTGTTCACGCCGGTGGTGCGCAGCCCGGGCGCCACCGCCACCGAATGCGGTCCCCTCGGGCAGGCGCAGAGCCTCGACCACGCCGTGGACGACGTCGCCGTCACTGACCCCCAGGTTGTCGCAGACCGCGTGGGCCCCGTGGGCGAGGGCGTCGGCCACGAGCGAGGACTTGCCGACACCTCCTGGTCCCGCGAGCAGGATGCACACCCCCTCGACCTCGAGGACGCTCACGTGCAAGGGGCTGAGCCCCTCCCGAGCCACGGCCGTCCACAGCGCCGGGTGGTGCAACAGCACCTGGGCCCTCAGCGCGCGGTGCCGCTGGGGCAGCAGGTGGGCGGCGAGCCGCTCGCGGCTGCTCGGCGACCAGGTGCTGGCGACCTCGATCCGGGCGCCCGGGTTCGGGAGGCCCGGCGGCAGGGCGCGCCACCGCTGGGCGAACCCGGATCCGCCTGCGCTGGAGAGGAACACCGCCTCTCCAGCCCTCCAGACGCCTCGGGCCACCGGCTCGAGACCATGGGCCGGGGGCCGACGCAGCAACCGGGTCAACCGCAGGTCGTGGCCAGAGCTCCCGAGGGGGGCCAGGGTCCGGCCCGAGGCCTCCTGGACCGCTGCGCCAATGCTGTCGTCGGAGGTGAAGTCGACCAGGACCCGCTGACCGGCCGTCACCAGGCTCTGCGGCTGCGGGCTCATCACCCCTCCCCGGAGCTGCGCTGGGGCTGCAGGGGCGCCCCGGCCGGCCCGCGCGGCGGCTCGGCGATGGGCTCGGCCGCGTGGCGACGGCCGCGCTTGGTGGCGTCGAGCACCCCGAGCAGTGGCCACCGGGTGGCCCGGAGCATGTCCCGCAGGTCCTCGAGGCTGCGCTGCGTGACGGGGGAGACGTAGACGATCACCATGCCGCTCCCCGGCTCGTCCTCCGGACGCAGCGTGAGCAGGTCGGCGAAGACGGTCTCCCGGGGGAGACGCTCGGGCCCGACGTGGCTGGTCGCGTGGTTGCCGTTGAGCATGGGTAGCTCGAGGTGCTCCGGCTCGGCCGGGGGGCGCCTGGTGAGCGATCGCACCAGGGCGGACACGATCGGCTGCTCGTGCGCCACGTCGGGGTTGGCGGGCAGCAGCACGAGCGTGGGATGACCGTGTCGTCTGGCGGCGAGCGACAGGGTCTGGGCTGTCACGTCGGTTCCCTGACGGGTGGAGGAGAGCACCGGTGTGTCCAGCGCGCGGGCCAGGCCCCGGGCGTCAGGGATCTTGGGGCGCAGGGTCTCCACGGCGGCGGCTGCAGCCAGACCCAGGCACAGTCCGAGGAGCAGGGCCAGGCCCAGGCGCGGGCCGAGTGACGGCGAGACCTGGACGACGGTGGCGTGGCCCGGGTCGATGATGACGGCACGACCGCGAGCGAGGTCGGCCAGCGTCAGTGCGGAGGCCTGCGCGCTGAGCTCGGCCGCTGTCTGCTGCGCCTGGTTCATCTGCTGGGAGAGCCGGTCCTGGACCGGGCCGGGAGCAGTGACGAGGATCCGTCGGGCCAACCGGTCCTGCTGGGAACGGGCGTCGGCCAGCTTGCGGCTCACGTCACGGTTGGCGTCGTCGAACCGCTGGCGGTCGGCGTTGTTCATGAAGGACAGGACGCCCACGCTGAGCGAGTCGACGAGCGACCGGGCGCGGGCCTCGGTGCTCTCGGTGACCGACAGCTCCACGATCGGTGACTCGCCGAGGCGCTGGGCAGTCACCCGCTGCTCGGCGATCGTCACTGGGTCGCCCCGCAGGCCTGCCGACCGCATCGCCTCGTCCACCACGTTCGGTGTGGTGGCGATGGCGAGCACCCGAGAGCTGAGTCCCTCGGCCTCGGTCGAGCTGCTCGGCACCGTCGCGGTGGACTGGATCCTGAGGCTGGCGTCCCATTGGGACGGCGTCGCCCGGGTCAGTGCGAGCACCACGCCCACCGGCAGCAGCGTCAGCACGGTGATCAGCACGATGTGGGATCGGATGACGCGGCGGAAGAGTTCGTCCAGGGTCATGATGGTGTGCTCACTTTTCTGCCCGTCCTGCCGAGCCGAGGGGTCGTGCTGTCGTGTCGTGCTCTGTGGTGGTGGGTGGGGTTCAAGGCCCGCGTCCCCGGCGTTGCCACGGCCCGAGCGTGTGCGCACACCAGCACCGCTCGCGCGCGTGTGCCCGCTCGAGGGGAGCGGCTCACGGAGAGGGTGGGCGGCACCGTGATCCCCTAGTGCAGTACTGCGATGGGACGCATGCGGGCCACTGGACGCACCAGCTCGTGGCGACGGAGCACGTCGAGCGCCGCAGTGACGCCGTTGTCGTCGTAGTGGGCGACATCGGTGGGCGCCGCGTCGCTGTAGCGGAAGCGCAGGGTCTGGCGGCCCTGGGGGTCGGCCCCGGACAGGCCCCGCCGGACGAGGTCGGACACGACGGTGCCGGCACCGTGGCAGGCGGAGTGAAGGCTCCGGTCGGCGTGCTCGCCGGCCACCGCGAGGAAGCTCGAGGTGCGGTGGGTGCCGGGCAGGAGCACCGCCTGCCCGGTCTCTGCGAACGTCGTCCCCGCCGGCATCATGTCGGCGGTGTAGGCGCGGCAGGAGTTGTGACGGTGCACCACTCCTCGCCCGTCGCCGACCGGCTCCTCGTAGATGCTGTTGTGCGGCGAGTCCACCACCAGCCGGCCTGTCCCCCCACCGAAGCACTCGCTGGCCAGCCGGCGCAGGGAGGCGTACGTGGACACCCGGAAGGCGAAGCCGTAGTTCATCGCCGCCGCGTTGGCGAGCATCAGCCGCTGGCCCTCGTCGCTGTCGAGGCTGATCGGCGGGCAGCCGTCGGTGAAGTACAGGTCGAGGCGCTCACGCAGCGCCTGCCAGGAGCGGGCCGTGCGCAGGTGGAACAACGGCTTGAGCGCGAGGTTGACCGCCTTGACCTGGCGCGGGTAGTCCTTGCGCCGGGTGAACAACCGACCGATCTCACCGGCGAGCACCCCGCCACCGCCGTGGTACTGGACGGTGAGCTGGCCCTCATGCACCCCGAGACGCGACGCGGTCTCGGGGTCGAGGACCTCCTCGACGCGCTGGAGCTCCACGAAGTGGTTGCTGGGTCCCACGGTCCCGAACCGGAAGCGGGCCAGCTGGACCGCGAAGCCGGGGAGCTCCTTCTGCAACCGCTCGATGCCGCCGTACGGCTCGAGGTCCAGGCGTCCGCCCTCCTCGATGCGTTCGAGCTCCTCGGCCGGCAGGTCCCAGCGGTCGGCCCCGAACTCCGCACCGTGCTCGGCTGCCGACAGCACCTCGGTGGCGCTGAGCTCACGGCCGCCCTTGGTGGGGTAGGGGTAGCGCTCGCGGACCCCGCGCATGAAGCGCTCGACCGCGGCGGGGTCGGCGTCGTCGGAGTCCAGGGCGATCAGGGCCATGCCGCAGTTCACCGAGGACCCCGTGAGGTCGGGACGTATGGTGCCCCGGGTGGCGATGGCGACGCTGGACGGCAGCTCCATCTTCGACTTGTGGTGGAAGTCCGGGAGCACCACCGGGGGCGCGGCGAGGTCGGTGTCCTGCAGGCGCGACCGGACCTGGAGCAGGGCGTCCTGGTCGGCGGGCAGCAGGTGCTCGTCCTCGAACACGGTGGGCCCGGCGAGGATCTGGGCCTGGGTGGTCCGGGGGACCGGGGGACTCGTCATGGGTCGGCGCCTCGTCTGCTCGGTGGTGTAGTGCTCGGTGGTGTGCTGCACGGTGGTGGGGTGCTCGGTGGTCGAGGGTTCGGTGGTCATCGGTCGCTCAGTAGTCGTCGGGGTAGGGAGCGGCCAGCGCCGCGTGGGCCGGGACCGTCGGCGTGTACTCGGGCACCAGGGCCCGCAGGTGGGCGCGCACCTCGTCGGGGCGGTTGTGCTCGGCGCTCTCGTACAGGTCCTCGAGCCGGGCCCGGAACCAGGACGACGTCGTGGGCGGCTTGGCCCTGGCGATCCGGGCGTGCGCCGTCGGGTCGACGTCCTCGGTGGCGCCGAAGAGCTCTTCGTGGAGCTTCTCCCCGGGCCGGAGCCCGGTGAACTGGATGTCGACGTCACGGGCGTTGAGCATCACCGCGAACCGCTCGACGATGTCGACGATGCGCACCGGCTCTCCCATGTCGAGGACGAAGGTGCCGGGGCGCTCGCACATGTGGGCTGCCTCGAGCACGAGACCCACCGCCTCCTCGACGGTCATGAAGAACCGCGTCACGTCGGGGTGCGTCACCGTGACCGGACGACCGGAGGCGACCTGCTGCTTGATCACGTGCAGCAGCGACCCGCGGGAACCGAGCACGTTGCCGAACCGCACCGAGGCGAGCGAGGTCGTCGGGGAGTGCCGGTCGGCCAGCACCATCTCGGCCAGCCGCTTGGTCGCGCCCAGCACCGAGCTCGGGTCGGCGGCCTTGTCGGTCGAGATGAGGATCAGCTTCGACGCCCGGTGGGCGACCGCGGCCTCCACGAGGTTCTGCGTCCCGAGGACGTTGGACTTCACGCCCTCGCAGGGGTGGCGTTCCAGGACGGGGAGGTGCTTGAGGGCAGCCGCATGGAAGACGATCTCGGGCCGGTGCTCCCGAAACAGCTGGTGGATCCTGGGGCGGTCGCGGATGTCGGCCACCACCGTCTCGTCGGTGTCGAGCAGGCCACGGCCCGAGACCTCGAGCGTCAACCGGTGCAGGTTGGACTCGTCGTGGTCGAGCATCACCAGGCTGGCAGGGCCGAAGCCCTGGATCTGGCGGCACAGCTCGCTGCCGATCGACCCACCGGCGCCGGTCACGAGGACCCGTCGACCCGTGATGTCGTGAGCGGCTTCGCGACTCACGACGTGCATCTCGGCCCGGCCGATCAGTGGGCGCACCTGCAGGGACTGCATGTCGGTGCCGGCGACCTGGCGCTGGAGCGCGGACAGGAACGGTGGCAGGTGTCGCACGGACACGCCGCACGCCATCGCGCGGGCCCCGATGCTCTGGATCACGCTGGCGGGCAGCGAGGGGATCGCGATCACCAGGACCTCGGTGTGCGTCTCCTCCAGGACCCTCTCGAGGTCGCCCAACGTGCCCAGCACCGGACGTCGCGCGACCAGGGTGCGCAGCTTGAGCGGGTCGTCGTCGAGGAAGCCGATGGGGTCCAGCCCGAACGACGACACCCGGGCCAGGTCTCGCGTCAGCGCTCGACCGGCCTCACCCGCGCCCACCACCAGCGTCGTGAGGCCGGGGCGCGTCCTGCGCCGGGGGATGTTCACCTGGATGGGGCGACTGCTCAGCTGGGTCATGGGATCGTCCTGACGGCGGTGGCGATCGCAGCCGCGCCAGCGGCGGTGGCGATGCTGGCTGTGCTGGCTGCCCTGGTGATGCTGGCGGGAGTGGCAGCGGTGGGGACGACGCTCGAAACCCTCGAGGGCAGAGCAGCCGCGAGGACCTCGAGCACGCGCTCGACGTGGGCGTCGGTGAGGCACGGGTGCATGGGCAGCGACAGGGTCTGCTCGGCGAGCTGGTCGGCCCCCGGCATCGGTCGCGGCGTTCCGTAGGCGCCACGTGCGGCGGCGCTGAACTGGTGGGCGGGGATGAAGTGCACCGACACCCCGACCGAGTGCTCGCCCAGCACCTGGGCGACCTGGTCCCGCGTGGTCCCGGCCTCCTCGGTGACCCTGACGGCGTAGAGGTGCCAGGCGTGGGTGCCCTCGTGGGGGAGCGGGCGGTGCGGGGGAGCGAGGCCGACGAGGTCGGTCAGGCCCTCGTCGTACTGGCGGGCGATCTCGGCACGGCGGGCCTGCCACTCGCCGAGGTGGCGCAGCTGAGCCCGACCGATCGAGCCCTGGACGTCGGACATGTTGGCCTTGAGGCCCGGCTCGTGCACGTCGTAGCGCCACGACCCCCCGGGCTGGTAGCGACGCCAGGCATCGGCGGACATGCCGTGCAACCGGGAGCGTCTCCAGGCCTGCGCGAGGTCGGCGTCGTTGGTCGTGACCATGCCGCCCTCACCGATGGGGAGGTTCTTGGTCGCGTAGAAGCTGAAGCAGCTCGCGGCGGTGAGGCTCCCGACCGGTCTGGTGGAGCTGCGGGTGCCCACCGCGTGGGCCGCGTCCTCGACGACGCGGTCGAGGGGCAGGCCTGCGGCGCGGGCGAGGGCGGTGACGTCTGCCGGGTCACCGGCGTAGTGCACGACGACCATGGCGGCCGGGCGGTCTCCTTGCCGCCGCAGCCATGCAACGGCATCCGCGACGGTGGAGGGGGTGGTCAGCCCGGTGAGCGGCGAGACGTCGACCAGCACCGGTTGCAGCCCGGCGTGCAGGATCGCGTGGATCGCTCCACAGAACGTGTTCGTGGACGTCAGGACCGGCGCGCCCGGAGGCAGGCGCAGCGAGCGTAGGGCCAGCTCGATCCCCACCGTGCAGGAGCTGACGGCAACCGCGTGCGCGGCCTCCACGTCGGCGGCGAACTCCCGCTCGAAGGCGAGGACCTCGTTGCCGGTCGTGACCCAGCCGGACGCGAGCACCCGGTCCGCGGCCGCACGTGCCTCGGGCGAGATGAGGCACTGGGCGAACGGCACCGGCTCGGCTGCTCCCCAGCCTGCGGCTGCACTGTTGCGGCTGCTGCGGGAGGCGGACGGAATCGTCTCCGTGCGCGTTTCGAATCGAGGCATGTCTGAGGTCCCCTGCCGTTCCTCGGTTTACTGCGTGTTTGCCCTGCGTTCACTGCTTCGAGCACCGACGTTAGGCCTCGCTGGGAGACGTGGCGTCGAGTAAGCGGATGACGAGGGGTACGCCATCAGGGGGAGGTCCTGTCAGGGGCATTTTGCGTCGGTCCTCGGGCCAGAATGACCGAGGACGTCCCCTGGGTGCGAGCCCTGAAATGCCGCATTGATGGCGCAGATCAGTTGCTGCACAAGGGAATTCGCAACTCCCTCAAAGGTAGGAGTTGAGGAGGTGTGGAGGGCGCAGGCGCCGGCGAGGCGAAGCGCTCTCGGGTCCGCGGCAGCGCTCCGTCCACGTCGCCCTGGTGGACTGCGACCGTGCGGGGATGGGGTGGGGGTGGAGGCACGGTCGCCCGCGCCGGCTCGGATCCGATCGTTCGTCATGTGAGACGTCAGTATCAGCGTGCAAGACCGCTCATAGGGTGGTCCGCATGTCCAGCCACGTCTCCAGCACCGACACCGTCAACCTCGCCGTCATCGGCGGTGACGGAATCGGACCCGAGGTCGTCGCCGAGGGCCTGAAGGTGCTCGACGCGGTCACGAGGGGCGCCGGGCCCAAGATCGACACGACCGAGTACGACCTGGGCGCCCGTCGCTGGCACGCGACCGGCGAGACGCTGCCCGACTCGGTCCTCGATGAGCTGCGCGGTCACGACGCCATCCTGCTCGGGGCGATCGGTGACCCCACGGTGCCGAGCGGTGTCCTCGAGCGCGGTGTCCTGCTGCCGCTGCGGTTCGCGCTGCAGCACTACGTCAACCTGCGCCCGGCCAAGCTCTACCCCGGGGTCCAGAGCCCCCTGGCCGTGGAGCGCGTAGCCCCCGACGGCATCGACTTCGTCGTCGTCCGGGAGGGCACCGAGGGGCCCTACGTCGGGAACGGTGGGTCGCTGCGTACCGGCACCCCCCACGAGATCGCCACCGAGGTGAGCGTCAACACCAGGTTTGGCGTCGAGAGAGTCGTCCGGGATGCCTTCGCCCGAGCCGCTGCTCGTCCGCGCAAGCACCTGACGCTGGTCCACAAGCACAACGTCCTCACGCACGCCGGACACCTGTGGCGCCGCACGGTCGAGGAGGTCGGCGCCGAGTTCCCCGAGGTCGAGACCGCCTACCAGCACGTCGACGCGGCCACGATCTTCCTGGCCACCGACCCCGGGCGGTTCGACGTGATCGTCACCGACAACCTCTTCGGCGACATCATCACCGACATCGCCGCGGCCATCGCCGGCGGCATCGGCCTCGCCGCCAGCGGCAACATCAACCCCGAGGGGACGGCCCCCAGCATGTTCGAGCCGGTCCACGGCTCGGCCCCTGACATCGCCGGCCAGGGCAAGGCCGACCCGACCGCGACGATCCTGTCGGTGTCCATGCTGCTCGAGCACCTCGGCCGCACCGAGGAGTCGGCGCGGGTGGAGCGGGCGGTCGCGGCCGACCTCGCCGAGCGTGGGACGGGTGCACGCAGCACGACCGAGGTGGGCGACGCGATCGCCGCGCGCCTCTGAGCCGCCGCCGCACCTGAGTCTCCTGCCGGAGGTGCCGCCCCGGCGGGTAACCTCGGCAGGAGATCCGCAACGACGCAGGAGGACTCCCATGAGCCAGACCACCGCCCCGCTGACCTTCGAGGTCACCCGCCGCACCGATCTGCGGCCGGACGCGGAGCGCGAGGCGGTACTGGCCAACCCCGGTTTCGGCACCACCTTCACCGACCACATGGTCACCGCCACGTGGACCAAGGGGCAGGGGTGGCACGACGGCAAGGTCGCGGCATACGGGCCCATCACCCTCATGCCGTCCGCGGCCGTCCTGCACTACGCGCAGGAGATCTTCGAGGGCATGAAGGCCTACCGGCACGAGGACGGGTCGATCTGGACCTTCCGCCCGGAGGCCAATGCCCAGCGGATGATCCGCAGTGCCCGGCGGATGACCCTGCCCGAGCTGCCCGAGGAGGACTTCATCGCCTCGCTCAAGGCGCTCGTCGAGGTCGACCAGGCGTGGGTGCCCTCCGGCGCCGGCGGCGAGGCGAGCCTCTACCTGCGTCCCTTCATGTATGCGTCGGAGGCCTTCCTCGGCGTGCGTCCGGCCTCGGAGGTGACGTACTCCGTCATCGCGTCCCCGGCGGGGGCCTACTTCACCGGTGGCATCAAGCCGGTGACGCTCTGGCTCTCGATGGACTACGCCCGTGCGGGGGAGGGCGGCACCGGCGCGGCCAAGTGCGGCGGCAACTACGCCTCCAGCCTCGCCGGCCAGCTCGAGGGCATCGAGAACGGTTGCGACCAGGCGGTGTTCCTCGACGCCTCGACGCACACCTACGTCGAGGAGCTGGGTGGGATGAACCTCTTCTTCGTCACCCGCGACAACAAGCTCATCACTCCCGAGCTCACCGGCTCGATCCTCGAGGGCGTCACCCGGTCCTCGGTGCTGGAGCTCGCCAAGGAGATGGGCCTGGAGCCCGAGGAGCGCCGGATCCCCATCCAGGAGTGGAAGGACGGAGCGGCCAGCGGCGAGATCACCGAGATCTTCGCGTGCGGCACCGCAGCGGTCATCACACCTGTCGGGGAGCTGAAGTGGGATGGCGGCAGCTGTGACCACCGGCGGGGTGTGGACTACGGCGACGTGACCCGCAGCATCCGCGAGAAGCTCCTGGACATCCAGTACGGCCGCGCCGAGGACGTCCACGGCTGGCTCACCCGCCTGGTCTGACTGCCCGGTCTGACTGCTTGGTCTGACCTGCCCCCTCCGACCCGGGCGTCCGGGTCTCAGCCCATCCCCAGCAGGCCCCGTGCCGCCCACCAGCTGGACGCGGCCAGCACGGCGAGGAAGCTCGCGTTCCAGAGCCATCGCGGCACCGGGGTCAGGGTGGCGAGCACCGCCGGGTCCGAGCCGGCCCCGGGCTGTGACAGGACCGCGGCGAGGTGCTTCCAGGCGCCGACGAGCAGGAACGCGCCCGTCCCGAGCAGCACCCCGCCCTGCCAGCTGGGAGCTGCCCACCACCACAGGAGGGCGGTCACGGCCGTCAGCCCCAGCATCACGCCCGCGGTGTAGAGGGACCTGACGCGCACCAGGGAGACCAGGAGGATGGCGGAGGTCCCCGCGAGGACGGGTGCCGCCCAACCGCCGCCGGCCGCGTGCAGCGAGAACGCCCCCACGACGGCTGGGGCCGGGTAGCCGGACCACGTGCACAGGATCCGGCCCGGACCGCGGGCCCGGCCGACCGTGACGGCATGGCCCGACATGTCACCGCGCAGGACCAGCCCGGTGAACCGGCGACCGCACAACGTCCCGACGATGCCGTGGCCCAGCTCGTGGACCACGGTGACGCCCACCCTGGCCAGGGTCCACCAGGTCGGGACCAGGACGACTGCCACGACGATGGCGAGGACGACCACGACACCCGGTCCGTGGGGCACCGAGCCGGGGTCGGCGTGCAACCGGTCCGTCACCTGCGCCCAGAGGTCGGCGCCGCCCGTCGAGGTCAACAGCATCGTCATGTGCACCGGTTCATCCTGACGGGCACCAGGGCAAATGGTCCACCGGCAGGCCAATGGTGTGGTGCGTTTCGTCACCATGACCCGTGCGGCGCTGCGCGGTGAAGGGTGGAAAGGTGCTCTGGCGGACCATTGACGCTGGTGGTGGTGCGGTATTGGATCGGGGCGTGAGCGCCGCGCCCCACACCTCCCTGCCGCTCGTCGTCCTGCGCGCGAGTCCCGGCAATGCCTTCGAGGTGACCGTCGAACAGCTGGCGACCGCCATCCGGCTCGGGGTCTTCACCGAAGGCGAACAGCTGCCCCCGGAGCGTGAGCTCGCCGAGCGGCTCGGAGTCAGCCGCAGCACGTTGCGCGAGGCGATCGCGGCCCTTAGGGACTCGGGGCTGGTCACGACCCGTCGTGGTCGCGGTGGCGGCACGGTCGTCACCTACGTGGGGCTCGAGCCCGGGACAGGCCGGCACGACGTCCGCACGGGTGCGGTCCTCACCGACGCCCTGGACTTTCGTCGCGTCGTCGAACCGGGGGCCACCGCCCTCGCTGCGACGCGGACGTTGGCACCGGACCAGCGGGCCTGGCTGCTCGAGAGCGCCGAGGTAGCACGACAGGCGCCTGACAACGCCGCGCACCGACTGGCCGACAGCCGGCTGCACCTGGCGATCGCGACCCTGTCGGCGTCCCCGATGCTCATCGAGGCCGTGACCCGCGCCCAGTGGGCCCTGCACGAGCTGCTCTGCGCGATCCCCGTGCTGCCGACCAACATCGCCCACTCCAACGACCAGCACGACGCCGTGGTCTCGGCCATCCTCGGCGGTGACGCCGACCGGGCCAGGTCGGCGATGGAGGAGCACTGCGACGCCACCGCCGCCCTGCTGCGCGGACTGCTGGGCTGACGGACGACCAAGGAGGCACCGTGACGCACCCACCCCGACTGACGGTCGACGAGCTGAGGCAGGACATCGCGTCCGGCCGGGTGGACACCGTCGTGGTCGCCTTCACCGACATGCAGGGCCGCCTGCAGGGCAAGCGGATCCACGGCCAGTTCTTCCTCGACTCGGTCCTCGGGCACGGCACCGAGGGGTGCAACTACCTGCTCGCCGTCGACGTCGACATGAACACCGTCGACGGCTACGCCATCAGCTCCTGGGAGCAGGGCTACGGCGACATGATGTTCGACCTCGACCTGACGACGCTGCGCCGCACTCCCGGACAGCCCTACTCCGCCACGGTGCAGTGCGACCTGTCGTGGCTCGACGGCCGTGGTCCCGTCCGCCCCTCACCCCGGTCGGTGCTGCACACCCAGGTCGACGCGGTGGCCGAGCTCGGGTACGTCGCGCTGGCCGGCACCGAGCTCGAGTTCATCGTCTTCGAGGAGCCCTACGAGCAGGCCTGGGACCAGCGCTACCACGGGCTCACCGGCGCCAACCGCTACAACGTCGACTACTCCATCATGGGGGGCACGAGGGTCGAGCCCCTCCTGCGCGAGATCCGCAACGAGATGTATGCCGCGGGCGTCGCCGTGGAGTCCGCCAAGGGGGAGTGCAACCCGGGGCAGCACGAGATCGCGTTCCTCTACGACGAGGTCCTGCGGACGTGTGACAACCACGTCGTCTACAAGACCGCGGCCAAGGAGCTCGCGGCCCGGCACGGCAGGTCGCTCACCTTCATGGCGAAGTTCGACGAGCGCGAGGGCAGCTCCTGCCACATCCACCTCTCCCTGCGGGGCAAGGACGGCGAGGCGGTGTTCGCCGACGACTCTCGTGAGGGTGGCCGCTCCGAGCTCTTCGAGCACTTCGTCGCCGGGCTGCAGGTGACCATGCGGGAGCTGTCCCTGCTCTACGCCCCGAACATCAACTCCTACAAGCGGTTCCAGCCCGGATCGTTCGCTCCCACGGCTGTCGCGTGGGGCACCGACAACCGCACCTGCGCGCTGCGGGTGGTCGGTCACGGGCACGGCCTGCGCGTCGAGAACCGCGTTCCCGGTGGAGACGTCAACCCCTACCTCGCCGTCGCCGGGATGATCGCCGGGGGACTGCACGGCATCCGTGAGCAGATCCCGCTCGAGGAGGCCTTCGCCGGCAACGCCTACAGCTCCGGGAAGGACCGCGTGCCCACGACCCTGCACGAGGCCCGCGACCTGTTCCTCGGCTCGAGCGTCGCCCGAGCCGCGCTCGGCGACGACGTCGTCGAGCACTACGCCCACGCCGCGGACGTCGAGCTCGCGGCATACGACGCTGCCGTGACCGACTGGGAGCGGATCCGGGGGTTCGAGCGACTGTGAGCCAGACCCAGCACGATGTCGTCGACGACCACCTCGAGGAACCGACCGACAGCATCTCCACCGACTCCTGAGAGGGACCCCAGATGTCAGGCACGACAGGCACGGCAGGCAGGCTCGAGGGCAAGGTCGCCGTCGTCACCGGAGGGTGCAGCGGCATCGGGCTGGCGACGGTCCGACGGTTTGCCCAGGAGGGCGCGAAGGTCGTCATCGGTGACCTCGACGACGCAGCGGGCGAGGGCATCGCGGCGGAGCTCGGCGGCGCCTACGTCCACTGCGACGTCACGGATCCGGACCAGGTGGAGACGCTGTTCGCGACGGCCAAGGAGCGGTTCGGCAGTGTCGACGTCGCCTTCAACAACGCCGGCATCTCCCCGCCCGACGACGACTCGATCCTCACCACGGGCCTCGACGCGTGGCGACGGGTCCAGGAGGTCAACCTCACGAGCGTCTACCTGTGCTGCAAGGCGGCGCTGCCCCACATGCTCGAGCAGGGGAAGGGGTCGATCATCAACACGGCATCGTTCGTCGCCGTGATGGGCGCGGCGACCAGCCAGATCTCGTACACCGCGAGCAAGGGCGGTGTGCTGTCGATGTCGCGTGAGCTCGGCGTGCAGTTCGCCCGCCAGGGGGTGCGCGTCAACGCACTGTGCCCCGGTCCGGTGAACACCCCGCTGCTCCAGGAGCTGTTCGCCAAGGACCCCGAGCGGGCGGCCCGGCGGATGGTGCACATCCCCGTGGGGCGTTTCGCCGAGCCCGACGAGATCGCGTCCGCCGTGCTGTTCCTCGCCAGCGACGAGTCGAGCTTCATCACCGCCTCGCAGTTCCTCGTCGACGGTGGAATCAGCGGTGCCTACGTGACGCCGTTGTGAGGAGCGCACGGCCCGTCGTCGGGCTCACCTGCTACGTCGAGCCGGTCACCCGGGGCCCTTGGCAGGACCAGCCGAGCGCCACCGTGCCGCACGCCTACGTGGAGAAGCTCGAGCGGGCGGGCGCACTGGTCCTGGTCGTCCCGCCGCGCCCCGATGCAGACGCCGCCCTCGCCCTGGAGGTGCTGGCGAGGCTGGACGCACTGGTGATCGCCGGTGGGGCGGACGTCGACCCGGCGCACTACGGGCAGGACCCCCATCCCTCGGTGCAGGACCCTCGCGCCGACCGGGATGCCATGGAGCTCGCCCTCGCGGCCGCTTCGGCCGAGACGGGGACGCCGCTGTTGGGGATCTGTCGAGGCATGCAGGTGATGGCAGTGGCAGCGGGTGGTCTGGTCGAACAGCACCTGCCCGACCGCGTCGGGCACGACGAGCACCTGCCGGGCGACGGCGTGTACGGCGAGCACGCCGTGACGACCGTGGCAGGCACCCGCCTGCGTCGGCTCCTGGGCGAGGACACCACGGTGCCGTGCTACCACCACCAGTCGGTGCTGACCCATCCGGGCTTCGTCGCCTCGGCGTGGGCCGCTGACGGGACCCTGGAGGCCATGGAGGACCCCGGTGCCGCGTTCCGCCTCGCCGTCCAGTGGCATCCCGAGATGGGCGAGGACCCGCGACTGTTCGATGCGCTGGTGTCGGGGGCCCGACTCCACCGCACCGGACAGAAGTGACCACGATCCGGAACGAGGGTTCAACCGGCGGACACGGCGTGCCACAGTGATCCCGTGACCTCCTGGCACATGGCGACCACCATGGTGATTATCGACTAGCGCGACGAGACCTCCTCGTCGCGCAGACCTCCCACACCCGGGGGGTCTTTTGCTTTGTCAGGACCTCCTGGCGGCCACCATCCCCGGTCGTCGGAGGCGCGACAGGGGAGAATGAACCACCAGGACCGCAGAGCACGACCCGACTGCCCAGCTGACCCGACGGGAACCACCACGATGAGCGACCTGCACGTCTACGACACGACCCTGCGCGACGGAGCGCAGCAGGAGGGGCTCAACCTCTCGGTGTCGGACAAGCTCGCCATCGCGGCGCACCTCGACGAGCTCGGCGTCGGGTTCATCGAGGGTGGCTGGCCGGGTGCGAACCCCAAGGACACGGAGTTCTTCGCGCGGGCCCAGCACGAGCTGCGCCTGCGGCATGCCACCCTCGCGGCGTTCGGGGCGACCAGGCGGGCCGGCGGTCGCGCGGCCACCGACCCGCTGGTCCGCGCCCTCGTCGACTCCGGCGCCCCCGTGGTCACCCTCGTGGCCAAGTCGCACGTCCGGCACGTCGAGACCGCGCTGCGCACCACCCTGGAGGAGAACCTCGACATGGTGCGTGACACCGTCTCCTTCCTGGCCGGAGAGGGCCGGCGCGTGTTCCTCGACGCGGAGCACTTCTTCGACGGGTATGCCGCGGACCGCGGCTATGCCCTCGAGGTCGTCCGGGCGGCGATGGAGTCCGGCGCAGAGGTGGTCGCCCTCTGCGACACCAACGGCGGGATGCTCCCCGACCAGATCGCCGACGTCGTCGCCGACGCGGTGGGCAGCACCTCGGCGCGCGTCGGCATCCACTGCCACAACGACACGGGCTGCGCCGTGGCCAACTCGATGGCCGCCGTCGACGCCGGTGCGACGCACGTCCAGGGCACCATCAACGGCTACGGCGAGCGCACCGGCAACGCCGACCTGCTGACCGTGGTCAGCAACCTCCAGATCAAGCGTGGGCTGCCCCTGCTCGAGAACGGTCGACTCCGTGAGGCGACGCGGATCGCCCACTCCATCAGCGAGATCACGAACGTCCCGCCCTACAGCCGCCAGCCCTACGTCGGCGCCAGCGCGTTCGCGCACAAGGCCGGCCTGCACGCCAGCGCGATCCGGATCGACCCCGGCCTCTACCAGCACACCGACCCCATGAGCGTCGGCAACGACATGCGGATGCTGGTGTCCGACATGGCCGGTCGCGCCAGCATCGAGCTCAAGGGTCGCGAGCTCGGCTACGACCTGTCGGGCAACGACGAGCTGCTCAGCGGCGTGCTGGCCAAGGTGAAGGACCTCGAGCTGCGCGGCTACACCTTCGACGCGGCGGACGCGTCGTTCGAGCTGTTGCTGCGCCGGGAGGTGGAGGGCAAGGGCTTCGACTTCTTCGCCGTCGAGTCGTGGCGCGTCATCACCGACGCCCGTGGGGACGAGGACGCTTTGTCCGAGGCCACCGTCAAGGTCGTCGCCGGTGGCGAACGGGTCGTCGCGACCGGCGAGGGCAACGGACCGGTCAACGCCCTCGACCACGCCCTGCGCCAGGCCCTCAGCCCGGCCTACCCGGAGCTGGCCAAGCTGGAGCTCATCGACTTCCGGGTGCGCATCCTCGACGCCGCGCACGGCACCGACGCCGTGACGCGGGTGCTCATCGAGACCTCGGACGGTACGACGTCCTGGGAGACCATCGGCGTGGCCGGCAACATCCTCGAGGCCTCGTGGCAGGCGCTGGTCGAAGCCGTCACCTACGGGCTCGTCCGGGCCGGCGTCCCCGTCCGGTAGGGCGGGCGCTGCCAACCGGCTCCCAACTGGGGCCGGACTGGACCGGACATGGGACGAGCACCGATCGGCCACGGTGCAGGGGGGATGGGCCGAACGGTGCTCGTCGCTGTGGCCTCCTGTGCACGTGAAGTGGGGGGATCACCGGAGGACGTGCCATCAGTCTTGCGCACGACGCGTTGGGCGGACCCGATGCGTGCGTCGCATCTTTCCTAGTGCATCGACACCAGGGCAGACCGTGACGAACCGGACCGACCCTGGGGGAAGTCGAGCGCCGACCGGCCCTCAGGGGACGCGGACCGGTCGGCGTGTACCCACCTTGCCTGAGCGAAGAACACCGGGCCCGGTGCCCCGGGGGCATCTCGTCTAGTGCGCAGGCACCTGATCGGCGCCCTCGGCCGCCCCGACGTCCGAGCCGAAGCCGGGACCGGTGCTCCGGCTGGCACGAAGGGCCAGGCCGAGGCCCGCCCCCAGACCCGGGAGGCCGGTCGGGGTCGCACCCGGGCCCGGGAGCCAGAGGGACACCAGGGTGCCGCCCCGGGGGCTGTCGCCGATGGTGCACCGACCGCCGGCGAGGGTGGCGCGGTCACGCATGCCGGAGATGCCGCGGTGACCGGGCGCCGACCCGAGCAGCGCCTGCTGCGGGCCAACGCCGTCGTCGTGGACGTCGACCTGCAGGCCGCCGTCGACACCGGTCACGGTCACGACGACCTCGTGCGCCTGCGCGTGCTTCAGCGCGTTGACGAGCGCCTCCTTGGCGATGCGGTAGGCCACCGCCCGCGTGGCTTCCGGCATCGCAGGCTCGGCGCTGCCGTCGACCCGGCCACGCAGGCCGGTGCCCTCGAAGATCTCGTCGATGGCCCGGGTGAGGGCCCCGGCCAGCCCGCCCTCGGCGAGGTTCGGCGGCTCGAGGTCGAACAACAAGGACCGCAGGCGGTCGGTGGCCCCGCTGACCGTCTCCTGCAGGCCGTCGAGCTCCGGCAGCAGGTCCGGCGCCCGTTCGCGCAGCCTCCGACGGAGCAGGCCCATGCGCAGGTCGACGGCGGCCACGGCCTGCACCGGGTCGTCGTGCACATCGGCGGCGATGCGTGCGCGCTCGACGTCCTGGGCGTCGACCAGACGGGTGAGCAGGGCGGTGCGTTGCTCGACGAGATCGGTCATGAGGGTGTCGGCGGCCACGCGCTCGGAGATGTCGCGTTGCACCGTGGCCAGGGCGAACGGCTCACCGGTGACGCTGTCGAACATGAGGAAGCTCGCCACGGCGACCGGGATGGCGCTGCCGTCCCGGCGCTTCAACGTCGTCTCACCCTCGAAGTGCCCGTCGCGGACGACGGCGGGCTGCTCCACCTCGAGAGAGAGGGCGATGCCCTCCGGGGTGAGGTAGTCGGCGATCGTCGTGGCCGTGACGTCGGTGTCGGGCGCCATGTCGATCAACCTGCGGCCGCCGGGGTTGACGTACTGCACGGTGCCGTCCAGCGCCGCGATGGCGATGAAGTCGGGGGAGGCCTCGACGAGGGCCTTGAACCGGCTGAGGTCGGCGGCGAGCTCGACGGAGCGGCTGCGGTTGGTCCGGGCCTCGGCCTCGGCCCGGCGCTGCTCGGTCACGTCGGTGGCGACCCCCACCGACCCGGTGAACCTTCCTTGGTCGTCGAGCACGGGCTCGAAGGCGATGGCCAGCCTGCGCCCGTGGAAGTCCCGCTCGCCGTGGAACCTCTCGCCCGCGAGGGCGTGCTCGAGGGCCTCGGTGCCCAGCGGGTCGTCACGGTAGATCTCGCGGAAGTTCCGCCCCACCAGCTCGCCGGGGGCGTAGCCGATCGCAGCCAACCCCGGGCCGATCGACAGGGTGCACACGCCAGAGGCATCCATCCCGAAGATCACCTGGGGGCCGACCTCGACGCCACCGTCCGTCGAGAGCCATGCGTCGTGCGTCATCAGGCGGTCCCCTCACCGTGTGCCCGCGCCGTCCTCCGGGAGCGAGTGCGCCCCATGGTAGGCATCAGAGAGGTCCGGCACCACGGGGTGCGGTGGCGGCGTCAGCCGTCGACGAGCAGGCGCAGCGCCCCTGCCCCGGACCCGGTGGCCAACACCACCTCGCCCGCGGCGCACTGGGCCAGCACCTCGGGGAGGGTCTCGCCGATCCGGCCCTTGGTGAGGTAGCCGACGGCCCCGGCCCGCACCATGGCAGCGACGGTGCTCACCGTGGTCTCGGCGGACACCGCGACCACCGCCGGCGGTGAGGGCAGTGAGTGGAAGGCCGTCACCGCTGACGGGCCGCCCCCGGGCATGCGGACGTCCAACAGGGCGACGTCGACGTCGTGCTCCCTGGCGAGCTGCAGGGCGTCGTCGCCGTTGGTGGCGGTCCCGACCACGGTGAACCGCTCGTCGGACGCCACGACGTGGACCATGGCGGCCAGCATCTGGGGATGGTCGTCGGCGATGAGCACACGGACGCGGGACACGAACCTGCCTGTCCTGGGGAGGGTGGGACGACGGCGGTCACGACGGCGCCAAGGTGTCCATGGTCCCGCCGACACCTCCGATTTCGGCGGTGCGCGCGCGCTGCGTCGCCTAGTGCATGGATACTAGGCGCCGGGAGGAGGGGAAATGACCGAAGCTGATGCCGTGCACCCTGGTGCGCGGAGCGAGCCCATCCGCGTGCTCATCGTCGACGACCACGAGGTGATGGCCGCGAGCCTCGCCCGGGTCCTGGACGACGAGCCCGACCTCGTGAGCGTGGGCCTGGCCTCGTCGCTGGCCCAGGCCCGTGCCCGCGTGCAGACCTCCGCCCCGGACGTCCTCGTCCTCGACCGGCGACTGCCCGACGGTGACGGGGTCGAGGCGATCAGGGACCTCAAGGCGCTGCGCCCGAGCATGAACATCCTCGTCCTCACCGGGTCGAGCTCGGACGACGTCCTGGTGCGAGCCCTGGAGGGCGGTGCCGCGGGTTTTCTCTCCAAGACGCGCAGCCTCGGCGAAGTGACCTCCGCCGTCCGTGCGGCGGCCGCGGGGGAGGCGTCGGTCTCCTCCGAGATGCTGGCCCGCCTGCTGCCGAGGCTGACGCGGGTCAGTGCCCCCACGCCGACGCTGACGCGGCGGGAGGAGGAGGTCCTCGCGATGCTCGCGCAAGGACTGTCCAACGCGGCGATCGCGGCGGAGCTGACGGTGAGCGTCAACACCGTCCGCAACCACGTGTCCAACCTGTCGGCCAAGCTCGGCGCCCACAGCAAGCTCGAGGCGATGTCCATCGCCATCCAGCGCGGCCTGCTCGCCCCGCCCCAGTAGCACCAGCGAGTCCCGGATCCCCACTGCGCAAAACGCCGGTTGCGCGGCAACCCGCGGGACAACCACCCGAGGTATGCCGCGCAACCGGCGTTCTGTGGGTGGCTGGGTCAGTCGGTGCCGGACTCGATCGCTGCGCGGTCGAGGGCCTCGTCACCGTCCGACAGGGCAGCGGGGTTGGACGAGATGGCCTTGGCGCCGCCGGGTTCGAGGTCGCCGACCAGGGCCTGGTGGCGCGCGACGAGCTGGCCCTGCGCGGCATACAGCTCGAGCTTGGCGCGCGAGTCCGCGATGTCGAGGTTGCGCATGGTCAGCTGGCCGATCCGGTCGACGGGACCGAAGGCCGCACCTTCCGTGCGCTCCATGGAGAGCTTCTCGGGGTGGTAGCTGAAGGCGGGCCCGGTGGTGTCGATGATCGAGTAGTCCTCGCCACGACGCAGCCGCAGCGTGACCTCACCGGTGACGGCCGAGGCGACCCAGCGCTGCAGCGACTCGCGCAGCATCAGCGACTGCGGGTCGAGCCAGCGTCCTTCGTAGAGCAGGCGTCCGAGGCGACGACCCTCCGCGTGGTAGTTGGCGATGGTGTCCTCGTTGTGGATCGCGTTGAGGAGGCGCTCGTAGGTGATGTGCAGCAGGGCCAGGCCGGGCGCCTCGTAGATGCCACGGCTCTTGGCCTCGATGATGCGGTTCTCGATCTGGTCGGACATGCCCAGGCCGTGGCGGCCACCGACCGTGTTGGCCTCGTCGACCAGCGCGACCGGGTCGCCCCCGAAGTCGTTGCCGTTGATGGCGACCGGACGGCCCTGCTCGAACCGCACGGTGACGTCCTCGGCGGCGATCGAGACCGACTCGTCCCAGAACCGGACGCCCATGATGGGTTCGACGGTCTCCATGCTCTCGTTCAGGTGCTCGAGCGTCTTCGCCTCGTGGGTGGCGCCCCAGATGTTGGCGTCGGTGGAGTAGGCCTTCTCGGTGCTGGCGCGGTAGGGGAGGTCGCGGGCCGTGAGCCACTCCGACATCTCCTTGCGGCCGCCGAGCTCGGTGACGAAGTCGGCGTCGAGCCAGGGCTTGTAGATCCGCAGGGACGGGTTGGCCAGCAGGCCGTAGCGGTAGAACCGCTCGATGTCGTTGCCCTTGTAGGTCGATCCGTCGCCCCAGATGTCGACGCCGTCGTCCTTCATCGCGCGCACGAGCAGCGTGCCGGTGACGGCGCGGCCCAACGGCGTGGTGTTGAAGTAGGTGCGGCCGCCACTGCGGATGTGGAAGGCGCCGCACGCGATCGCGGACAGGCCCTCCTCCACGAGCGGGCTGCGGCAGTCGACGAGCCGGGCGAGCTCGGCACCGTACTGTCCCGCGCGGTCGGGGACGGTGTCGATCTCGGGCTCGTCGTACTGGCCGAGGTCGGCGGTGTAGGTGCAGGGGATTGCCCCCTTCTCGCGCATCCAGGCGACTGCGACAGAGGTGTCCAGACCGCCTGAGAAGGCGATCCCGACACGTTCACCAACGGGCAGGGACGTCAGAACTTTGGACACGCCGCCCAGAGTAGAGGCACCACCACCGCCCTCACGAAACGGACCAGCAGGCGGTCGGGTCAGCCGGCGGAGTGCGTCACGGCGTCGATGGCGGCGACGAGACGGGTGCGCAGCGCCTGGCCGCGCTCGGCGAACCCGCGCTGCGCGGCGGCATACTCGGCTCGTCCGGCCGGGGTCTCGATCCGCACGGGGTCGTAGCCGAGGGCGCTGAGGTCGTAGGGGGACGCCCGCATGTCGAGCTCGCGGATCGCCCGGGCGTGGTCGAAGCAGTCGAGCACGAGCTCACCGGGGACTGCGGGCGCGAGCTTCATCGCCCACTTGTAGAGGTCCATCCCGGCATGGAGGCACCCCGGCTGCTCGAGGGCGACCTGGGTCTCCCGCGTCGGCTGGAGGAGGTTGAGGGAGCGCGCTGGTGGCGTGTAGAAGCGGAACGCGTCGAAGTGGGTGCACCTGATCTGCTGGCCGCGCACGACGTCGTCGGTGCCCTCGGCGCCCAGCCGCAGCGGCCAGTCGGAGTGGCGCACCTGCTCCGGTGTCAGCTGGTAGACCATGGCCCACTCGTGCAGGCCGAAGCAGCCCAGCTGCGCCGGTCGGTCCGCGGTGGCGGTCAGCAGCTGCCTCACGAACTCGACGGTGCGGCCGCGCTGCTCGAGGTATGCCGCGACGTCCAGCTCGACGTCGTGGCCCACCACCCGGTAGTGCTTCCACTGCGCCCGTGGCAGGTCGGCCGCGTCCTCGAGCCGCACGCCCGGCCCCGGGTGCCAGCGACGCAGCAGGGCCGGCCGGAAGGGGTAGTAGGTGAAGAGGAAGTCCTCGACGGGGTGCGCCACCTGGTCGCCGCGGCGCGCGCGGTGGCCGGCGGTGGCGTCGTTCGCGCGGCGCCCGTGGGCGGCCTCCAGCGCCTGCCAGCGCGTCCGCGCCAACGGCCCGGTCGGTCTCGTCACTGCCTGCGTCACCACGGTCTCCATCGCCGCAGCAGGGTAACCCGGCACAGGTGGCGCCCAACCATCCGTGGCACCGTGGTGCCATGAGTGGTGCCGTGAGCAGACGCAACCTGGTCGCGGTCCTGGTCGCGCTGGCGCTGCTGGTCGGCGCAGGGGCCGTCGTGGGGTTCACGACCGGCACGGTCGGGCGGGTGCTCGGCGACGAGGCACCGCGCGCGGCCACCGCCGGCTCGAGGACCAGGTCGCCGGCCGCGCCGTCTGCGAGCTCGAGGACGACGTCGCCGGTCGTGCCGCCTGTCCTGCCTTCACCCGGGTACTACCTCGCGCTCGGCGACTCGCTCGCCGCGGGCTTCCAGAACGGGGTGGACCACCGCACGGAGGGCTACGTCGGCGCCGTACGCAAGGCCGTCGACAAGCGCCACCAGGGCCCCACCGAGCTGGTCAACCTCGCCTGTTCCGGTGAGACGACGACCACGATGCTCGACGGTGGCGGGTGCACCTACGACCGCGGCACCCAGCTGGCCGAGGCCGAGAAGTTCCTGCACGACCATGCGGGGCAGGTGCAGCTGGTGACCCTGGACATCGGCGGCAACGACGTCGCCCGCTGCGGGTTCGGCGGGCTGAAGCCGTCGTGCACGACTCCCGCGCTGGCGACCCTGTCCGGCAACCTGCCCCAGATCACGAGCCGGCTGCGCAAGGCCGCCCCGGGGGTGCAGGTCGTCGTCCTCAACTACTACGACCCGTTCCTCGTGCTCGACCTGCTGGGGAGCTCAGGACTGGGTCAGACGTCGGTGACCGAGCTGGCCAAGGTCAACGGTGTGATCGCCAAGAGCGCGAGGACCAGCAGTGCCCAGGTGGCCGACGTGGCGTCGGCGTTCCAGACGACGGTCAGGACGCCCATGACGGTCACCGACATCGGGAAGGTCCCGACCAACCTGGCCCGGATCCTGCAGTGGACGTGGATGGCCCCGCCGCGCTTCGACTTCCACGCCAACGACACGGGGTATGCCGTGATGGCACGGGCCGTGGTGGCGCAGCTGCGCTGACGGCGAGCCGGTCAGGCGCGGTGCGCCTCGACGTCGTGCAGCACGCGGTCGACGTCGTGGTCGAGGTCGGTGAAGGCGATGGAGGAGTCTGCGCCGTGGGGCGCAGGGGGAAGGGCCCAGGTCCGACGGTGGTGCCGTTCGAGGGCGACGACGAGGGAGGTGACGAGGGCCAGGAGCAGGATGATGGTCATGTCTGTAATCATGCGCTCGCCACGATCCAGCCACTACTGGCAGAACTGACGGCGAAGGGCTGTTTCCTGCCAGTTCGCGTGGCATGATGACGCCATGGCGCTCACGACGATCGCGGCCCTGGCCACGAACCCCATGGCGATGTTCGAGATGTCAGTGGCCTGCGAGGTCTTCGGGCTCGACCGCACCGACGACGGTGTCCCGCCGTTCACCTTCATCACCTGCGGCGAGCAGGCCGGTCAACCCGTGGCGACGACGAGCGGCGGGCAGTTCGTGCCGAGCCACTCCTGGGCCGACGCCGTCGACGCCGACCTCGTCGTCATCCCGGCCGGTGGCGTCCGCGAGAGCTACCCGGAGGCGTTGCTCGAGACGATCCGTGAGGCGCACCGCCGAGGCGCGACGATCCTGTCCATCTGCACGGGAGCGTTCGTCCTGGGGGAGACGGGCCTGCTCGACGGCCGGAGCGCCGTGACGCACTGGCGCTACGCCGAGGAGTTCGCCCGTCGCTTCCCGCGGACGAGGGTCTCCATGGACGTCCTCTACATCGACGAGGGCTCCATCATCACCGGGGCGGGCACCGCCGCCGGCATCGATGCCTGCCTGCACCTGGTGCGTCGCGAGCTCGGGTCTGCGGTCGCGACCCGGATCGCCCGGCGCATGGTCGTCCCGCCGCAGCGCGACGGCGGCCAGCGCCAGTACGTCGAGGCGCCCCTGCCGGAGACGAGCTGCGAGAGCATCCAGCCGGTGCTCAACCACATCACCGAGAACCTCGACGAGCCGCACACCGTGCCCGACCTGGCCCGCCTGGCGATGATGTCCGAGCGCACCTTCGCCCGACGGTTCGTCGCCGAGACCGGAACGACCCCGCACCGGTGGATCGTGCAGCAACGGGTGCTGCGCGCCCGCGAGCTGCTCGAGCAGACCGACCTGCCGGTCGACTCGGTCGCCTCGCACAGCGGCTTCGGCTCGGCCGCCTTGCTGCGCACCCACTTCCAGTCCGTCGTCGGCACCTCGCCGCAGCGCTACCGCCGGGAGTTCTCCGCGCGCTGACCGCCGATAGGCTCGGGGTCATGCGCATCGCGAGATTCACGACGGGTGAGGACCCGGTCTTCGGACTGGTCGACGGGGCAGGGGAGAAGATCGCCGAGATCACGGGCGACCCCCTCTACACGAAGATCGAGCTGACGGGCGCGACCCACCTGGTCGAGGACGTCCGCCTCCTGGCGCCGGTCATCCCGCGCAGCAAGGTGATCGGCATCGGCAAGAACTACGCCGACCACGCCAAGGAGATGGGTGGCGAGGCCCCCGCCGAGCCGCTCATGTTCCTCATCCCCAACACCGCGGTCGTGGGTCCCGGTGAGCCGGTCGTGCTCCCGCCGGTCACCTCCGAGGTCCACTACGAGGGCGAGCTCGCCGTCGTCATCGGCCGGATCTGCAAGGACATCGAGCCGCAGGACGTCGCCAAGGTCATCTTCGGCTACACCTGCGCCGACGACGTCACCGCCCGCGACCTGCAGCGCGGCGACGGCCAGTGGGCCCGGGCCAAGGGCATGGACACCTTCTGCCCCATCGGTCCGTGGATCGAGACCGACCTGGACCCTGGAGCCCTCTCGCTGCGCACCCGCCTCGACGGTGACGTCGTCCAGGACGGCACGACCGCCGACATGGTCCACGACGTCGCCACCTTGGTCTCCCACGCCTCCAAGGCCTTCACCCTCCTGCCCGGTGACGTCATCCTCACCGGCACGCCCGCGGGCGTCGGTCCGGTCGAGGCCGGCCAGCGTGTGGAGGTCGAGATCGAGGGCATCGGCACGCTGTCCAACCCGTTCGTCCGCCGCTGAGCGCCTGACACGCCTGAGGTATGGCGCGAAGCCGGCCCGCGCCATACTTCTGGGTGTCGAGCGGGGCGCGGTCGCGCGGTTCAGGCGTCCGGGGCCGGGGTGCGGCGCAGCCACCACTCGGCGAAGGCGACGTGCATGGACAGCCCGAGCCAGAACGCGATCCCGAACGTGGCGCGCAGCGGCATGGTCTGATCGCCCATCCCGAGCAGCCCGATCTGGATCCCGGTGAAGATCCCGACCCAGATGCGGATCGTCGCGACCCCCAGGCCCACAGCGAACGCCCTGATCATCCACCGTCGGTGCTGCGCCACCTGACCACCCCGGATGGCGCGGAAGGCGAGGACGAGGCAGGCGACGAACCACGACCCGAACACCAGGGTCGCGGTCGTCTCCGCCCCTCCACCCCAGGCGAACACGATCCCGAGCACGACCGAGAGCACGCCGGAGAGGAGCGCGCACCCGAGCAGCACCCGACCCAGTCGTCGGTGGCGCGCGTAGGACCGGCTCCGGAAGCGGCGTGAGAGCTGGAGCGGTGCGCCGAGGAGGTACACCACCCCGGGGGCCATGTGGCCGTAGGCGAGCCAGGGGTGGGCGACGTACTTCTTGGCCAGGTCGTCGTCCGGCACGGACCCGTCCGCGAGGTGCGGGACGTCCGTGACGAGCCGGATCACGAAGAACACGAGGATGATCGCCACGAGCACCGCGATCATGACGCCCACGGGGCGCACCCGTGGACCGCGCTCCTGCCGCATCGACGTGGTCACCATGGCAGTCTGGGTCGGTTCGCCCGGAAAATCCATGGGCGACCCCGTCGCCGCGCCCGGCACCGACGTCACTCCCTAGAATCGGGTCCACCATGAGTGAGCAGACCCCCACCGCCCCCCGCCTGCGCGTCGCCCCGTCACCCACCGGTGACCCGCACGTCGGCACCGCCTACATGTCGTTGTTCAACCTCGCGTTCGCGCGACAGCAGGGTGGCTCGTTCGTCCTGCGCATCGAGGACACCGACAGGGCGCGCTTCCGTGAGGACAGCGAGCAGCAGGTGTTCGACACGCTGCACTGGCTGGGGCTGCAGTGGGACGAAGGCCCCGATGTGGGCGGTCCCTACACGCCCTACCGGCAGTCCGAGCGGCTGGACACCTACCGCCCCTACGTCGAGCGGCTGCTCGCGGAAGGCAAGGCGTACCACTGCTGGTGCTCCACCGAGCGGCTCGCCACCATGCGCGAGATCCAGCAGAAGTCCAAGCTGCCCACCGGGTACGACCGCCTGTGCCACGGCAAGACCCGTGAGGAGCGCGCCGAGCTGCCCGGGTTCTCCGAGACGCCTGTCGTGCGGATGCTCATCCCCGAGGACGTCGAGCTGCACTTCGAGGACCTCATCCGTGGGCGTGTCTCGGCACCGCGCCCGGACGACCAGGTGATCCTCAAGGCAGACGGCTTCCCGACCTACCACCTCGCCGTCGTCGTCGACGACCACGAGATGGGCATCACCCACGTGGTGCGCGGCGAGGAGTGGATCTCCAGCACCCCCAAGCACATCCTGCTCTACCGCTGGCTCGGGCTGGAGCCGCCGAAGTGGGCGCACATGCCCCTGCTGCGCAACACCGACAAGTCCAAGATCTCCAAGCGCAAGAACCCCGCGGCCCGGCTGACGTGGTTCCGCGAGGAGGGCTACCTCCCCGAGGCGCTGGTGAACTTCCTTGCGCTGCTTGCCTATCCGCCGAAGGAGGGTGAGAGCGGCGAGGACGTCGAGGTCTTCACCTTCGAGGAGTTCTCGGCCGACTTCGACTGGCGCAAGGTCAACCCTGTCGGGCCGATCTTCGACCTCAAGAAGCTCGAGTGGCTCAACGGCGTGCACATCCGCGGTCTGCAGGTCGGTGACCTCGCGTCCCGCCTGCTGCCCCATCTCGAGCGCGCCGGTGTCCTCTCGGGCAACCCGTCCCTCGGCGAGCTCAGCCGCCTCGAGAAGGTCACCGAGCTCATCCAGACGCGCATGGCGCTGCTCACCGAGGCACCCGCCCTCGTCGGGCCGTTCTACGCCGCCGACGACGCCATCGTCATCGCGGACGACGCGCGGGCCCAGCTCAAGGACGACGCCGGTGAGGTCCTGGCTGCCGCCGTCACCGCGCTCGACGCGATCGACGACACGGCGAGCGGGCCGCTCGGCTCGGAGAGTGGGTGGACCGCCTCGGTCATCGAGGCGGCCCTGCGATCGGCCATCGTCGAGGGCATGGGGATCAAGCCCAAGTTCGCCTTCGGCCCGTTGCGCACCGCGGTCTCGGGCCAGCGGATCAGCCCGCCGTTGTTCGAGTCCATGGAGATCCTGGGCAAGGCCTCGACGCTGGCTCGCCTCACCCGGCTCCGCGACGAGCTCGCCGCATGACGCGCGTCGTCTCCTCGTCCGTCGACATCGACGCGTCTGCCGACGTGGTCTTCGCGATCCTCGCCGACCCGCGCCAGCACGCCCGCATCGACGGCTCGGGCTCGGTGCGGGAGGCCGTCTCGGGTCCTGCCCGGCTGAGCCGGGGCGCGACGTTCGGGATCGACATGAAGATGGCCGGGCTGCCCTACCGGATCAGCAACCGGGTCGTGGAGTTCGAGGAGGGCCGGCTGATCGCGTGGCGGCACTTCGGCGGTCACCGTTGGCGCTACCTGCTCGAGCCGGTGGGGGAGGGCACCCGGGTGACGGAGTCGTTCGACTACTCGATGTATGCCGCGCCGCAGCGGCTCCTCATCGAGGCGCTGGGCTTCCCCGCGCGCAACCGTCAGGGCATCGCGGCGACCTTGCACAAGCTCAAGTCCGTGGCCGAAGCCGACGCCGCGACGACCGATGAGGGGGCACGACGGTGAGCCTGCGCAAGGGAAGCGCCGTGTCCTGGTCGTGGGGCCAGGGCACTGCCGAGGGGAAGATCAGCGAGGTGCACCACGACTCGGTGAGCCGGACCGTCAAGGGGTCGAAGATCACCCGCAACGGCACGGACGACGACCCCGCATACGTCATCGAGCAGGAGGACGGGACCACCGTCCTGAAGCTGCGCAGCGAGCTGCTCGAGTCCTGATCGGGGTGCTCCTCGGACAGGCTCGGGAGCCGATTTGGGCAGGGTGCGGCTGACCGGTAGTATCGCTTCTCGGTTCACCCCATGAAGGCCTTCGGGCGCGCTGGGCGTGATACCCCTTGGGGTATGGTGTAATTGGCAACACTACGGTTTCTGGTACCGTCATTCTAGGTTCGAGTCCTGGTACCCCAGCTCTGGCGCAAGTCCCTTGGGACACACGCCGATTCGGAGAAACGCCGCACCGTCGGATATCGTTCTCTCCGCTGCCCGGAGCCGCAAGACGCCGGACAGAACAGCTAGGGCCCCGTTGTGTAGCGGCCTAGCACGCCGCCCTCTCAAGGCGGTAGCGCGGGTTCGAATCCCGTCGGGGCTACACGCGCAAGGCCCCCACCCATCAGGGCGGGGGCCTTCGCGCTTGTCCGGGGCGCCCAAGGCTCAGCCGTGCGACGCGCTCACTGGGCGTCAGGAGCGTCGGGCGCTCACCGACTCCTGGGCGAGCCGGCGCAGGGCGACGAGCACGGGGTCGACCATGACGGTGCCGACCACGACGGTGTGCATCGCAGCGGCGGGGCTCTCCGCGGCCAGTGCCACGTCGAGGTCCACCGTGGCCACCTCGGCCATCGCCGAGGCGTATCGGCGCAGCGAGTCCAGCGACAGCTCCACCCCGGCGGCCCGCGCCGCGGACACCGCCGCGCTCAGCGCCCGCAGGGCCGGAGCCTCCGGCCACACGGGCCACCCAAGGTCGGCCACCAGGGTGGCGACCTCGTCGCTGACCGGCCCCTGGTCGCCTGGTGTCGGCAGGGCGCAGTGCGCCACGCCGAGCAGCTCATGGCGCGACGGCGGGGGAGCGGTGAGCGCAGCCACGATGGCGTGCGCGCCCGCGATGCCCACGCCCCCGTGCTCGACGAGGGCCCGGACGAGGCGGACGCGCTCGACATGCTCGGCGCCGTACTCCGCGCGAGTGCGGCTCGTGGCCTCGCCCGGCATGAGCAGGCCCTCACGCAGGTAGTACTTCAGGGTGTGGAGGGGCACGCCTGTCGTCTCGGCGAGCTCGGAGATCCGCATCGGTGCGCTCCTGGGTCTTGACTTCGGATAGTTCCACTGTCCAATATGGCAGGACGCTGATGGACAGCGCTACTATCCAAGGAGAGCGTCTGGTCGAGCGCGTCACCCACGCCTACGAGGGCCCCCTCGCTGTCTTCCTCATCGGCCTGCGGGTCCACAAGCCCTGGCGCCTGGGTGTGGTCGGCTCCGCCGTACGAGCCATGCCGAAGATGATCGTCGAGCTGGAACACAACAAGGCGGCCGCGGCCCGCGGCGAGGCGCAGTCCCTGGGCTACCTCGGGAGCCGCTCGACCGTCCACGGCCTGGGCACCACGATGATCCAGTGGTGGCGCAGCGTCGACGACATCTACGCCTACGCCAACGCGACCCCGCTCGAGCACCGGCCCGCTTGGCTCGCCTTCTACCGGGCCGCGCGCACCGACCCTTCCGCGGTGACGATCTGGCACGAGACCTACGCCGTTTCGGCGGCGGAGAGCGTCTATGCCGGGCCGGCGCCGTTCGGCCTCGCCGCGATCGCCGGCACCATCTCGGTGGGCCGGCGCGGGGAGACCGCCCACGAGCGGATCGCCCGACGGTAGGAGTGCGCGACGTCGCGGTGGCAGCGGTCAGCGCCGGGAGGTGCGCCCGCCTCCGGACGGGGGGCGGCCCGTCGGGCCGGGTGTCTGCGCACGACCGACCTCAGGGTGCACGCGAGTCCGGCGGCGGCCGCCCAGAGCCAGGCCCGGTCGGCAGCCAGGGGGGCCGGGCCCCTGCCGCTGGTGACCTCGAGGCGCAGCAGGTGCAGCCGCCGCCAGTGGGCGCGCACGTCCTCGTCGGTGTCGACCAGGCCCTGCGAGGCGAGGTACTTGCCGAAGTAGGCGGCGGCGAAGTGGCGCAGGGCGCCGACCACCTCCATCGCCTCGGCCTCGTCGGCCAAGGGCATCGCCCGGACCACTGTGGTCTCCCCGTGCCACTGCACCGTCGCGACAGGGTCCGCCAGGAGGTTCCTGAACCACTGTGAGCGGCCGCCGTACGGGCACCAGAGGTAGGTGTGGCCGTGCACGACGTGTGGGTAGACGGCCACGTGCCGAGGCAGCCCGGTGGAGCGGCCGGTGGTCGTGACGACCATCCACACCCGCCCCGTGAGCGGTCCGAGCCCGAGCCGCCACAGGTACAGGGGCACGCCAATCAGCCTGCGCGACCACCAGAGGTCGAGGTAGCGGGTGGTCTGTGTACCCTCCCGGGGTGCCGTGCGTGGCTGGGTCATGGGACCAGCGTCGTTCGGCCCTGGCAGGCCCGCCCGGGTCCAACGTCCCGCCGCAGGTGCCGTCCCCGCCGTGGCGGCGGACGGCGGTGCTCAGGCGTGGTTCTGCTGCTGCTGCTGGGCGTGGTGGCGGGCGAGGACCTCGCTGAGCTTGTTGGCGCCGGCGATCACCGTGGCCGCGTGCAGGCGGCCGGGCTGGCGCGAGAGGCGCTCGATCGGGCCGGAGATGGAGACCGCGGCGACGACCCGACCAGACGGGCCGCGCACCGGCGCGGACACCGAGGCGACCCCGGCCTCGCGCTCGCCGACGCTCTGCGCCCACCCGCGACGACGGACGCCGGACAAGGTGGTGGCGGTGAACTTGGCCCCGTGCAGGCCGCGGTGCAGGCGATCCGGCTCCTCCCACGCGAGCAGCACCTGGGCGGCAGACCCGGCGAGCATCGAGAGCGTCGCGCCGATCGGGATCGAGTCGCGCAGGCCGACCGGACGCTCCGCGGCGGAGACGCAGATGCGGTGGTCGCCCTGGCGCCGGAACAGCTGGGCGCTCTCGTTCGTGTGGTCCCGCAGGGCGCCGAGCACCGGCCCTGCGGCGGCGAGCAGCCGGTCCTCGCCGGCGGCCGCTGCCAGCTCGGCGAGCCGGGGCCCGAGCACGAAGCGACCCTGGAGATCGCGGGTGACCAGGCGGTGGTGCTCCAGCGCCACCGCCAGCCGGTGGGCCGTCGGGCGGGCCAGTCCGGTCGCGGTCACCAGCTGCGCAAGGGTCGACGGGCCGGCCTCGAGGGCACCCAGGACGATGGCTGCCTTGTCGAGAACGCCGACCCCACTCGTGTTGTCCATGGGATGATATTGCCGTCTCATTCGATGAGACGCAAATCCGGGCCCCTCCTGTGCGTGCCAACGTGGGAGATCCGCGCGGCGTGGCGCACCGACGAAACACGCGCGCGAGCGGGACGCAGCAGGCGACGGAGGAGTGGGACACGTGTCAGGAACTTTGGCCGAGAAGGTGTGGGACGCGCACGTGGTGCGTCGGGCGGAAGGCGAGCCGGACCTCCTCTACATCGACCTCCACCTCATCCACGAGGTCACCTCGCCGCAGGCGTTCGACGGCCTCCGGCTCGCCGGCCGGACCGTCCGCAGGCCGGACCTCACCCTGGCGACCGAGGACCACAACGTCCCGACGACCCCCGGGCCCATCACCGACCTGGTGAGCAAGACCCAGGTCGACACGCTGCGGCGCAACTGCGAGGAGTTCGGAGTCCGCCTCTTTCCTATGGGCGACGCCGAGCAGGGGATCGTCCACGTCGTCGGCCCGCAGCGCGGTCTGACCCAGCCCGGCATGACGATCGTCTGCGGCGACAGCCACACCTCGACGCATGGTGCGTTCGGCGCGCTGGCCTTCGGGATCGGGACCTCCGAGGTCGAGCACGTCATGGCGACCCAGACGCTGCCGCTCAAGCCGTTCAGGACGATGGCGATCAACGTCGAGGGCGAGCTCCAGCCCGGTGTCACCGCCAAGGACATCACCCTGGCGGTCATCGCCAAGATCGGCACCGGCGGCGGCCAGGGCTACGTCCTGGAGTACCGCGGCAGCGCCATCCGCGCCCTGTCCATGGAAGCCCGCATGACCGTGTGCAACATGTCGATCGAGGCCGGTGCCCGGGCCGGCATGATCGCCCCCGACCAGACCACGTTCGACTACCTCCGGGGCCGCGACCACGCCCCGACCGGCGACGACTGGGACGCCGCGGTCGCGGACTGGACGCTGTTGCGCAGTGATGACGACGCGGTCTTCGACGCCGAGGTCGACCTCGACGCCACGTCGCTGACGCCGTTCGTCACGTGGGGCACCAACCCTGGCCAGGGTCTCCCGCTCAGCGCCGCCGTGCCTGATCCCGAGACGATGGCTGACGACAACGAGAAGGCCGCCGCTCGGCACGCCCTGGAGTACATGGGCCTGACCGCCGGCACGCCGCTGCGGGAGATCAAGGTCGACACGGTCTTCGTGGGCTCGTGCACCAACGGCCGGATCGAGGACCTGCGTGCCGCTGCCGAGGTGCTCAAGGGCCACCAGGTCGCTGACGGCGTGCGAATGCTCGTCGTGCCCGGCTCGGCGCGGGTCCGCCTGCAGGCGGAGGAGGAGGGCCTGGACCAGGTCTTCACCGCGGCCGGCGCCGAGTGGCGCCTGCCCGGCTGCTCGATGTGCCTGGGGATGAACCCCGACCAGCTCGCGCCGGGGGAGCGCAGCGCCTCGACCTCCAACCGCAACTTCGAGGGGCGCCAGGGCAAGGGCGGTCGCACCCACCTCGTCAGCCCGCTGGTCGCCGCAGCCACCGCGCTGCGCGGCACCCTCTCCAGCCCGGCCGACCTCGTCGGCGCCGGTGTGGGGCCCGGTGTCGGGTCAGGCGACGCGACGACCGCCAGCGAGTCCACCACCCAGTCCGTGACCGAGGGGAGCCACTGATGGACGCCTTCACGACCCATACCGGTATCGGGGTGCCGCTGCGCCGCAGCAACGTCGACACCGACCAGATCATCCCCGCCGTCTACCTCAAGCGGGTCACGCGCACCGGGTTCGAGGACGGTCTGTTCGCCGCCTGGCGCCGCGACGAGACCTTCATCCTCAACAACCCCTCGTATGCCGCCGGGTCGGTCCTCGTCGCCGGCCAGGACTTCGGGACGGGCTCTTCGCGCGAGCACGCTGTCTGGGCCCTGATGAACTACGGCTTCCGCGTGGTGCTGTCGTCGAGGTTCGCCGACATCTTCCGCGGCAACAGCGGCAAGCAGGGGCTGCTCACCGCCCAGGTGGCCCAGGACGACATCGAGCTCATCTGGAAGTACCTCGAGAACGAGCCGGGTGCGTCGGTGACCGTCGACCTGGTGTCCCGGACCGTCACGGCCGGGGAGATCGTCGCCCCCTTCGAGGTGGACGACTACACCCGTTGGCGCCTGCTCGAGGGCCTGGACGACATCAGCCTGACGCTGCGGCACGAGCAGGACGTCACCGAGTTCGAGACCAGACGACCCGCCTACAAGCCCTCCACCACCGTCGGCTGAGCGCGCGGCGCGCCGACACGGCGCGAAAACCTTGACTGGGCAAGACAACGCCCGTCCGAAGGGCCCCGGCCGGGCAGGCCGGGGCCCTTCCGCATCCCCCGCAAGGGATTGTCCGGGCGGAGAGCATGCCCGGATCTCATTGTGCTGCAACGTCATCCGCAGAAAGGTGCAGGTGGATGCCGGTGTGCGCCGCCCACCGTGCCGGCGGGTGCGGCAGTGCTCGCGGGCCCGGTCGGTGGGTCTGGATGTCGCCTTAATCCGTTGCGACACAATGGATCAGCGGCTTGCGATGGTGGACTCGCACGCCCAACAGCCCTAACGTCAGACTCACGTCGGGCAGTGGCTCGGCCGCCCACCTCGTCGGACCAAGGGTGTCCGGCACCACCAACCCTGTGGAGGGGAAGCCGTGAACAAGGCAGAACTGATCAAGGAGCTCGAGTCCCGGCTCGGCAGCCGCAAGGCGGCAAGTGAGGCACTCACCGCCGTCGTCGACGTGATCATCCGTGAGGTCGCCAAGGGCGGCAGCGTCGCCATCACCGGCTTCGGCACCTTCGAGCAGGCCGCTCGGGCAGCCCGGACCGGCCGCAACCCGCGCACCGGTGCGTCGGTCAAGATCAAGAAGACCGTGGTGCCCAAGTTCCGCGCGGGCTCGGCCTTCAAGGACGTCGTGAAGAACCCACGTTCGCTGCCCAAGGCCGCCGTGGCCGGGGCTCGTGCCGCTGCGGGCACGTCCAAGGCAGCCACCGCCAAGAAGGCGGCCCCTGCCAAGAAGGCGACTGCCACCAAGGCGGCCCCCGCCAAGAGGGCCGCCGCGACCAAGGCGGCTCCGGCGAAGAAGGCGGTCGTCACGAAGGCGGCCCCCGCGAAGAAGGCTGTGGCGACCAAGGCGGCTCCGGCGAAGAAGGCAGTCGTCAAGAAGGCGGCCCCCGCGAAGAAGGCAACGGCCACCAAGGCAGCTCCGGCCAAGCGGGCCGCGGCGACGAAGGCCGCTCCGGCGAAGAAGACGACGGCCACCAAGGCTGCCCCGGCCAAGCGGGCCGCCACCAAGGCGGTCCCCGCCAAGAAGGCCGCACCGGCCAAGAAGGCTGCTGCCACGAAGGCGGCTGCGGCGAAGAAGACGGCAGCCAAGCGCACGGCCAGGAAGGCCTGACGCCGCTCCTGACCCAGCCACGACAGAGGCCGACACCCCGAGGGGTGTCGGCCTCTGTCGCACCCTCGATCGGGCGGGTGGGATGCTTGCGCCATGGCAAACATCCTCACCGTGAATGGCGGCTCGCCGTTGGTCGGAGACCTCGAGGTCCGCGGGGCCAAGAACCTGGTCTCCAAGGCGATGGTGGCGGCGCTCCTGGCGGAGGGTCCGTGTCGTCTGCGCGGTGTCCCTGAGATCTCGGACGTCAAGATCGTCTCAGGGCTCCTGGAGCTGCACGGCGTGAAGATCGACTCGACCGACCGCGACGGTGAGCTGCTGCTCGACCCCACCAACGTCGAGCAGGCCCACGTTGCCGACATCGACGCGCACGCCGGCTCCTCCCGGGTGCCGGTGCTCCTGTGCGGGCCGCTGCTGCACCGCCTCGGCGAGGCGTTCATCCCCGACCTCGGCGGCTGCAAGATCGGCGAGCGCCCGATCAACTACCACCTCGACGTGCTGCGCCAGTTCGGTGCCGACGTCCAGAAGCGTCCCGAGGGTCTGCGGCTCACCGCCCCGGACGGCCTCAAGGGCACCCGGATCAAGCTCCCGTACCCCTCGGTCGGGACGACCGAGCAGGTGCTGCTCACCGCGGTCCGCGCCCAGGGCGTCACCGAGCTGCGCAATGCCGCCGTCGAGCCCGAGATCCTCGACCTCATCGCCGTGCTGCAGAAGATGGGCGCGATCATCAGCGTCGAGACCGACCGGGTCATCAAGATCGACGGCGTGGACCGGCTGGGGGGCTACGACCACCTCGCCATCCCCGACCGCATCGAGGCGGGCTCGTGGGCGTGCGCGGCCTTGGCGACCAAAGGCGACATCTACGTCCGCGGGGCCCAGCAGCAGGCGATGATGCCGTTCCTCAACGTGTTCCGGAAGATCGGCGGGGACTTCGACATCGACGACGAAGGCATCCGCTTCTGGCACGCGGGTGGCACGCTCAACTCCCTCGTGCTCGAGACCGACGTCCACCCCGGCTTCATGACCGACTGGCAGCAGCCGCTCGTCGTGGCCCTCACCCAGACCAGCGGCCTGTCGATCGTCCACGAGACGGTCTACGAGAACCGCCTGGGCTTCACCGAGGCACTGGGGGAGATGGGCGCGGTCGTCCAGCTCTACAAGGAGTGCCTGGGCGGTTCGCCGTGCCGGTTCGGCCGCGCCAACTTCCGCCACAGCGCCGTCATCTCCGGCCCCACGCCCCTGCGTGGCGCCGAGATCACCGTGCCCGACCTGCGCGGCGGCTTCAGCTACCTCATCGCGGCGCTGGCCGCAGAGGGCCAGTCCAAGGTCCACGGGATCGAGCTCATCTACCGCGGCTACGAGCGCTTCTCCGAGAAGCTCGACTCGCTCGGCGCCGACTACGAGGTCGGCTGACCAGCGGTCGGAACCTGGCCGGCGGCCGGCGGCCGAAGACTGGCCGGTCGTCCGCAGACCACCTAGCCGATCACCTGGTCGTCACCGATGCCGACGATCCAGAGCCTGGTGACCTCGCGACCACCGTCGCCGAGGACCAGGCTCAGCCGCTGACCGGCACGCAGGTGGCGCAGGGCGCTCGCTGCGAACACGTCGGAGCTGAAGGTGACCTCGAGCCCGTCGTCGAGCAGGAGCGAACCGGCGCCGGTCTGCTCGTCGAAGGTGTGCACGCTGCCCTGCATGGGGGCAGCGTAGTCCGCGGGGCCTAGCGGACGAGCTGGCCGAAGGTCGTCCCGACCAGGACCGCCCGGGTGGCCGGTCCGACGCCCAGCGCCGCCACCGCCGCGAGGGCGGTGTCGTCGTCGACGTCCGTGCGCAGCCGAGGGAGGTCGAGGTCGAGGCGGGTGTGGCCGCCCTCGACGTGGGCCGCGGCCGAGCCGGGGCCGAACCGCGGGTGCAGGCCCGCGCCGTCGACGGCCGTGAGCAAGGAGGTGCCCTCGCCGGCGGCGTCCGGCACCACCGCCAGCCGGTGCGCCGACGCGGCGTCCAGTGCCACCAGCAGGTCGTCCGGCAGCAGCGAGGGCAGGTCGCCGAGCAAGGCTGCGACAGGTGCGCCCGGCGTCTCGCGCAGGACGTGGTCGCGACCGGCCCGGACCGCCGCGTTGAGCCCGGCGCCGGGATCGGTGACCACGACGACGCCCAGCGCCACGGCGACCTCGGCCACCCGCCGGTCGGAGGTCACGACGACGACGCGGGCCGGCGGCATACCGGCGCAGCAGGCGGTGAGGCAGTCGGTGGCGAGGGCGAGCGCGAGGTCCTCGCGGACGACCCCGGGCGGTGGGTGCAGGCGCGACTTTGCTGCCGCGCCGCCCTTGACAGGCACGAGGAGGCGCCACGGGAGGCCGGTGGGTCCGGTGCTCGCAGAGGTCATCATCCTGATCGTCGCAGTGCGGGCGCGGTCACTCGACACCGACCCCCTCAGCAGGGAGGATGCACACTCGACCCGACGCTCCCGAACACGACGACGGAGAACCCCACGTGACCGCCATTGGCGCTCGCCCCCTGCCCTTCGCCTACCGCCTGGCGGTGGCGATCGTGCGACCCCTGATGCTGCTCCTCACCAAGCGGACGTGGCGCGGGACGGAGCACCTGCCGGCCTCCGGCGGCTTCGTGGTGTGTCCCAACCACCTGTCCTACGCCGACCCGTTCACGTTCGCCCACTTCCTCTACGACAACGGGCACCCGCCGTACTTCCTCGGCAAGGAGCAGGTCTTCCGGATCCCCGTCGTGGGAGCGATCCTGCGCGGCGCCCAGCAGATCCCGGTGTATCGCAACACCGGTCGGGCGGCGGACGCGTTCCGGGCAGCCGTGGCAGCGGTCAACGAGGGCAAGTGCGTCGGCATCTACCCCGAGGGCACCCTCACCCGCGACCCCGACCTGTGGCCGATGGTCGGCAAGACCGGTGCGGCGCGGATCGCGCTCACCACCAGGTGCCCGGTCATCCCGGTGGCCCAGTGGGGTCCGCAGGAGATGCTCGCGCCCTACTCGAAGAAGCCCAAGCTGTTCCCGCGCACCCGGGTGCAGATGTCTGCCGGTCCGCCCGTCGACCTCAGCGACCTCTACGACCAGCCCATCACCGGCGCGCTGCTGCGTGATGCGACCGATCGGATCGTCGACGCCATCACGGTGCTGCTCGAGGGGATCCGCGGGGAGAAGGCGCCGTCAGAGCGTTTCGACTCGCGCAAGCACGGGCTGCCCGAGACGGGCAACTTCCACCGCCGCAAGAGGGAGGGAGCGTGACCAGGGCTGCGGTCTTCGGGACCGGCAGCTGGGGCACGGCGTATGCAGGCGTGCTGGCCGACGGGGGCACCCCCGTGACGATGTGGGGCCGGCGCCAGGAGATGGTCGACCAGATCAACGCGGGCAGCAACGAGGACTACCTGCCGGGGATCAGCCTCCCCGAGGGCATCCGCGCCACGACCGACCCCGTCGAGGCGACGGCCGGAGCCGACATCGTCGTCCTGGCCGTCCCGTCCCAGACCCTGCGCGCCAACCTCGCCCAGTGGAGCCACGCGTTGCCCACGGACGCGGCGATCGTCTCCCTGATGAAGGGTGTCGAGCTCGGCACGACCAAGCGGATGAGCGAGGTCATCGCCGAGGCCGGCGCGATCGAGCCGGGGCGCATCGTCGTCGTCTCGGGGCCCAACCTGGCCAAGGAGATCGCGCAGAAGCAGCCGGCGGCCAGCGTCGTCGCCTGCGTGGACGAGCGGGTGGCCGAGATGGTCGCCGAGGCCTCCAACCCGGCCTACTTCCGCCCCTACACCTCCAGCGACGTCATCGGCGTCGAGCTCGGCGGCGCGGTCAAGAACGTCATCGCCCTCGCCGTCGGCATGGCGGAGGGTCTCGGCATGGGCGACAACTCCAAGGCCTCGATCATCACGCGCGGGTTGGCCGAGACCTCCCGCCTGGGCATGAAGCTCGGCGCGGACCCGGTGACGTTCGCCGGCCTGGCCGGGGTCGGTGACCTCATCGCGACCTGCATGTCGCCGTTGTCCCGCAACCGCACGTTCGGCCTCAACCTCGGCAAGGGCATGAGCGTCGAGGAGGTCATCGCTGTGACCAAGCAGACGGCCGAGGGCGTGAAGTCCTGCGAGTCGATTCTCCAGCTCGCCCACGACCACGGGGTGTCGGTGCCGATCATCGAGCAGGTCGCCGCGGTGGTGCACGACGGCCGCAGCCCCAAGGAAGTGGTCGGGGCCCTCATGCTCCGCGCCCTGAAGAACGAGGCCGAGTAGCCGGTCAGGTCAGCGCAGGTCAGGCCAGGCGCAGGGCCTGGTCGAGGTCGTGCCAGAGGTCCTCGACGTCCTCGATGCCGACCGAGAGCCGCAGCAGGTCCTCCGGGACGGTGAGGGGCTCGGCAGGGTGCCGGCGACGACGCTCGATCTGCGACTCGACCCCACCGAGGCTGGTGGCGTGGGTCCACAGGGTCGTCGCCGCGGCGACGCGTTCGGCAGCCTCGGCCCCGCCGGGCACCTCGATGGCGATGATCGCCCCGAACCCGGGGTACCGCGCGGTCCGCACACCGGGGTGGCCCTCGAGGCGGCTCGCCAGCTCGCGGGCGTTCGCGGTGGCCCGCTCGAGGCGGACGTGCAGGGTGCGCAGTCCGCGCAGGGCCAGCCAGGTCTCCATCGGGCCCGCGATGGCACCACCGAGGAGCCGGGCCGTGGACAGGCGGGTGCGAAGCTCTGCGCCGGCTTCCGTCGCCGCGGTGACGAGGGCGCCGAGGATGACGTCGGAGTGGCCCGAGAGGTACTTCGTGACCGAGTGCAGGACGACGTCGACGCCGTCCTCGAGCGGGCGCTGGACGAGCGGGGTGGCGAAGGTGTTGTCGCACACCGTCACCGCGCCGGCCTCACGGGCCATCGCCGCGAGGGCCCGCAGGTCCGACACCTCGAGCATCGGGTTGGTCGGGGACTCCAGCCAGAGCATTGCTGCGCCGTCGAGCGCCTCGCGCACCGCCGTCTGGTCTGTGGGGTCCACGCGGCGCACCCGTGCGGCACCGGTGCCGGCCAGCTGGTCGAGCAGCGCCGTGGTGCCGTTGTAGGCGTGGTGGGGGACCACGACGGCGCCGCCGTGCGGGACCAGCGAGATGGCCGCCGACACCGCAGCCATGCCAGAGGCGAAGACGAGCGCGTCACCGCCCTCGAGCGAACCCAGCGCCTCCTCGAAGGCCGTCCAGGTCGGGTTGCCACCTCGCGCGTAGTTGACCGGACCGTCCGCGATGTAGGTGGAGGAGAACTCCAGCGGCGCGTTGACACCGGCCCCGGGAACGCGGGGCTGGCGACCCAGGGCGACGACGCGGGAGGCGGGGGACAGCTGCTCGTGGCTCACCGGGTCAGCGTAGGCGGCGTGCCCCGCGAGCCGTGCTCCGTGCCCGCCCGATGGGCGGGATACGCTCGGCCGCGATGACTACGGACCAGCCCGAAGCCCCCCGCAAGCCCCGCGTCGCCATCGTCTTCGGTGGCCGCTCGTCGGAGCATGCGGTGTCCTGTGCGACCGCGGCCGGGGTCATGCGCGCCATCGACCGCGACGCATACGACATCGTGCCCATCGGGATCTCCCGCGACGGGCACTGGGTGCTCGCCGACGGTGACCCCGAGCACCTCGAGCTCGCCGCCGACCGCACGCCCGAGGTGCTGCCCGAGGGGGCCGGGGTCGTCGTGCCCCTGGCCACCACGGACCGCACGCTCGTCACCCTCGAGGCCAGCGAGGTGCCGAAGTCGCTCGGCGAGGTCGACGTCGTGTTCCCGTTGCTGCACGGGCCGTTCGGCGAGGACGGGACCATCCAGGGCATGTTCGAGATGGCCGACATCCGGTATGTCGGCTCCGGCGTCTTCGCCTCGGCCGCGGGCATGGACAAGCACCACATGAAGGTCCTGTTCGCCGGTGCCGGGCTCCCGGTCGGACCGTATGTCGTGATCACCGACGCGCAGTGGCGCCGCGACAAGGCGGCCGCCATGGACGCCGTCGCCGCGCTGACCTACCCGGTGTTCGTGAAGCCGGCGCGCGCCGGGTCGAGCATGGGCATCTCGAAGGTCTCGACCCCCGAGGCCCTCGAGGGCGCGATCGAGGCGGCGCGCACCCACGACCTCAAGGTCGTCGTCGAGCAGGGGATCGTCGGCCGCGAGATCGAGTGCGCCGTCCTGCAGGGCCGCGGCACCGACGCGCCACGGGTCTCCCACGTCGGGGAGATCGAGGTGACCACCGAGGGCGGCCACGAGTTCTACGACTTCGAGGCCAAGTACCTCGACGACGGCGCGGTGCTGTCCTGCCCGGCCAGCGTCCCCGACGCCATCGCCGCCGAGGTGCAGCGGCTGGCGGGGGAGGCGTTCGAGGCGCTGGGGTGCGAGGGGCTGGCGCGGGTCGACTGCTTCTACACGGAGTCCGGCGACGTGGTCATCAACGAGATCAACACGATGCCCGGCTTCACTCCGCACTCGATGTACCCCCAGATGTGGCAGGCGACGGGGCTGGGCTATCCCGAGCTGATCGACGAGCTGCTCCAGCTCGCCCTGACCCGCCCCGTCGGGCTCAGGTAGCCGCACCGGTCTCAGGCGTCCGAACGTCCTCGGTCGCAGGTCCGGTCGCGGGGTGGGCAGGGGGCACTCGGCCCGCGTCCACTCGCACCTCCGCTTCGCTCCGGTGCTCCCGCCAGACCCACCAGCGGTCCTCCGTGCCCCCTGCCCACCCCACTCCCTCTGGAAGCGCTCGCCCTGCGCTCACCGAGCGCGGGGTCGGCGGGTCGAGGGGTTAGCTGCAGGTGCGGTTGGTGGCCGGGAGGGCCTTGGCGGCGGGGTTGAAGGCGGGCAGGAGCAGGGGCGCCGGCGCGTAGGCGTTCGGGACGAGGACCTCGATCGCGGGATCACGGCCGAAGGTGGTGAACCTGACGCCGTCGCTGAGGGGCTGGGCCACCCAGTCGACGCCGTCGACGTCGAGGCACTGGTCTGAGGTGGGGCCGAGGGCTGGCCATCCGCAGGTGGCGACGATGGCGGGGTCGCCCCAGACGCGGATGTCCCGCCGGTCGCCCCGGTCGGCGACGAAGGCGTCCGTGGAGGGCTGTCGGCCGACCGTCGACGGCATCAGCGGCATGGCGCGCTCGCAGGCGGCCGTGTGGGTGGGAGCGGCGACCTCTATCCCCCGCGGCCACACGGCATACAGCACACCGCCGGCCACCCCGAGGACGAGGAGGCCGGCGGCGACGAGCAGGCGCCGGCGGGCGGCGCGGGGCACGTCAGACGTGGACGACGGTGCAGGTCAGGGTCCGGGTGATGCCCGGGACGTCCTGGATCTTGGCGATGACGAGCTTGCCCAGCTCGTCGACGGTGTTGGCCTCGACGCGGGCGATCACGTCGTACGGGCCGGTCACGTCCTCTGCCAGGACCACACCGGCGATACCGGCGATGGCCTCTGCGACGGTCGCCGCCTTGCCGACCTCGGTCTGGATCAGGATGTAGGCCTGGACCACCACTGAGCACCTCACGTCTGTCGAAGATGGAACTTGTCTCTCCGGTTCGTCAGGACGTCGGTGTCCCGAGAACCAGACCGCGGCGGAACGCCGCGGCTGGGGCAGACGCTACCGTGCCGGTGTCCCGGCCGTCTTCCCCGGCCTGTCACGAGGAGGTCAAGTCATGGTCACGGCCGGTCGCACGCTGGCGCAGGTCTCGGAGGCGTCCCTGCTCGCCGAGATCTTCCCGTTCTTCCCCGCCCGCGAGGGCGTGCTCGTGGGTCCGGGTGACGACGCGGCGGTGCTGGTCACCAGCGGCTCGGTCGTGGTCACGACCGATGCCATGGTCCGGGGGCGTGACTGGGTCGACGAGTGGTCGACCGCGGCGGACGTGGCGACGAAGGCCTTCACACAGAACGTCGCCGACGTCGCCGCGATGGGCGCAGTCCCCACCTCCCTGGTCGTCACCCTCGTGGCGGACCCGGCGACGCCGGTGGACTGGGCGGTCGAGTTCGCGCGGACGCTGGGCGGGCTCGCCCACGAGCTGGGGGTGGCCGTCGCGGGAGGAGACCTGTCGTCGGCGCCGGCCGACACGGTGATGGTCTCGATCACTGCCCTGGGGGACCTGGAGGGACGAAAGGCGGTGCTGCGCAGCGGTGCCCGTCCCGGCGACACCATCGCCGTGCACGGCTCACTCGGTCGCTCCGCCGCCGGGCTGTTGCTCCTCCAGCAGGACGCCTCGGCGCGCGCGGAAGGAGACGGCGCTCGCGCAGAGTGCGTCGCCCACCACCTGAGGCCCCGCACGGACGTGACGGCGGGACCGGCGGCCGCGGACGGCGGCGCCACCTCGATGCTCGACGTCTCGGACGGGTTGTTGCGCGATGGCTCTCGTATCGCTGCCGCGAGCGGCGTGTGCCTCGCCCTGGAGTCCGTCCTGCTGGAGCCCGACCTGGCGCTCCTCGGCGAGGCCGTCGGTGACGGGGCGCTCGAGTGCGTCCTCGCCGGGGGCGAGGAGCACAGCCTGCTCGCGACCTTCGCCGGCGAGCTCCCGCCCGGGTGGCGGGCGCTGGGACGGGTGGAGGCTGGCCAGGGCGTCACCCTCGACGGCGTCCCCCAGCAACCGCGCGGCTGGGACCACTTCGCCGGCTGACCCAGCCCGGCGGCATACCGATGTCCCGCATCCGAGGTCCCGGGACGTCCGGGATCCCGGGTTTGGGGGCACAGGGGTGAGCCCTGACTCACCGTGCTGCCCCCAAACGCGGGGTAGGGCGCGGGGGGACGACGAAGCCGACCGTCCCGCGAGGGGAGGGTCGGCTTCGGTCAGTGCCGGTAGGGCAGGGTCAGCGCTTGACCTTGCCGGCCTTGAGGCACGAGGTGCAGACGTTGAGACGCTTCGGGGTCACGCCCGCGTCGCCCACCAGAGCCTTGACGCGCTGGATGTTGGGGTTCCAGCGACGCTTGGTGCGGCGGTGCGAGTGCGAGATGTTGTGACCGAAGCTCGGTCCCTTGCCGCAGACGTCGCAGTTGGCAGCCACGGGGTTCTCCTGAAATTCGATGGTGATCAAGACTGGGATCGTCCCGGGCCGGATGCGGGCACAGGCCAGCACCACGAAGGACCACGGGAACCGGTCAAGAGTAGCCGAGGAGGAGTCCTGCGACCAAAACGAGGCCGTGACGGTACTGGCCGACGGTGCTGGGCACTAGCCTGCCATCGTGCTCGAAGCCCTCTCTGCCGTCGATGCGCGGCGGTGGGCCGTGCTCACGCGGATGGCGTTCGCGGCCCGCCGCGCGGAGATCGACGCGCTCAACGTCTTCCCCGTCCCCGACGGTGACACGGGCACCAACCTTTACCTCACGCTCGACGCCGCGCTGGACTCCGTGCGGGCCGAGCACGAGAAGGCCGGGATCCTCGGCACGGCCACCCTGGAGCAGGAGTGCTCGGCCCTGTCGCGCTCGATGCTGCTGACCGCGCGCGGCAACTCCGGGGTGATCCTGAGCCAGCTGGTGCGCGGGTTCGCCGAGGCGATCGCCGACAGCGGCCTCCCGGAGGCGGGGCCGGCGGTGATCGCCGACGGTATGGCGCGAGCCAGCGCCCGCGCCTACGCCAGCGTCGTGCGCCCGGAGGAGGGCACCATCCTCACGGTGGCCAAGGCTGCGGCCGAGGCCGGTGCCGCCGCGGTGGACGAAGGCCTTCCCGCCGTCGCGGAAGCCGCGCTGGACGCGGCGACCGAAGCCCTGGGCGAGACCACCCACCAGCTGGCCGCGCTCGAACGCGCCGGGGTCGTGGACGCCGGCGCGGCCGGCTACCTCCTCCTGCTCGAGGCGCTCGCGCGCGTGGTGCACCAGGACGGGGCCCACGTCGGCGAGCGGATGGAACCGTTCGCCGAGGACCCGTCGCTGCGCCGCCGTGAGGAGTGGAGCCGCCAGGGTGGCCCGGTCGAGCCGACGGGACGCACTGGGGGTGCGCCCACCAGCGGTCGCGACGGCACCTCGGGTGGGCCGGCCTACGAGGTGATGTACCTCCTGCGCGACAGCGACGAGGAGCGGGCGTCCGTCCTGCGCGACGTCCTGGACGGGCTCGGTGACTCCCTGCTCGTGGTGGGCGGTCCCGACCTCTGGAACGTCCACGTCCACGTCGACGACGTGGGTGCGGCGATCGAGGCGGGCCTGGACGCCGGGCGCCCCTACCGCGTGCGGGTCACCCACTTCGCCGACCAGGTCGCCCACCGCCAGCCCGCGACGGGCGTCGCCGTGGTGGCCTGCGCCGCGGGGCCGGGTCTCACCGAGGTGTTCGAGGGGGCGGGTGCGGTCGTCGTGACCAGCGGTCCGGGGCAGCGCGCCTCGGCCGGCCAGCTGCTCGACGCGATCCGCGCCTCGCACGCCCTGTCGGTGATCGTGCTGCCCAACGACCGCGACACCGAGATGGCGGCCCGCGCCGCAGCGAGTGCCGCCGAGCAGGAGGGGCTCGAGGTCCACCTGGTGCGCTCGCGGACCGCGGTGCAGGGCCTGGCGGCGTTCGCGGTGTTCGACGAGACCGCCTCGGCTGCCCGCAACGCGGCGGAGATGAGCCACGCCGCGGCAGCGACCCGCCACGGGGCCGTCGCCCTCGCGAGCAAGCAGGCGCTGACCAGCGCGGGTCCGTGCGAGCCCGGCGACGTCCTCGGTGCCGTCGGGGGTGATGTCGTCGTCGTGGGGCACGACCTCGCCGAGGTCGCCATCGACGTCGTCCGCCGACTTCTCGGCAGCGGTGGCGAGCTGGTCACCGTCATCGGTGGCGAGGGCGCCCCCGACGGGCTGGCCGAGGACCTCGGGGCACGTATCGCGCGTGGTCACCGCGACGTCGAGGTCACCGTGATCGACGGTGGCCAGCCGCACTACCCGCTGCTGCTGGGAGTCGAGTAGGCGTGGTCGACGAGAGCACCAAGCTCGACAAGGTCCTGGGGGCCCGCACCGCCGGCACCCTGGCCAAGCACCGCAACCTGGTGACCGTCGGTGACCTCCTTGAGTTCTGGCCGCGCCGCTACCTCGAGCACACCTCCGACCTCTCGGACCTGCACGTGGGCAAGTACGTCGTCGCCGTCGCCGAGGTCAAGACCTCCGTCACGCGCAGGATGCAGAAGCGGCGCGGCGAGATGCTCAACGTCACGATCACCGACGGGCGCAACGACGTCGACCTCGCGTTCTTCAAGGCGTGGGGCCACAAGGACGTGCTCCTGCCCGGTGTCCGGGCGGTGTTCGCCGGCGAGGTCGGGATGTACCGCGGACGCTGGCAGCTGACCCACCCGGCCTACCAGGTCGTCGAGGGCGGGCTCGGCACCTCCGCGACCGATCGCGGGCCGATCCCGGTCTACCTGCAGGTCAAGGGCCTGCAGAACTGGTCGGTGGCCGAGTGCGTGCGCATCGTCTTCGACCACCTCGAGGAGGTGCCCGACCCGCTGCCCGCGACGCTGCGCTCGCGTCACGGCCTGCCCGGGCGGCTCGAGGCGCTGCGCGGGATCCACGTGCCCGCGGCGTTCCCGGAGGTGCAGCGAGCCCGCCACCGGATGCGCTACGAGGAGGCGCTGGTCCTGCAGACCCTGCTCGCCCAGCGCCGCGCCCGACAGGCGGCCGACCGGACGACGGCGCGGACCCCGCGCACGGGAGGGCTGCTGGCGGCGTTCGACGCGCGGCTGCCGTTCGAGCTCACCGCGGGCCAGCGGGAGGTGGGTCGGACCCTCGCCGAGGAGATGGCCCGCGACGTGCCGATGAACCGGCTCCTCCAGGGCGAGGTGGGTTCGGGCAAGACGATCATCGCGCTCCGGGCCATGCTCGCCGCGGTCGATGCCGGGGGACAGGCGGCCCTGCTGGCGCCGACGGAAGTCCTTGCGGCACAGCACCACCGGTCGATCACGGCGATGCTCGGCGACCTCGCCGAGGGGGGCCTGCTCGGTGGCAGCGAGATCGGCACCCGCGTGGCCCTGCTCACGGGCAGCCAGCCGACGGCCGCCCGCCGCGAGAACCTCCTGCAGGCCGCGAGCGGTGACGCCGGCATCGTCATCGGCACCCACGCGCTCATCCAGGAGAAGGTGCAGTTCCAGGACCTCGCCCTCGCGGTCGTCGACGAGCAGCACCGGTTCGGCGTCGAGCAGCGAGATGCGTTGCGGGAGAAAGGAACCCAACCTCCCCACGTCCTCGTCATGACCGCGACGCCGATCCCACGCACGGTCACCATGACGGTGTTCGGCGACATGGAGACCTCGACCCTGTCCGAGCTGCCACGCGGCCGTTCGCCGATCGCCACCCACGTCGTGCCGTCCGAGCGTGGAGCGTGGGTGCAGCGCACGTGGGAGCGGGTCGCCGAGGAGGTTCGCTCCGGCAGGCAGGCGTATGTCGTGTGCCCGCGCATCGGCGACGAGTCCGGCTCGGCGGGGAGTGCGGTCTCCGCCGACGACGAGGAGCTGCCGACCACGCCGGTGACCGCGAACGGCGCGCGGTCGCTCGACGTGCAGGACGACGACGAGGACGTCGAACCCGCTGACGCCGAGGGCTCCCAGCAAGGTGGCGCCGCCGCCCCTCGCGAGCTCGCCAGCGTCTATGCCGTCGAGGCGGCCCTGCGCGAGAACCCTGCTCTGGCAGGGCTTTCCATGGCCGTCCTCCACGGGCGGATGGCTCCCGAGGACAAGGACGCGGTCATGGCGGCGTTCAACGCCGGGGAGATCCAGGTCCTCGTCTCGACGACCGTCATCGAGGTCGGTGTCGACGTGCCCAACGCCACCGTCATGGTGGTCGTCGACGCCGACCGGTTCGGGGTCTCGCAGCTCCACCAGCTGCGCGGGCGCGTCGGCCGTGGCCGCCACGCCGGGCTGTGCCTGCTCATGACGTCGTCCGAGACCGAGGCGTCGATGGAGCGCCTCGAGGCGGTGGCCGGGACGACTGACGGCTTCGAGCTCGCCCGGCTGGACCTGCAGCTGCGGGGAACCGGCGACGTCCTCAGCGGGAAGCAGAGTGGCGGGGGCAGGTCGGGTCGGGCGATGGGGCGCGGCAGCTTCCGGTTCCTGTCCCTGGTGCGCGACGAGGAGATCATCCTCGAGGCCCGCGACGACGCGACCGCTCTCGTCGCTCGCGACCCCGAGCTGACCACGCACCCCGAGCTCGCTGCGGCCGTGGCCGACCGGCTCGACGCCGAGCAGGCCGCCTTCCTCGAACGGGGCTGAGGGCGCGAAAAACCCGGGCGCCGAGGGAGGGGAGCGCGCCCTAGGGTGGCGGGATGCTTCTCTCCCACGACGTCGAGGGCTCCGGCCCGCCGATCCTCCTGCTGCACTCCGGTGTGGCCGACCGTCGGATGTGGGACGACCTCGTTCCTGCGCTGAGCCACGCGTTCACGGTGGTGCGACCCGACTTCCGCGGGTTCGGTGACTCGCCGATGTCGCCGGGGGAGTACGCCGACGCCGACGACCTCGCTGCCCTCCTGGACCGCCTCGGCATCGTCGACGCGGCCGTCGTCGGGTCGAGCTTCGGAGGCAGGGTCGCCCTCGAGCTCGCGACCCTGCACCCCGGGCGGGTGTCGTCCCTCGTGCTGCTCTGCGCGGCATACCGGGGGGTGGAGCCCACGGCCGACGTCCAGGAGTTCGGAGCGGAGGAGGATCGGCTCCTGGAGGCAGGCGACGTCGAGGGGGCGACCGAGCTCAACGTCCGTACCTTCCTCGGACCCGACGCGTCCGAGGCCACCAGGGAGCGGCTGGTGGGGATGCAGCGGCGGGCGTTCGAGGTGCAGCTCGCCGCCGACGAGCAGGACCCGCCACCGGCACCCCGCCGCATCGAGGTCGACCCGACGGCGCTCGCCGTGCCCACGGTGGTGGTGTCGGGCGCCCGCGACCTCGACCTGTTCAAGGAGATCGCGGCCGTCCTGGCCCGCGAGATCCCTGGCGCCGAGTCCGTCGAGCTCGAGTGGGCCGGCCACCTGCCGTCCCTCGAGCGCCCCGACGCCGTCCTGGCCCTGCTGCTCGACGTCCTGCGCGACGACCCGACGGTCCACCAGCCCTGACGGGGTCGCCGCACGGGTGCCGAGCGCTGTTACGGTGCGGCCGTGACGCGGATCATCAGCGGCAGGGCCGGAGGGCTGCGGCTCTCGACGCCCCCGGGTGCGGGCACCCGCCCCACGAGCGACCGCGTCCGTGAGGCGCTGTTCTCGCGACTGGAGCACCTCGAGGTGGTCGGCGGCGCGCGGGTCCTCGACCTCTATGCCGGGTCGGGGGCGCTCGGCCTCGAGGCCCTGAGCCGTGGAGCGGCCTCCGTCCTGCTCGTGGAGTCCGACAAGGGGGCCGCGAAGGTGACCCGGGAGAACACGGGTGCCATCGGCATACCCGGCGCAGTCGTCCGGCAGGCCGCGGTGGCCAAGGTGCTCGCCACCCCGCCCGCCGAGCGGTTCACCCTCGTCTTCAGCGACCCGCCGTATGCCCTCACCGAGGACGAGCTCGCCGCCGACCTGGCGCTGCTGGCCGAGCAGGACTGGCTCACGGACGACGCGTTGGTCGTCGTCGAACGCTCCTCGCGCACGCCCGAGCCCCGGTGGCCGTCCGACTGGGAGGTCGAGGGGGAACGTCGCTACGGCGAGACGAAGATCTGGTTCGCCGGCCCGAAGCCGCCGGACGAGATCGCCTGAGCCGTATGGCGTCTCGCCCACCTGTGGCGGACGCGACGAGGGCCCGGGACCATCCGGTCCCGGGCCCTCGTGCCGTGCTGGTGCCTCAGTCGGTCGGCGCCGCCGACGGGATGATGCTGAACTGCACCGCGCCGGACTGGTCGACGTTCGCATCGAGGACCTGGTCGCCGAGGGCGGCCGCTGCGGTCTCGTCGAGGAACACCTTCGCGCCCTCGCTCTCGACGACGGCGTCGCCAGGCAGGGCCTGCTCCGCGGTGGTGACCACGAGGGCGTCCGCGGCCGGGTCCTCCTGGCTGAAGCGCAGGCCGGCGTCGTCGCCCGCCTCCGTCTGGTCGACCAGGGTCTTGACGATCGTGCTGGCGTTCTCGGTCAGGGTGAGCATGTGGCTCTCCATCTCTGGGTTGAGTTCAGGCCGTAGAGGTCAGGACGTCTCCACCGTCTCGCAGGCGTCGACACGACTCAAACCGGGCGTCCGATGGGTGGGACCGCGTCTCGGAAGCGACCTCGAGACAGGCCCGAGGTGTGTCCTGACCCCGGGTGAGAGAAGGTGAGCCCATGACCGAGTACGAGATCCCCCGCCCCACGTCCGGTGACGTCGTCGACCTCATCCTCGAGGACCACCGCCTGTTCGAGTCCCTCCTGCGCGACCTGCGTGACGCCACCGCGGACCGCGAGGCGGCTCGGGCTGCCCTGTCCGCGGTCCTCATCGCCCACGGCGAGGCCGAGGAGTCGAAGGTCTACCCGAACCTCGAGCGCAAGGACGCCATCACCGACCACGAGGCCGAGCACGGCGAGGAGGAGCACGCCGAGGGCAACGAGGCGCTGCTCGCGCTGCTGGAGTGCAAGGGCACCGACACCCAGAAGTTCGACGACGCCGTCGAGGACCTGGCGACGGCCCTCAACCACCACATCGGCGAGGAGGAACAGACCATCCTCAACCCGGCGCGCACCGATGTGTCGCAGGAGGTCCGCGACGACCTCGGCGTGAAGTGGGCGACCGAGCGCAACCGCCTCCTCGAGGCCGGGGCGGGCTCCATCACCAACGTCCGCGAGATCGTCGCCAAGGCCCACAAGGACGGGCTGCTCCCGGCCGACGACGAGGACTGAGCCGGCGGGGCAGGGCTGCTCCGCTGCTAGCGTTCCGCTGTGACCAGCCCCGCCCCCACCTCGGCCACTGACGCCCGCCGACGTGCCGTCTGCCCCGGCTCCTACGACCCGGTGACCCTCGGGCACGTCGACGTCATCCGCCGGGCAGCGGCCCTGCACGACGAGGTCGTCGTCGCGGTGCTGCACAACCCCGCCAAGCAGGGGGTGTTCACCCCGGACGAGCGCCGCGAGCTGATCGAGGACGCCGTCGGCGACCTGGCCGGCGTGCGGGTCGAGGTCTTCGCCGGCCAGCTGCTCGTCGACGTGTGCAAGGCCGTGGGGGCGGACGTCGTGGTCAAGGGGCTGCGCAGCGGCACCGACTTCGCCTACGAGCTGCCGATGGCCCTGATGAACCGACACCTGACCGGCCTCGAGACCGTGTTCCTGCCCGGCGAGCCGAGCTTCGGCCACGTGTCGAGCTCCCTGGTCAAGGAGGTCGTCCGCTACGGCGGCGACGTCACCGGGCTCGTGACCGACCGGGTCCGCGACGCCCTCGTCGCCCGCCTCCAGGCCGACCAGGGGAACTGACCTGACCGCACGGACCCAGCGACCGGCGCGCTTCCGGCCGGACATCGAAGGGCTGAGGGCGGTCGCCGTCCTGCTCGTCCTGATCCACCACGCCGGCCTGCCGCTGCAGAACGGTTTCCTCGGGGTCGACGTCTTCTTCGTCATCTCCGGGTTCCTCATCACCGGGATCCTCGTCCGCGAGCTCATGGGCACCGGCACGATCTCCTGGACCCGTTTCGTCGGGCGCCGGGTCAGGCGCCTGCTCCCGGCGGCCGTCCTGGTGCTCGTCGTGACAGCCGCCGTGGCGTGGTTCGTCGTGCCCGGCCTGCGGCGCCGCGAGATCGGCACGGACGTCGCCGGCGCCGCGCTCTACGTCGTCAACTGGGTCCTGGCCCACCGCGCCGTGGACTACCTAGCCTCGGACACCGTGCCCTCCCCGGTCCAGCACTTCTGGTCCCTGGCCGTCGAGGAACAGTTCTACGTCGTGTGGCCGCTGGCCCTCATCGCCCTGGGCTTCATGCTGCGCCGGTACGGCCGCCGGCCCTCGATGCGGTCGGTCGGCCTGCTGCTCGCGCTTCTCGCCGTGCCGTCCTTCGCGTATGCCGTGTGGCTGGGTGTCCGCGACCCGGCCCGCTCGTACTTCGTCACGACCACCCGGGCCTGGGAGCTCGGGGTCGGGGCGGCGCTGGCCCTCTGGTGCGCAGCCCCTGAGTCCTCCCCGGTCGACGGGGGACCGCGGACGCCCGTGTCGCACCGCGTGGCGGCTGCCATCGGGTGGACCGGGCTCGCGGCGGTCCTCGGCAGCGCGCTGTGGCTTCCTCGCGGCGCGACGACGCCCGGCGCGTGGACCCTGGTCCCGACCCTCGGCGTCGCAGCCGTCCTCTGGGCGGGGTGGACCGGCACGCCCCACGGCCCGGTCCGGGTGCTCGGCACCCGGCCGATGGTCTGGGTCGGCGGTCTGTCGTACTCGATCTACCTGTGGCACTGGCCGGCGCTGGTCCTCACCGGGTGGGCCCTGGACGGGCTGACCGGCCCGCTGCGGGTCGTCGTCGCGCTGCTCTCCGTGGTGCCCGCCTGGCTGAGCCACCGGTACCTCGAGCAGCCGGTGCACCACAACGCCGCCCTGGCGGCGAGAACGCAGCGGGTGCTCGTGCTCGGCGCGGCCCTGTCCGCCGCGGGCGCGCTCGCGGCGGTGCCCCTGACCCAGGCTCCCTCGCCCTTTCGCACCACGCCCGTCTCCGGCGCCGTACCGGCGGTGGGTGGCCTGGGTGCCGCCACCCTGACGACGCCCCCCGATCCCGACCCCGCCGCCTACGCCGTGGACGACTGGGGGTGGCTGACCCCCGACCCCCAGCTCGCGGGGAAGGACCGCCCGGCCGCCGACGTCGACCGCTGCCAGGTGGACCGGCTCGCCGAGACGCCCGTGCCGTGCGAGTTCGGTGTGGCGGGCGGCCCCCTCACGGTCGCCCTCGTCGGCGACTCCAAGGCGATGCAGTGGCTCCCCGCGCTCCAGCGCCTCGCGCCGCAGCGGGGGTGGCGGGTGGTGACGTACGGCAAGTCGGCCTGCGCGTTCGCTGCGGGGCAGGCCGAGTCGGCGGGGAAGCGCTACCCGTCGTGCGACGCCTTCAACAGGCACGTCATGGACGCCCTGCGTGCCCACCCGCCGGACCTCCTGCTGACCTCCGGGTATGCCGCCAGGGCCTGGGACGGTGGCGCCTCGACCACGGAGGCGCTCGTGCGCGGCCTGGCCACGAGGTGGCGCGAGGTCGCCGACCTCGGGATCCCCATGGCGGTGATCGCCGACAGCCCGCTCTCGCCGGACGACCTCGACGTGTGCACCGCGCGCCACCCCCACCGGCTCAGTCTCTGCTCGTTCGACCGGGCGCCGGCCGTGGCCGGGAGCGGGTTGCCTGCCCAGCGGCAGGCCGCTGCGGAGTCGGGCGCCCCCCTCATCGACCTGACGCCCTTCATCTGCCCGGTCGCGAGGTGCCCCGTGGCGATCGGGCACGTGACCATCCACCGGGCCGGCGACCACCTGACGGCGACCTACGTCAGCACGCTGGCGCCCCGGCTGGGCGCCGCCCTCGACCGCCTGCCCTCGGCACCGTCGGGGCGCTGACCCGGGCCCGATCGCCGTGCATTTGGGAGAGTGGGTCGTGCTCCGGTAACCTCGTGCGTCGGTCTACGTCTCATCCGAGGCGGGTGGCCGAGTCACTCGACACAGCTGGAGCCATGGAACACCTCAATCCCCGATCGCCGTTGGTCTTCGACACCACGGACCTCGGTCGGCGACCCGGAACCATGGTGCCGGTCCAGCGGACCGTCGAGGCGCCTGCCGACTTCGGCACGGACGTCATCGCAGTGCCCAAGGGTGCTGAGATGCAGATCGGGCTGAGGCTCGAGTCCGTGGTCGAGGGAGTGCTGGTGACCGGCTCGGTCCACGCCACGGCAACCGGCGCCTGCGTGCGGTGCCTGGACCCGATCGCCCACGACGTGGACGGTCACTTCCAGGAGCTGTTCGCCTACGCCGACCGTGCTGCCCACCACCGCGAGGTGGGGGCGGACGACGACGAGACCGAGGAGCTCAAGCTCGAGGGCGACCTGTTCGACCTCGAGTCGGTGCTCCTGGACACGGTGGTGCCCGCACTGCCGTTCCAGCCGGTGTGCCGGGAGGACTGTCCGGGTCTGTGCTCCGAGTGTGGAGCGCGCCTGGCCGACGACCCCGACCACCAGCACGATGTGATCGACCCCCGGTGGGCCGCGCTGAACGCGCTGTCCACCGATGCCAGCACCACCACCCAGAGCACCATCGAAGAGAAGAGGAACTGACGTGGCTGTCCCGAAGCGGAAGACGTCGCGCTCCAACACCCGTTCGCGTCGCGCGAACTGGAAGACGACGGCGACCACGCTGACCGTGTGCCCCCAGTGCAAGGCCCAGATGCAGCCGCACATCGCGTGCCCGTCCTGCGGCTCCTACAAGGGTCGTCACTACACGGTCGCCGAGCGCACCGAGCACCAGGGCTGAGACAGCCCGAACCCCTCGTGAGTTCCACTCCGTCCCCCGTGGGGGACAGCGAGAAGCAGCGGCCCGTCGACGAGTTCCTCCAGCACCTCACCGGTGTGGTGGAGGCTCCCATCGACGAGCCGCTGCTTCTGCGCGCCCTGACCCATCGCTCGTACGCGTACGAGAACGGTGGCCTGCCCAACAACGAGCGCCTCGAGTTCCTCGGCGACTCGGTGCTCGGGCTGGTCGTCACCGACACGCTCTACACGACGCACCCCGACCTGCCCGAGGGCCAGCTGGCCAAGCTGCGTGCCGCCGTGGTGAACATGCGGGCCCTCGCCGACGTCGCCCGCACCCTCGGCCTGGGTGACCACGTCCGCCTCGGACGCGGCGAGGAGACCACCGGCGGCCGCGACAAGGCCTCAATCCTCGCCGACACGATGGAGGCGGTCATCGGCACCGTCTACCTGTCGGCCGGCATGGACGCCGCGGCCACGCTCGTGCACCACCTGCTCGACCCGCTCATGGCCGCCAGCGCCACGCTCGGCGCCGGTTTGGACTGGAAGACCAGCCTGCAGGAGCTGTCCGCCGCAACCTCCCTCGGCGTCCCGGAGTACCGGGTCGAGGAGGAGGGCCCGGACCACGAGAAGACCTTCACCGCGCAGGCGGTCGTGGCCTCGGAGGTGCTGGGCGCCGGCACGGGCCGGTCGAAGAAGGAAGCCGAGCAGAAGGCTGCCGAGCTGGCCTGGCGCGCGCTGAGCGCCCGGGCCGCGGAGGCCGCAGAGGCGGCCGACGCCGTCGCGGGCTCGCCCTCCTAGGCGAGCGGACGCCATACCGCCATGCCCGAGCTGCCCGAGGTCGAGGTGGTCCGGCGCGGGCTGGCCGACCACGTCGTCGGCCGCACGATCGAGCGGGCGGAGTTCCGCGGGACCCGCGTCGCGCGCCGGCACCTGCCCGGGCCGCTCGACCTGGCGGACCGGCTGGCCGGCAACCACGTCGAGCAGGCGCGGCGGCGCGGCAAGTACCTCTGGCTGGTGCTGCGCACCCCCGACGGATCGCGCCAGGGGCTGATCGCCCACCTCGGCATGAGCGGCCAGCTGCTCGTCGAGGCCGCCGACGCCCCGCCGGAGAAGCACCTCCACGCGGTGTTCGACTTCGCGGACGAGGGCCCGCAGCTGAGGTTCGTCGACCAGCGGACGTTCGGCGGTATGGCGCTCGCGGACCTCACGCCCGAGGGCGTGCCCGAGCCCGTGGCCCACATCGCCCCGGACCCTCTCGAGGCGGCCTACGACCAGGGCGCAGTGGTCCGCAGGATGAAGGCCAAGGACGTGGCCGTGAAGCGGGCCCTGCTCGACCAGACCCTCGTGTCCGGCGTCGGCAACATCTACGCCGACGAGGCGCTGTGGAGGGCGCAGGTGCACGGCGAGCGGCTCTGCTCGTCGCTGACCAGGCCCACGCTCTCGAGGATCCTGGACCACGCGCGGACCGTCATGACCGAGGCGCTGGGTCAGGGCGGGACGAGCTTCGACGCGTTGTACGTCAACGTCAACGGTGCGTCGGGCTACTTCGACCGCTCACTGCACGCGTACGGTCAGGAGGGTAGGCCCTGTGATCGCTGCGGGACGTCGATCCGGCGCGAGGCCTTCATGAACCGGTCGTCGTTCTCCTGCCCCCGGTGCCAGCCGAGGCCACGGGTCCGGCGCGGCTGACAGCGGGGCTCCTGCAGTTGTACAACTGGTCGGAAAGGGGTGGTGCAGATGGATCACAGCGGTCCCGCTCGTGCGGTCATCTGGGTGCACGGACAGGTGCAGGGCGTCGGTTTCCGGTGGTGGGTGCGAGCCCGTGCGCTGGAGCTCGGCCTGGTCGGCCATGCACGCAACACCAGCGACGGCCGGGTCGAGGTCGTGGCGCAGGGGGACCAGGACCAGGTGCGCCGGCTCGTCGCCCTCCTCGAGGAGAAGCCGTCGCAGCACCTGCGGCCGGGGCAGGTGCAGACCTGCGTGACGTCCTTCGGCGCCCCACGTGAGGGGTTGACGGGCTTCCTCGAGAAGTAGCGCGGGGGACCGGGGGACCGTGACGTGCGGCTTTGGTCGCCATTCGCCCGGGATCGTCCATTGACCGACGTTGGTGAGGCTGTCACTCTGAGAGACGGCCCCACCGGCACCTGCCCGGCAACCTGCCCACCCGGCACCTTGCGACGGCACCTGCTCCCGGGCCCGACCCGACGCCACATCCCTGACGGCCCCCAGCCGTCTGCAAGGAGTCACCATGGCCAAGGCCCTCGTCGGCTACCGCACTGCCAACGACCAGCGACTGATGCTCGAGACCCTCGAGCTGCGTCGCCGGGTCGCTGACCTGGAGCACCTGGTCGATCGGCTCCAGCGTGACAACGACCTGTTGCGCGAGCAGGCGCGGGAGCACGTGAGACGGCCGGACGTCGTCGGTGCGGGCGCGCCTACGATTGCCGGGTGACCCAGCCCGCTCCACCGCCCACTCCACCGCTCGGTCCCGACCACCCGGGGGCCACGTCCGCCGAGCTGCTGCGCCTGCGCGCGAGCATCGACAACATCGACGCCGCCCTGATCCACCTGCTCGCCGAGCGCTTCAAGTGCACCCAGCAGGTGGGCGAGCTCAAGGCCCGTCAGGGCCTGCCGCCCGCGGACCCCGCGCGTGAGGAGTCCCAGATCGCGCGGCTGCGCGACCTCGCCGACACCGCCGGGCTCGACCCGACGTTCGCCGAGAAGTTCCTGGGCTTCGTCATCGCCGAGGTCATCCACCACCACGAGGCCATCGCCAAGTCCTGACGGCAGACGCCATACCTCTCGTGCCCCATCCGCCCCACGGTGCACAGGCAACGCAGGACGGGCCGTGCTCCCGGGAGCGCGGTGTCCACGCGGGTAGGGTGGCTGCGATCCAGACCCCGTCTGCCCGTCCTCGCCACCTCACCCAGGAGCCGACCCGCTCGTGTACGTCAAGAGCCTGACCCTGAAGGGCTTCAAGTCCTTCGCCTCGGCGACCACGATGCGCCTCGAGCCCGGCATCACCTGCATCGTCGGGCCCAACGGCTCCGGCAAGTCCAACGTCGTCGACGCGCTCGCCTGGGTCATGGGGGAGCAGGGGGCCAAGAGCCTGCGCGGCGGCAAGATGGAGGACGTCATCTTCGCCGGCACAGCCGGACGCGCGCCGCTCGGCCGGGCCGAGGTCGCCCTGACGATCGACAACTCCGACGGCGCCCTGCCGATCGACTACACCGAGGTCACCATCGCGCGGACGATGTTCCGCAACGGTGGCTCCGAGTACGCGATCAACGGCACGTCCTGCCGCCTGCTCGACGTCCAGGAGCTGTTGTCAGACAGCGGCATCGGTCGCGAGATGCACGTCATCGTCGGCCAGGGCCAGCTCGACGCGGTCCTGCGTGCGACCCCCGAGGAGCGGCGCGGGTTCATCGAGGAGGCTGCCGGCGTCCTCAAGCACCGCAAGCGCAAGGAGAAGGCGCTGCGCAAGCTCGAGTCGATGGAGGCCAACCTCACCCGCGTCAACGACCTGACCGGTGAGATCCGTCGTCAGCTCGGCCCGCTCGGCCGCCAGGCCGAGGCAGCCCGGCGCGCCGCAGGCATCCAGGCCGACGCCCGCGACGCCCGCCTGCGCCTGCTCGCCGACGACCTCGTCCAGCTCACCTCGACCCTCGAGCAGGAGGTCGCCGACGAGTCCGCCCTCATCGCCAAGCGCACCGAGGTCGAGGAGGGGCTGGCCACCCTCCGCAGCCGACTGGCCACCCTCGAGCAGCAGGCCCAGGACGCAGCCCCCGAGCTGACCAGGGCGCAGGAGCGCTGGTTCGGCCTGCAGCAGCTGCGCGACAAGCTCGCCTCGACCGAGTCGCTGGCCTCGGAGCGGGTCCGGCTGCTCGGTCAGGACGGTCAGGACGAGCAGACCACCGGCCGCGACCCCGAGGAGCTCAAGGCGCAGGCCGCCGAGGCCCGCAAGCAGGAGGAGTCGCTGCTCGCCGACGTCCGCGAGGCCGCCCGGGCGCTCGAGGCCGCCGTGAGCACCCGCGCAGAGGCCGAGCAGGCGTATGCCGCGGAGCAGCAGCGCCTCCAGCGCCTGGTCCGTGCCGCGGCCGACCGCCGTGAGGGCCTGGCCAAGCTCGCCGGCCAGGTCGGTGCCCGTCGCAGTCGCATCGAGGCCGGCGAGGCGGAGATCGGCCGTCTGCGCGGGATCGTCGAGCAGTCGCTGGAGCGTGCTGCCGCCGCAGAGCGCGAGTTCACCCAGCTCGAGGCGTCGGTCGCCGTCGACGAGGAGGGCGAGGAGGGCCTCGACAGCGCCTACGAGAAGGCTGCAGCCGTGCTCGAAGGCATCGAGGCCGAGGTCGAGGGGCACAAGGAGGCCGAGCGCATGGCCGAGCGCGACCGCACCACCGCCGCGGCACGCCTCGAGGCCCTCGAGCTGAGCCTGTCCCGCAAGGACGGTGCCGCGACGCTGCTCGCGGCCGCCGACAGCCGGCACGGCATCCTGGGGTCGGTCGCCTCGCTGCTGCAGGTCAAGGGCGGCCACGAGGCTGCCGTCGCCGCCGCCCTCGGCTGGGCCGGCGACGCGCTCGCGGTCGAGTCGATCGACCACGCGGCCCGTGCCCTGGTCTCGCTGCGCGAGCAGGACGCGGGCCGGGCGGCGTTCCTCGTCGGCCAGACCGCGACGTCCAGCGACCCCGCCACGTGGCCTGCCCTGGAGGGCTCGGCCGTCTGGGCGCGCGACGTCGTCGAGGCCCCGGTCACGGTCCGGCCGGCGGTCGAGCAGCTGCTCGACCGCGTCGCCCTGGTCGACGACCCCGCCCTGGCCGCCTCGCTCGTGGCGAGGGGCGAGGGCGTCACCGCGGTCACCGCCGACGGCGACGTCTTCGCACCCGGGTTCGTGCGCGGTGGCAGCAGCCACGCCCCGAGCCTGATCGAGATCCAGTCGGCCGTCGACGAGACCCGTGACCGGGTCGCCGACGCGACGCGGCGCGGGGAGCAGGCGAGGTTCGCCCTCACCAGCGCCCAGGAGCGCCACAGCCACGCAGCCGACGACGTCGAGGCGGCCCTCGAGGCCCTGCACGACTCCGACGCCAAGATGGCCGCCGTCGCCGAGCGGTTGGGGCACCTCGGTGCCACCGTCCGGGCGGCCAAGGCCGAGGCCGAACGCACCGAGCGAAGCATCGCCACGGCGACCGAGGCCCTCGAGGCCGACCGCCTCGAGCTCGCCGGGCTGACCGAGCGCCTCGACGAGGCCAGTGCCGAGCCCACCGAGGCCCAGGACCCCAGCACCGACGAGCGCGACCGCCTCGAGGCCCTGGCCAGCCGCGGCCGCGCGAGCGAGACCGAGCTGCGCCTCACCCTGCGCACCAAGGAGGAGCGCGCCCGCGCCCTGAAGGGCCGCGCCGACTCCCTCGAGGGCGCAGCCCGCAACGAGCTGGCCGCCCGGCAGCGTCTCGCCGCCCGCCAGGAACGCCGCAAGCGCGAGGCCGCTGTGGCTGAGGCGGTCCGTCGCGGCGCGGCATACGCCGTCTCGCTCGTGGCGACCACCCTCGACACCGCCGCCCGCCAGCGCGCGCTCGCGGAGACCGCCCGCACCGAGCGCGACCAGGCGCTCGCCCAGGTCCGCCGCGAGGTCAACGCCCTGCAGGACGAGCTGCGCGACCTCACCGACACGGTGCACCGCGACGAGGTGGCGCGCACCCAGCAGCGGCTGCGGATCGAGGCCATGCAGGCCAAGGCCGTCGAGGAGCTCGGCATGGACCCGGCCGTGCTCATGGAGGACTTCGGGCCGCACCAGCTGGTGCCGCACGTCCCCGGACCCGATGACGACAAGGACGACCTGCCCGAGCCCACACCGTTCGTCCGGGAGGTGCAGGAGAAGCGACTGCGCAAGGCCGAACGGGCCCTGAACGCCCTCGGCCGGGTCAACCCCCTCGCGCTGGAGGAGTTCGCAGCGCTCGAGGAACGTCACAAGTTCCTCACCGACCAGCTCGAGGACCTCAAGAAGTCCAAGCGCGACCTGCTCGACATCGTCAAGGAGGTCGACGAGCGGGTCGAGCGTGTCTTCACCGAGGCGTTCCACGACACCGCCGCCCAGTTCGAGGGCGTCTTCGGCCGGTTGTTCCCCGGGGGTGAGGGCAAGCTGACGCTGACCGATCCCTCCAACATGCTGACGACGGGCATCGAGGTCGAGGCCCGCCCGCCCGGCAAGAAGATCAAGCGGCTCTCGCTGCTCTCCGGTGGCGAGCGCTCCCTCGTGGCGGTGGCGCTGCTCGTGTCGATCTTCAAGGCGCGGCCCAGCCCCTTCTACATCATGGACGAGGTCGAGGCGGCGCTGGACGACGCCAACCTCGGCCGCCTCATCACCCTCTTCGAGGAGCTGCGCGACTCCAGCCAGCTCATCGTCATCACCCACCAGAAGCGCACCATGGAGGTGGCCGACGCGCTGTACGGCGTGTCGATGCGTGGTGACGGCGTGACGACCGTGGTGTCGCAACGGATCCGCGACGTGGTGGCGCAGAGCGCCTGAGGGGCGCTTCAGGTTGGCAGCGTCGCAGGCGGGGCAGCGTGTCGCGTCCCGCTGCGGGCGGGAACGCTCGTCCCACGGCGGGGTGTCGATTTGGTCGGGGTGCCGCGGCAAGGCACTCTGGTCACATGCTTGCGCTGATCATCGGGATGCTGCTGTGCGTCGGACTGGCCCTGGCCGTCGTCGCCGTCGTGGCGGTCCCTGCGCGCCGCGAGGGCCGCGACCTGCTCAGCCCCCAGGGCGAGGAGATCGTCGCCGCGGTGAAGGAGAAGACCGAGGCCACCCTCGAGTCGACCATCGAGAAGACCGGCGACGTCATCAGCGCCACCAAGGACAAGGTGGCCGAGACGGTGCAGCGTGACCCGGCCGAGGACGCCGGTCAGCAGCGCAAGGCCAGCTGACCGACCCGGTCCTCCAGGGCCTCGAACGCCGCTGCACGCCCTTTGACCGGTCGTCCGGGGCAGCCACGCTGACCTGCGCATTCACCGAAACGACCGATGCCGCGCCTCGACTGAACGGCCCATGACAGATGTCATGGGCCAAATGTCTCCTGGGGCCCGATATTGGGGCGGGCCCGACCGGGCTCATCCCCCCGTCGGAGGAGACGCCCACGATGGCATCCATCACTCCCCGCGCCCGTCGGTTCGTCGCCGCCGGTGCCGGAATCGCCTTGGTCGCCGCAGGTTCTGCCGGCTTCCTCGGCCGCCACGAGCTCAACGAGGCCTACCTGAAGTACCAGTGGCGCGACAAGCACTACAACCCTGTCGTCATGGAGAAGGCGCTCATGATCGCCGGTGGCAACCCCACCGAGTCGCAGAACGAGTCCAAGGAAGCCGTGACGATCGAGGAGCAGTTCGCCCAGCCGCGGACCGCGCCCGGCATCGTCGCCCCCGGCGCCTACGGCAACGCCTTCACCCAGCTGTCCTCGATGCCGCACACCGCCGGTACCTGGAACGAGGTCACCAAGGTCCCCTACAACGAGGACGACACCCGGTACCGCGACTGGTACTCCAACTCCTCGGGCGGCGCGGGCTACGGCACCGGGCGCATCACGGGCATGGCCGCTGACTCGGCCAACCACGTGTATGCCGCGGGCGCCGACGGCGGCGTGTGGCGCTCCAGCCAGGGCGGCGGCGCATGGACGCCCATCGCCGACCAGCTGCCGTCCCTGAGTGGCGGCGACCTGCAGCTCGCCGGCAACGACGGCTCGCTGTGGTTCGCCACGGGCGAGGCGAACACCGGTGGCACGTCCTACGTCGGCTCCGGCGTGTACCGACTGGCCAACCCGACGACCGGGTCCTTCGCCCCCTCGGACAGGGTGGGTGGCAAGGAGCTGGAGTCGACCACGATCGGCCGGGTGCGCTGGGGCGGCTCGACTGTCTTCGCCGCGACCAACCGTGGCATCTGGTACCACGCCGCCGGTTCGCCGTCGGGTGACTGGACCTTCGGCTTCGCGCCCAACATGTCGTACATGCCGCAGATCACCGACGACGCGGGCAAGGTGCTCGTCCCGGCGGGCTCGAACTGGTCGGGGAACACCTCGTCGGGTCCGACGAACGCGGCCTACAAGAACATCGTCAACGACATCGCCGTGGACCCGAAGAACCCCAAGCACGTGATCGCCGCCATCGGCTGGCGCTCGGGTGACACCTACAACGGGTTCTACGAGTCCAGCGACTTCACCAAGGGCCCGTCGAGCTGGCACAAGCTGTCCGTCGTCCCCGGTGGCATCGCGAACACCGACGACATCGGCTACACGACGTTCGCCTTCAGCAAGACCGGCGACCGCCTCTACGCCATGGTCCAGCAGCCGAGCAAGATCAACGCCTCGTCCTCGCTCGCCGGCATCTACGTCTCCAAGACCGGCTCACCGAGCGGGCCGTGGAACCAGATCGCCAACCAGCAGCAGCTGCACAACAGCGGCTCCGCGCTGGACCGCAAGGGCTACGGCGTCGGCGTGCAGGCCTGGTACAACCAGTTCCTGCAGGTGGATCCGTCGAACGCCGACCACGTCTGGGCCGGCCTCGAGGAGGTCTTCGAGACCAAGGACGCCGGATCCCACTGGAACGCCGTCTCGCCCTACTGGAACTTCACCTTCCCGTGCTGGAGCATCGACCCGACCAAGAACACCTGCCCGCTCGCCGGCCACTCGGACCAGCACTCGGTCGCCGTCGGCTCCGCGGGCGGCGCACCGGTCGTGTTCTTCGGCAACGACGGTGGCATCTACCGCCGTCCGGTCAACGGCACGGTCAACGCCAACGGCAACGCCACCGACCTCAAGTCGATGTCGTCTGACGGCACGCTGGGCTCCCTGCAGTACTACTCCTCGTCGGTGGGCAAGGACCCGACCGGCACCGGGATGGTCGTCTCCGGCGGCCTGCAGGACAACGGTGTCTCCAACCTTCGCAAGGTGGCGCCGAACGGCACCAACGGCGACACGGAGATGGGCTCCAACTTCGGTGGTGACGGTGGCGACGGTGCTGCTGACCCCCGCAACGGGTGCAACCAGCTGCAGGAGTACACCAACCTTGCGGTCTACGTGACGAACAACTGCGCCACCAACCCCGGTGCCACCAGTACCGCCACGGCGACGTCCTGGTCGCTCAACCCCGGTGACCCGGGTGCACGCTTCATCGCGCCCATGGGGTTGGACGGCTCCCTGCCGGACAACGCCATCTTCGGCGGGCAGTACGTCTACACCGCCACCGACGTGTGGAAGGCCCGCGACGCGAGCGCCCTGAAGAAGGTGTTCGACCTCGGTGCCGGCCACTCGGCGACGGCGGTCTCGATGAACAACGGCGCCGCCTACGTGTCCTGGTGCGGTCCCTGCAACAACGCAGGCTTCACCCGGGGCATCGCCACCAACGCCGGTGGCACGTGGCACCAGCTGACGCTGGACTCCTCGTTCCCGAACCGCTTCGTGCAGGGCCTGACCGTCGACCCGGCCAACGGCAACCACGCGTATGCCGCGATCAACGGCTTCTCGCGCCGGTTCACCGAGGGCCCGGGTGCCGGTGTCGGCCACGTCTACGAGACGACCGACGGCGGGGCGCACTGGAGTGACATCAGCGGCAACCTGCCCGACGTGCCGGCCAGCTCGGTCAAGCGGCTGTCCAACGGCGGGCTCGTGCTCGGCACCGACCTGACGACGTTCTACCGGGCTCCCGGCGCGACGTCCTGGCAGGTGCTCGGGTCCGGGCTGCCGACCACCGTGGTCATGGACCTCGAGGTGGCACCCGACGGCGATCTGTACGCCGCCACGCACGGCCGGGGCATGTGGAGCATCCCGCTCCCGTAGTGATCCCGTCGTGACCCACCACACCGCCCTCGGCCGCAGCAGCGACCGGGGGCGGTGTGCGTGCGGTGGTCGTGCCATCCGAGGGGCGGTGCCGAATCGTCTGCAGCACCGGTGATGGGGGAGGATGGCCCGCGTGATTGATCAGCTGTGGGAATGGATCGCCATCGCCGTCGGGATCCTCGTGGTCCTCGGGGGTGTGCTGCTCGGGCTCGTGCGCGGCGGGGGAGGGAAGACCAAGGAGGCCCCGCGGCCCCCGGTCTCGACCGGGCCCGACACGGACGTGCTGCCGGGCGTCGGGGACGACGCCACCGAGCCCCGGGACGCCGCCAAGCGGTCGGTCGAGGACGTCGGCGGCGGTGTGGACACCCTCCCCGCACCCGAGACGCTGCCGGAGCCCGAGGTCCCGACGCTCGAGCGCCCGGAGTCCGCCCAGGGTCGGCTGACCCGGCTGCGCGCGCGGCTGTCCCGCTCCAACTCCGCCCTCGGGCACGGCCTGCTCGCCCTGCTGTCACGGGGACGCCTCGACGAGGCCGCGTGGGAAGAGGTCGAGGACACCCTGATCAGCTCCGACCTCGGTGTCGAGGCGACGACCGAGCTCGTCGACAGCCTGCGGGCCCGCGTCAAGGTCGAGGGCACCACCGACGAGGCGACCGTCAGGAGCTGGCTCCGTGAGGACCTGCTGCGCCTGGTCGACCCGAGCCTGGACCGCACCGTCGCCAGCAGCCGGGTGGGCACGCGCCCCGCCGTCGTCCTGGTCGTCGGGGTCAACGGCACCGGCAAGACCACCACCGTCGGCAAGCTCGCGCGCGTGCTCGTCGCCGAGGACAAGGACGTCGTCCTCGGGGCGGCCGACACGTTCCGCGCCGCGGCCGCCGACCAGCTCGAGACCTGGGGTGCCCGGGTCGGGGTGCCGACCGTGCGGTCCGACCGCGACGGCGCCGACCCTGCGGCGGTCGCGTTCGACGCCGTCAAGGCGGGCATGGAGATGGAGGCCGACGTCGTCCTGGTCGACACCGCCGGCCGCCTGCACAACAAGGTCGGCCTGATGGACGAGCTCAGCAAGGTCAAGCGCGTCATCGAGAAGCAGAGCCCGATCGACGAGGTGCTGCTGGTCCTCGACGCCACCACCGGCCAGAACGGCCTGCGCCAGGCCGAGGTGTTCGCCCAGGTCGTCGATGTCACCGGCATCGTCCTGACCAAGCTCGACGGCACCGCCAAGGGCGGCATCGTCGTCTCGGTCCAGCGCAAGCTCGGCGTCCCGGTCAAGCTCGTCGGCCTGGGGGAGGGTCCGGACGACCTCGCACCGTTCGACCCCGAGGCGTTCGTCGACGCGCTGCTCGACTGAGGGTGCACGGCCTGAGGGTGCAAGGCGTGGGGATGCCTGGTCCGGGGACCTCTCGTCTGGGGGTGCACGGCCTACGCCTGCGTCGACCGCTTGCGGTCGCGATCCTCACCGCAGGCACGCTGGGTATGGCGTGGGCCGGCGCCACGTCCGCGGTCGCCGCCGCGACCGACTTCCGGATCCTCGACGACCGAGTGGCCGAGTCGTCGGGACTGGCCCTCAGCCGGGCCCACCCGCACACGGTCTGGACCGCCAACGACTCGGGTGACTCGGCGCGGATCTTCGCCGTCGACACGACCACCGGGCGCACCACCGGGGTGCACACCTTTGATGCACCGGTGGTCGACGTCGAGGCGCTGGCGATCACCCCGCAGGGCCGGGTGCTGGTCGCCGACGTCGGTGACAACTCGCGCAGTCGCCAGCGCGTGCGGGTCTTCTGGTTCGACGAGCCGGCGCTGGGGGACACCAGCGGGTCCTGGGCCTCCTGGGAGCTGGCCTACCCCGACGGCCCGCACGACGCCGAGTCCCTCGCGGTCGACCCGCACACCGGACGAGTCCTGGTCGTCACCAAGGGTGCTGCCGGAGCCGTCTACGCCCTTCCCGAGCACCCGAGTCGGCACGGCCTGAACCGCCTCGAGCGCCTCGCGGACGCCCCTGCAGTGGCGACCGACGCGGTGTTCCTCGCGGACGGGTCGGCGCTCGCCGTGCGCACCTACACCCAGCTCGTCCTGCTCGACCCGAAGACCTGGCGCCCGACCGTCTCGGCGTTCCTCCCGCTGCAACGCCAGGGGGAGACGATCGCGCTGGCGCCCGACGGCGACGGCCTGCTCGTCGGCACCGAAGGGCGGCGCTCCCCGGTGCAGGAGGTGCCCGTCCCCGTCGGCGCCACCGGGAAGGCCACCACCCCCACGGGTGCAGCGCCGACCCCGACAGCCACCCCGTCCGCCGGCACCGGCCCCGCTGCGTCGGCGACCTCGTCCTCCCGGCCGCACGCGACCTCGTCCTCCCGGCCGCGGGCCGACCGGGGCCAGCTCGTCGAGGGCCTCGGTGCCGCGGTGTCCCTCGTGCTGGTCGCCCTGCTGGCCACCTGGGTCGCCCGCCGGGCGGCTCGCCGGTGAGCGACTCCATGGCCATCCGTCCGCCCGCACACGGTGACGGCGAGGTCCTCAGCGGTGGCAACACCGGTCTGGTGGTCCGGGTCGATGACACCGTGCGTCGCCAGGTCGGCCACTGGACCCCGGCCGTGCACGCCCTGCTCGACCACCTCGAGGAGGTGGGCTTCGACGCGGCGCCGCGGGCGCTGCATACCGACGAGCAGGGCCGCGAGGTCCTCTCGTTCATCGAGGGCATTGTCGGGACCCTCGGGCCCCACCCGGTGCCTCCGGCGTTCCAGACGGTCGGCGCCTGCCGGGCGATCGGTGCGTGGATCCGCGCGTTCCACGACGCGCAGGAGGGGTTCGTCCCCGACCCGGACCTGCCCTGGCGCCTGGTCCCCGGCCGTGAGCCGGCGCCCGGTGAGGTCGTGGTCCACCACGACGTGGGCACCTACAACACCGTGCTGCGTGATGACGGGTCGTTCGCCGTCATCGACTTCGACTTCGCGGCCCCGGGCGACCCGGTCGAGGACCTCGCCTACGCGCTGTGGGCGTGGACGCCCCTGTGGGACGACCGCGAGGCAGCTCGCCGCGAGTTCGGCTCCGACGACCTGGAGGTGGCCAGGTCGCGGTTCGCCGCCCTGCTCGACGGGTACGGCGTCGACGACGACCAGCGCTCGCGCACACCGGCCGCGGTGCTCACCTGCATGACCGACCACGCGGATGCGCTCGAGGTCCTGGCCGACCGCGATCCGGCGTTCGCCGCCCTGGTCGAGCAGGGCACCCCGACCCGGGTCCGCCGTGACGCGGCATGGTTCCGCGCCCACCAGGACTGGTTCGCCGGTTCCTGACACAGGTCTTTGAGCTGGGCGCTGGAGAAGGTCGTGCGGTGAACCACCACAAACCCCCCACCGGGGGCTCTCCTGCCGTACCCTGCCGGAGCCGTGCGTACGAGGGGGGAGTGGGCCTCGTCAGCGGCTGACGACCGCAGACCATCACCAGGGGACCACCATGCGCATGACCACCACGAGCCGTCTTCGACGCGTCGCCGTCGCCGTCGCCGCACTCGTGGCGGCACTGGGCACGAGTCCCGCGGCGCCGGCTTCCGCCGCCGACACGGTGACGTGCGCTGCCAGCGCGCCGGTGCTGGCGGTGGACGGCGCCGGGGCTCTCTGGTCCTACGCGCTGGGCTCGCCTGCGTCGCCGGGGGCGGCCTTCACGGGCCGTATCAGGATCGGCACCGGCTGGAACGTGTACGGCACGGTGCTCGCGGCCGATGCGGGCTGGGTCTACGCGCTGAGCGGCAGCGGGATGTACCTCTACCACCGCACCTCCGCCGGCGTCTGGGACGTGCAGCGCCGACACTTCGGCTACCTCGCCGACTGGGCCCAGGCCTCGAGGGCGGGCCGGATCACGGTCGACCAGCGCGGGACCATCTTCGTACTCACCGACGCGGGTGCGGTCGAGGCCTACCGGTTCGACTCCGCGCACGAGGGACTGGTGCGGGTGCACGACCTGGTACTGGAGGCCGAATCCACGCGCAACCTCGTCGTGGCCGCCGGCGACGGCGTGCTCTACCTGCGGCGCTCGAACGGCGAGCTCGACCGGGTCCGATACGAGGCCACCAGCGACCGGATCCTGTCGGTCTCGCGCAGGGTCGGTTCTGGGTGGGGCGCCTTCTCCCGCATCACCTCACCCGGCGGCGACGTGCTGCTGGCCACGCGGCCGGACGGCCGGATGATCCACTACCGCTACCGGGAGGACACCCGGACGTGGGTGGTCAGTGGCCACCAGGTCGGCACCGGGTGGCACACGCTGAGGCAGGTCTCGGCAGGCAGCAGCTCGTGTCGCCTCACCACGTCGTTCGTCCCATCTCCCGTCACCCCGATGGCCTGGAGGACCGATCGACCCGGCGTCGTGACGGTGCGGACGTCCCGCGACATCGACGCCGTCACCCCCGACCCGGGCACAGGTCTGACGTGGGCCCGGTTCGACGCGGTCTCGGGTGGGATGCAGCAGGCGCACCTGCTGTTCGAGGCCAGCAACCTCGTCGGGACGCCGTCCCTGACCCGCCTGCAGGACGACCGGTTGTCGGTCCTCACCACGACGTCGAGTTCGACGATGTACGGTGCGCTGCAGCGGCCGGGGGTGTTCGGCCTAGCGCCTGCAACCGACGAAGGCGGCCGGATGGCCACCTCACCGACCTCTGCCGTGCTGGGGAAGAACGCCTTCCACTTCGCGGTCGACCCCGAAGGCCGGCTGTGGGTCAAGAAGCAGCTGCTCACGTCTGGGGAGTTCCTCCCGTGGCGCCCAGCCGGGTTGTCCGGCCTTCGTCCGGTCAGCGTCTCCGCCTGGGAGAGGGGGGACGGCACGGTCCGGCTCGCGGTGGTCGCCTCCGACGGCCGGCTGCGGCTGGGCACCTACGACGGCACCTCGATCACGGGGCTGACCACCCTGGCCACCGGGGTCGAGGGGCGTCCCGACGTCCTGCCGTACCCGGGATGGGACAGCGCCGTGGTCGCCCACCGCGTCGCCGACGGGCGCGTCCGCGTGGGCATGGTGGCGCTGACGGCCAACGGTCGGTCCGCGCCGTGGGTGACCCTCGGGCCTATCTCCGGCGACCCGAGCCTGGGCTTTGCTGGCAACGGCAGCAGCTTCGTGCAGGTGCGGGGTCAGAGCGACGACGTGCTGGTGAGCAGCGAGTCCGGGCCCCGAGCAGCGGACTGGGAGACGTGGCGGACCTCGACCCTCACCCCGGGCGAGGTGTCTGACCCCGAGGTCGTCACCGACTTCACGTACAGCTCGCAGGTCAGCGACGGGACGCTGACGGTCCGCGCCGGTTACACGCAGAACGGCCACCACCAGATCGAGGCGGCCTGGCGTCGCTGACTTGCGACCGCTGTTCCTGCCGGTGCTGACCCAGAGGGTCGGGCAATGGTGCGCGCCATGACGGGTGACGCCGCGGCATACCCTGTGGACGTGGAACCGGCGGTCGTGCGACTGGGTGCCGCCGCGAAGTCGTGGCGGACCGTCGTCGTCCTCGCGCTCGCCGTGCTGTTCTGCGCGGGCTCGCTCGTCGGCGACGACCCGTGGTGGCCGTTCAGCCCGTGGCGGATGTTCTCCACGTCGCAGGCCGCGACGGGGTCAGTGATCTCCACCGGCATCGAGGTGCAGACCGCCGCCGCACCCGGCACCTGGGTCGACGCCCCGCTCACGCCGGAGAACACCGGCCTCAACCGCGCCGAGATCGAGGGCCGCATCCCGCAGATCACCGCGCACCCCGACCGGCTCGGCACCCTGGCCCGCAGCCACGCCGAGCTGCGGCCGAAGGCCCCCGGCTGGACCGCGCTGCGCGTCGTCCGTCGCCAGATCGTCGTCGTCGACCGCAAGCCCACCGGTGAGGTCCGCACCCAGGTCCTCGCGCAGTGGGAGGCGCGATGAACCGCCTGAGCGGGTGGCTGTTCACCCCGATGCCGCTGGCGCGCGTGGCCGTGCTGCGCCTGCTCGTCTTCGCCTTCGTCGTCGTCGACGTCCTGCTCCTGCACACCTCCGGCTGGTACCACGGCTACGCCGACCCGGTCTGGTACGAGCCCCTGGTCATGGGCCGGGTGCTGCACCTCCCCGCCGCGACCGTCCTGCTCGTGGAGACGCTCAAGTGGGGCTGTGTCGCCGCGGCGATGGCGGCGATGACCGGGCGCGCACCCCGGCTGCTCGGCTGGGCGGTGGCCATCGGCTGGGTCTGGTACCAGTACGTGGCCTTCTCCTACGGCAAGGTCGACCACGACCGGGCCGACTTCGTCGTGGCGCTCGCCCTGCTGCCGACCGTGGGGCTGGCGCACCTGTCGGACCAGCGGCGCAGCGAGGCCGCCGGGTTCGCCCTGCGGGCCATCCAGCTCGCGGCCGTCGCGACCTACTTCCTGTCGGCCTGGGCCAAGATCCGCTTCGGCGGCTGGGACTGGGTCAACTCCGCCACCATGGTGCGGGCCGTCGTCCGCCGCGGCACCCCGATGGCGCAGTGGCTGCTGGAGGTGCCGTGGACGCTGCACTGGTTCCAGTGGGTGCTGTTCACCGCCGAGCTCACCTCGCCGGTGATCTTCCTGCTGTCCGAGCGCTGGCGTCGCCGGGTCGTCGCCGGCTGGTTCGTCTTCCACGCGATGACGTATGCCGCGATCACCATCGCGTTCTGGCCGCACCTGGTGATGATGCTCGCCTTCCTGCCCCTCGAGCAGTATGCCGCGTGGCTGCGCGACCGCTGGGGCCGCAGCGGACCGACGCGGCCCAGCCCGCCCGCTGAGGAGCGTCCGGACGCGCAGCCGGCCGCTGGTCCCACGATGCGAGACGTTGACCATTCGGTTACCTGATGCTTACGGATCTGCGACGCCGCTAACACAGGCGTAACAAACGACGGACCTCGGCGAAATCCGCCGACGGCATGGTTCTCCGCATGAGCGCTATTACCTTCGTGACGGCCGACACGCCGTTCACCGACAGCGGGAACACCGCCTGGGTCCTTGCTGCGGCGGCCCTGGTGCTGTTCATGACACCGGGCCTGGCCCTCTTCTACGGAGGCATGGTTCGGACCAAGAGCGTGCTGAACATGATGATGATGAGCTTCATCACCATGGGCACGGTCGGCACAGTGTGGATCCTCTGGGGTTACAGCGAGACCTTCGGCCCCGACCTGGGCGGCGGACTGCTGGGCAACCCCTTCACCCACTTCGGACTCAAGGGAGTTCTGGACCAGATCTACGGCTACGTCCCTGCTGACGCTGCCGCCGGCACCGCTGCCGCAGGTGGCATCCCGGCCCCGGCCTTCGTGGCCTTCCAGGTCGTCTTCGCCATCATCGCGGTGGCGCTCGTCTCCGGTGCGATCGCCGATCGCGCCAAGTTCACGGCCTGGACGGTCTTCACCGTCGTGTGGTCGACCGTCGTCTACTTCCCCGCCGCCCACTGGGTGTTCGCGTTCAGCGGCTATGCCGCGGAGACGGGCGGTTGGATCGCCAACAAGGCGGACGGGCTGCTGTTCGGCGGTGCCGCTGCCTACGACTTCGCGGGTGGAACCGCGATCCACATCAACGCCGGTGCTGCCGGCCTCGCCCTGGCGATCGTGCTGGGCAAGCGCATCGGGTTCGCCAAGGAGCCGATGCGTCCGCACAACCTGACGCTCGTCATGATCGGTGCCGGCATCCTGTGGTTCGGCTGGTTCGGCTTCAACGCCGGCTCCGCCCTCGGCGCCGGGACGCAGGCCGCCGGTGTGTGGGTCAACACGCTCGCCGCCACCTGCACCGCCATGCTCGGCTGGCTGGTCGTGGAGAAGGTGCGGGACGGTCACCCGACGTCCCTCGGCGCGGCCTCCGGCGTGGTCGCCGGCCTCGTCGCCATCACCCCCGCGTGTGCGACGGTCTCGCCGATCGGTGCCCTCATCGTCGGCCTGGTGGCCGGTGCGGGCTGTGCGCTCGCCGTCGGCCTCAAGTTCCGGTTCGGGTTCGACGACAGCCTCGACGTCGTGGGTGTCCACCTCGTCGGTGGCCTCATCGGCACCCTGCTCATCGGCCTGCTGGCCACCAAGGGCAGCCCGACCGGCGCCGCCGGCCTGGACGTCAACGAGGGCCTCTTCTACGGCGGCGGGCTCTCCCAGCTCGGCGCGCAGGCGACCGGTGCCTTCGTGGTCCTCATCTTCTCGTTCGTCATGACCTACCTGATCGGGCTGGCCATCCACAAGACGATGGGCTTCCGTGTCGACGAGGTCCAGGAGTCCCAGGGCGTCGACCTGTCCGAGCACGCTGAGAGCGCCTACGACCTCAGCGGCCTGTCGGGTGGACGGTTCGGCTCCTCTGGCGCAATCTCGACCACAGCGCCCAGCGCCAAGACCCACGAGGGAGCAAAGGCATGAAGCTCGTCACCGCCATCATCAAGCCGCACCAGCTCGACGAGGTGAAGGAGGCCCTCGAGGCCTACGGAATCTCCGGGATGACCGTCAGCGAGGCGTCCGGCTACGGCCGCCAGCGCGGCCACAGCGAGGTCTACCGCGGAGCGGAGTACACCGTCGACTTCGTGCCGAAGGTCCGCGTCGAGGTCCTCGTCGACGACATCGACGCAGGGTCGGTCGCCGAGGTCATCCTCAAGTCGGCCCAGACGGGCCGGATCGGCGACGGCAAGATCTGGACCGTCCCCGTCGACGACGTCGTGCGGGTCCGCACCGGCGAACGCGGCGTGGACGCGCTCTGACCGCAACCGCTCGAGAAGGCCGACACCCGGGACGACCACGTCCCGGGTGTCGGCTCTTCTGCGCGCCCCAGCGCTAACACGGCCGTAACACGGGTGCGCACTGCGCGAAACGACGAAAGGGCACAGTTGCTGACATGACGATCGACCAGACCGACCTGGCGGCTCGCCGCCTGGACCTGGCCGGTGCTCGGGGCTTCGACGCCCCCGGTGCCGGTCAGGTGCGCCGCGACGCGATCGCGACCCTGACCAGGGACTGGCTGACCACCGTGTGGCAGGAGGCCCTGCGGGGCCGTCGCAGCGAAGGAGTGGCACTGGCGGCGGTCGGCAGCCTGGCCCGCGGTGATGCCGGCCCGCTCAGCGACGTCGACCTCGTCCTGCTGCACTACGGCCGTTCCCTGTCCGGGGAGGACCTGCGCGGCCTGGCGGACCGCATCTGGTACCCCGTCTGGGACGCCGGAGTGCGCCTGGACCACTCGGTGCGGACCGTCAACCAGTGCCGCACCGTGGCCTCGGGCGACCTGACCGCTGCGGTCGGCCTGCTGGACCTGCAGTGCGTCGCGGGTGACGCCGAGGTCGTCACGGCCGCCAGGTCCACCGTGTCGCACGACTGGCGGGCCAACGCCCGCCGCCGTCTCCCGCAGCTCATCGACGGGCTCAAGGCGCGGCACGCCCGCCACGGCGACCTCGCCCAGAGCCTCGAGGCGGACCTCAAGGAGGCGCACGGCGGCCTGCGCGACATGACCGTCCTCAACGCGCTGGTCGCGGCCTGGCTCACCGACCGCCCGCACGAGACCGTCGATGCGGCGCACCGGGTCCTCCTCGACGTCCGGGATGCCGTGCACGTCGTCACCGGCAAGGGCCGTGACCGTCTCACCCGGGAGGACCACGACGCGGTCGCCGCCCTGCTCGGGCACGCCGACGCCGACGACATGCTCACCCAGGTCGCGACCGCCGGCCGCACCATCGCCTACGCCCTCGACGGGACGGTACGGCGCGCCGGCCAGTCCCAGCGTGCCCGCACCCTGCGCGTCGGTCCCCGTCGACCGCAGCTCAACCCGCTCGGCTTCGGCATGTTCGAGCACGACGGCGAGGTCGTCCTCGGGCCGCGCAGCACCCTGTCCACCGACGCGTTGCTGCCGTTGCGCGCTGCGGTCGTCGCGGCCCGCAACAACCTCCCGATCGCCCCCACCACGCTGGCCAACCTCGCCGGCCAGCCGCCCACGCTCGCGGAGCCCTGGCCGGAGATCGCCCGCGACCTGTTCGCGGACCTGCTCGCCACGGGCCCCGGCCTGATCGGGGTCTGGGAGGGCCTGGACCAGGCCGGGATCGTCGACCGCTGGCTGCCCGAGTGGGCCGCCGTTCGCTCGCGCCCGCAACGCAGCGCCGTGCACCGCCACACCGTCGACCGCCACCTCATCGAGACCGTGGTCCTGGCCGGCGGGCTCGTGCGCGGGGTGAGCAGGGCCGACCTGCTGCTGCTCGCCGCCCTGCTGCACGACATCGGCAAGGTGCCGGGCGCCCACGACCACTCCGCGACCGGCGCGCCGCTCGCCCGCGCGATCGCCACCCGGCTGGGCTACCCGGCCGCCGACGTCGACATCGTGACGACCCTCGTGCGCGAGCACCTCACCCTCATCGACCTCGCCACCCGTCGCGACCACCAGGATCCCGGCACCGTCACCGCGGCCCGCGAGGCGGTCGGTGGCTCGCGGGAGGTCTTCGACCTCCTCGTCGCCCTCACCGAGGCCGACGCCTCAGCCGCCGGGCCGCAGGCCTGGACCGACTGGCGCGCCACCCTGCTGCGCCAGCTCGCCGACGCCGCCCGCACCGGGTGGGAGGAAGGAACCATGCCACCGCCCGCAGAGAGCACGACCGTCGAGGCGGCGGACCTCGAGTCCGTCGCGGCGGGGGAGCCCCGTGTCATCGTCCGGCCGCAGGGCGGCTCCTACCGCATCGACGTCTTCGACCGGGACCGGCTGGGACTGTTCGCCGACACCGCGGGCCTGCTCGCGGCATACGGGCTGGTCGTCCGCACCGCGATCCTGCGCACCGTCGACGGGGTCGCTGCCAACGAGTGGCACGTGGAGAGCCCGAGCACCGAGCCCCCGGAGGAGCAGCGCATCGTCCGCGGCCTCGAGCGGCTCGCGCAGGGGGACCGCGGGCCCCTCGGCCTGCTCGACCGCCGGCGCCAGTTCGCGGCCCGGCCGAGCTCGCAGGCCGGCACCGGGTCGCCGGGCCAGGCCCGCGCGCTGGTCGTGCCGCACGCCTCAGACGAGGCGACGGTCATCGAGGTGCGGGCCCAGGACCGCCCGGGGCTGCTCCACGAGCTCGGTATGGGGTTCGCCAAGGCCGGTCTGTCGGTGCGGTCCGCGCACATCGCGACGTACGCCGGGCAGACGCTCGACACGTTCTACGTCACCGAGTTCGGCGGACGGCTGCTGCCGCCGGCCAAGGTGGCGCAGACGGTGGCCATGGTCATCGACATCTGCGACGGCGCCCCGGCCGGCTCGTGATGGTGACCGTGTCGGTGCAGGCCCCCGTGACCGATTAGTCTGAGGGCCGTGTTCACGTCTCTCTCCGATCGCCTGACCGCCACCTTCAAGAACCTCCGGGGGAAGGGGCGGCTGTCCGAGTCGGATGTCAACGCCACCGTGCGCGACATCCGGCTGGCCCTGCTCGACGCCGACGTCTCGCTGCCCGTGGTGAAGCAGTTCACCTCGGCAGTGCGTGAGCGGGCGCTCGGCGCAGAGGTCTCCGGCGCCCTGAACCCGGGCCAGCAGGTCGTCAAGATCGTCAACGAGGAGCTCGTCGGCATCCTCGGCGGGCAGACGCGCACCATCGCGTTCGCGAAGAACCCGCCCACCGTCATCATGCTCGCGGGACTGCAGGGTGCCGGCAAGACCACCCTGGCCGGCAAGCTCGCGCGCTGGCTCAAGGAGCAGGGGCACACCCCGATCCTCGTCGCTGCCGACCTGCAGCGCCCCAACGCCGTCACCCAGCTCGAGGTCGTCGGCGAGCGAGCCGGCGTCCCGGTCTACGCGCCCGAGCGCGGCAACATCGGCGGCCACGACGCCGTCGGGCCGACGGGGGAGGGCACCCGCTCGTTCGGTGACCCGGTCGGTGTCTCACGCGCCGGCATCGAGCACGCGCGCCGCAACCAGCACGACGTGGTCATCGTCGACACCGCCGGACGCCTCGCGGTCGACGCCAACCTCATGCAGCAGGCCGCCGACATCCGCACGGCGATCTCGCCCGACGAGGTCCTGTTCGTCATCGACGCGATGATCGGCCAGGCCGCGGTCGACACCGCGCTCGCGTTCCAGGAGGGCGTCGACTTCACCGGTGTCGTCCTGTCCAAGCTCGACGGTGACGCCCGTGGTGGTGCGGCCCTGTCGGTCGCGTCCGTCACCGGTCGCCCGATCATGTTCGCCAGCACCGGCGAGGGTGTGAAGGACTTCGAGGTCTTCCACCCCGACCGGATGGCCTCGCGGATCCTCGACATGGGTGACGTGCTCACCCTCATCGAGCAGGCGGAGAAGGCGTTCGACGCCCGCCAGCAGGCGGAGATGCAGCGCAAGTTCCTCGCCGAGGAGGACTTCACCTTCGACGACTTCCTCGATCAGATGGCTGCCCTGAAGAAGATGGGCGGACTGAAGTCGATGCTCGGCATGATGCCGGGCATGGGCCAGATGAAGGCCCAGCTCGACAACCTCGACCCGCGCGAGTTCGACCGCATCGAGGCCATGGTCCGCTCGATGACGCCGTTCGAGCGCACCCACTCCAAGCAGATCAACGGCTCGCGCCGGCTGCGCATCGCCAAGGGTTCGGGCACCACCGTGACCGAGGTCAACGGCCTGCTGGAGCGCTTCACCGAGGCGCAGAAGATGATGAAGCAGCTCGCCCGCGGCGGTGGCATCCCCGGCATGCCGGGCATCCCCGGTATGGGTGGCGGTGCGGGCAAGCGCGGCAAGCAGCAGCCCCAGCGCAAGAAGTCCAAGTCCGGCAACCCCGCCAAGCGCGCCGCCGACGAGCGCGCTGCGGCGGAGAAGGCCAAGGCCGTCAAGACCGGCGGGGGCTCGGCGTTCGGGTCGGGTGCTGCCGGGAGCGCGCCCGCCGACATCGACCCCACCCAGCTGCCGGCGGGCTTCGAGAAGTTCCTCGGCAGGTGAGCGTCGGCGCTGCGCCGCCGTCCGAGCCGGTGTCGTCGCCCGAGCCGGTGTCGTCGCCCGAGCCCGTGTCGACGGTGCAGGCACCGTCGCTGCACACCCTGTCGGTCGGCACCGCCGGCCCGCGGGTCGCGTTCCTGCACGGCCTGTTCGGGCAGGGTCGGAACTGGTCCCAGGTCGCCAAGGCCCTCGCGGGCCCAGAGGGTGACGGTGCCAGGTCGACGCTCGTCGACCTGCCCGACCACGGGCGCTCGCCGTGGGGCACGGAGTTCTCCCTCGCTGCATACGCCGACGCGGTCGCCGCCACGCTGCGCGGCATCGACGCGGACGCGCGCTGGATGGTCGTCGGGCACTCGCTCGGCGGCAAGACCGCGATGCTCCTGGCGCTGCAGCACCCCGACCTGGTCGCGCGACTCGTCGTCGTCGACATCGCGCCGAAGTCCTACGGCAGCCTCGACCGGTTCAGCGGCTACATCGCCGAGATGGAACGGCTGCCGCTGGGAGAGCTGACCAGCAGGGCCGATGCCGAGGCGCGGTTCGAGGAGCCCAACCCGGGCGTCAAGGCGTTCCTCATGCAGAACCTGCGGCGCGACGGCGACACCTGGCGCTGGCAGGCGAACCTCGGCCTCTTCTCCGCGGACGCGGCCAAGGGGACCGGCTCGCTCATCGCCGACTGGCCCGCGCTCGCCGGTGACCTGCCCCCCTACGAGGGGCCGGTGCTCTGGGTCGCGGGGTCGGAGTCGGAGTACATCCAGGACGAGGACCTGCCCGCGATGCAGGCGCTCTTCCCCAAGGTGCGCCAGCTGACCGTCAAGGGCGCCTCGCACTGGGTGCACACGGACGCGCCCCAGGTGGTCGTCGAGGCCCTTCGTCGTTTCGTCGCACCCCTGAACGGCTGACGGCAGCCGCCCGGGGCGGCGGGGAGGGACCTTCGTCATACCCGGGACCGGCCGCGCCTGACAGCGTGCAGGCATGGCGATCGACAGGGCCAGTCCTGACGACATGATGGCGCTCGCGTCCGATCGTGGTGCCGTCGTACCCCTGCAGATCGGGGTCCTGCTCCAGCTGGACCCCGAGCACGGCGTGGCCGCGTCCCGGATGCTCGACGTCCTCGGTCGACGCGCTGCGGCAGTGCCGCGGCTGCGGCAGCTCCTCGCGCCGACACCGGTGGGCTGCGGTCGCCCGATCTGGGTCGAGGACCGCGACTTCACGCCTGGACGTCACCTCGACACGCTGGCCGTCCGGCCGTTCGAGCCCCGGGTCGGGGACCACGCAGCTCCCGAGGACCCTTGCCTGGACGCCCTCGCAGCCCTGGTCCTGGACCGGCTCCCACGCGACCGTCCACCGTGGCGGGCCCGGGTCCTGCTCGACCCCAGCGGCGCCGCGGTGGCGGTCGCGGTCGTGCTGCACCACGTCCTGGCCGACGGGGTGGGTGGGCTGGCCCTCCTCGCGGCGCTCCTCGACCCGACCCCCTCGGCGGCAGGGAGGCCATCGGGCAGGGGCGAAGAGGTGGGAGCTGACCGTCCCACCCCTCGAGCGCTTGCTCGCGACGCCTGGTCCGAACGGAGGCGGGCCGTGGCCGCGCTTCCCGCGTTCCTCGTCAGGCTGCGACGGGGAGCGAGGGAGCTGGGGTTGGGCACCCCGCACCGGGTCCCACCCACGAGCCTGCTCGCCCCGACGGGTGCGCGTCGCCGGGTCGACGTCGTCGACGTCCCGCTGGCTGCGGTGGTCGAGGCAGGCAGGCGCGACGGTGCCACCGTCAATGACGAGGTGCTCGTGGCTGTTGCCGGGGCCCTCGGCCGGCTGCTGGCCTCGCGCGGGGAGTCCCTCGACCAGCTCGTGGTCTCCGTCCCGGTGTCCGGGCGGCCTGCAGGTCGCGGTGGTGAGCTGGGCAACGCCGTGGGAGTCCTCCCCGTGCGGATTCGTCTTGACGGCGACCGGCGCTCGCGGCTCGCCGACGTGCGCGCCCAGCGCAGGCGGCTGCCCGCCGGAGCCGGGCGCGGCAGCTCCGTGAGGCTGATGTCACCGGTGTTTCGAGCTCTCGCGTCGGTCGGGCTGTTCCAGCTCTTCATCGGCCACCAGCGGCTCGTGCACACCTTCGAGACGAACGTCCGCGGTCCCTCCGGGCCGCTGTCCCTGGCGGGCGCGACCGTCCGCAGGGCGGTGCCCGTCGCGGTCAACCCCGGGAACGTCACGGTGTCCTTCGACGTGCTGTCCGCGGCCGGCCGGCTCGTCGTCAGCATCGTCAGCGACCCGGACCGAGTGCCGGACCACGAGGTGCTCCGCTCCGCGCTGCGGGATGAGCTCACCCGCGAGTCGCCGTTAGGGTCCTGCCATGGCAACGGTGCTGCACCTGCAGGGTGAGATCCTCGTCGGCCCGCAGGACGTGCGTCCCGAGGCCTGGGTGGTCGGTGGACGACTGACCTTCGAGCGGCCCACCGCCGCCGGGAGCGACGTCCAGACGCTGCGTGGCTGGGTGCTGCCCGGGCTGGTCGACGCGCACTGCCACGTCGGGCTCGACGCCCACGGCGCGGTCGACGACCAGACCGCCGAGGCCCAGGCGCTCGCCGACCGCGAGGCCGGGACGCTGCTCATCCGCGACGCCGGCTCGCCGGCGGACACGCGGTGGATCGACCAGCGCGACGACCTGCCCAAGATCATCCGCGCGGGTCGGCACATCGCCCGCACCCGCCGCTACATCCGCAACTTCGCCCACGAGGTCGAGCCCGACCAGCTCGTCGAGCGGGTGCGCCTCGAGGCGAAGGCCGGCGACGGCTGGGTCAAGCTCGTCGGGGACTGGATCGACCGCGACACCGGGGACCTGTCGACCTGCTGGCCCGTCGACGTCCTCACCGACGCCATCGCCGTTGCTCACGAGGAGGGCGCGCGCGTCACCGCGCACTGCTTCGGTGAGGCCTCGCTGTACGACTTCGCCGCCGCCGGCACCGACTGCATCGAGCACGCCACCGGGCTCGAGCCCGAGACCATCGCGCAGTTCGCGGAGCAGCAGATCGCGATCGTCCCGACCCTGGTCAACATCGCGACGTTCCCGGCCATCGCCGAGCCGGCCAAGGAGAAGTTCCCCGACTACCACCGGCGCATGATCGCCCTGCACGAGCGTCGCTACGACACCATCGGCGCGGCCCGCGACGCAGGCATCCCCATCTACCTCGGCACCGACGCCGGTGGCTCGCTGCGCCACGGCCTCGTGGCCGACGAGGCGCACGAGCTCACCAAGGCGGGGCTCAGCAACGCCGAGGCCCTGTATGCCGCCACCTGGGGCGCGCGGTCGTGGCTGGGGCGCCCGGGGCTGGAGGAGGGCGCCGACGCGGACCTGGTCGTCTACGCCGCCGATCCCCGCCGGGAGATCCGCGCACTCGCGGCGCCCGAGCACGTCGTGCTGCGCGGCACCGAGGTCTGAGCGCGCCATACCGGTGTGCACGGTCGGTCCCAGCACATCCACGATGCGAGACATAAGCACACGTTATTTGACCGATAACGCGACGCTATCCAAAATCCTAGGTGTCACATAGGAGATCACCCGCCCACGGCAGGTGGCCACGGCCAGCCCGGCTGGCGCCGAAGGAGCCCACGATGAACCGTCACCCCCGCCTCGCCCTGGCCGCCGTCGCGACCGTCGGTGCGATGGTGATGACGGCGTGTGCGGGCGGAGGCGCGAGCGACACCGTCGGGGCGTCGGCCGCTGCCGCGGGCACGGCCACCAGCACGATCGACCTCTACGCCTACGCCGTGCCGAAGGTGGGCTACGACAAGCTGATCCCCGCGTTCAACGCGACCGCGGCCGGCAAGGGAGTGCAGTTCCAGCAGTCGTACGGCGCGTCCGGCGACCAGTCGCGCAAGGTTGCCGCGGGTGCCTCGGCCGACTTCGTGAACTTCTCGGTCGAGCCCGACATCACCCGCCTCGTCGACGCCGGCCTGGTCGACAAGGACTGGAACGCGGGCCGGTACAAGGGGATCCCGTTCGGTTCGGTCGTCACGATCGTCGTCCGCAAGGGCAACCCCAAGGGAATCAAGGACTGGGACGACCTGCTGAAGCCCGGCATCGAGGTCGTCACCCCCAACCCGTTCAGCTCGGGGAGCGCCAAGTGGAACCTCCTTGCCCCGTATGCCGCGAAGAGCGACGGCGGCAAGAACCCGGCCGCGGGACTCGCCTACATCTCCAAGCTCGTGGGTGACCACGTCAAGGTGCAGCCGAAGTCGGGACGCGAGGCGACCGAGACGTTCCTGCAGGGGACCGGCGACGTGCTGCTGAGCTATGAGAACGAGGCGCTGTTCGCCGAGCGCAGCGGCGACCCGGTGCAGCACGTGACGCCGCCGACGACGTTCAAGATCGAGAACCCCACCGCCGTGATCAAGACGAGCACAAACCTCGCCAAGGCCAAGGCGTTCAACGACTTCCTCTTCACCCCGCCGGCGCAGAAGCTCTGGGCGCAGGCCGGGTTCCGCCCCGTGGACCCGACGGTGGCCAAGGAGTTCGCGGCCGACTTCCCGGCGCCCCAGAAGCTCTGGACCATCGACGACCTCGGTGGGTGGAAGACGGTCGACGGGACCTTGTTCAAGAAGGAGACCGGCTCCATCGCGCTCATCTACGACAAGGCGACGTCCTGACCCATGACGACGACGCTCACCCCTCGTACGGGCGCAGGCAGGGACGACACCGACGTGTCGTCCCTGTCGGCGCGCCCGGCCACGACGCGCTCCGGACTGACCAGCCGCGTCGGCCGCCCTCTCGGGATCGGCCTGGTCGGCCTGTGGCTCAGCATCATCGTCCTGCTGCCGCTGGCGGCGCTGACCGTCACGTCGTTCCAGGAGGGCTGGTCGGGGTTCTGGGACGCCGTCACCGCACCGGTCGCCCTGGCCTCCCTGCGCGTCACGGTCGGCGTCTCGGTGGTCGTCGCCCTCGTCAACGCCGTCATGGGCACCCTCATCGCGTGGGTCCTGGTGCGGGACGACTTCCGGGGCAAGCGCGTCGTGAACGCCCTGATCGACCTGCCGTTCGCGCTGCCGACCATCGTCGCCAGCATCGTCCTGCTGTCCCTCTACGGCCCGAACAGCCCGGTCGGCGTCCACCTCAACGCCACCCAGCCCGGCCTGCTCGTTGCGCTGGCCTTCGTGACGCTGCCCTTCGTCGTGCGCTCGGTGCAGCCGGTGCTCATCGAGGCCGACCGTGAGGTGGAGGAGGCGGCCGCATCCCTGGGTGCGTCGAGCTGGACGACCTTCCGCCGCGTCGTGCTGCCGACCCTGGCCCCGGCCGTCATCAGCGGTACCGGGCTCGCGTTCGCCCGCGCCATCGGCGAGTACGGCTCGGTCGTCCTCATCGGCGGCAACATCCCGCGCCGGACGCAGGTCGCCTCGCAGTACATCCAGCAGCAGATCGAGATCGACCGGCCGGTCAACGCGGCCGCGGTCTCGGTGGTCCTGCTGGCCATCGCGTTCGTGACCCTGTTCGTCCTGCGGGTCGCCGCCGGGCGCAGCCAGCGCCGTGAAGAGGATTCGGCGTGAAGACCTCGACCGCCGCCCGGCTCAGCCTGCGCACCGTCGCCCTGGGCTACCTCGTCCTGCTCATCGGCGTGCCCATCGTCCTCATCCTGTGGCGCACCTTCGGTGAGGGGGCAGGCGCCTTCCTCGCCTCCATCCGCACGCCTGCGGCGATCTCCGCCCTCAACCTCTCGCTGCTCATCGTCGCCATCACCGTTCCCCTCAACGTCGTCTTCGGCGTCAGCACGGCACTGGCCCTGGTCCGCGGGCGGTTCCGGGGGCGCGGGCTGATCCAGGCGGTGGTGGACCTGCCGTTCGCGGTGTCGCCGATCGTCGTCGGCGTCTCGCTGATCCTGCTGTGGGGCTCGTCCGGGTGGTTCGGTGGCATCGAGAACAACCTCGGCATCCGCGTCATCTTCGGACTGCCCGGCATGGTCATCGCGACGATCTTCGTGACGCTGCCGTTCGTCGTCCGCGAGGTCGAGCCGGTCCTGCACGAGATCGGCACCGAGCAGGAGCAGGCGGCCTCGACCCTCGGCGCCAGCTCGGCCCAGACGTTCTGGCGGATCACCCTGCCGGCGATCCGGTGGGGCCTCACGTACGGCGTGGTGCTGACGATCGCCCGCGCGCTCGGGGAGTTCGGCGCCGTGATCATGGTCAGCTCGGGCTTCCCCGGGGTGTCCCAGACCCTGACGCTGCTCGTCCACTCGCGCTACATCGACGACCACAACACGTATGGCGCGTACGCGGCGGCGACGCTGCTCATGGCACTCGCCGTCCTCACCCTGCTGCTGATGACCCTGCTCGACCGCAAGAGGAGCACCACATGATCACCGTGACCGGAGCCCGCAAGAACTACGGCGACTTCGCCGCCCTCGACGACGTGACGCTCGACATCCCGGCGGGGACGCTCACCGCCCTCCTCGGTCCGAGCGGGTCCGGCAAGTCGACGCTGCTGCGATCCATCGCCGGGCTCGAGCGGCTCGACGCCGGCTCCATCGTCATCGGTGGCCGGGATGTCACCGGGGTCGCGCCGCAGAAGCGGGGGATCGGGTTCGTGTTCCAGCACTACGCGGCCTTCAAGCACATGACGGTGCGCGACAACGTGGCCTTCGGGCTGAGCATCCGCAAGCGCCCCAAGACCGAGATCGCGAAGAAGGTCGACGATCTGCTCGAGATCGTCGGCCTCGACGGGTTCCAGCACCGCTATCCCGCCCAGCTCTCCGGCGGCCAGCGCCAGCGCATGGCCCTGGCGCGGGCGCTTGCCGTCGACCCGGAGGTGCTGCTGCTCGACGAGCCCTTCGGCGCGCTCGACGCCAAGGTGCGCGCCGACCTGCGCCAGTGGCTGCGCCGCCTGCACGACGAGGTCCACGTGACCACGGTGCTGGTCACCCACGACCAGGAGGAGGCGCTCGACGTCGCCGACCGGATCGCCGTCCTGAACAAAGGGCGCATCGAGCAGGTCGGCGACCCGGTGTCGTTGTACGACCGCCCGGCCAACGACTTCGTCATGTCGTTCCTCGGCTCGGTCGCCCGCCTCGGCGGCCAGCTGGTGCGGCCGCACGACATCGCCATCGAACGGAGCCGCGAGCGGGCCCTGGCCGCCGACGCCGCCGTCGGCAGCTCGGCCGGGGTCGTGGAGGCCGTCGTCGAGCGCGTGGTGCGGCTCGGGTTCGAGGTGCGCATCGACCTGCGGGCCGACTCCGGGCAGCGGTTCGCGGCTCAGGTCACGCGAGCGCAGGCCGACGCCCTGGACCTGCGCGACGGCGAGACCGTCTACGCGCGCGCCGTCCAGGGTCCCGACGCCTACGAGCTGGAGCCTGCCCTCGCCATCTGACGCGCGCACCCCCGAGGCAGCGACGTGCAGTGGCCCGCGACGGTGGGGCAGCTGAGCAGGCCGGCCCCGACGCGCGAAGCCCACTGCACGTCATACCGACGCGGTGCGACACAATGCGCAGCGTGGACATCTCGGCGCGCACGGAGTACGCCGTCCGGGCGATGCTCATCCTCGCCGAGGCCGCGACCACCTCGGCCGGGCCGGTGAGCGTGGAGACGCTGGCGTACCGGCAGACGCTGCCCCGCAAGTTCCTGGAGGCGATCGTGGCGGACCTGAGGACCGCGGGGCTGGTCAAGAGCACCCGCGGGGCCCGCGGCGGCTACGCCCTGACCCGCGAGCCGCGCGACATCAACCTCGGTGACGTCTTCCGGGCCGTGGACGGGCCGCTCGCCGAGGTGCGTGGCCTGCGCCCGCACGAGACGAGGTATGACGGCGTGGCCGAGCACCTGCCCACGGTGTGGGTCGCCGTGCGGGCCAGCCTGAGGTCGGTCCTGGACGAGACGAGCCTCGCCGACGTGCTGTCCGGCGAGCTCCCCGAGCGGGTCTCGGCGCTCGCCGACGACCCCGACGCCTGGCGCAGCCGATGAGCCACACCAGCCCCGAGCAGGCGTCGGACGCGCCATACCCCTCCCTGGAGCAGATCGACCCCGCCGACCTGGCCACCGCGCTCAAGGTGCTCGAGCTGCTGCCCGAGCTCGATGCCGGCCACCCCGACATCGAGACCATCAAGCGGGCGACCGGGCGGATGTACAAGCGCGTGCGCAAATCGCGCCGCCGCGCAGCCGCGCGTCCGGCGGTCGAGCACGACGAAGCCGTGATCGCGCTGACCGCGACCGGGTCGCCGATGCGGATCGACGACGAGACCAACGGCATCCCGCTCGTGTCGAGCGTCCGCGGCGCCCACGCCGGCGAGCTGATGAATCCGCGCAACTGCTACATCTGCAAGGCCGAGTACACCCTGGTCGACGCGTTCTACCACTGGCTGTGCCCCGACTGCGCCGAGCTGAGCCACGCCAAGCGCGACCAGCGCACCGACCTCACGGGACGACGCGCTCTGCTCACCGGGGGGCGCGCGAAGATCGGGATGTACATCGCGCTGCGCCTGCTGCGCGACGGCGCGCACCTGACCATCACGACGCGGTTCCCACGCGACGCCGCGAGACGTTTTGCGGCGCAGGAGGACTCGTCCGACTGGATCCATCGGCTCAAGGTCGTCGGCATCGACCTGCGTGACCCCACCCAGGTCGTCGCCCTGGCCGACGAGGTCGCCGCGGCCGGCCCGCTCGACATCCTCATCAACAACGCCGCACAGACCGTCCGGCGCTCGCCGGGGTCCTACGGACACCTCGTCGACGGCGAGAACGCACCGCTGCCGCAGGGCATCGACCTTCCGGAGCTCGTGACGTTCGACCGCATCAGCGAGGCGCACCCGGCCAACCTCATCGGCACCCTGCGCGAGCACCAGGTCGCCCACCACGATGGGGAGTCGCCCGAGCACGCCGAGCAGGTGCTCGCCGAACGCTCCGCCGCCTCTATGACGGCGATGGCGCTCTCGGCCGGCCACGCCAGCCTCGACGCACACCTCGCCGGGACGGCCCTCGACGCGGGCGGACTGCTGCCCGACACCCAGGTCAACAACTCCTGGACCCAGAAGGTCGAGGAGGTGGACCCCCTCGAGCTGCTCGAGGTGCAGCTCTGCAACGCCACGGCTCCGTTCATCCTCGTCTCCCGGCTCCGTCCGGCGATGCGGGCAGCCGTCGCAGCCGGGGCGCGCCGGGCTTACGTCGTCAACGTGTCGGCCATGGAGGGCCAGTTCTCGCGCCGTTACAAGGGCGCCGGCCACCCGCACACCAACATGGCCAAGGCCGCGCTCAACATGCTCACCCGGACCAGCGCGGGGGAGATGTTCGAGACCGACCGGATCCTCATGACCGCGGTCGACACCGGCTGGATCACCGACGAGCGCCCCCACCACGAGAAGCTGCGCATCGCGGCCGAGGGGTGGCACGCTCCGCTCGACCTCGTCGACGGCGCGGCCCGCGTCTACGACCCGATCGTGCGCGGCGAAGCGGGCGAGGACGTCTACGGCTGCTTCGTCAAGGACTACCAGCCCAGCCCGTGGTGAAGCGCGGCTGAAAGCTCGTGGTCGGGGGCATCCCCGGCCATCTGGCAGAATGGGCGGCTGTACCCGTCCAGGCACAGGCCCCTCGTATGGCGCGGAGCACCGCTTCGTCCACCGCACCGGGCCTCCTGGCTCTGGAACGCCTACACCGGGTTCCGGCTCCCCGCGCGAATCGTGCGCGGTCTCGCCGTGCTCACAACACGAACAAGGAGACACCACCACCGTGGCCGTCAAGATCCGTCTGAAGCGCATGGGCAAGATCCGTGCACCGTTCTACCGCGTCGTCGTCATGGACTCGCGCGCCAAGCGCGATGGCCGTGCCATCGAGGAGATCGGCAAGTACCACCCCACCGAGGAGCCCTCGCTCATCGACATCAACTCGGAGCGTGCGCAGTACTGGCTGGGCCAGGGCGCGCAGCCCACCGAGGCCGTCGCCGCCCTGCTCAAGGTCACCGGTGACTGGCAGAAGTACAAGGGCGAGCCCGGCACCGAGGGCACCCTCAAGGTCAAGGCCCCCAAGACGTCCAAGAAGGACCTGTACGAGGCTGCCATCGCCGCCGCGGGCAAGGCCGACACGGGCAGCGACTCCGCCACCACGGCCAAGAAGAAGGCCGCGAAGAAGGCTGACGAGCCCAAGGCCGACGAGGCCAAGGTCGAGGAGCCCAAGGTCGAGGAGCCCAAGGCTGACGAGGCTGCGACCGCGGAGGCCCCGGCCGCCGAGGCCGACGCCACGGACAAGGCCTGACCGTGCTGGACGAGGCGCTCGAGCACCTCGTGAAGGGCATCGTCGACCACAAGGACGAGGTTGCCGTTCGCCGCAAGGAGCTCCGCCGCGGTGAGGTGCTCGAGGTGCGGGTGCACCCCGAGGACCTCGGGCGCGTGATCGGTCGTTCCGGCCGGACCGCGAGCGCCCTGCGCACCGTCATGGGTGCGCTGGCCGGCGGTCACACCGTCCGGGTCGACATCGTCGACACCGACAAGGACCGCTGACCGCACCGACAACCGGTCGTTCCGAGGGCCGCTGGGATCACCATCCCGGCGGCCCTCGGCATGTCACCACCCACCCTGAGAGGATCGTGGCCATGCCCGCCACCGACCAGCTGCTCGTCGCCCGCATCGGCAAGCCCCACGGCCTGCGCGGTGAGGTCACCGTGCAGGCGCACACCGACGACCCCGAGCGCCGGTTCGTTCCCGGTGTCGTCTTCACGACCGAGGCCCCTGCCGGGTCCGGTGTCCCACGGTCGCTGACCCTGTCGACCGCCCGCCTGCACCAGAAGGTCTGGCTGCTCGGCTTCGACCAGATCCCCGACCGGACCGGCGCCGAGGGCCTGCGTGGCACCCGCCTGTTCGTGGCCCTCGGTGACGTCATCGACGAGGTGGACGACGACGAGGACGGCTGGTACGAGGACGAGCTCGTCGGCCTCGCGGTCGTCAACACGGCCGGTGCGACCCTCGGCGAGGTGGCCGGCCTGGAGACAGGGGTCGCCCAGGACCTCCTCGTCGTCACGCTCGCGAGTGGTCGCCAGGCCCTGGTGCCGTTCGTCGACGAGATCGTCCCCGAGGTCGACGTCGAGGCCGGCCGCGTCGTGATCGACCCCCCGCCCGGCCTGCTCGAGCTCGCCGACGAGTGACCGCCTGACCATGCGCCTCGACGTCGTCTCGATCTTCCCCGAGTACCTCGCGCCCCTGGACCTGTCGCTCATCGGCAAGGCCCGTCGTGACGGGCTGCTCGACCTGCGGGTCCACGACCTGCGCGACTTCGCCCACGACCGGCACCGCAGCGTCGACGACACGCCGTACGGCGGTGGGGCCGGCATGGTCATGAAGCCTCAGCCATGGGCCGAGGCGCTCGCCCACGTCGCCGGCTCGGGCGGCGAGGGAGCTCCCGAGGGAGCCCTCGAGGGAGGCGCCGAGGGCGCCCGTCCGCGGCTCATCGTGCCGGGGCCCGGAGGGGTGCCGTTCACCCAGGCGCTCGCGCGCGAGCTCGCCGTCGAGCCGTGGCTCGCGTTCGCCTGCGGGCGCTACGAGGGCATCGACGAGCGGGTCTACGAGTACGCAGCGCAGGACCTCGGCCTCGAGGTGTCCGTGGTGTCCCTCGGCGACTACGTCCTCAACGGGGGAGAGGTCGCCGTGCTGGCGATGGTCGAGGCTGTGGCCAGGCTGCTGCCCGGGGTCATCGGCAACGCCGAGTCCCTCGTGGAGGAGTCCCACGAGGACGGCCTGCTGGAGTACCCCGTCTACACCAAGCCCTCGTCCTGGGAGTCCGCCCCGGGCGTCACGCGTGACGTGCCCTCGGTGCTGATGTCCGGCGACCACGCCCGCATCGCGGCCTGGCGCCACCAGCAGCGGCTCGAGCGCACCGCCACCCGCCGTCCCGACCTGCTGCACGCCTCGCAGGCGGCGCCCGGCGCCCCGGTCGAAGGAGCGCTCGCCGCCTTCGACGTCGCGGTCGCGTCCCCGGCCGACGCCCCGGAGCTGCTCACCCTGGGCCGGGCCTGCTGGGTGACCGAGGGCCGCGCCAACGGCTCGTTCGACATCCCGCCCCTTGTCGAGTCGCTGCAGGACGTCGTCGACGGCCTGTCGCAGTGGCAGACCTGGACCGTGCGCTCGGCTGGTCGGCTGGTGGGTTCGGTGCGTGGTCGTCGGGACCCGCAGGACCCCTCCACCTGGCAGGTCGGCCGCCTCATGGTCGCCCCCGACCTCCAGGGTCGAGGCCTCGGCCGGGCCCTGCTCGCCCACGTGGAGGCTGCGGCGCCGTCGGACACCACGACCTGTTGGATCAACACCGGACGCGGCAGCGAGCGCAACCTGCGCACCTACCGCAAGGCCGGGTATCGCGCCGTCCCCGGCGAGGGCGCGTACCCCGGGACCGTGGACCTCACCAAGAAGCGCCGTCGGGCCTCAGTCGACCAGGGCTGAGCGCAGGTCCGGCGACACCAGCCGGCGGGCGGCGACCAGCCGCTCGGCCACCCCGACGGTGACGGTCTGGGCGGCCATGATCCCGAACAGCACGAGCACCTGCGCCGTCGCGGCCTGGGCCGGCGAGCCGCCACCCAGCATCACGCCGATGAACGCACCCGGCAGCGTCACCACACCTGTCGTCTTGACCTGGTCGAGGCCGGGCAGCAGGGCCTCGGGCGCACGGCGGTGCACGATCTCGCGGATCGCCTGGGCGGGCAGCAGCCCGAGCGAGAGAGCGGCCTCGTACTGCGCGTGCTCCTCGCGCAGGGCCGCGAACGCGCGACGCCCCACGAGGGTGTGGGCGGTCATGGCGTTGCCGACGATGATCCCGGCGATCGGGATGATCGCGATGCCCTCGGCGGGGATCGTGCCGGTCGCCAGCACGATGGCCAGGACGGGCAGCACGCCGGCAGCCATGGCGATGGCGGCGGCCGACCAGGAGCTCGGTGCCTCCACGCGGCGAGAGGTGGTCAGCACCCCGAGCGCGAACATGACCAGGACGAGCAGCACCGACAGCCACAGGTGCGCGACGACCGAGGTGATGAGCAGGGCGGCGATGCCGAGCTGGACGATGGCCCGCCCGGCCGCGATGACGACGGGCTTCTCCAGGCCGTAACCGTTGACGCGGTGGGCGCCGACGGCCACGGCGAGCAGGGCCACGAGGGCGATGGCGACCGGCCAGCCGGGATCGATGCTCACCCACCCACGCTAGTGCGCCCCCGGGAGGACGATTTCAGGGGCAGGCCCCGGCCGTGGCAGAATGATTCCTTGCGTCTGCACGACCAACGCCCCTGCCACAGGGGGAGTACGGCGGCACCGGTTCCGGTGCCCACGGCCTGACCGCCACGTACGCGGCCCGCGCAGCACGCGCCATACACATCACGCACGACCAACCAGCCTGGGCGGCCTGTGGCGCCTGGAAGAAAGCGAATCTGCCATGCAGCGTTTCGACGAGATCGACAAGGCGTCCCTGCGCGACGACGTCCCCGCCTTCCGCGCCGGTGACACGGTCAACGTGCACGTCAAGGTCGTCGAGGGCACGCGCTCGCGCGTCCAGGTCTTCAAGGGCGTCGTGATCCGTCGCCACGGTGGCGGCATCGGCGAGACCTTCACGGTCCGCAAGGTCTCCTTCGGTGTCGGCGTGGAGCGCACCTTCCCGCTGCACACCCCGATCATCGACAAGATCGAGGTCGTCACCCGCGGTGACGTCCGTCGCGCCAAGCTCTACTACCTGCGCGACCTGCGCGGCAAGGCCGCGAAGATCAAGGAGAAGCGCGACACGATCCCCGCCAAGTAGGGCGAGCTGATCGCGACCCTCGGGTGTCCCGGCACCGCCGACCCAGCCTCGAGGGTTAGGCTCCGCAAGCGATGAACCCCGGACCCGAAGCACCACAGCAGGATCCGGCCGCCTCGTCAGCCCACGCTGACCCGGCGGCCGGTTCCGCGACTGCCGACGACCACGCCCATCGGCGCGGTCCGCAGGCTCGCGGCCCCCACCGACGACAAGGCCCTTCATGGCTCGTCCTGGTGGGTGTGGCCGTGCTGGTGATGCTCGTGGTCCGGGGTTTCCTCGTCCAGTCCTTCTACGTGCCGTCCGGCTCCATGGAGCCGACGATCGAGCCCGGTGACCGCATCCTCGTCAACAAGCTCGTCTCCGGTGACGAGGTGAAGCGCGGGGACGTCGTCGTCTTCGACGGCAGCACGACCTTCGCCGCGGCCGACCGCAGCCCGCACCAGGACGACGGCCTGATCGGACGCACCCTTGCAGGCGCGGCCTCCGCGGTCGGCATCGACCTCGGGGAGCAGGACTTCGTCAAGCGCGTCATCGGCCTCCCCGGCGACCACGTCGTCTGCTGCGACGCGCAGGGTCGGCTCACGGTCAACGGCGTGCCCGTGACCGAGAACTACCTCTTCCCCGGCGACAAGCCGAGCGACCTGACCTTCGACGTGACGGTCCCGCCGGGGCGACTGTGGGTCATGGGCGACCACCGCGGCGACAGTGCCGACTCCCGGGCGCACCTCGGTGACCCGGGCGGCGGCACCGTCCGCACCAAGGACGTCATCGGCCGCGCTGTCGCCACCTTCTGGCCGCTGGGCCGCATCGGGGGCTTCGCGCGCCCGGACTCCCTCGCCACCATCCCCGCAGCAGGCACGCGGTGACCACCGGCTCGAGGAGCCAGGACCGGGGGTGGCTCGAGTACGACCCCAGCGCGAACGGCGGCCCGGACCACGGCAACGGCGACGGGGCAGGCGACGGAGCATCCCCGGCGCCCGACCTCGAGGTCACCAGCCCGTGGTTGCGCCACGACGCCGCGAGCGACACGACGGCGTCGGACCCCGACGCAGACCCTGGTACGGCGTCGCGACGCGACCCTGCCTGGCTCGCCCCCGAGCTCGAGGTCCCCGCGCAGCCGGCCTCACCCGAGGACGCCCACGACACCGGCGTCCCGCCGACCTTGGCCGAGGAGCCTGCTGACCCCGGCGCCAGCCACCCTGCGGAGCCCGAGCCGACGCCTGCCCCGACGTCACCCGAGTCGGCGCCGGGGGCGGTGCCGGAGGCCACGATGGTGCTTCCCGCCGCCGAGATGGTCGAGCAGACGGCACCACGCACGGATCGGCGAGGCACGGACGACGACGAGGAGGGGGCGGGTCCGCTCGCCGTCGCCGGCGCGGCGGTCAAGGAGTTCGCGATCGTCGTCGGCATGGCCCTGGTGCTCTCGTTCGTCGTCAAGACCTGGCTGCTCCAGGCGTTCTACATCCCGTCGGGGTCGATGGAGGACACCCTCGTCCTCAACGACCGGGTCATCGTCAGCAAGCTCACGCCGGGCCCGGTGGACCTCAAGCGGGGCGACATCATCGTGTTCGCGGACCCGGGCAACTGGCTGGAGGCCACGCCCGCGGTGCCGCACGGCAAGGTCGTCACGGTGTTCCGCGAGGCCATGACGTTCGTCGGCCTGCTGCCCGACAACTCCGAGAACCACCTCATCAAGCGCGTCATCGGCCTGCCCGGCGACCATGTGGTCTGCTGTGACGAGGGTGGCCGGATCACCATCAACGGCACAGCGATCAAGGAGCCGTACCTCAAGCCCGGTGACTCGGCGAGCGACCAGGACTTCGACATCACGGTGCCGCGCGGCCGGGTCTGGGTGATGGGCGACCACCGGTCCAACTCCGCGGACTCGCGCGCCCACGACTCTCCCGAGAACAACGGCACCCAGGGGTCGGTCGACGAGCGGCTCATCGTGGGGCGGGCGGTGGCGCTCGTCTGGCCGCTGGACCACCTGACCTGGCTGTCCAACCCCACGGCCACGTTCGCCCACGTGCCGGCCCCTGCCCCCTCGGGAGGTGCCGAGCCGGCCCAGACGCCCCGGGGCAACCCCGCGCCGGGCACCGGCGGGGCCGAGGCGACCGACGGCGAAGGCGGCGGCTGAGCCGTGCCCGCACCGCGCCGGGCCGCTGCCCGTCCCGTGAGCCGCAAGCCGAGCCTGCGGGTCGAACGCTCCCTGCAGCGCGAGGGGCACCGCATCCTGGCCGGCATGGACGAGGTCGGTCGGGGCGCCTTGGCCGGTCCCGTCACGGTCGGTGTGGTCCTGATCGACGAGACCTGCCGCAGCGCCCCCACCGGAGTCAAGGACTCCAAGCTGCTCACCCCCGCGGCTCGGGTGGCCATGGTGCCGCGGATCGAGCGCTGGTGCCTGGCCCACGCCGTCGGCCACGCCTCGGCCGCCGAGATCGACGAGATCGGCATCATCGCGGCCCTGCGCCTCGCGGGCACCCGCGCGCTCGCGTCGGTGGACATCCGTCCCGACCTGGTCATCCTCGACGGCAACCACGACTGGCTCACCGCGCCCGACGAGGTGGGCCTGTTCGCCTTCGCGGGGGAGCAGGCGCCCGAGACCCCGCCGGTGACCACGATGATCAAGGCCGACCTCAAGTGCTCGTCGGTCGCGGCGGCCTCCGTGCTGGCCAAGGTCGAACGCGACGGGATCATGACGGCCTACGCCCCCGACCACCCCGTCTACGGCTGGGAGGTCAACAAGGGGTACGCCGCTCCTGAGCACATGGCCGCCCTGGAGGTCCACGGGGCGAGCGTGCTGCACCGGCGCTCCTGGCGACTTCCCGGGGTCGAGCGTGACCATGGCCCCGGCACCGGCAATGATGGCGAGGACAGCATTGATGACGGGGACACCCCCGCCGCATCGCACGAACCGGAGATGAGCACGCGATGAGTTCTGAGGACCTCGAGAAGTACGAGAGCGAGATGGAGCTCGCCCTCTACCGCGAGTACCGCGACGTCGTCGGCCTGTTCTCGCACGTCGTCGAGACCGAGCGGCGCTTCTACCTGTGCAACTCCGTCGACGTGAAGGTGCGCAGCGACGGCGGCGAGGTCTACTTCGACGTCACCATGCAGGACGCCTGGGTCTGGGACATCTACCGCCCGGCCCGGTTCGCCAAGCAGGTGCGCGTGGTGACGTTCAAGGACGTCAACGTCGAGGAGCTCGCCAAGAGCGAGCTCGAGCTGCCCAAGGACTCCGGCTTCTAGCTCGCGTTCGGGCGGCGTCCGCTTCCCGACCAGCGCCATCGTCCACAGCCGGCACCCTCGGCCCTCGCTGTCCACAGGCCTGGTGACGGTGGCTCGTCCGACGTCGTCGGCGCGGGTTTGCTGGGGCCATGTCAGACACGACGGCGCAGCCGGGGCACGACCCACGCAGGATCCTGGGCAGGTATGGCGAGCAGCTCGCCGCGCGGTACCTCACCGAGCGCGGGTTGCTGGTCCTCGACCGCAACTGGCGCTGCGCGCACGGCGAGATCGACCTCGTCGCCCGTGACGGGGACTGCCTGGTCTTCTGCGAGGTGAAGACGAGGACCACCGAACGGTTCGGGGGAGCCGTGGAGGCGGTCGACCGCCGCAAGGCTGCGAGGCTGCGACGACTGGTGGCGGCCTGGCTGCAGTGCCACGACGAGCGAGCCGGTCGGGTCCGCATCGATGTCATCGGCATCCTGCGTCCTCACCACGGTCCGGCGCAGCTGCGTCACCTCGTCGGGGTGGGGTCGTGACCTTCGGGCGCACCCGGTCGGTGACCCTCGAGGGACTGGTCGGCACGGTGGTCGATGTCGAGGCGCACCTGGCGGGTGGGTTGCCGGCGTTCATGCTGGGGGGTCTGCCCGACACGGCGTGCGCCCAGTCGCCCAACCGGGTCAAGGCGGCGACGGCGAGCATCGGGCGCTCGCTGGCCCAGGACCGGTTCACCGTCAACCTCTCGCCCGCGTCGATCCCCAAGAACGGCAGCGGTTTCGACCTGCCCATCGCCGTCGCCGTCCTCGCCGCCGTCGACCTCGTGCCGCCCGCGCGTGTCGCCGAGGTGGTCCATCTCGGGGAGCTGGGCCTGGACGGTTCGATCCGCAAGGTGCGCGGAGTGCTGCCAGCGGTCCTGGCAGCGGCGCGCTCCGGGTGCCGCGACGTCGTGGTGCCGGTGGAGAACGCCGCTGAGGCACAGCTGGTGCCGCAGATCGAGGTGCACGCGGTCGCCCACCTCCAGGACCTCGTCGATGCCTACAAGGGCGGCGGGGACCGCGTGGCCATCGGGGTGCCGGAGTCGGCAGCGCCTGCCGCTGCGCCACCGGGCCCGACCACCGACCTCGCCGAGGTGACGGGGCAGCCGGAGGCGCGGATGGCGCTCGAGCTGGCCGCGGCAGGCGGGCACCACCTGTTCCTGCTGGGCCCTCCGGGGTCGGGCAAGACCATGCTGGCCGAACGGCTCGTCTCGATCCTGCCGAGGCTGACCCGCGAGCAGTCGATCGACGTCCTCGCGGTGAAGTCCTTGCTCGGCCTCAGCGCCTCGGAGGTCGGCGTCGAGTTCGTGCCACCGTTCATCGCTCCTCACCACAGCGCCACGCAGGCGGCGATCATCGGCGGTGGCAGCGGGGCCGTCCGCCCGGGCGCGATCTCCCAGGCCCACCACGGAGTGCTGTTCCTCGACGAGGCTCCTGAGTTCCGCACGGGCGCGCTCCAGGCGTTGCGGCAGCCGCTGGAGTCGGGGCAGGTGGTCGTGTCGCGGGCGCGCACCGCCGTGCGGTTCCCGGCTCGGTTCCAGCTGGTGATGGCTGCCAACCCGTGCCCGTGCGGTCTGGGGTTCGGCAAGGGCATCGGCTGCACCTGTACGCCCATGGCCAAGCGCGCCTATGTCGCGAAGCTGTCCGGGCCCCTCCTGGACCGGGTCGACCTGCAGGTCCAGGTGCCACCGGTCACCCTGTCCTCCCTCGGTGGCGAGCCGGGTGAGTCCAGTGCCGTGGTCGCGGCGAGGGTGGCCGAAGCCCGCGAGGTGCAGGCCCAGCGGTGGCGGGACACCTCATGGCGACTCAACAGCCACGTCCCGGGCGCCTTCCTGCGCCGCGGCCCCAGGCGGCTGCCCCGATCGGCCACCACCGACCTGGACCGCGCGCTCGACCGTGGCCAGCTGACGCTGCGCGGCTACGACCGGGTGCTGCGGCTGGGTTGGACGGTCGCCGACCTCGCAGGACGGCCGAGCCCGACTCGCGACGACCTCGGCACCGCCCTGACGTTGCGCAACCAGGGCCCGGTGGCGGCATGAGCCTGAACGCCCTGTCCCGTGTCCCCGCCGGGGACCTCGGTGCCCGGATCGCGTGGGCGAGGCTCGTGGAGCCGGGCGACCCGGCAGCGGCCCAGCGGATCGCCGCGGTGGGCGCCGAGGCCGCGCTGCACGGGGTCGACCCCGCCAGCACGTTGGGGCAGCAGATCGCGGTGCGCCTGCCCGACCTCGATGTCGAGCGGGACCTGGAGATCGCCGACGCCCTGGGCACGCGCCTGGTGGTGCCCGGTGACGACGAGTGGCCCGGCGGCCTCGACTCGTTGGCCAACCCGGCGTTCTGCCTGTGGGTGCGGGGACCCCTGCACCTGGCCGAGGCGTGCGAACGCAGCGTCGCCGTCGTCGGCGCGCGCGCTGCCTCGGGGTACGGGTTGCACCAGGCCAAGGAGATCTCGGCCGGGTTGGCCGAGCGCGCCCACACCGTCGTCTCGGGCGCCGCCTACGGCATCGACGGCGCAGCCCACGAGGGCGCGCTCGCGGTCGGCGGCCGGACCGTGGCGGTCGTGGCAGGGGGCGTGGACCGTCCCTATCCCGCCGGGCACGCAGGACTGCTGTCGAGGATCGGCGACGCGGGGGCGGTGGTCAGCGAGGTGCCGCCGGGGTCGTCACCGACGCGGTGGCGGTTCCTGAGCCGCAACCGGCTGATCGCGACGATGAGCCGGGGGACCGTCGTCGTGGAGGCCGGTCTCCGGTCGGGTTCACGCAACACCGCAAAGACGGCGATCGACCACCATCGCGTGGTCTGCGCGGTCCCGGGACCGGTGACGTCGGCGGTGTCGGCGGGATGCCACCTCCTCATCCGTGACGGGGCCCTGCTCGTCGCCGACGCGGCCGAGGTCGCCGAGGCGGTCGGACCCATCGGTGAGCTCGCACCGGTCAAGCGTGGGGCGACCCGGGCCGGCGACGACCTCGACCCCATCCACCGCGCCATCCTGGGCGCCCTGCGGGTGCAGAAGGCCACGACCCTGGACGACCTGGCCAAGCAGTGTGGATCGAGCCCTCGGGAAGTGATCGGGGCGCTCGGGGTGCTCAGCCTCAACGGACTCGTCGACGGTGATCCCGACGGCTATCGCCGGGTCCGAGGGTCGGCCTCGACCTAATGTCCGGCTGGGTGCGTAGTCCTTGGGGACCTTGCGCGGGCACAGTCCTCGGCCGGTGGGCGGGGTGGCGGCTTGTGCCCGGCGGGAGCGTTTGCGACGGTGGCGAGGTGGAGGCGACCGAGGGGGTGGACGACGTGACCGACGACGGGACCCGGCCGCCGAGCGGGGAGTGGGCTGAGGTCGTCGCAGCCTTCGAGCGCCACCTCCGCAGCGAGCGCAGCCGGTCCGAGCACACGATCCGGGCCTACTTGGGGGACGTGCGCAGCCTGGCGTCCCACCTCGATGCAGCCGGGGTGGACCACCTCGACGACGTTGCCCTGCGTGACCTCCGGGCGTGGCTCGCTGCCCAGGCCCAGTCGGGCGCGGCCAGGGCCACGATCGCCCGTCGCTCAGCGGCGGCGCGAACCTTCCTCGGGTGGGCCACCCGCACGGGGCGCATCCCGGTCGACCCGTCGCTGCGGCTCGCCGCGCCGAAGCGCGGTGGTCACCTGCCCGAGGTCCTGCGACAGGCCGACGCCACCGCGCTGCTCGACGTCGCGGCGGTCGCCAGCGACGACCAGGACGCCCTGCACCTGCGTGATCGCGCAGCCCTGGAGCTGCTCTACGCCAGCGGCATCCGTGTGGGAGAGCTGACAGCGCTCGACATCGACGACCTCGACCTCGGGCATGGTGTCGTCCGGGTGATGGGCAAGGGCGGCAAGGAGCGCACCGTGCCCTTCGGCGTCCCTGCCCGCCTGGCCGTGGAGGCATGGCTCGCGCTGGGCCGGCCCCAGGTCGTCACCGGTGACAGCGGCCCGGCCCTGCTGCTCGGACGCCGGGGCCGGCGCGCCGACCCGCGCCAGATCCGGGCGGCCCTCCACGCCCTGTTGGCCCACGTCCCGGATGCCCCGGACATCGGTCCGCACGGCCTGCGCCACAGCGCTGCAACCCACCTGCTCGAGGGTGGAGCCGATCTGCGGTTGGTGCAGGAGCTCCTCGGGCACGCGTCCCTGGCCACCACGCAGATCTACACCCACGTCTCGGTCGACCGGCTCAAGCAGTCGTACCGCCAGGCCCACCCACGCGCGTGAGGGCGACCGAAACCGTCGTCCCCAGTTCGACATGCCATGGCGTGCCCTCCCACCGCCAGCAGCGGTCAGGGGCGAGAATGACGACCCGTCGTGATCTGCCGCCGCAGCCTGTGGCGACTCAGCAGCCGATCCCCCAGGAGAGGTCCGGAACGAGCACGTGAGCGCCCCCGAACCGGCCCGGCAACGGCCTTCTGCACGCCGCGCGCACCCCAGTCGGCAGGTGCGACTGCGTCGCACCCTGGCCGCCACCATCGCCCTCGTCCTGGTCGCGAGCATCGGGTACCGCCAGCTGACCAAGGACGACCCGACTCCGGTCCGCGCCGTCCCCCCTGCCGCATCCGCATCCACTACTTCGGCCTCGACCACCTCCGCGAAGCCATCGAGGGCCGTTGACAGCGAGGACGGGTCGTCGTCCACGGAGACCGCTGTGCCGGACGAGTCGTCCGTGCCGCAGCACGGCACCGGCAAGATCACCGTCGTGTCGGTCCCACCCGCGAAGGCCGCGACCTCGGGCCGCGCCGTCCGCTACACCGTCGAGATCGAGGGAGGTCTCGGTGTCGACGCCGCCTCCGTCGCGTCGAAGGTCCAGGAGGTCCTGCTCGACAGTAGGGGGTGGCAGAAGGTCGATGGCATCCGGTTCGTCAACGTCAGCCCGGACGAGGCCAAGGGGGGTGCCCCGGTCGACATCAGGGTGACCCTCGCCAGCCCCGGGCTCACCGACAAGCTGTGTGCCCCGATGCAGACGCTGTCGCAGGTCTCGTGCTGGAACGGCGAGCGCTCGGTGCTCAACCTGCGACGCTGGGTCCTCGGCGACGACAGCTACGGCACGGACGTCGCGCGCTACCGGGAGTACCAGGTCAACCACGAGGTGGGCCACGGACTGGGTCACCAGCACCGCAGCTGTCCCGCCAAGGGGCAGCGCGCCCCGGTCATGGTTCAGCAGACGTTGGGCCTCCAGGGCTGCCAGCCCTGGCCCTACCCGAGCGGCGCCTGACCCCGGGGGCGCCTGACCCCGGGGGCGCCTGACCCCGGCGGCGCCTGACCCCGGCGGCGCCTGACCCCGGGGCGCCTGACCCGGCGGCGCCAGAACCCGGCAGCCGTTCGCCGGACCTGCCGGATCGCGCGTCACCGCAGCGGCAGCAGCCTCACCCGTGTGGCGCCCAGCAGCGTCAGCGGATCGACGTACGTGCTGCCTCTGAGGGCGCCGAGGTGGAGGCACGCCGCAGGGGAGCAGTGACCTCCCGCAGCCACGGTGCCGAGCTGCTGTCCCCGGGTGACCTCGTCCCCGACGCTGACGGCGGCCTCAACGGGTTCATACGTCGAGCGCAGCCCCGATCGGTGCAGCACCGTCACCGTGCCTCGCCCGGCGACCACCCCGACGTGGGTCACCACCCCGGCGTCGACGGCGCGGACCGCGCTGCCGGCCGACGCGTCGAGGTCCACTCCCCGGTGCCCGGCGCCCCACGTGGAGGCGGGCCGAATGAACGGTCTGACCACGTCCGGGGGAGGCTCCAGCGGCCAGACCCATCGGCCCCGCGGCGCGAGTCGCGACGACGCAGCTGGAGCGTCTCGTCCGGCGGTCGGCGGCGGCTTCGTGGCCCGGGGGTGCAACGGCGGGGCGACGGTCTCCCGGACCGTGGCGGGCGGCGGTGCCACCGACAGGCTGGTGGGTGCGACCACCGTGGACACCGTGGTGACGGCCAGGGCCGTGGCGGCAGCGGGGAGGAGGACGGGCACAAGTGCCTTCATGACCACGACGCTCGTCCGGGAACCTCGTCCGAGCCAGCGCGCCCCGCCGTGCCTGTGGAGGGAGCGGGCGTCTCGCCGATGGTGTGGACGGGCCTCCCACGGGAGGAGGAGGGGGGCGCGGGGTCAGGCGCGCAGCGCCCCGAGCCGGCGGACCGCCTCGTGCAGCACCTCGTCGCGCTTGCAGAACGCGAACCTCACCAGCGTCGGCGCCGCGGAGACGTCGTCGTGGAACGCCGAGACGGGCACCCCCACCACACCAGCCCTTGCCGGCAGGTCCCGGCAGAAGGCCAGGGCGTCCGTGGCTCCCAGGGGTGCGGCATCGGCCACGACGAAGTACGTCCCGTCCGGCACGGAGACCTCGAGCCCTGCACCGCGCAACCCGGCCACGAGCAGGTCACGCTTGGCCTCCAGGGACGTCGACAACGCGGCATACACGTCGTCGCCGAGGCCCAGGGCGACAGCCACCGCGGGCTGGAACGGACCCGACCCGACGAAGGTGAGGAACTGCTTGACCGCCCGCACCGCCGCCACCGCCTCGGCCGGCCCCGACACCCAGCCGACCTTCCACCCGGTCGCCGAGAACGTCTTGCCGGCCGAGGAGATCGTCAAGGTCCGCTCGCGCATCCCCGGCAGCGTGGCGACCGGGACGTGCGACGCCCCGCCGAAGACCAGGTGCTCGTACACCTCGTCGGTGACCACCCACGCGTCGAACTCCCTTGCGAGGGAACAGATCAGGTCGAGCTCGGCGGAGGTGAAGACCTTGCCCGTCGGGTTGTGGGGAGTGTTGAGCAGGACCATCCGGGTGCGCGGGGAGAACGCCGCGCGCAGGGATGCCTCGTCCACCGCGAAGTCAGGGAACCGCAGCACCGACGTCCGTCGCACGGCGCCGGCGAGGGCGATCGAAGCGGCATACGAGTCGTAGTAGGGCTCGAAGGTGACCACCTGGTCGCCCACCTCGCACAGCGCGAGGATGGTCGCGGCGATCGCCTCGGTGGCCCCGACGGTGACCAGGACCTCCGACGTCGGGTCGAGGTCGATGCCGTAGAAGCGCGACTGGTGGGCTGCGACGGCGTCGAGCAGCTCGGGGACACCCGGGCCGGGCGGGTACTGGTTGCGGCCGCCGTCGATGGCGGCCTTCGCGGCGTCGAGCATCTCCCGCGGCCCGTCGCTGTCGGGGAACCCCTGCCCGAGGTTGACCGCGCCGTGCGCGGTGGCGAGCCCGGTCATCTCGGCGAAGATCGTCGTGCCGAAACCCTGCATGCGTGCGACGAGCGGTGAGGCCATGCGCCGACCGTATGCCGCGCGCGCCGGGTTCGCAGCGTGCCGCGCGTACCCTGCCGCCATGGCCATCGAGCGACGGGCCTCGGCGATCGCCGGGCGAGGGGTCTTCACCGGCGCGATGGTGCTGATCGGTGAGGTGGTCGACGTGGACCCCGCGGCCCTCAACCACTCGTGCGACCCGACCTTGGCGTGGTCGGCCGACGGCCGGCGCCTGGTGGCCTTCCGCGACATCGAGCCGGGGGAGGAGCTCACCGTCGACTACGCGACCGGGAGCACCGACCCCGACCTCATGGTTCGCTGCCACTGCGAGACCTACCGCTGCCGCCAGCTCGTCACCGGGGACGACTGGCGCATCCCGCAGGTCCAGCAGCGCTACGCGGGCCACCTCGCCCCTGTGGTCCAACGGGCGGTCGACGCCTCCGCCTGACGGGCTCAGTCCTCGTCGGCCGTCTCGACGCGAACGTCCACCTGCGCCACGCCGCCCGCGTCGGTGGCGGCGTCGACGTCAGCCTCGCCGCCAGAGGCGTCGCCGGCCGCGTCGACGTGCGCGATGTGGTCGAGCTGGCGCCACACCACGAGCAACGTCACCCCGGCCCCGACGAACGCGAACCAGAACGGCGCAGCCGCCCCGAAGTGCCGGGCGATGAGCCCTCCGAGGAGCTGCCCTACGAGCAGCCCCACGATGAGGCCCAGCCAGTACACGCTGCCCACGCGTCCCTGGAGCTCGTTCGGCGTCGCCCGCTGCCGGACCGCCGAGGACAGCGACCCCCAGACGAAGGCGTACCCGCCGAAGACCACCATGATCACCATCGCCACCCAGGGGACGGTGGTCAGGGCGAGCGCGAGGTGGGTGAGGACCTCCAGGGCCAGGCAGATCTTCATGAGCCGGGCGAGCGGCACGCGTGCCTCGAGCCGGTCGTAGAGCAGGACCGACGCGACCCCGCCGATCGCGGAGCAGGTCGTGAGCAGCCCGAACCCGACCGCCCCCACCCCGAGCCGCTCCTGGGCCCAGTAGACGAGGACGCCCCAGGGGGCGCCCCAGGTGATGTTGAAGATGAAGATGATGAGGGTGAGCGTCCGGATGGGGGCGTTCCCCGCGATCCAGCGCAGGCCGTCGAGGATGTCGTGGCCGATGTGCTGCTCCGGCCGCGCCGGGTTCTCCTCCCGAGGGAGCACCACCCTCGTGAAGAGCGCGGCGGACAGGAGCAGCGCGGCACCCTGCACGCCGAACGGCACCGCGGTTCCCAGCGCGAACAGGCTCGCCCCCACAGCAGGCCCGATGAACTGGTTCGCGACGAGGAACCCGGACATCTGCCTGGCGTTCCCGATGCCGAGGTCCGCCTTGGGGACGATCATCGGCAGCACGGCCCGCCAGCCGGTGTCGGCGAACAGCTCGGCCACACCGACGGCGAACAGCGTCACCAGCAGCAGCGCGATCGACACCGTCCCGGTGGCGATCGTCGCAGCCAGGACCGCAAGCACGACGACCCGGACGAGGTTGGCCGCGAGGACGAGCCGGCGGCGGTCGACGCGGTCGGCGACGGCGCCGGCATACAGGCCGAGCAGCAGGGTCGGCAGGTTCTGGACCATGGCCGCGGCGGCGATGAGGGTGGGGTCACGGGTCAGCGACGCCACGAGCAGGGGACCGGCGGCGAGGGCGATGCCGTCCCCGAGCTGGCCCACCCACGAGGACGCGAGGTTCCACCGGAACGGCACCCCCATGCGCGCGGGTGCGGCCCACTCACCGAGGCGGGACAGGAGGGAAGCCACAAGTCGGGCACCCTACGCCCGGTATGGCGCGTCGTCGCCCCGGTTTCCGGTGTGTCACCCGCCGTCGGGGGAGGCGCAGGCGTGGGGAGAGCGGATTTCTCGATCACCGTGCTCAGCACGTACGATGGTCGACGGTCACCGTGTGCTCGCACGCGCAGACCTAATTCGCGCGTCTTCTCGCCGGGTGACGAGGTTTCCTCCGAACCCGGGGCGCACCACAGCAGTCCGGCCAAGGTGTCGGTGGGGTGCGGCCAGACGCCAGGCAGGGCCACGCCCCCATGGCGGGTCCGACGAAACTGACAACGACACATAGG